>NZ_WTYR01000001.1:1258333-1887500 GCF_009827575.1 Alteriqipengyuania halimionae | reverse complement strand
CCCCCGCAACCATCGTCCGTTTGAGAACCCAAAAGAAACTCACCCCGCTGCTTGCAGCGGGGTTTTTTGCGTTGGTCACTGGAAGCACATAGGAAGCAGAATTTCCGTAAGAAGACTTTCTATCGATCTCCGCGTCGGCTCTTCGGTTTTCGGAACGAGCATCCTATGGTCTGCGGCAAGCCAGGCTGATCTTTCCCAGACCGTCAGCTTTGCGCCCCAATCTCGGACATTCGAAGATACTACGACCTTCGTCAGAACCAGACGTAGACATGCGAAAAGGGAAGCTAGGCCGCTGACCTTCAACGGGACTCGCCAGAAATCGAGCGCGGTTTGGGCTTTTGATTGCTGGGCTACCTAGCTACGTCCGCTTTCATGGCTTCCAAAATTCATACGCTCTTTTTGCTCGGAGCTGCATTACTGGCCGGTTGCTCGTCCGGAGAAGAAGAGCGCACGGAAGAGGCCATTCCCGTCGTGGCAGAAGTAGTGCGCTTCCTGCCCGAGCAAACGGAAGTCGAAGCCATCGGCACCGCTCGTGCCGTCACCTCGGCCGAGATTTATCCTGAAAGCGCAGGACGCGTGACCCGCGTGATGTTTTCGGCTGGCGACTATGTGCGATCGGGACAGCCGCTCCTCGAATTGGAAGCGCGGCAGGAACGGCTCGCGGTCGATGCGGCGCGCGTTCAGGTTCGCGAGGCCGAGCAACTTCTCGGGCGCTATCGCCGGATCGAGGACACCGGAGCGATCTCTGAAAGCCAGATCGAGGCGGGCGAGACCGCGCTCGCTTCCGCCCGAGTGGCTCTGCGTCAAGCACAGGCAGCCGTGGACGACCGAACCGTTCGCGCGCCATTTTCGGGCCATATCGGGCTAAGCGAGATCGATCCGGGAGACAGGGTCGGCGATTCAACACCCATTGCGCAGCTGGATCAGCGCAGCCGACTGTATATCGACTTTCCGGCACCCGAGGAGGTGTTCGCAGCCTTGCGCAAAGGACAGGTGGTTCAAGTGGCGGCGTTTTCCGACGCCGACAATCCGATCGATGCACGCATCATCTCTACCGATTCGAGTATCTCGAGCGAAAGCCGCAACTTCATCGCGCGCGCGATGATTGAAAACTCGAAAGATCGCTTTCGCCCCGGCATGAGTTTTCGCGTCGCATTTACGCGGAACGACGTCAGCAGGCCATCCGTAGCCGAGGAAGCCATTGTCTGGGGCGGAGAAGGGGCGCATCTCTTCGTGGTCCGCGATGGCAAGGCCGTGCGCGTGCCGGTGACGATCACCTCTCGCCGCGAAGGGTTGGCACTGGTCGATGGACGACTGACACCGCGCGACCGCGTCATTGTCGAGGGTGTGCAGAAAGTTAGAGACGGTCAGTCGATCCGCCTGGTGCAGCGCAACGGACCGCCAAAGGCCGATGTCGAATTGCGGCCGGCCGAGAACGGAACAGCCGCCAATGGCGGATAAATCCGATTTACCGATGCTAGCGGTTAAACGACCGCTGCTGGTAGGCGTGCTCAATCTTCTGATCGTTATTGCAGGGCTTGCTGCCTTTGCCGGGATTGAGGTCCGCGAACTCCCGAATGTCGATCGACCGATCGTTTCTGTCTCGGCATCGTTGCCCGGTGCCGCACCGGAAACAATGGACAGCGAGGTGACCAGCGTCCTCGAAGATGCCGTCGCCCGCGTCACGGGTGTTCGCGAGATTCGCTCCTCCAGCGAAGAGAACAACACCCGCATCCGCGCCGAATTCAATCCCGGGGTGGATCTCGATACCGCTGCATCGGACGTCCGCGAGGCGGTCAGCCGTGTCACGCGCGACCTCCCAGACCGGGTCGAACAGGTCAACATCGTCAAGGCCGATGCCGACGCGCAGCCGATCATGATCTTGGCCGTATCCAGCGACCTATATGGCGAAGCGGAACTGACGGGCGTGGTCGAGAATGACGTTGTCCCCGAGTTGCTGACGGCCGAGGGCGTTGCCAGTATCGGGCAGTTTGGCACCCGCGCCCTGCAGATGCGCGTCTCGGTCGATCCTGCGCGTCTTAACCGCTTCGGCCTGACGATAAGCGACGTGTCCACCGCCTTGGAGCGCGCACCATATGACGTCCCGGTCGGATCGTTCCGGTCGGATGCCCAGGAGCTCGTGGTGCGCGCAGACGCCAGCGCGACTAATCCGGAGCTGGTACGCGAGGTAATCGTGGCTGGTACAACGCGAGTGGGGGATGTCGCCGAGGTGACCCTTGCACCGGCCGATGCCACCAATTTCGTGCGGCTCGACGGTCGGCCGATCGTCGGTCTTGGGGTGGTGCGGCAGGCCAGCTCGAATACCATTGAAATCTCGAACTCGATCCGTGCCTCTGTCGAGCGGGTCAATGCACGGTACGAGGGCATTGCGATCACCGTCGTCTCGGACGATGCTGATTTCATCGAGATTTCGGTTCGCGAGGTCCTGATAACGTTGGGCTTTACGATCCTTGTTGTGGTCGGAACCATGCTGGTGTTTTTCCGCGCCTGGAGGGCGACAATTATCCCCAGCACGACCATTCCGGTCGCCTTGGTCGGGGTTCTGGCAGGGATCTGGCTGATGGGCTTTTCGATCAACCTACTTACCCTGCTCGCCCTCGTCCTCGCTACTGGCCTGATTGTCGACGACGCCATTGTAGTACTCGAGAACAACCAGCGGTTGCAGAACAAGGGTCTGGGTCGGCGCGCCGCTGCGGTTGTCGGAACGCGGCAGGTCTTTTTCGCCGTCGTCGCAACCACCGCCGTGCTCATCTCGGTTTTCCTCCCGATCAGTTTCCTTCCATCCGAAGCGGGGCGTTTGTTTCGTGAATTCGGCTTTGTCCTGTCGGTAGCCGTTCTCATCTCTTCGTTCGTTGCCTTGTCGCTAATTCCCGCTCTTTCGGCGAAATTCGACTTGAGGAGCGCGGAAGACGAGACGGATCGTCTTGCGAGTTGGGGCGGTCGGATGCGTGAGCGCTACACCTCGGCGCTGGGATGGTGCCTGGACCGTGGCAAGGTGGTGATCGGCAGTGCCGTCGCCGTCGCAGCGCTCAGCGGTCTGCTCTTCTTCCAGCTCGACAGCGAGCTTGTGCCGGACGAGGATCGCGGGGTGATCGAGGTCGATGCGACCGGGCCCGATGGCGTCGGCCTGGATTTCATGGATCGCGAACTCGACGAGATAGAAATGGTCCTTCAGCCCTACCTCGACAGCGGCGAAATACAGAGCACGTTCTCGATCGTGGGGCGCTACGATCCCAATCGCGTCCGGGTGACAGCCCAGCTGTCGGACTGGGGCGATCGCGATCGCAGCCAGACCGAGATCGTAGAGGAGTTGAACGAGCCGCTCGGTGATATCCCCGGGTCGCGAACCAATGCGCGCGGGCGTGGTACCCTGAGCTTCGGTGGCGGCGGAGGTGGCAGTATCGAGGTAGCGCTGACCGGAGGCGAATACGACAATATCTATCGCTCCGCGCTCGCGCTCTCCGAGGCGATCGATACCGACTCCAGCATCCTCTCAAATCCGGACATCTCGTACCAACCCACGCAGCCGCAGCTGTCGATCCGCATCGACCGCCAGCGGGCCGCCGACCTTGGCGTAGATCTGGACGATGTCGCGCAAACGCTGCGCGCGATGGTGGGAGGGGACGATATCGTCGACCTCAATGTGGGCGACCAGGCGGTGCCGATTTTCCTGACCTCCCAAGCCGAGACGGTCACCAACCCTTCCGACCTTCGCAACCTTTATGTCCGCACCGAAAGTCGCGCGCTGGTGCCGATGTCGACCATTACCGAGATCGTCGAACAGGGTGTTGCCGCCGAACTCGACCGAACCGAGCAGCGACGCGCTATCGAGGTGTCCGCGGACATCGAAGAGGGTAGGCCGCTGCAGGAAGCGGTCGAAGAAATCGAACGCCTGTCCGCAGAAGCAATCGCGAGCGATATCGACATGTTGCTACAGGGAGAGGCCGAAAGCCTCGAGGAGACCTCGGACGATGTCCTCCTGACCTACATGTTCGCCTTGGTCATCGTGTTCTTGGTATTGGTCGCGCAGTTCGAAAGCGTGACGAGCGCTCTGGTGGTGCTGTTGACGGTGCCATTCGCGCTCGCTGCGGCGATCCTTGCGCTGTTTCTCTCGGGCATATCGCTCAACATCTATTCGCAGATCGGTCTGGTGATGCTGATCGGACTGATGGCGAAGAACGGAATACTCATCGTCGAATTTGCCGACCAGTTGCGGCATCAAGGACGTGATGTTCGCCAGGCGGTCGAGGAGGCGGCAGCGATCCGCCTGCGGCCCATCGCGATGACGCTCATATCGACTGTTCTGGGCGCTGTCCCACTGATACTGGCCTCCGGCGCAGGGGCGGAGGCTCGCCAGTCGATCGGCTGGGTGATCTTCGGAGGGCTAGGTATCGCAGGTTTCTTCACCCTTTTCCTAACGCCAATGATCTACCTCGGCATAGCTCGCTTCGGCCAGCCACGCAGCGTCGACCTCGCCAAGCTTCAGGAAGAAATCGATGATGTCGACGAAGACATGACGATGGCGCCTGCATGATGCGGGGCGTTGCCTTTCTATCATTACCGTCTCTGGTACTTGCCGGATGCGCGACAACGACCATCAATGTGCCAGAAGCGGCAATCGATGCGCCCGCAGCGTACGCCGCCGACCTGCCGCCCGCAGGTGCCGACGCGCTTTGGTGGCAGGCCTTTTCAGACCCGGTCCTAGACGAATTGATCGCGCGCGGCCTCGCCGCCAATCTCGACATCATTGTGGCGCGGGACCGGCTGCGTGCTGCCGAGGCATTGTTGGAGGCAGAACGTGCCGACCGGCTGCCATCGGTCGACGGCGCCGCCGAAGCAGGCGTGGAGCTGGACGATGGGGGTGCGCGCTCCACTGCAAGCGCTGGCCTTTTCGGCAGTTTTGACCCCGATTTCTCGGGTCGGCTCAGAGCGGAAATCCGCGCTGCAGCCGCCCGCTATGCCGAGGCGGATTACCTTCGCGCCGATCAGCGACGCTTGGTTGCCGCGGCGATTGCCTCGCAATACGTAGAGTACCGCCGCACCGGCGCTCAGCTTGCACTGCTGGAGGAATCGACCAATTTGCAGCGCCAGACGCTGCGCATCGTGACATTACGCTTCGAAGCGGGGCTCTCTGCCAATCTCGATGTCCGTCGCGCCGCAGCCGACCTGGCGCAAACTCAGGCGCGGCTTGGCCTGATCGAGATTGCCCGCGGACAGGCGGAGAATGCTCTCGCGGTACTGCTTGGTGAAACGCCGGGCCGTCTGGTAATCGCGCCGCCTGGCGGGCGTTCCACGATTCCCGACTATGGCCAAGGCCCTCCCATCGGCGGTCCTGCCAATTTGCTGCGGCGTAGGGGAGACGTGCTGGCAGCCGAGGCCAGGCTCGCCGCAGCCGCAGCCCGGGTGGGAATAGAGCAGGCCGACCTCAGGCCCTCATTGGTCGTACCGGGGTCGATCCTTATCGGCGACGGCACGGTGGGAGGGGTGTTTTCGCAGTTCCTGGCCAGTCTGGGTGCGGCGCTCGACCTGCCGCTGTTCGATGGAGGGAGGCGCCGTGCCGAGGTTGACGCAGCGCGGGCCGAGCTCGATGCCAGCCTCGCCGAATACCGCCAGACTTTCTTGGAAGCTCTAGGCGAAGCGGAGAATGCACTGACCGCGATCGACGCATACCGACAGCGCGCCGAAGCTCTTGCCGAAGCGATTGAGCAGAGCGAAACCGCGCTGGGTCAATCGAATGCGCTCTATCGTGAAGGCCTCGCCTCGCTATTCGATGTGCTCGACGCACAGCGCCAGTTGATTTCCAGCCGACAATCGCTGCTCGACAACGAAGCCGACCTCGCAAACGCATTCATCGCGCTTCATATGGCGGCCGCCAGCGACAATGGCGGCACTTCGATTCCGAGTTCATCTTAGCTTACCGACCGAGCAATTTGGGCGGCACAGCTCCGAATGTGATGGGTGCGATGATAGCAGGATCAGGTTGGCGTCGTTCGCTGAGCGTCAGCTCCGGCCCATCGAAGCGCCGCGAAGAGTTGCGTCTAAAATTTCGCGTCTGCGCGATGCCCTCGGCAGCGATCGCAGCCGGCACCGCGTGATCTCTCGCAACGCGATTGTCGTTGGTCGAACGGGCTTGCGGCGCGACACGGAACGCCCTCCGACTCCCTGTCGGCCGCCAGGCGGCTGGGGGGCGAAATCTCGTGTTGCAAAGCGAGCAGCAGATGATACAGTATAACATCACAAAGGTGGCCTATGTATCGTAAAACCATTTTCGCGGCCCTTCTTCTCGCCCCCACGCAGACCATGGCCTGCGACTTGGATGGGATCCTGGGCTATGGTGGCGCACACCGTTACAATCCCTTCAGCGGGGCACGCTCCGCGCCGATGCCGCCGTCCGATCCGGATCAGCAGAGGCAGGCAGACATGCGGTCACGCGAACGCGCCGAACGCCGTGAGCAGCCCGACCGTGCGAAACAGCGCGAGGAGAAGGAAGCGCGCCGCGCACAAGAAGGAGCGCCCGCGAACAGCGAGCCGATCCCGCCGCGCAAATGGGATGTCGAAGGCGGAGCACCCGTTTCCGCAGAGGCCAAAGCGACCTTCACCTGATCTAATTTATGCTCCTGACAGTTTCCGGCGTTCAAAAGTCCTATTCGGGCAAGATCGTTCTACGTGATGTCGCGTTTGAACTCAAAGAGGGCGAGCGTGCACTCTTGCTCGGGCCTTCCGGCTCGGGCAAATCGACGCTTCTCAACATTGTCTGTGGCCTCCAGCAGCCAGATGCAGGCGCGGTTGAGATTGCCGGTGCGAACATCGCTTCCAGCGATGGAAAGTCGAGTGCCGATCTCGTCCGCAAGCGCAATCTGGGCATTATTTTCCAGACTTTGCGGCTCGTCTCCGCGCTATCGGTTCAGGCCAACCTGGAGTTGGCCCAGCGTCTTCAGCGTGGCAGTGTCGATCGCGCGGCTATCGGCGCCACGCTCGAACGTTTGGGTATCACCCACCGGGCCAATGCGCGTCCTTACGAGCTGAGCCAGGGTGAAGCGCAACGTGCGGCCATCGCCCGTGCCCTGGTGGTCCAGCCACGCTTGCTGGTCGCCGACGAGCCGACTTCGGCGCTCGACACCGCCAACACCGAGAATGTCGCCGCGCTGCTGCACGAGGTCGCAGACGAGATCGGGGCGGCCTTGCTTGTCGCCACCCATGACGAACGGCTGCGGGCATCCTTCGACCGAACTCTCGAGCTGAGCGACGGGAGCCTCCACTCATGATCCGGTTGGCCTGGGCCTATCTGCGCGACCGCCCGCTTACCACGGCGCTCAACACGCTTCTGCTCGCGATCGCAGTGGCGATGCTGGTGCTTCTTCTGCAATTCGGCACCCATGCCCAAGATCGCTTTCAACGCGATGCCCGCGATATCGATCTGGTGGTCGGCGCCAAGGGATCGCCACTCCAACTGATTTTGTCGAGCGTGTTCCATGTCGACCAGCCAACCGGCAATATCCCGCTCGGCAGCGTCGATCTGCTGCGGCGCGATCCGGCCGTGAAGAGCGCGACCCCACTTGCGCTCGGAGACAATTCCGACGGCTATCGTATCGTTGGCACCGATCAGACGTTCTTTCCCTTGTACGACGCGCAGTTTGCCGAGGGCGCGACCTTCGAGCGGCCGATGCAAGCCGTGATGGGTGCCAAGGTCGCCGAGACGACCGGGGCCACAATCGGGCAGAGATTCATCGGCAGCCATGGTCTCGAAGCCGACGAAGGCGCCCAAAGCGGTCACGATCACGCTCCCTTCACGGTGGTCGGCATCCTTGAGCCGACCGGTGGGGTTGCCGATCGTCTCATCCTGACCTCGGTCGAAAGTGTCTGGGATGTCCACGGTATCGAACGCGATCACGAAGGGCATGACCACGACGATGATGGTCAAGACCATGATCATGCCGATGAAGGCGATCACCAAGAGGCAGCGGACCACGATCACCCGGCGCTGCAGGCCGAAGGCAACGGTCTCGAACCGGAAGTGACCGCCTTGCTCGTGCGCTATCGCAATGCTTCCGGCGCGATCCGCATTCCGGCGATGATCAATCGCCAGACCGAGATGCAGGCCGCTGTTCCGGCGGCGGAGACTGCGCGCCTGCTCGACCTCGTCGGGGCGAGCGTGGACGGCATACGGCTGTTTGCCTGGCTGCTGGCGATCACCGGCGGGCTGGCGATTTTCGTGGCCCTGCTCGGCATGGCTCGAAACCGCGAGGGCGACCTTGCCCTGCTGCGGGTCATGGGCGCTTCGCGCATTCAGGTGTTTGCCACCGTCATCCTCGAAGGGCTGATAACGGCTGCGCTGGGCGCGGCGGCGGGATGGCTTGGCGCGCATGGCCTTTTGGCGCTGGCGCAGGCCAACTCGGCCACGTTGAATGATCTCGGCCTTACCCCATGGCATCCCTTGCCGAGCGAAGGATGGCTGCTTCTCGGGGTGCTGGCGATCGGCATCGTCGCGGCATTGTTCCCGGCTTGGCGGGTCTATCGGATCGATCCGGTCAAGACCCTGGCACGAACCCATTGATCGAAGGAGTGAACGCATGAAACAGCGTTTTGCAAAACTTGCCATGATGGGCGCCCTTTTTGCGCTCCCGCTGTCGAGCGCACCTGCCGCGGCCTTCCAGAGCAACGGGATCGCGCCGGTCGACGATATCTGGAAACCGGCCGCCACCCCGAAGGGCGGGGTCGCCTGGAAGACGCTTGAGGCGACCGGCGAAACAACCCGCAAGGATCCGCAAGGGTATATCCTGTCGAAGCCGCTCTTCACCCCGCAAGTGAAGAAGCTGGCGGGCAAGCGCATCAAGGTCGCCGGATGGATGATGCCGATGGAGAACGGCGCAAAGCAGAACTATTTCGTGTTGCTCGGCTATCCGCCGGGCTGCCCGTTTCATTTCCACGCAATGCCCAACCAGTTCATCGAGGTTTATGCGGACACGCCCTTCGCCACGAGTGGAAGCCAGGTCATCGTCGTGAGCGGCGTTCTCGAGCTGACCGGGCAGGACGAGAGCGGGATCTTCTATCGCATGCGCAAGGCGCGGCCTGCAGGCTGACCAGGCCGAAACGGCAGGTTCGACTGTCCAGCCATCACGGCAGTGCAGGTGCGCATCCCAATGACCTTTGGCCCGGTGGATCGCGCCATGGGCGTTCTCCGAACAGTGACAAATGGGGCGCGACATTCGGCACCTGTCAAATCATTGCAGATTGAGGATTTGAAATGCCAGTAGACGTGTCGGTCGCAGCACGGCCTGTTCAGTCAGGTACGAATCCCTCGGTCCTCGAAGCGATCCGTGACGAGGATTGCTCTCTGGCGATTTGGCAACGCGGTGAATCACATGTCGCTCGTCCGCTGCCCTTCGGCAAGGATGGCAATCTGAGGCTCAAGGCGCGGCGTGAGGCAATCGACCCTGCTCTGCGGGCAGCGCTGCCCGCTGGCAACGAAGCGCTGATCGAAGATGCCGCCGCGCTGGCCGAGCGATTTGGCGCAATCATGGAATTCGATGCGGTCGCGCTTCGTCTCGAGATCGTGGAGACGGACGCCTGCCGCATCGCCGCAGGAGAGCAGCCCGAGGACATCCATTCTCTCCAACCCGGAGACGTCGGGATATTCAAAGGCCGGCTCTCGTCCGGCAAGCCCGCAATTCATCGCTCTCCACCGATAGGAGGTAGCGGCGAGCGGCGGCTCCTTCTGGTCGTCAATCCGGTTACTCGCGACGTCCCTACCGGACATTAGAAGATCAATCCTGTGAGCTTTTCAACTGTCGTGCATCCGATCGTGCCGGTGGCGTGCTATCATCACATCGGGTCAGACGGGGTTCATCAAGAGAATCGGAATAGAGACCAAGCTGCACCTGCAGGGAAGGGGTCCCGATGAAAGTTGGTTTCGCATTCGGTTGTGCATGTCTCGCTGTTCTTGCAATTGCACCGTCCGTTCACGCGCAAATGTCACCGGAAGCGGTCGCGGCGCTTCAAGCTCCGGTCGATGTGAAGCGGAGTCAGGAGGTGGAAACCGTTCCGCTGGTCCCGCACATGGGCAAGTACGCCATTCAGGCGAGTGTGAATGGGGTTGAGCGCAGCTTCGTTTTCGACACGGGCGCGCCCACCATGATTTCGCAAGAGCTGGCCGAGCAGCTTGATCTCAAGGTGATCGGAGAGAACACGGGGCGGGACGCCAACGGTAAGGAATTTACCACTAGGATTGCGCTGGTCGATCAGCTGAGGATCGGTGGATTGACCTTCTCCGATATCCCCGTCCTGATTGCCGACTTCAAGATTTCCGATCCGAACGGCTGCTTCATCGGCGCAGGTGTCATCGGCTCCAACATTTTCCCCGGGAGCGTCTGGCATATCGATGGCGAGCAAAATGTGCTCCAGATCGCGGCGGAGGCGCACGATATTCCAGGCCTGCAACGAGCGTCGGCAGATATCGAAACCGACCTGCATATCGACGGATACCCGTACGCGCCGGTCTTCGACTATGCCTTCGGTTCTTTCGAGGATCGTGCACTGTTCGACACGGGCAATTCGGACACGATCATCCTGTTCGATCGAGTGACCGGCGACAAGCGCGTCCAGCAGGCAATCGTAGCCGGCAGCAGAACCGAAGGGCGCGGCTCGCACGGCGTTTCGGCCGCAGGAATTGGCGCGACGACCGATCTGCTGCGGTTCGAGCTGGATGGCATGAATCTCGGCTCGGCATTGCCCCGGCTTTCGGCCACGACCCGTAATGCGCCGCCATCGCTCATCGGGCTGGGCATTCTGAATCGGTACCACGTGACGCTGGATTACTCGGCGGACCGCATGATGTTGCACGAGCGTGATCGGCCGGCGGCGACCTCTGTATATCCCGGCTACGGCCTCATGATGAGGCAGGGCGCGGTGAAGGTCGTGCAATTGTTCGAAGGTTCGGTCGCGGAGCGTGCGGGGCTGCGCCTCGGCGACGAGGTCGTCGCGATCGACGGGCGAGACCTTTCGGAACAGCCCGGCGCCTGCGGGGTGGCGCGCTGGCTGGCCGAGGATCGTCCGACCCAGGATGCCAGCACCTTGACTGTGATGCGGGATGGGGCTCCGGTCGAAATCAGCCTGCAACGCCCTTGATCGGTCAAAATGATCGCGATGCGGTTGGAGGGGCCCGGGCTGCCGACCTGACGTCGATTTATCCGCTCCAGCGCGATCAAGTCACGCAGTATGTTCTGAAATTCACGCTTATTCCCGAATATTCCGCTTGTATTCTCGCCATTCCTCCCCGTGAATAAAGGTCATCGCAACGGGACGAACGGCAATGAAATTCGGCGAGTATCTGAGGCACAAGCGAGCGGAACGCGGCTGGACACAGCCCGAGGCTGCGGCGCGCGCGAAGATCGAGCAGAGCTATCTCTCCAAGCTGGAGAACGGCAAGTCGATCCCCTCGGGCGACATCTACCACCGGCTGGTCGATGCCTACCGGATCGACGCGCAGGAGATGGTCGGCGTGCTGTTCCCCGGTGAGCTCGACCGGCTGCGTGAGATCGATGCGCTGCGCGACCTGCTGCTCAAGCGCTCGCACGAGGATATCCAGACGCCGCGCCGGTTGCTGATAGCCGGGCTGGTCGCCCTGATGATCGGCGGCGGCATCGTCGGGTTCTCTCAGCTCGAGCCTGCGCGCGCCGTCACCCAATATACGTATCAGTCGATCGGCGTGATTGCTGTCAATGCCCCGCTCGATACCGACATCGCGCCGGGCGCGCCGGGCGCGCCGGGAGAGGATGAGCAAACCAAGTTCATCACGCAGATGCGCGGGCCGATGTTCACCGAACAGGTGCCCGGCGGCAAGCGCGTGTGGAACCTAGTCGGCAGCGATGTGGTCGTGAAGGCGCCGCCGTACCGCTGGGCGCTGATCCCCGGGATCGCGCTGATCATCGGTGGGCTAGGCTGCTTCTTCGCCGCATGGCAATGGCGATGATCCGCTGACGCCCTGACTATCTGACATTTCGCAGACCCGCACGCGCACGCTTCGCGCCACCCTTTCGCTCGTCCTCTCGAAGGAGAATACCATGAAGAAACTGACCCTGTTCGCCGCCACCCTGCTTGGCGCCTGCGCCCCCACCGTCATCACGCCGCCCTCCGTGAATGCGCGAGCGAGCGCCCCGGTCGAGGACTATGACGGGCTCGACACGCGGATCGAGGAGCTGATGGCGGCCAACGACGTGAAGGGCATGGCTATCGCGATTATCGACGGCGAAGAGGTTCGCCATGTCCGCGCCTTCGGCCATGCCAATGTCGAAAAGCAGGTGCCGCTCGAAACCGATACGATCATGTATGCCGCGTCGATCACCAAGGCGGCCTTCACCTACATGGTCCTGCAACTGGTGGACGAGGGAAGGATCGGTCTCGACACGCCGATCAGCGAATATCTGGCCAAGCCGCTGCCCGAATATAGCGACGAGGATCGTGGCGACTGGTCGTCGCTGCAAGGCGACGAGGACTGGCGGCTGCTCACGCCGCGCATGTTGCTCAACCACAGCTCGGGTCTCGCAAACCTGCGCTGGCTGGAACCAGACCACGACATGTCGTTCCACTTCACGCCCGGCACCGCCTACGCCTATTCGGGCGAGGGCTTCTACCTGCTTCAGTTCGTGCTGGAGCAAGGATTGGGCCTGAATGTGAAAGACGAGATGCAGCGCCGCATCTTCGACCGCTTCGGCATGCCCGACACCAGCATGCAATGGCGCGAAGATTTCGCGAGCCACTTGGCCGATGGCTACAGGTTCGATGGCACCTTCGAACCGCACGACGCGCGCAGCGGAGTCAGCGCATCGGGATCGATGGACACGACCATCGCCGACCAAGCGCGGATGTGGCGCGGGATGTTGATTGGTGAAGGGCTCTCGCCAGAGATGCGTGCCGAATGGACGCGCCCAGAAGTGCCGATCAGCACGAAGTCCAAGTTTCCGACGATCAAGGTGCTGGGAACCTACGACCCCATCGGGCCGCGGGTGCACCTTGCGGGCGGGCTCGGCGTCGATACGTGGGAAGGGCCGTCGGGGCGCTTTTTCGCCAAGGGCGGTCACAACGAGTGGACCGGAAACATCGCGCAGTGCGACGAGGCGAACAAGCGCTGCGTCGTCCTGCTCGGCAATGACGTCCGCGCGGAACTGATCTATCCTGCCATCGTCACGATGGTGCTGGGGAACACCCGCTACCCCTGGGCATGGACCTATCCCGAACTGTTCGGGAGGTGATCTTCCCTAAGGGCGCCGAAGGCACTGTCGTTCAATCTGCCCGGCTACCTCTTGGCGGTGGCCGGGTTTTATCGGCATTCGGCGCTGGGTAACTTATGCCGTGCGTTGCGCCGCACTCGCCGCGCACCTACTAGGAAAGCCATGAAAGCTATCGCCGGTTGGATCGGGCGGCATCTGGTCGTCTTCGCCTTGCTCGTCTGCGCGATTGCATTCGTGCAGCAGGGCGGATTGGCGGCGACCAGACATGCGCTGTCGGGCGACAGCGTGGCGGGCGAATTGTCTGGCCCGGCGGAAATCGGCGAGCGGCTGACCGAATTGAGGGCGGAGGCAAAAGCCGATCTCGCAAGCAATCTCGATCAATGGGAAGAAGCCACTTCTGCCAAGAGGCGCGAGGCGCTGGAATCGCGGAAGCGCGAACTGGCGGCGATCGATCGACAGCTGGAGCAACGCGGCGTCCTGGGCTCGGTCCTCCCGTCGCGGATCATCGAAGGCGCACGGCTGAAACTGCGCAGGGCGGTGATGGAGCGCGAGATCGCCGTGCTCGAGGCTCGGGTCGATCTCGACAATGCAAAGCAGGCCGCCGCCAACCTCGCTGCGATTCCCGGCCCTGCGGCAATCGCCGAGGCGCGAGCGCAATGCGATGCCGTCAATGCCGAGATCCACCGCTTCAATGCGCGTTCGCGGCCAGTAAAGGCCACGCGCAACCGCTTGACCGGCGAAGCGGACAAGCTGACCGCACAATCGAAAGAGGCCTGCGGGCGGCTCAACCGGATGGTCGAGCAACGTCGTCAGCGGCTCGCCGCGTCGCAGGCGGCGCAAGCACAAGTCGAAGCCGCCCGGCGCTCCGTCGACGATGCCGAGCGTTCGGCGCGCGCAGCGATCAAGGAGGTGCGCCTTGCCGCCAAGGGCAACACGCTGCGCGACATCCTCGTGAAGGCGGCAATCGCGTTGGTGGCGATCATCCTAACGCCGTATCTGATCCGCTTTTTCCTCTATTACATCGTCGCCCCGCTGGCCGAACGGCGCGCGGCCATACGGTTGACCGTCCCGGGCGGATCGCAGGCCCCGATGCTCCCCACCGTCCCGTCGCGAATCTCGATCCCGGTCGAACTGGGCGCGAGCGAGGAATTGTTGGTGCGCCAACATTACCTGCAAACCACGTCGCTGACGGGGACCAAGCGCACGCGCTGGTTGCTCGATTATCGCCATCCGGTGTCGAGCATCGCGGCGGGCCTCGCGTTTCTCACCCGCGTCGAGGGGGCGGGGGAGACGACCACGATCTCGGCGGTCGAGGATCCGTTTGCCGAACTGGCCGAACTCGAACTGCCCGCCGGGGCGAGCTGCGTGCTCCATCCGCGCGCGCTGGTCGCGCTGGTGCAACCGGCTGGATCCCCGATGCGAATCACCAGCCACTGGCGGCTGTTCTCGCTCAACGCCTGGCTGACGCTGCAATTGCGCTATCTCGTGTTCCACGGGCCGGTGCGATTGATTGTGAAGGGCGGGCGCGGCGTGCGGATCGAGCAGGCGCGCAGCGGCCGCATCTTCGGGCAGGACCAGCTGGTCGGCTTCAGCGCCGATCTGGCCTATTCGGTCACCCGCAACGAGACCTTCGCGCCCTACCTGTTCGGGCAGGAGCCGCTGTTCAAGGACAAGGTTGAATCTGGGCGCGGCGTGCTGGTGATCGAGGAAGCGCCGCTCGCCGGACGCAAGGGCGGGGTGCGGCGCGGGCTCGAAGGCGCGATGGACGCCTTCCTCAAGGTGTTCGGTATCTAGAGACGGGTCAGGCCGGTGCGCCGGCGAGCTCCACCAGGTCGCGCGACTTGGCGATCGCGGATATGCCGCGCTTGCCGTCGGCCCGGTCGAGCTGGACGATCACGTCGATGACCGAAGCGGCGTATTCGAGCGTGTCCTGCCGCGACAGGCCGATCCCGGTCTGCATCACCATCAGCGACAATTGTTCGAGTGCGCCGCGCACCGAATTGGCGTGGACGGTAGAGAAACTGCCCGGGTGGCCAGTGTTGATCGCGCGCAGGAACGAGACGCTTTCCGCTCCGCGCAATTCGCCCAGCACGATCCTGTCCGGGCGGAGCCGCAGTGCCGCCTGCAGCAATTCGTTGGCCGTCACCTTGGCTTCGCCGAGCTCGCCCTTGACCGCGACGAGGCCGACGCCGTTTTCGCCCGGCAAACGCAATTCTGGTGTGTCTTCGACCAGGATCACGCGTTCCTCGCCAGGGATCTCGCCGAGCATGGCGTTGAGAAAGGTGGTCTTGCCGGTCGAGGTGCCGCCAGAAACGAGGATTGTCTTGCGCGCCCCGATCGCGGCGCGGAGGAAGTCGATCGGGGCTTCCTGCGGATCGGGAAAGTCCGGTTCGATGGGCTTGGCCAGCGGGCCGCGATCATAGGCGTCGAGCGGAAGGTCGAGCTGGCGATGGCGGCGGATCGCCATGCACCAGTGCTTGCGCGCTGCGGGCGGGCCGCAGAACTGGATACGCGCGCCGCCTTCGCCTCCCTTGGCCGGAAGAGTCGCACCGAGCAGCGGATGCTCGCGATTGATGCCCTGGTGGGAGACGCGAGCGACCTGTTCGGCCAGCCGCTGGACCAGCCGATCGCCGATTTCGGGCGCGTCGAGCTTGCGCATCGGGCCCGGCTGAGCCGCATCTTCGATCCACACCTCTCCGGGGCGGTTGACGATGATTTCGGTGACGGTGTCGCGATCCAGCCATTCGCGAAACGGTGCCAGATAGGCATCGAGATAGACGCTGTGCGCCTCGGCCGGGATGGCCGGGGCGTCGTCGCTATCCGTCGCGAGTGCGGGGGGCGCGGCGTCCATCGGATCAGCGGCCCGCCGGGACGCCGGTGAAATCGAGGTCGCGCGCGGTGAAGACGCGGATCGGTTCACCTTGCTTGACGCGAATGGTCGGGCCGATCTGGCCGTCCTGCTGAAGCGCCGCAGCAGCCGCACTCTGTCCGCCGCCAAGCACCACGCCTGCACCGCCGCCGGCCACCGCGGTCAAGCCGCCGATGACAGACAGGAGCAGCGCCGAACCGAAGCGCTGGAAGAACTTATTGTCGACATCGCCCGCGAGCCCGGTCGTTCCGTCGAAGCCGGTGCCGGGCGAAGCGATATCGACCGAGATGCCGTCGGGCCGCAGCAAGCGCGTCCAGATCACATAGGCGCGTTTCTGTCCGGCCTGGACCCCGCTCTGATACTGGCCAACGAGGCGCGATCCACGCGGGACGAGCACGCGCTTGCCATCGAAGCTGCGCACATCCTTGCTCACCACGGCGCGGACATAGCCCGGCACATCGGTGTTGATCGCGGTTTCGAGTATGGCCGGGATCAGCGTGCCCTGCGCGACGGTGGTGGATGGGTCGATCGAACGTGCGGCACGGGTGGGCCCGCCACCGACGCCGCCGATCCGTGCGGCGAAATCGCCGGCGCTGCCGCCACCCGGGGCGGCCGGTACCGACGGCGGTGTATCGCCCGCGCCTCCGCCTGCCGCGCCGGGCGCGCGTCCGCCACCGTCATAGACGACCGTGGGCGAAGAATAGGGATTGCCGACCGGGCCGACCGGGGCAGGAATGCCGGGCGAGGGGCTGGTATAGGCTGGAACCGAAGCCACAGCGGGCGGTGCCGTGGGGGCCGCCTGCGCGGTTTGCTGGTCGGCCCCGACGGGAGCGGGAGATGCGGCTGTGGCGGGCCCAGGCGCGGGCTGTTGCTGCGCCTGGCCTCCGCCGACCGCCTGATCGTCCTGATTGGTGCGCGCGTTGTTGAGGCTCCAGAACACGACCGCGCCAAGCAGGCCGATCCCGGCGATCCCGGCAGCCAGACCCAGCCCGTCGCTCGCGCCCTTGCGCTGCGTGACGGCAGGAAAGGCATTGCGGCTGGCGAGGTCCGCGTCCTCCATGTCCATTTCGTCGCGCGGATCGACATCGGCCTCCGTCGCGCTCACCTTGTCGCTCGATCCCAGCATCAGCGTTCACTCCCTTCGCGCGGCGGCCCGGCGTAGAACAGTTCTGCCATTTCCTCGCCATTGCGCAGCACGATCAGCGGTGGCACCCCTTCGACCACGATGGTCTCGCCGCGCAGAGTGTAATTGGCCGGGCCTTCCTCGCCCTGATCGTTGCGCAGCAGGATCGCGGGGATCGGCTGCTCGGCATTCCAGGCGATGAATGTCGCCTCGTCATCGTTGTAGATCCGCTCGGGCATCAGCGTCTCGTCGCCGCGGCGCGACCACAGCGTGTTGAGCGTTGCGGGGTCGACCACCGCATAGGGATCGTTCGCCGCTGCGAGTTCGGCCGCGCTGGCGGACGGCGCGGGGCCCGCGTCCTCCGCTTCCTCTTCGGGTTCGTCGGGATAGACGAAGCGCAGCATATAGACCGGCGGGTTGCGCGGATTGCTGACGAGGTCGAACAGATAGGTGCGCTTGTTGGTCACCACGGTCATATTGGTCATCGCGATTTCGGACAGCGGCTTCACAAACACGCGGTCGGCGCGCTTGTTGGGCGTGACCTGCCAGCTGTTGGAATCGCCGATGCCGATATTCTCGATCGTTTCGTCCTCGCCGAACACGATCATCGCCTGGACATTGGTGCGTCCTTCCAGACGGACCACGCGGCCTTCGTCGTAATAGATTTCGACCAGGCGCGGATCCTGCGCCTGCGCCGGGCTCGGCGACAGGGCAGGGGGAAGCGCGACCAGCGCCAGCAGCAGGGCTGCGACCACCCGCATCATCGTATCATCTCCGGTTTGCTTGCGGTGGACGGCGCGCGAAAGCGGCTGCCGATCCCGTGTGTGCGTGAAGGACCGCCCGTGCCCGTGCCGGCAGCAACGCCCGCGGCGCGTTCGGTCACGGTGCGGATTTCGCTGCGGGTCGATACGCCGCCGCCATCGTTGGCAGCATTGGCGGCGAGGATCGCAGCGGGCATGCGCGCGCGGCTGGCGGCGCTGGCACTGGCGGCAGCGGCTTGCGCTGCGGCTGGTTCGCGCGGCTGGGTGGACGATCCGGTCGTCGTGGTGGTGACGATGGTGCGGCTCTCGCTGCGATCGCGGGCCAGGCCGAACACGGTCCAGCCCGATACCATCGTGCCCGAGACCTTGATCACCAGCACCATCAGGGCGACATGGACGGCGCCGATCAGGAAAAACGCCATCGCGGCGCGCGGGTCGATATTGCCCTGCTGGGTGGCGAGACTGGAAATCACCGGCACCGCCAGTTCGAGCATCACGCCGCCTGCCAGCACTGCGAACAGCGGCGCCAGTGCGAGCATGGTCAGCCCCTTGAGCCAGCCCACGAAAAGCCCGCGAGTCCCCTGGAACAGAACGAACGGCACGAACAGCGGGCCGAGCGCGACCAGCACAGCGAGCGCGATCTTGGCCGTTACCAGCACGCCGACCGTGCCGAGCAGCAGCAGCGTGCCGCCGAGCCACAGCAGCCCGGTGGGAGAGAACACGGAGATATCCTGCGATTCGCCACCCTGGCCTGCGATCTGACCGATCGTGGCGAAGGTGATGTCGATCTTCTGCGCGAAGGTCGCGGTGGCGGAGCCATCCGATCCGGTGATCACGCTGGCGAGGTAATCGGGCGAGAGAACGAACAGGTTCCAGACGATCGAGGAGAAGGCGAGCCAGCTCGATGTCAGCAGGATGACGAGGAACAATGTCGCAAAGCGCGGCGTAAGCTGCGCGATGCCGACCCGTGTGCGCCCGGTCATCAAGGCCAGCCCGAACAGCGCGATGAACAGCGTGAAGAAGATCGTCAGTGCCGGCATCAACTGCCCGTCGGGGCCGAGCAGGCGCGCGAAGGCGGCTTGCGCCATCTCGCCCGCGACGCAATCCACCCCGCGCAGGGTCGCGGCGAGACCGCCCGCGACGCCGTCGGTATAGAGATCGCACCGCGATGCAGCCACGGAGGTTGCGCCGGGCGTCATTCGGCGGCCTCGGGCATATCGCCCTCATGCGCGACACCCGCGTCGCCCGGCCAGGCATCGCCGGTCAGGCGTGGATACCAGGCGGCGGGTTCGTCCCCCACTTCGGCGCGGATCTGGTCGAGCTTGCGGACCGAGGCTTCGCGGCCGGACAGCACGGTCAGCACTTCGGGTGCGCCGCCGAGGTCGAGGCGGACCACCACGCTCGCATTGGGCTGGCGGACCAGGAAGCAGCGGCTGTGCGCGGGCAGGGTGCGGATCAGCGCGAGTTCGTGATCGGTCAGGCCAAAGCCTTCGGAATAATCCTCCGCCCGGGCACGCGGATTGGGGGTGAAGACCAGCGTCGCGGTCTGCTCGACCAGCGCGGTCGCGATCTTGGAATCGAGCGCGTCGCGCGCGCTTTGCGTGGCGAAGCCGACCAGCGCATTGCGTTTCCGCAGCGTCTTGAGCCAATCGCGGATGCGCGCGGCGAAGACTTCGTCGTCGAGTGCTTTCCAGCCCTCGTCGATCAGGATCATGGTCGGTTCGCCGTCGAGCCGTTCCTCGATCCGGTGGAACAGATACATCATCACCGGCGTGCGCAGGCGCGGGCTTTCGAGCAGTGCGGTCATGTCGAAGCCGAGCACGCGGCGGTCGAGATCGATCAGGTCGCGCTCATTGTCGAACAGCCAGGCGTGCTCGCCGTCTTCGATCCAGGCCGACAGACGATCGGCGAGGTCGCCCGGCTGGGGACGGCGCGAGCCCGACAGCAATTCGCGGAAGTGGCGCAAGCGGCGCAGGCGCGGATCGTTTTCGTAGGTGGCATCGACCGCGTGCGCGATCGTGCCGAGTTCCTCGGGCCCTTCGGCATTGAGCATCACCGCGAGCCAATCGCGCAGAAATGCCTTGTTGGCGGCGTTATCGGGCAGGGCCAGCGGGTTGAACCCGGTCGGCTCGCCCGGGCTGATTCGGTCGTAACGCCCACCGATCCCGCGAATGAAGATCTCCGCGCCGCGATCCTTGTCGAACAGGATCGTGCGCGGCGAGAATTTCTGCGCCTGCGCGGCGAGGAAATTCATCACCACGGTCTTGCCCGAACCCGACGGGCCGATGACCGAGAAATTGCCCAGGTCGCCGGCATGGAAATTGAAGAAGAACGGGGTCGAGCTGGTGGTCTGCAGCAGCGCCACCGCATCGCCCCAGTGATTGTTCTCCGCCCGCCCCAGCGCGAAGCCGTGCAGGCTGCCGAAGCCCGCCATGTTCGCGGTCGAGATCAGCGCGCGGCGGACGATATACTGCTCGTTCCCAGGGAACTGCGCCCAGAAGGCGGGTTCGAGATTGGTGTCCTCGCGCACCGCGATCGCGCCGGTATCGGCCAGTGCCGCGCCGACTGCCGCGCTGGCCTCGTCGAGTTCGTTGAGGTCCGGCGCTTTCACCAGCACCGAGAAATGATGGTCGCCGAAACCGACCGAGCCTGCGCCCAACTGGTCGCGCGCGCTGAGCATCTCGGCCCGCTCGCTCGCCGCTTCCTCGTCGGCCGAACGCAGGCGGCGGATCGCAAGATCCATCCGCTCGCGCGCGGTCTGGCGCTCATTGGGGGCGAAGCTCTCGCTCACCGTCATCTCGAACGGCAGGCGCAGCAGATTGTCGAGCAGGCCCGGCGCCGTCGCCTCGGGATACTCCTTGAGGCTCAGCATCGAGGCGAAATCGACCCCGCCGGCGCCGCGCAATTCCATCGCATCGAGGCCGAAGCTGGCGCGGCGATAGGGCAGCATGTGGCCGATATCGGCGTGGTCTTCGGGGCGGCGCACCGGGCGCATCTCGCCATTGTAGAGCGCGCTGAGCAATTCGAGCGGTTCGGAATTGGTGTGCCCGCTCGGCCCGCGATAATCGCTAAGGATGCGCGCTCCATATTGCTGGAGCGCGGCGACGAGGCCGGTGGCGGCGGCGCGCAGCGCGCGCTGTTCTTTCGGATCGGCGACGGCTTCGCGCTTGCCGCTGCGCTTCCATGCGCGGCTGGCGCGTTCGGCCCAGCCCGCCTTGCCGCGCGCGGGGCGGCGGATCAGGGTGATGAACTGGTCGTTCACGAACAGCTTGCCGCCCGACAGGAGCTGGCGATGGCGGCGATCTATATGGGCCGAAATCGGATCGTCGAAGGTCGCATCGAGCGCGACGTCGACCCGGCGGCGGATGACGTGGTGATAGAGCACGAAGCGCGCATCGAGGGTCGAGCGCAGCACCACTTCGCGTGTGGCGGCATGGGCGTTCAGCGCGGCGCTGTCCTCCGTTTCGAACAACAGGCCGGGGACCTGGATCGCCATCATCATGGCCCCATCGCGCAACAGCACGGTCTCGCCGTCCTCAAGCCGCAGATAGGGCAGGCGCTCGCCCACGGGCGCTTCCTTCGCGCTCCAGGCTGCCGCTCCGATCCACTTGCTCATTGAAACACTCCGAACGCCCACAGGCATATTGTCAGGGGACGCATTGTCAGGGGGCGTAGCTGTTGCAGCCCCAGCGCTTCCAGTTCTTGACCCGCGGGCACTTGCTCACCTTGGTCAGCCACAGGTCGAACACGCGCGGTTCGCGCAGGCAGGCGAAATAGCCGATCACGTGCATCACCACCGCGACCAGGATCACCCACGCGCTCTTGGTGATGAGGAACGCCTCGAGCGTTACGACCGCGTTGATGATGAAATAATTGAACGTCACGCCCATGAACATCTGCGGCCGCGTGAGCGCGCGATGGACGGGAGAGCGGACGAGGTCGGTCATAAGATCAGCCGCCCGCCGCAGCCTGAATGCCGCCGACGATCGAGGCCGCACCGAACAGGATGAAGGTGCCCAGGATCACCGTCGCGCCGAAACGCCAGTTCATCCGGCCCGTCAGCATCATGAAGCCGACCGCGGCGACGGCGATCACCGCAACTGTGGTCGCCACCGTGCCGAGTAGCGTGCCCTGCATCCAGCTCAGCGCGCCGACGATCGGACCCGAACCGGCGGGATCCTGCGCGAACGCGGCGGTGGGGAACAGGAGCGCTGCGAGCGCGGCGGAAATGCGGGAGATTTTCACGTGTATCTCAACTCCGGGATTGGGCGGCAAGGCGTCCCATTATGGACGAAACATACAATTGAGTCTCGCGAATTGCGGGAATGCCGTTGATCCGCGCAACGCGTTCAGGCCCGCAATTGTAGGCGGCCAGAGCGAGCGAGAGATTGCCTTCGAAACGATTGAGCTGGATCCGCAGATACCGCGCACCGCCCTCGAGATTCTGCATCGGGTCGTTGATGTCGACCCCCATTTCGCGCGCAGTATAAGGCATCAGCTGGGCAAGGCCGCGCGCGCCGACGGGCGAGATCGCATCATGCCGCCAGCGGCTTTCCTGCCACACCAGCGCATCAATCAGCGCCGGGGCGAGTTGGTACTTGATCGCCAGCCCGGCGACATGGGCGCGGTAATATTCGGGCACCGTGTAGGGCACCTGGTCGAGCACCGCCTCGAACTGTTCTTCCGGGATGCCGGGCGGCGGGGCGTATTCGCCGGTCTGCACCGGGCCGCCCGCTTTCCAGGCATGGCCTTCGCTGCCGATCTCGAGCACGTCGGCGGCAGCGGGACTCGCCAGCAGCGCGCACAGCAGCGCGGCTCCGCGCAAGATGCCCCGCGACCGATTGCTCTGCCCGATATGTAGCGGCGCGAATCCCATGTCGCGTAAACCCTCCAGTCCCGACGCGCATGACCATATCATATGACGCGCGCGTGACAATTTTCCTTCGCCCGAATGGCGCAGGTTCCGATTTTTCACGATTCCCTTGTCGAACCTCGCCCGAAGGCGCTGAATAAGGCTTTAACGATGATCGCCGATGGCGCGGCCGTTGATCACTGGCGTGCGATCGAGGTGCGCGGCGAGGGCGGACAAATCCTCCTCGGTGCCCGGACTGCACAGTGCGCTGGCGCCATTGACGAGGGTCAGCGAAACCTCGTCGTCGGTGACTTCGAGCGTCGTTCCCGCGAGCGAGGTCAGCGAGGCGCTGGCAAGGCGGCGCAACAGCCGGATAGCCAAGCCCCAGGCGACGCCTTCGGCCAGCTCGTCCGCATCGGCGAGCGTGTCGAGTTCCTTGGGCATTTTGGAGCGGCCGGTCTGCGCGAGCAACGCCGCGGCGATTTTCGCGCGTTCGAGGGGCGCGAGGCCGATCCAGCGCTTGTGCATCACCCAGTCGAATGCATGGCGCCGACGCAGATTGGGTTCGATTCGCTGGGTCGCGAGTGCGAGCAGAGCGGCGACGAGGCGCAGGCGTTCATTGCCTTCGCGGCGCGGGCCGGGAAGCTGCGAAATCCAGCCTGCGATCATCGCCCCGGTCTGTGCGTCGACGCCATACCGTGCGACGAAATCGGTGACGCCCGAGATCAGCGGATCCTGCTTTGCCTTGTGCGGGGAGAGACGCTGCATCAGCAGTCCTTCTCGCAGGCCCCAGGCGGAGAACACAAGCCGCTCGTGACGATAGGCCTCGATCAGCACGTCGAGCAGGGTTGCTGCATCACCGACCAGCGGTACACGCGAGGATGAAATCGTATCGATGCCGGGAAAGTCGCCCGACTCGCGCGACGCAATCCGTCCGGCGATTTCGCGAGCCGACTCGGCGGGAATGGTGAAGCCATGCGGGTCTTCGAGCGGTTTGCCCTGATCGGCCATCATCAGCTGTCCGAGCGCGCGCAAGGTGCCGCCGACGAGGTAAAGCGTGCCGCCCGGCTGGGGTGCGAACGATGCATCGCCCACGATCTCGGCGATCGCACGATGACGATCCGCACCGTCGGGCAATTGGCCCAGCCGCAGCGTGCCGAGTGGCAGTGTGGTGCCGCCTTCGGGCACCCCGGCTTCGATCTCGACCAGCTCGAGACTGCCGCCACCCAGATCGGCGACGATCCCGTTCGCGTCGGGGAACGCACCCGCGACGCCTGCCGCACTGGCGCGCGCTTCTTCCTTGCCGCTCAGCAGGCGCGGGGTGAAGCCAAGCTCGCGCACCTTGGCGAGAAACGCATCGCCATTCTCCGCATCGCGCACCGCTGCCGTGGCGACCGTCTCGATATCGACGATCCGCAATTCCTCGGCCAGCCGGGCGTAGCGGCGCAAATGCACCAGCGCGCTCTCGGCGGCCTCGTCGGGGATCAGCCCGGTGGTCGACAGATCGCGGCCGAGCCGGGCGACGGTCTTTTCGTTGTGCAGCACTTCGGGCGCGCGCGCCGGATTGCCGTACACGACCATGCGCACGGTGTTCGACCCGATATCGACGACCGCGCGCGGCGGAGCGGAAGGGGGGCGTCTCAGGCTCATGATGTGCTCTCCCGCCGCAGCGACAGGCGCGGCACGTCTTCGTTCTTGCGCAAGGCCCCGCCGCGACCGGACAGCGAGGGGTTTTCCATGAAGTAACTGTGCAGATTGAAGCTGTTGGCCTCGCTGTGCATCCGCTCATAAGTGCCGTCGGGCAGCAATCGCCAGCTCCGCTCGGTATCAAGCAGATTGGCCAGCATCACCTGATAGAGCACCTGATTGTGGACCGTCTTGGTGGTGAGCGGGACGAGGGTTTCGACCCGGCGATCGAGATTGCGGCTCATCCAGTCGGCCGAGGACAGGTAGACCAGCGATTTCTTGCCCGGCATCATCTCGCCATTGGCGAAGGCGTAGATGCGCGAATGTTCGAGGAAACGCCCGATCACCGATTTGACGGTAATGTTGTCCGACAGGCCCGGCACTTCTGGACGCAGGCAGCAGATCCCGCGCACCACCAGGCTGATCCGCACGCCCGCCTGGCTCGCCTGATAGAGCTTCTCGATCATCTTGCGATCGGCCAGCGCGTTCATCTTGCCCCAGATCGCGGCTGGTTTGCCTTCCTCGGCGTTGGCAATCTCGGCGTCGATCAAATCGTAGACCGTGCGGCGCAGGCCTGTGGGGGATATCGAGAGGCGCTCGAGGTCTTCGGGCTCGACATAGCCGGTGACGAAATTGAACAGCCTGGCTGCATCGCGACCCATCGCCGGTTCGGCGGTGAAATAGCTGAGGTCGGTGTACACCTTGGCGTTGGTCGGATGGTAATTGCCGGTGCCGAAATGGCAGTAGGTGCGAAAGCCCTCGCCCTCGCGCCGCACCACCATCGAGACCTTGGCGTGGGTTTTCCAGTCGACGAAGCCGTAGATCACCTGCACGCCCGAGCGTTCGAGCTCGCTGGCCCAATGGATGTTCTGTTCCTCGTCGAAGCGTGCTTTCAGCTCGACCACCGCGGTGACCGATTTGCCCGCTTCGGCCGCCGCGATCAGCGCCGCGATCACCGGAGACTGGGTGCCCGCGCGGTAAAGCGTCTGCTTGATCGCCACCACATCGGGGTCGCGCGCCGCCTGCCAAAGGAAATCGACCACCACCTCGAAACTCTCATAGGGGTGGTGGATCACGATGTCCTTCTCGCGGATCGCGGAGAAGGCGTCGCCGTCATGCTCGGCGATCCGTTCGGGATAGCGCGGGCTGTAGGGTTCGAATTTGAGGTCGGGCCGGTCCTCGTCGACGATCTCGGAAAGGGCCGCATAGCCGATCAGGCCGCCCTTCTGGTCGACCGTCGCCTGGGCGAGATAGAGCTGCTCGTGCAGCAGGCTCTCGGCTTCGTTATCGCAGCCGTCCTCGATTTCGAGGTGGACGACATCGCCGCGCCGCCGCCGCTGGATCGCGCTGCGGAAATAGCGCACCAGGTCTTCCGACTCTTCCTCGACCTCGATGTCGCTGTCGCGGATCACGCGAAACAGACCGTCGCCGCGCAGCTTGAAGCCGGGGAACAGGATATGCGCATGGCGCCGGATCATGTTTTCCAGGCTGATATACTGCGCATGATCGCCCGGAATGCGGATGAAGCGCGGCAGGTTGGGCGGGAGCAGCACCATCTCGATCAAGGGGACGCTGTCGCCCTTGCGTTTCAGGTTGAACAGCAGAACCAGCCCGAGATTGGCGACGAAGGGGAAGGGGTGCGCCGGGTCGACCGCCTGCGGCGTGAGCACGGGCAGGATATCGTCGGTGAAATAGCGTTCGAGCCACTTGGCGGTGGTCTTGTCGACATCGTCCCCGTCGATCACCTCGATCCCGGCCTCGGTCAGTTCGGCGCGCAACTCGTCCCACACCGCGTCCTGCTCGCGCTCGATCCGCTCGAGCTCGTCGTTGATCTTGTCGAGCTGCTGGCCCGGGGTCATCCCGTCGAGCGACAATTCGTCGATCCCGCGCTTGGCCTGCCCCATCAGGCCGGCCACGCGGACCATGATGAATTCGTCGAGATTGCTGCCCGAGATCGAGAGGAACCGCAGCCGCTCGAGCAGCGGGAAATCGCGATTGCGCGCTTCGGCGAGGACCCGGCGGTTGAAGGTCAGCCAGCTCAGCTCGCGATTGAAGAAATGCTCGTCTTCGAAGGTGGAGCCATCTTCGTCGGACGAGGGCGCGGCGGGGTGGAGGGGGGTCACTTCGTTCACAGCCTACCGATTGGCGGCCACGAATGACAGATTTATGACTCGGGGCTCAGCCCAGCGCGGCGGCGGCGCGGGCCAGCGCCTCGATTTCCTCTGGCGCGGCGCCCTTGGGCGCGACCCAGCTTCCGCCGACGCAGAGCACCGGATCGAGCGCCAGCCAGTCTGGCGCGGTATCCGCCCCGATTCCGCCGGTGGGGCAGAAACGGCACTGGCCGAACGGACCCGCGAGCGATTTCAGCGCCGTGATCCCGCCCGCGGCTTCGGCCGGGAAGAATTTGAAATGCGTGAGACCCAGATCGAGACCGCGCATTAGGTCGCCCGCATTCGCGATCCCGGGCAGGAACGGAATGCCGCGGTCGATCGCGGCGCGGCCCAGCCGTTCGGTCAATCCGGGCGAGACGATGAATTCGCTGCCCGCATCGATCGCGGCGTCGAGCCCGTCTGGGTCGATCACCGTGCCGGCGCCCACGATCGCTCCATCGACCTTCTTCATGGCGCGAATCGCATCGAGTGCGGCATCGGTGCGCAGCGTCACTTCGAGCACGCGCAATCCGCCCGCCACCAATGCTTTGGCCAGTGGCACCGCTTCGGCGACGTCCTCGACCACCAGCACCGGGATGACCGGGGCGGTACGCATGATGTCTGCAATGGTGCTCATGTGTGTTCCTTGGCAAAAGCCGCTGCCGCGCCGAACAGGCCCGGTTCCGGATGGGTGATGATGCTGACCGTCTGCGCTTCCATCAGCTTGCGATAGCGGCCCTTGGCGGCAAAGCGCTCGGCAAACCCCGATTGCGGCAGGACCTTGGCGAGCCGCAGACCAAGTCCGCCTGCCAGCACCACCGGTCCGGGCCCGTGGGTGAGCGCGATGTCGCCCGCCACCGCGCCGAGGCATTGGCAGAAGCGATCGAGCGCGGCTTCGGCCAGGCTGCCTTCACCGTTCAGCGCCATGGTCCACAGCGCCTTGTCGTCGCCGGCCGGCATGGGGCGGCCTTCGATTTCGGCCATCGTTTCGAAGATCGTCCGCAGGCCGGGCCCCGCGACCACGCGCTCGACCGAGACGCGGGTGTGCTTGTCGCGCAGGCGTTCGAGCAATTGGTCCTCGATCCGGTCGAGCGGAGCGTAGTCCGAATGGCCGCCTTCGGTTGCGAACACGTGCCCGCGCCCACCGATCCGCGCGAGGATCGCCACGCCAAGCCCGGTGCCGGGGCCGATCACGGAGACGATGCCGTCATCCGGACGCGGGGCTTCGGGGCCGGTGACATGGGTCAGATGTTCGGAGCCGACGCCATCCACCGCGTGCGCAACAGCGGCGAAATCGTTCATCAGCATGTGACGATCGAGCCCCAGCTTCTTGTTGATCAGCGGCGGTCGCACGACCCAGGGATTGTTGGTCAGTTTTATGAGGTCGCCCGCAATCGGAGCGGCGATCGCGATGCTGGCGGCGCGCGGCAGAGGCTGGTCGAGCGTCTCGCCATAGGCCTCCCACGCGGTCTGGAAACTTGCATGATCGGCGCAGACCAGCTTGGTCGGTTCGCCCAGCGAAACGACCTTGCCATCGGCGAGTTCGGCGATCGCGAAGCGGGCGTGGGTACCGCCGATATCGGCGGTGACGATGCGGGTGGTGTCGCTCATAGTCCTGCCTCGAACAGCATCGCCGATCCGCCGCGTTCGGCTTCGTCGGCATGGTGGCGCATCAGCGCAAAAAGTTCGCGGCCCAATCCGGGCTCGGCAGGCGGGCCATCGGGGATGGTGCGCGCCTCCCACTCCTCGGCATCCACCATCGCCTCGAGCGTGCCGGTCTTCGCGCAGACGCGCACGACGTCGCCGTCGCGCAGCCTGCCGATCGGGCCACCGCCCAGCGCTTCGGGTGACAGATGGATCGCCGCGGGCACCTTGCCGCTCGCGCCCGACATGCGCCCGTCGGTGACGAGGGCGACCTTGAAGCCGCGATCCTGGATCACGCCCAGCGGCGGGGTCAGCTTGTGCAATTCGGGCATGCCGTTGGCGCGCGGCCCCTGGAAGCGGACGACGACCACGACATCGCGATCGAGCTCGCCCGCCTTGAACGCGGCCTGCACCGCTTCCTGCGTGTGGAAGATCCGCGCCGGGGCTTCGATCGTGTGGCGGCTTTCGTCGACCGCACTGGTCTTCATCACCGCGCGACCGAGATTGCCTTCGAGCAGCGCAAGCCCGCCATGCGGCGAAAATGCTGTGGCCGGCGGGCGCAGCATATTGTCGTCGCTACTTGTTTCGGGAGCAGGATTCCACACCAGCGTATCGTCTTCGAGCGCAGGGGTTTCGCCATAGGCTTCGAGGTCCGAATGCCAGACCGTCATGACGTCCTTGTGCAGCAGCCCTTCGGCGAGCAGTTCGCGGATCACGAAACCCATGCCGCCTGCCGCCTGGAAGTGGTTCACATCGCCCGATCCGTTGGGATAGACGCGCGCGACCAGCGGTATCGCGTCGGACAATTCGGCAAAATCGGTCCAGTCGACAATGATCCCGGCCGCGCGCGCGATCGCTGGGATGTGGATCATGTGATTGGTCGACCCCCCCGTTGCGAGCAGGCCGATGATCGCGTTTACGATCGCCTTTTCATCGACGCAGCGGCCGAGCGGGCGATAATCGCCCCCGTCACGGCCGATGCCGGCCACGCGATGCGCGGCCGCTCGGGTCAGCGACTGGCGGATCTTGGTGCCCGGATTGGGGAAGGCCGCGCCGGGCACGTGGAGGCCCATGACCTCCATCATCATCTGGTTGGAATTGGCGGTGCCGTAGAATGTGCAGGTGCCTTCGCCGTGATAGCTCGCGCTTTCGGCTTCGAGCAATTCGGCCTCGCTCGCCTTGCCTTCGGCATAGAGCTGGCGAACGCGCTGCTTTTCCTTGTTGGCGAGGCCCGAGGGCATCGGCCCGGCGGGGACGAAGATGGTCGGCAGATGGCCCGCGCGCAGCCCGGCTATCAGCAGGCCGGGCACGATCTTGTCGCAGATGCCGAGCATCAGCGCGCCTTCGTACATCGCATGGCTCAAAGCGATGGTGGTCGACATCGCGATGGTGTCGCGGCTGAACAGCGACAATTCCATCCCGTCCTGACCCTGCGTCACCCCGTCGCACATCGCCGGGACGCCGCCCGCAACCTGCGCCGTCGCGCCGACTTCGCGGGCGAACAATTTGATCTTTTCCGGATAGCGATAATAGGGCGCGTGCGCTGAGAGCATGTCGTTATAGGCGGTGACGATCGCGATATTCGATGCCTGCGCGTCGCGGATCGAGGCCTTGTCCTCGCCACTGGCGGCGAAGGCATGGGCAAGATTGCCGCACGACAGCGCCGAGCGCTGCGGACCTTGTTCGCCCATCCGGTCGATCAGGTCGAGATAGCGCGCACGACCCTCGCGGCTTTTCTCGAAGATACGGTCGGTGACTTTGGCGATGGTCGGATGAAGTGGCATCAAAGGCCCTCGTAAACGGTCAGATTGGGCTGCGTCTCCTCGAGGAAACGACCCATGGGGTAGGGCGAAGCGACACCTTCGGCGAGCGCGCGGTCGAACACCGCGAGCTTGTCGCGGCCCGAGATCACGAGGATCAGGCGGCGCGAACGGGCGATCGCGTGCGGCGAAATGGTCACCCTTCCAACCGGCGCTTCGGGCGGCAGCGGATAGGGATTGACGAACAGCGTGTCGTCTTCGGTCGCGAAGGCGGTATCGTAATCGGGGCCGGGAAAGACGCTCGCGAAATGCCCGTCGCCGCCCATGCCGAGCCACAGCAGGTCTGCCGGCAGATCGACCACTTCGAGCGCGGGCGGGGGCAGCGGGTCTTCTTCGGGATCGGGAAACAGGCCGATCACGCGCGCGCCCGCCGGTTCGAACACGTCGCGCAATTTTGCGGTGTTGGAAAGCTTGTCGCTTTCCGGCACCAGCCGCTCGTCGACCGGGATGATCGTGACGTCGGCCCAGCCGAGATCCTCCTCGGCGAGGCTGCGATAGATCGGGAACGGGCTGCTCCCGCCACTCAGCGCGAGCAGGGCATGGCCGCGCTGATCGATGCCGGTGGCGATCGCGGCGCGGATTTCTGCGGCTAGCGCCTCGTTCAGCTCGTCCTTTTCGTGGAAGCGGCGGCGTTCGATCTCACTCATTCCAGCTCACCCCGTCGCGTTCGGTCAGGGCGATGGCTGCGCTCGGCCCCCAGCTGCCTGCCGGGTAGGATTTGGGGGCTTCGCCGCTTTCGGCCCAACCGGCGCGGATCGCATCGATCCATTGCCACTGCGCCTCGACCTCGTCGCGGCGGACGAACAGCGTCTGGTCGCCTTCGATGAGGTCGAGCAGAAGGCGTTCATAGGCGATGCGGCGGCGTTTGCCGGCGAAGGCCTGGCTCAGGGAAAGGTCGAGCGGGACTTCGCGCAAGGTTACCTTTTCGCCGTCGAGTCCCGGCTCCTTGGCCATCACGAGCAGGCGGACATATTCTTCCGGCTGGAGGCGGATGACCAGCGTGTTGGCCTGCAACTGTCCGCCGCGCTGGGCGAAGATATTGTGCGGCACGCAGCGGAACTGGACCACGATCTCGCTGCGCCGTTCGGTCAGCCGCTTTCCGGTGCGCAGGTAGAACGGCACGCCCTGCCAGCGCCAATTGTCGACATGGGCCTTGAGCGCGACGAAGGTTTCGGTCTTCGAGCTGTCCTCGAGATCCTGCGCATAGCTGCCGACCGACTGTCCGCCGACCGCGCCATCGCCGTACTGGCCGCGCACGCTCTGGTCCGGCTGCAAGGGCCGCAGCGCGCGCAGCACCTTGACCTTTTCGTCGCGGATCGCGGTGCTGTCGAAATCGCTGGGCGGCTCCATCGCGGTCAGCGCGAGCAATTGCAGCATATGGTTCTGCACCATGTCGCGCAGCGCACCGGTATCGTCGTAGAAACCGGCCCGCCCTTCCAGCCCCACGGTCTCGCTGATCGTGATCTGGACGTGTTCGATATGGGCGGCATTCCACACCGGCTCGAACAGCATGTTGGCAAAGCGCAGCGCCATCAGGTTCTGCACCGTCTCCTTGCCGAGATAGTGGTCGATGCGGAAAATACGGTCTTCGGGGAAGACGGCGGCGACCGCATCGTTAATCTCGCGGCTCGAGGCGAGATCGTTGCCGAGCGGCTTTTCGAGCCCGATGCGGACATTGTCGCCCGCCAGCCCGGCCGATTTCAGCCCTTTGATCGTCGGTTCGAACAGGAACGGCGCGGTCGAGAGGAAAATCGACAACCCGCCCGACGTATCGCCGACCTTTTCGGCCAGCACGTCGAAGCCCTCGATCGTCGAGGCGTCGAGCGCCTGGTAGCTCAGCCGGTCGGGAAAGCTTGCCAGCGCATCGGCATCCTTGCGGTCGTCGGGCAGGTATTCCTCCAGCGCATCGCGCGCCATCTGGCGGAATTCCTCGTCCGACATCTCGCTGCGGGCGGTGCCGATGATCTGCAACGCGTCGGGCACCAGCCCGTCGGCATGCAGGGCATAGAGGGAGGGAAGCAGCATCCGGCGCGACAGGTCACCCGTCGCGCCGAACAGCAGCAATTTTGCGGACGTCTCGCCTGGGGCGGTCATCGTACTCCTTCGCTTACAAGCAATCTACGCACGAGGCCCGCCCCGGGTCCGAGGTGGTTTCGGGACGGTTCAGGCAGGCCGACGTGCGTAATATCCGAAACCGGCAATGATGGCATAGCAGATCGCGGGCAGGGTGAGCGCCACGGCCAGGCTGCCGCTGGTATCGGCGATCACGCCGAACAGCAGCGGCACGACCGCGCCGCCGAAAATCGCCACGTTGATGATGCCCGATCCGTCCGCCGCGCGCGGGCCCAGCTTTTCGCAGGCCAGCGAGAAGATTGTCGGGAACATGATCGAGTTCATCAAGCCACAGGCGAGCAGCGTGTAGCCCGCGACTTCGCCGGTGGTGTTGGCCGAGATCGCGATCAGCGTGATGGCTCCCAGCGCGTTGAAGGCGAGGATCTTGCCCGGCGAGAAGACGCGCAGAAGACCCGAACCGATGAACCGGCCGAGCATTGCGCCGCCCCAGTAGAGCCCGATCATCCATTCCACTGCGTTCGGGGCGAGGACGACGTCGAAGCCCAAAAGGTCATTGAAAATATAAGTGATCGTTCCGTTGAGCCATGCGGTGAAAGGTCCGCCTTGGGCCATCACTTCCGACTGAAGGAGGTAATTGATGATGATCGAACCGATCGACACCTCGGCGCCGACATAGAGAAAAATGCAAAGCGCTCCGTATCCAAAGCGCGTCCGCTTGAGGAGATCATTGTCGTGCAACCATATGACCGGCGCCGCGAGAATGAACAGCAGGCCGAGCCATCCGCTCACAAAAGAGGCAATCACGGCGCCAGCAATGACGAGCGCGAGACCAAGATTGTATCGTTTTGATGAAACCAGTGCATTATCGCCCATGCTTTGAGCGTCATGCGGCAAACGGTTGCGGAACAGCCAGACGGCCAGTGCGACCAGTGCGATCAGGACGGCCACGCCGAGATAGCCCTGCCAGATCGCTTCGCTTTCCGCGGTGCGATAGGCTGCCAGTTCGGCGCCCGACAGCTGGTCGGCGCTGACATTGGCTAGGCTGCCGAGGATCACAGCGGCACCGACGATCGGGAAAATGGTGGTGCCGAGAGAGTTGAACGCCTGCGCGAACGTCAGGCGGCTATGCGCGGTCTTTTGCGGACCGAGCAGCGAGATCAGCGGGTTGGCCACGACCTGCACGATCACCACGCCGCTGGCGAGGATGAACAGCGCGCCGAGGAACAGCGCGTAGGTCGCGGTCTGCGAAGCCGGAATGAACAGCAGGCAGCCCAGGATCATCAGGCAAAGCCCGGCCACCGCGCCGCGCATATAGCCGATCTTCTTGACCAGCTTCGCGCCGGGAATGCCGATCAGCAGATAGGCGGTGAAGAAGCAGAACTGCACCAGCATGGCCTGGGTGTAGTTGAGCGTGAACAGCTCTTTCAGCTTCGGGATGATCACGTCGTTCAGCGAGGTGATCCCGCCGAAGATGAAGAACAGGCCGAAGACGAAATATTGCAGGCCGGGGGCGTTGATGCCCGCGCCATCCTCGTCGATCGGCTGCGGATCGGTGCTGCTTGCTACGTCGGGTGCCAGTGCCATTGAAATTCCCTCTCCCTGTCCCGCGCCCGGTTCTAGCCCCGGGCTTGCGGGCATCGCTTCCTATTACTCGTTTTGCGTAACGGCAATCAGAACGTGCACTCGGCCCCTTCGGGCAGGTCTTCGCGGCGGATCGTGTGGATGCGCAGCGTGAATTCGCGCTCCGAATCGATCCGCAGCGTCTTGCCGAGGCCGGGCAGGCACGCCTGGGTCAGCACCATTTCGCGCCAGCCCTTGCCCGCGGCGATGCCGAGGTCCTGCGTCGCATCGAAACGCGCCCCGCCCGAGGAGATGACCACCCGGCCCATGGGGCGGTCGGGCACATCGTAGGTGATGACATAGGCTTCGTTTTCTCCGGTGCCGAAGAACTCGATATAGCCGCCCGGTGCGATGGTGATCTCGCGCGCGTCTTCCTGCGCGTTGCGATCGATCCCGCGCATGGTCGCGAGCGGGGCGGTGCCGATCATGTTGGCGAGGTCGACTTCACCCGCACGGGCGCGCACGCCATCGGCGAGCCGGCCCGAGCTGAACCAGTCGAGCCCGGCACCCGCTTCGAGCGCGGCGCAAGTCTCGTCGAGGGTCGGCGTGGCGCTGGTATCGGTCAGCGCGCGGCCATAGCCGACCGCGAACAGCGCGCCCTCGGTGCCGTTGAGCGGTGCGCCTTCGCAGGTCGCGGGCCAGCTGAAGCCGAGCTTACCGGTGGCAGGCTTCGCGCCGGCCAGCACATCGGCCACGCCCATGCCTTCGCCGCCCGGCAGCCAGCTGGCGACGAACGCGTCGGAGGCGTTCATTTCGCGGTTCATCCACAGCGGACGGCCCGACAGGAACACGGCAACCGTGGGGATGCCTTCGGCGTCGAACTTGCGCAGCAGGTCGAGGCCTTCCTCGTCACGGAAAGCGAGATCCTTCCGGTCGCCAGCGAATTCGGCATAGGGTTTCTCGCCGAACACGACGATCGCGACATCGGGCTTGTCGCCATAGCTGCCGTCGGTCGAGCGCATGGCTTTGCCGCCGCTGCCTTCGACCGCATCTTCGATGCCTTCCCAGATCGAGGTTGCACCGGGGAACATGTCGTCCTCCAGCTCGGTGCCGCCCTGCCAGGTCAGCGTCCAGCCGCCTGCGGCCTGCGCAATGCTGTCGGCCGCACGACCCGCGACGAGGACGTTGGCCCCGCGCTTCAGCGGCAGCACGCCGTTGTTCTTCAAGATCACCTGCGACTTGGCGACCGCTTCGCGCGCGATCGCGCGGTGCGCATCCGATCCGACCACGCCCCAGTCGCCGCCGAGCAGGCGCTCGGACGGCTTGGGCGCATTGAGCAATCCGGCACGCGCCTTGACGCGCAGCACGCGGGTGACCGCTTCGTCGACTCGCGCCATCGGGATGGTTCCGTCGCGGACCTGCGCGACCAGCGTTTCGGTCAGCGTCTTCCAGTCGTCGGGCACCATGTAGATGTCGAGCCCGGCAAGCAGCGCTTGTGCGCAATCGTCGTTGGTGCAGCCCTGGATCTGGCCGTGGCCGTTCCAGTCACCCACCACCAGGCCTTCGAAGCCCAGTTCGCCGCGCAGCACGCCGGTGAGCAACGCTTCGTTGCCGTGCATCTTGCGCCCGTTGATCGAGTTGAAGCTCGCCATGATGGTCTGCACCCCGGCTGCGATCGCGGCGGGATAGGGTACGGCGTGGATCGCCTTCAGCTCTTCGATGTCGCCGTTGACGTCGCCCTGGTCGACGCCGCGTTCGGTCCCGCCATCGCCGAAGAAGTGCTTGGCGGTGGCGACCACATGGTTGCCGTCGAGGAATTCGGCCGAGCCCTGGCGGCCCTGCAGGCCTTCGACCAGCGCGGCGCCCATCCGGGCGACGATCTGCGGGTCTTCGGAATAGCTTTCATAGGTGCGCCCCCAGCGGTCGTCGCGTGCGACGGCGACGGTGGGGGAGAAATTCCACTCGATCCCGGTGGCGCGGATTTCCGCTGCCGTTGCGGCGCCGATCCGGCGCACGAGATCGGCGTCGCGGGTCGCGCCCAGGCCGATATTGTGCGGAAAGATCGTCGCGCCGATCACATTGGTGTGGCCGTGCACGGCATCGGTGCCCCACATGGTCGGGATCGCCGGTTCGCCGTTCGGCAGCGGCTTGACCGAGGCTTCCCACATTTCGTCGGCCAGTTTCAGCCATTCCGAAGCCGGAGCGAATTCATCGCCGTAGGGGCCGCCATTGCCGCCATTGAGGTAGCTGCCGAAGCGATAGCGCTCCATATCCTCTGCGGTAAACGAATTGATCTGCGGCTGGATCAGTTGCCCGATCTTGCGCTCCAGCGTCATCCGCGAGACGAGATCGGCGATCCGCGCGTCTTCGGACATGGTGGCGGTGGTAGTGTCCGCCGGACTGGCGATCCCGGCAGGCTGTGCCGCGCAGGCGGCAAGCGCGAGACACGCTCCGGACAGAAGCAGACGATCGAGCATGTAAGAATTCCTCTCCGTGTTCTCTTTATGAGAACGTTCCCAAGCGGGAGGATTGGCACGGTGGCGCGGCGAAATCAAGCGCCCAGCAATGGGTTTGTGTCAGGCCGCGCGGCGTGCCGTTGCCAGCAGCAGGCAGGCCATCAGCGCGAGCCCCGCAAGCACCAGCCACAGCCCGTCGAAACCGAATCCCGGCACCAGCCCCAGCGTCAACAGCGGCATGATGAGCGACGGCGTGGTGTTGGTAAGGTTGAACAGGCCCAGATCGCGTCCGCGTGTCTCTGGCCGGGGCAGAACCCGCAGCGTCTGGGCCGAATGCAGCGCCAGGAAGACCGCCGCGACCAGTCCGAACAGAACATAGCCCGTCATCGCCAGCGCTAGCGTATCCGACAGCGCCATCACGAGCAGGCCGATGGCCGACAGGCCAGCAGCGCTCGCCAGCGGCAGGATCGGGCGATCGGTGCGATCGGACCACCGACCGGTCAGCAGCGACAACGGTACCGCGGCGACGAGCACGATGCTGAACACGCGTGCGGTGTCGCTGTCGGTCACGCTCGGATCGATCGAGCGGAACCAGTACAGCAGATAGGCGAACAGCGCCGCTTCGGAGATCTGCACCAGCAGGCGCGCGATCCACATCCGTCCGATCAAACCGCGCGAAGGACGCGGTGCGTCGGAGAGTTCGCTCGATCGCGTCATCAGATGCGGCATCGGTCGGTCATAGCCCGTGACCAGCACCGGCAGGACCATCGCGATCGTCAGCAAGGCGACCAGCTCCAACCGTGTGTCGGCTCCGGCCAGGCCCGGCCAGGTCACCAGCGCGCCCGCTGCCGCGCCCGCCGCCGGCGAGAAGGCCAGCAAACCGCCCAGCAGGCCCTTCTGCCGGTCGGGCACCATGTCGCCCGCCCACGCCGCCAGCGGGGCCAGCATCAAGTTGAGCGCCAATTGCCACACCACGATCACGCCGATCAGTTCGGCCAGCGAGTGGGTCGCCTGCACCGAGACGAGCAGGAGCGAGCACAGGACGAGGCCGGTCGCGATCCACGCCTTGCGGTTGCCGCTGCGGTCGGACAGCCAGCCGAACGCGATATTCGCGAGGCTGGCAATCACCGCGCCGGCAAATGCGGCGTAGGCGAGGGGGGCGACATCGTCCCCGCCCGAAAGCTCGCTCATCCGGACCGGCAACAGGATCGTGAGAAAAGGCACATAGGCCACCGCCCCGCCGGCGCTCGCAAGCGCGTATAGCCACAGGAATCGCAGCGATTGGCGATCCAGATCGCCGGAGGTCTCAGTCATCGGAAAGGGGCGCGGCGGTCGATTGGCGGATACGCAGCTCACCCGAAATCGTCACAGGCTGAGCGGGTGGCTCGGCGTCGCGGTCAATCAGCAATTCGACCGCGCGGGCGATGGTCGCAGCGATGGGCTGGTCGATCGCGGTCAGGCGTGGATTGGTGAAGCGCACGATAGGCGTGTTGTCGAAACTGATGAGCGAGAGATCGCGCGGCACGTCGAGCCCGCTTTCGCGCGCGGTTTCGAGCGTGGCGAGGGTCATGTGGTCGCTCGAGGCGATGATCGCGGTCGGGCGCCGATCCAGGGCGAGCAATTCGCGCGCGGCGCGCACGCCGCTGTCATAGCCGAAATCGCCGCGGCGGCAGAGGCCGTCGGTGGGCAGGCCCGCTTCGTCCATCGCTGCGCGCCAGCCATCGATGCGCCAGTCGGAAAGACTGTATTCCTCCGGCCCGGCGATGAAGCCGATCCGTTTGTGGCCGAGTTCGACCAGATGGCGGGTGGCGTCGGCGGCGGAGCCTTCGTCGTCCATCGTCAAGGCGATGCCCGGTCCGTCGGCCTTCGATCCGATCCGGGCAAAGCGGATCCCGTGTTCGGCGAGCAGGCCGATGATCTGCGGATTTTCCGAGTGCGGCGGGGTCAGCACCACCCCGTCGGGGTGGAGGGCGGAAAGCGCCGCGCCGAGTTCGCGTTCGATATGGTCGTCATGCGTGTCGACCAGCTCGATCAACATGCGATAGCCGTGCTCGGCGGCCTTGAGCATTCCGCCCAGAAGCATCTGGTCGACCCAGTCGCCGCCTTCGCGTGCGGTCCATTCCGCGATCGTGCGTTCGCGATCGTTCAGGGCGAGGATCAGGTAGGACCGCGATCCACTCATCCGCTGGGCGGCGATCGAGGGGACGTAGCCGAGCTTGTCGATGCTCGCCTGCACGCGCTCTTTCATCGCCGGACGCACATTGGGCTCGTTGTTGATGACCCGGCTCACGGTCTGGAGCGAGACACCGGCATCGGCCGCGACATGCTTGATGGTTACCGATTGGCGGCGACGCGCCATGCATCATTCCCCGTCTGTTGTCCGGCTTTTGCGGCCCGCACCGCTCTTATGGGATCGGGCCGCAAAAGCAAACGGGCCCCGTCCTTCAGAACGGAGCCCGCGATGCTTGCTTCGATAGTGCGTCCGATCAGAAGTCGAAGCGCACCAGGAAGGTGAAGCGGCGGTCGTTGCGGAAGGCCGAGCGAACGACGCGCGTCTGGTCGAAGTCGAACACCTGGCTTGTGCGCGTGACCTCGTCGAGCAGGTTGACCCCCTGGACACCGACCTTGATCTGGTCGGTGACGTCGTAGAAAATCGACGCATCGAGCTGGCCCGTGGCCTCGTTGAAGATCGGCTGGAACGGGAAGATCACGTCGCGCGTGGTCAACAGATATTCGGACCGCCAGTTGTAAGCCGCGCGGGCCGAGAAGCCGTACATCTCGTAGAACAGCACGGCGTTGACGGTGTGCTCGGAAATCCCCGTCAGCGGCAGGTTGTTCGCAAACGGGCTGCGTTCCGCTCCGATATTGTTGTTGTTGAACGCACCACCATCGACATAGGTGTAGGTCAGCTGCGTGCCGAAGCCAGCGAGCGCCCCCGGCAGGAAGTCGAACGTATCCTGGAAGGCAAGTTCCGCCCCCTTCAGCGTGCTGCTGTCGGAATTGACCGGGCCGTTGATCAGCACGTCGATCGCGTTTCCTTGCGGGCTGGTCAGTTCCTGCACCGTGGCGCCGCTGACCTCCTGGTTGGAGATATCCTTGGCGAACAGGGCAACGGTCAGCGAGCCGACATCGTCGAAATACCATTCCGCCGAAATGTCGTAGTTCCAGCTTTCGACCGGACGCAAAGAGCGGTTGCCGGTGTTGAGGCCGAACAACGCGCCGGTATCCGTGGTGCCGCCCTGCACAAGGTTGTTGGTGTTGTCGAACACCAAGCCGCCGGTGCGGAAGGCCGAGAGATCGGGTCGGAAAATGCCCTTCGACACAGCCGCGCGCAGCACAATGCCGTTGTTCAAATTCAGACGGGCATTGAAGCTGGGCAGCCAGTGATCGTAGGTTTCGTCCGATCGATCGAGGTAGACGTCGCCGGTCAGGCCGGCGGCGAATTCGGCCTGACGCGCCGCGCTCAGCTGGCAGAAACCCGGTCCCTGCTCCCCGGCGGGAACATTGTCGCAGCGGTTCTGGATATCGCTGATCTCCGCCACGCCATCGCCGTCTCCGCCGCGATTGGGCGAAGTGGGATCGGCCGGATCTTCCAGAACCGGGTCATCGATATAATTGGCGCCGAGGAAACCGACGAGGCCGCTCGAGCGGACGCGCGTCTCGACATAGCGGACGCCGATATTACCCGAGAACTCAAGGCCGCTATCGAAATCGTGCCCGAAGTCGACCCGGGCGTAGGCGGCGTTCGTGGTTTCGTCGACCGGAACGACTTCGGTCGGGCAGAAGGGATCGCACTGGACCAGCGTGCCATCGGGACGCTGCTGGGTGCGACCGCCGATCAACGGTCGGCCTTCGCTCGTCAGAGTGAAGTCCTTGATCGCCTGCACGTCTTCGGACAGCTGGCCATTGAGATAGGCCTCGACCAGGTTGTCGCCCGGTCCGCCGCCATAGAAGATGGCCGCGCCATTGCCGGCGGGTACCGGCGCGTTGCCGCGCTGGAAATTGTCGCCGAACGGATTGTATACGGCGGCCTGGTCCGGGAAGTCGAAGGCATAGGCGCCGCCGGCACCGTAGGCCTGCGGATCGTCACCGTTCCAGTTGCCGTTACGACCGGTCCAGGGCGCGCCGAGATTCGACCAGTTCGAATAATTGGCGTTGCGCGTGACGCGGCTGCGGTCAGCCCAGCGAGCGCCAAAGCGCGCTTTGCGGAAGAAGCCGGTGTCGGAGATATCGTATTCGATATCTCCGCGCATCGAATACAGCGAACCTTCGTTGTCGATCTGATTGTCGAGGTGGAACCAGAAATAGGTCAGCGCCGGATCGGTGAAGTAGTCCGCCGGCGAAGCCTGCGTGCCCGGCTGGAAGAACTGGACTTGCGGCGTATCACCCGAATTGTCGATGAAGATGTCCGAATAGGTCTGCATCGCGAAGATCACACCCGCGGTGTTGAGCTTCGAATTGATGACCTGGCCTTCGAAATTGATGGCGAGACGATCGGTCGGCTCGATCTGGATGCTGACCGAGTAGTCTTCGGTGGTCGCGCGCCCTTCCTGCTGGAAGTGCAGGTTCTCGGTCGAGATGCCGGGAATGCCGCCATCCGACGTCTGCGTGAGCGTGCCGCGCTCGAAGAAGCCTTCGCTGTCGAAGGTGAAGTCGGTCCCTGCTTGCGGGATCGGGAAGAACGCATCGTTGTTAACGAGCGCCAGCATCGAGAATTCTTCGAGCGACGTGTCGGTATCGGCACGCAGATATTCGGCGGTGATTTGCACCCGCCCATCGTTGCTTTCGAACTGGCCGACCACCGAATAGGCGTTGCGGTCACGCTCGAGCGAGGTGGTGCGAACGCCGGCGCCCTTGGGCACGACGACGCTGCCGGCGGGCGGGAAGTTGGTTTCGTCGAAATTCGAACCGCCGAAACCGCCGTCGCCGACATCGCGTGCGCGGATACAGCCGCCGCTCAGCAGGTCTGCGGGACGATAGCAGGGATCGGTGAGCTGCGAGGCATCGGTGCGGGTCTTCAGTTCCTGCTGGGCATAGCCCAGTTGCAGGCCGAAAGTGCCGATGCCGACGTCGAAGGTGTCGGATGCCAGCACCGAGAAGCCGGGCGACCATTCCTCAGCGAGATCGCCGTAATTGTATTCGAGCGTGCCGGCGATGTTGAAGCCGGGATTGTCGAGCGGCTTGCGGGTAACGAGATTGACCGTGCCCGAAATGCCGCCGTCGATCATGTCGGCGGTGGTGTTCTTGTAGACTTCCACCCGGCCGAGAAGTTCGGGCGAGACGTCGTTGAACGACAGCGTGCGCCCGCCATCGGCGGAAAAGATGTCGCGCCCATTGAGTTCGGACCGAACGAAGGACAGGCCGCGAATGATGACGCCCGATCCCTCGACCGAGAAGCGGTCGGGATCGTCGGGCGAGGCAAAACGCGAAATGTTGACGCCGGGGACGCGCTGCAGCGCTTCGGCGACCGAACGGTCGGCCAGTGCCCCGATGTCTTCCGCGCTGATCACATCGACGACGGTGTCGGCGTTGCGTTTGATATCCTGCGCGTTTTCCAGCGACTGGCGAAAACCGGTGATGACAACCTTGTTTTCGACCGATTCAGGCGTGCCTGCCGGGGTTTCCTGCTCGGCGGCATCACCGTCTTCGTCCTGCGTATCCTGCGCATAGGCAGGCTGCGCGACGGCGGCGAGTGCCAGGCTAGAAGCGGTGGCAAGAATGGCGCAGCGACGCGAACGCGTGCCACGCGAAGTGAACGTGGTAACCATGGATCCTCCCTCGGACATCCTCTGTATGGCGAGATTGATCCCGCCCTATTCCCACGGCCCGCTTATGACAAAATGTTAGCGTTCACAAGATTCCATATGAACGTTATCAAGAAAACGTTGCAGCATGGTCACAGAGGCTGGCGGCACGGTCTGCGAAATGGCAAGGTCGCCGCAGGAGAGAATGGATGCCAATCGAGAATATCGTAATCGTCGGCGGGGGGACTGCCGGATGGATGGCCGCGGCGGTCCTGTCGCGGATCGGCAAAGGGCGCGGCATCGGCGTTACCCTGGTCGAATCGGAAGCCATCGGAACGGTCGGCGTGGGCGAGGCGACGATCCCGCCCTTCGTCGATTTCAACAAATTGCTGGGGATCGACGAGGCGGAAATGCTCGCCGCGTCGGGCGGCACGTTCAAGCTGGGCATCCAGTTCGTCAACTGGGGCAATATCGGCGACAGCTACATTCACCCCTTCGGCAATTACGGCTATGAGATCGACGGGGTCTCGTTCCACCATATCTGGCACGCCATGCAGGATGCGGGCGACAAGCGGCCGATACAGGTCTTCAACGTCGAGACCATGGCGGCGCATTTCGGCAAGTTCGCGCGCAGCGAGGACTACCAGCAGAGCGGCGATCTGCCGCCGACCAATTACGCCTATCACCTCGATGCCACGCGCTATGCCAAATTCCTGCGCGCCTTCGCCGAACAGCGCGGCGTGGTGCGGCAGGAAGGCAAGGTGTCCGAGGTCAGGCGCGATGGCGAGAACGGCTTCGTATCCTCGATCGTGCTCGAAAGCGGTCAGGAAATCTCCGGCGACCTGTTTATCGACTGCACCGGCTTTCGCGGATTGCTGATCGAGCAGGCGCTCGAAACCGGATACGAGGAATGGACCCACTGGCTGCCATGCGATCGCGCGGTGGCGCTGCCCTGCGGGCGCGACGACGGCTCGCCGCCGCTCCCTTATACCCGCGCCACCGCGCATCCGGCCGGGTGGCAATGGCAGGTGCCGCTGCAGCACCGCAACGGCAACGGGCATGTCTATTGCAGCCAGTTCATGGAAGCCGACGAGGCGACCGATATCCTGGTCAACAATATCGCGGCCAAGCCGCAGGCCGATCCCAACCATCTGCGCTTCGTCACCGGCCACCGGAAGAAGTTCTGGAACGGCAATGTCGTCGCGCTGGGGCTGGCGGCGGGCTTCATGGAGCCGCTCGAATCGACCTCGATCCATTTGATCAATACCGGCCTCAACAAGCTCGTCTCGCTGCTGTCGGCAGGCGGGATCACGCAGGCGCAGGAAGATGCCTTCAACCGCTTCACGCTCAAGGAATATGAGCGGATCCGCGACTTCCTGATTCTCCATTACAAGTCGACCAATCGCGACGATTCCGAGTTCTGGAATTACTGCCGCACCATGTCGGTGCCCGACAGCCTGTCGGAAAAGATCGAACTGTTCCGCCAGAACGGGCAGATCTTCCGCGAGGAGGACGAGCTGTTCACCGAGACCAGCTGGGCGGCGGTGATGATGGGGCAGGGCGTGGCGATGGAAGGCCACAACATCATGGTAGACCAGGACCGGCTGAGCGCGATCAAGGGCGAGATCGACGGCATCGAGCAATCGATCCGCTGGCTCACCCAGCACATGCCGACCCATGCCGAATATCTCGCCAAATACTGCCCCGCGAAAGACGCGGCTTAAGACATTTTATCGTCACGGAACACGCACTCCCCTCCCTTGAGGGAGGGGTTGGGGGTGGGAGTACGGCGTCGGCCACAACTGCCGAACACCCCCACCCAGCCTCCCCCTCGAGGGGGAGGAGGTTGGTATCGCGTCAATGGACTTCGACGGGCTAAGGCACGAGCGGAGGGGGTCAGTTCAAGCTGAACAGCTCGCTCCGCCGAGCACGCAGAACCGCGCGCAATGCGGGTGGTTCAGCTTCACCGCCTGCGCGGCCTCTTCCAGCGTCTCGCCCAGATCGAATTCGGGATCGTGGGGGATCAGCGTGCAGGCCGCCACGCGGGGCCGGTCCTCGCCCTTGCGGTGGACGACCATGCGGCTCGATGCGCACATGATGTCGGCGGGTGACTTGCCGAGGATGTCCCAGCAGGCGGTGGTGATCTCGGCGACGTCCTTGGTGGCATCCATCTCGGGGAACAGCACCAGCTGCGCGGGATCATACGCGTCGATCGCGATCGTCTCGCGCGCGAACAGCGCGGCATAGCGTTCGCGGGCTTCTACCATGCCTTCGCCGGGGAGCAGGCGCCCCGCCACCGCGATGGCGAAGCCGTTGTCGGACAGCCAGCGCAAGCCGTCGATCGCTACGTCCCAGGTCCGCGGCCCGCGTTCGCCCTCGTGCCCGGTCCGGGTGTGATGATCGAGACTGACGCGCAATGTGAGCGCGTCGCCGAACCGCTCGCGTAGCAGCAGCAGCTTTTCCTCGTGCCGCCGCATCGGTTTCATCGCATTGGTCAGCACAAGTGCCTCGAACCCGCGTGCGAGCGCATCGGTGAGCATCGGCAGGAAGGCGGGGTTCATGAACGGTTCGCCGCCGGTAAACCCGATCTCGCGCGTGCCCATCCCCTCGGCTTCGGCGTAGAACCGCGCGGCATCCTCGGCCGAGAGATAGACCAGCGCATCGTTGGTCGGGCTGCTCTCGATATAGCAGGTGACGCAGGCGAGATTGCACAGCGTGCCGGTGTTGAGCCACAGCGTGTCGAGCCCGGTCAGCGGCACCGAGGCGCGCGGTTCGCCTGCCGCCGTGATGTCGGGATCGGCAAACTTCTCCGCCGGCAGTGCTTCCGCCTCGACCGCGAAGGGCGAGGGGCCGGTGGGCGCACTGCGGCTCTTGCTGCGCACACTCATGAGAAGCGCCGTCGCATGCCGGCCACGAAGCTGGCCCATTTCTTCGGCCAGATGCCGAACACGGTCGGCTCCCACGCGGCGAAGGCGGCGGCTTTCGAAATTTCGCTGCGGGTCGGATAGGCGATGATCGCGCTGCCGAGCGCGAAGCTCGAGGCCTTGCCGGTGATGAGCTGGCTATAGGGCAGCAACAGCTCGCCGACATTCTCGCCGACGAGGCTCGCGCCGATCACCTTGTGGCCCTTGAAGATCACTTTCGCGCGGCCTTTGTCGCGGCCCTCGGCCAGCGCGCGCTCATTGTCGTCGAAATGCTCGGTCACCACGCGGATTTTGTCGCCGTGCTTTGCCCGCGCATCGCTTTCGGTGAGGCCGATCTGCGCCACTTCGGGCGAGGTGTAGGTGCACCAGGGCAGCGCAGCGTAGTCCACCTTGGCCGGAAGCCCGAGCGTGATCTCGAGCGCGACGTTCGATCCCTCATAGCCCGAGACATGGGTGAGGCGCGGGCCGTCGCGGCAATCGCCGATCGCGTAGATGCTCTTCACCGAGCTGCGGCGGCGATCGTCGGTCACGATGCCGTTCTGGTTGGTCTCGACCCCGATCGCATCGAGACCGAGCCGTTCGATATTGGCCGTCCGCCCGGTCGCGATCAGGATATGCGTGCCGGTGATCGTTTCCGAACCGGCCTCGACCGTGATGTTTCCCTTGCCGCCGGTCACGCGTTTCGCCTTGCCGGTGACGAAGCGCACGCCTTCGCTCTCCATCGTGTCGAGGAGCACCGAGACGTTGTCGGGATCGTCGCGACCCATCGGGCTGTCGGGCTCGATCACGGTGACATCGGAGCCCAGGCGGCGGAAGGCCTGCGCCATTTCCATCCCGATATTGCCGCCGCCGATCACGATCAGGTGGCCGGGCAATTCGTCGAGGTCGAACAGGTTTTCGTTGGTGAGATACGGCACCGTATCGATGCCCTTGATCGGCGGGATCGCGGGCTTCGATCCGGTCGCCAGCACGATGCGCGGCGCTTTCAATTCGCGCCCGCCGACGCGCACGGTGTGCTCGTCGACCAAGCTCGCCCAGTCGCGGATCACCTCGCAGCCCATCTCCTCGAACCGCTCCTGCGAATCGTGGGGCTCGATCGCCGCGATGGCGTCGCGGATATGCTGGCGCACGCCCGCCCACTCCACCTTCGGCGCTTCGAGCGTGACGCCGTAGCGGGTGGCTTCGCGCGCTTCGGCGGCGCGTTTGGCGGCTGTGATCAGCGCCTTGGACGGGACGCAGCCGGTGTTGAGGCATTCGCCCCCCATCGGGCCGGCTTCGATCAGCGCGACCTCCAGCCCGAACATCGCGCAGCCGCCGGCCGCAGTCAGCCCGGCCGCTCCACCGCCGATCACGATGGCGTCATGGGTAAATGTCATCAAATGTCCTGCAAGTGTGGCGTGTCGTCACGTTGGCTCATACAGTGACCTATACGTTGCCGGGGGCCAAGCAGTTTCATGACAGGCAAAATCGATTGCGCATCCTGCTGACCGGAGCGGCAGGGCTGATCGGTGGCGAGCTCGCCGCGCGGCTGGTCGCGGCGGGGCACGACGTCACCGCACTGGTCCACCGCAACCGCGAGATCCGAGGCAATGACGGCGCTCTGGTGCCGGTAGCGGGCGTACACGCCTGCGATATCGGCGAGCCGCTGCTGGGCTTGGAGGAGAGCGAGGCGCGCGACCTCGCCCAAGCGCACGATCTGATCGTCCATTGCGCGGCGACCGTGCGGTTTGATTTGTCCGACGAGGAGCACGAGCGGATCAACACGCAGGGCACAGCGCATGTGCTCGACCTCGCGCGGCTGGACGATTGCGGGGTGCTCTACGTCTCCACCGCCTATGTCTGCGGCGCGCGCGACGGGGCGATCCTGGAAGACGATCCGCTGCCGAGCGAAGGCTTTGCCAATGGCTACGAACGCTCCAAGGCCGCCGCCGAGCGGCTGGTGCAAGCGAGCGGATTGCCGTTCGCGATCGCGCGCCCCTCGATCGTGACCGGCGACAGCGCAAGCGGTGCGATCCGCCAGTTCGACACGATCTACGCCGCGTTCAAACTGGTTGCCGAAGGCCGGGTGACGCAGATGGAAGCGCGCCCCGGTGCGAGCCTCGATTTCGTCCCGATCGACCATGTTGCGGCAGGGCTGGCGGCGATCGTCGAGCATTGGGGCGACGCTCAAGGCGGCACTTATCACCTCGTCACCGGCGCGCCGGTTTCGGTCGAGGGGTTTGCCGATGCGATCGGCGCCTGGCCGCAATTCTCCCGCCCCCGCATGGTCGCACCCGAGGATTTCGACCCGGCTGCGCTACCGCCATTCGAGCGGCGGCTCTACGGACGCATTGCCGGGCTCTATGCGAGCTATTTCCAGCGCGACCCGCGGTTCGACGACCGCCGGTTTCGCGCGCTCACCGGGCTGCAATCGCGCCCCACCGATGCCGACTATCTGCGCACGCTGATCGCCTATTGCATCGAGGCGGGGTTTCTCTCGAAGGAAAGCCAAGACGCTTAGCTCCCCTCCCTGGAGGGAGGGGTTGGGGGTGGGTGCGCGGCACTCGCCAGGTAGTGTTGCACGCCCCCACCCCGACCCTCCCCCGCGCGGGGGAGGGAGCTATCGCACGTCCGGATAATGGTCGGCCAGCCGTTCGCGGGCGCCGAAGGCCCACATCAGCCCGACCTTGAAATAGATCCAGTTGGCCTTGAGCGCGCCCCATTCGGCCACCCGCCGGTCCGAGGTGTAGATCACCCTCGGGATCAGGCGCACGCGCCCGTACTCGGCCATGCGGATGCACAGATCGGCTTCCTCCATCACCGGCGTACCCGGATCGCAGCCCCCGGCGGCGAGGAAATCGGCTGCGCGAAAGAACATCGCATGGTCGCCGAACAGCAGCCGCACGCCTTTGAAAAAGAGGTGCGGGCGAAGCAGCAGCGGGGCGTACCAGGTCTTGATCCAGTTGTGGAAGCTGGTGCCCCAGCGCGTCTTTTCGGGCCCGCGCAGCACGGTGGTGAACCCGGCCAGCGCGGTGCGCTTGTCGGCCAGCGTCTGCGCGATCACCGCCACCAGATCGCGCGGCGGCTGGGTATCGGCGTGGAGGACGCACACCATATCCGATGTCGCGGCGGCGACCCCGGCATTGATCTGCCGCGCCCGTCCGCGTTCGGTTTCCAGCACCCGCCAGCCCGCCGCGCAGGCGATGTCGCATGTCGCATCGCTGCTGCCGCCATCGACCAGCAAGACCTCGTCGGGTGAGGGCTCAAGCTGCGCCAAGTGCTCGACCAGCGCGGGCAGCGCCTTTGCCTCGTCCAGCACCGGGATCAGAAGGGTGACGCTCACGGTCGGAATTCGGGCCAGTCGGCGAGGTCTTCGGGCTCGTCGACATCGGCCAGTTCGGGCAGCACGGCAGGCGCGATCTGCGCCCGCGCGAGGCGCGCCATGGTCTCGGCAAAGACGCTGTCGGTGCTCCATTCCATGTCCTCGAACAGGAAGGATACCTCGCGGTTGAAGCCGATCAGGTAATAGCCCCCGTCTTCGGCAGGACCGATCACGACATCGCGCTCGGCCAGCGCGGTCGCGGCGGCGATGAAGAGGTTGGGGATCACCGCCGGGCAATCGCTGCCGACGATCAGCGCGGGTGGTGCAACGCGGGCCAGCTTGTCGCCCAGATCACCGTCGCCCTGTTCGACCAGCACCGGTCCATCGCCCAGAAGCGCGCGAAACTGTGTCTCGCTGCCGCCGGTTATGCGCAGTTCGACCGGCAGTCCGCTGGCTTCGGCCTGGCGCACCGTGTGGAGCAGCAGCTTGCGATAGATCGCCGCCGCACCTTCGGCACCGAATCCGGGAATCAGCCGCGTCTTGCACTCGCCTGCGACCGGGAGCCGCGCGAAAATAACGATGCGGGGAAATTGCATGGCGACGACCATAGTGCGGGTGCCGGTGCATTCCATCGAAAATCCACGTGCATCGCCCGCGTGCTTTGCTACGCCATGCGCGAACAGGGAGACTTCGATGACATTTGCCAAACTCCGCACCACCGGCGTCGCGTCCGCACTCGCGCTCGTTCTCGCCGCGCAGCCTGCCTTCGCCCAGAACAGCGACGTGCAGGATCAGCCGGTCGAAGAGACCGAGAAGCCCGAAGACGAAGTGATCCCGCCGCAGCCCGAGCCGGCCGATCTGCCCGCGCAGGACAGTGGCGAAGAGGTCGACGCAACGCCGGTCGCCGATGCGGCCAAGGACGATGGCAAATGGGACGTTACCGCCCCTCCCGGATTCGATATCAAGCAGATCCCGATCCGCACCGATGAAGGCACCTGGATGGATGTCGACATCTCGCCCGATGGCCGGATGCTCGCGTTCGCCATGCTCGGCGATATCTACACCATGCCGGTTTCGGGCGGTACGCCGGTGCGCATCGCCGAGGGTCTCGCATGGGAAGTGCAGCCGCGCTGGTCGCCTGATGGCCGGCGGATCGCCTTCACCTCGGATCGCGGGGGCGGCGACAATATCTGGATCATGAATGCCGACGGTTCGGACAAGAAGCAGCTCACCAAGGAGAGCTTCCGTCTGTTGAACCAGCCTAACTGGTCGCCCGACGGTCGCTTCATCATCGCCAAGAAGCATTTCACCACCGGCCGCAGCGCGGGCACCGGCGAAGTGTGGCTCTATCACGTCTCGGGCGGCGGCGGCGTCGCGCTGGTCGAGCGGCCCAATCCGCAGCACCAGAAAGAGCTCGGCGAGCCGATCTATTCCCCCGATGGCGAGGCGATCTATTACACCAAGAACGTCTCGTCCGGCCCGATCTTCGAATACGGGCAGGACACCACCCAGTCGCTGTTCGAGATCGAACGCTACGACATCGCCACCGGCGAAACGCGCACTGCGGTGTCGGGCTATGGCGGTTCGGTCCGCCCGACCCCGTCGCCCGATGGCAAGCTGATGGCCTTCGTCCGGCGCGATCGCGACCAGACCAAGCTGTTCGTCAAGGACCTGGCGACCGGGCGCGAGCGCGAGATCTATGGCGATCTCGATCTCGACTTGCAGGGCACCTGGGCGGTCTATGGCGTCTATCCCAATATGGACTGGATGCCCGATAGCTCGGCCATCGTTTTCTGGGCCGGCGGCAAGCTGCGCCGGGTCAACGCCGATGGCAGCGGGGCCACGGTGATCCCGTTCCGGATCGACGATACGCGCGGCGTCGCCAGCGCCCCGCATCTGGTGATCGAGGTCGCCCCCGAAACGGTCACGACCAAGATGCCCAAGGGCGCGACGCTATCGCCCGACGGGCGCCGCGTGGTGTTCGAAAGCCTCGGCAAATTGTGGGTTAAGGATACGGCAGGAGGTGCCCCCAAGCGCCTTACGCGCGAGAGCGATGCGATCGAGGGCTGGCCGACCTTCTCGCGCGATGGCGACAGGATGGCGTGGGTCCGCTGGACCGATAGCGGGCTGGGCGAGATCGTGGTCGCCGATGCCAACGGTCGCAATCCGCGCAAGGTCACGAGCGTGCCGGGCCATTATTCGAGCCCGCGCTTCTCGCCCGATGGTCGCACCATCGTGTTCCAGAAGGGCGAGGGCGGCTATATGGTCGACCCCGAATATTCCGAGGATGCGGGCACCTATATGGTGAGCACCGGTGGCGGGACGCCCGACCTGATCGCACGCGGCCTTTCCAATCCGCAATTCGGTGCCGATGGCGATCGGCTGTTCTCGCTCGGCTTCGGCGGCGGCAATCTGCAGCTGATCTCGACCGATCTGAATGGCGAGGCCAAGCGCGTCCATGCGCAAGGCGATCTGGCCAGCACGTTCAGCGTCTCGCCCACGGGCGAATATGTCGCCTATGTCCAGAACTACGAACTGTTCGTGATGCCACTGATCCCCGGCGGTCAGGCGGTCGGGGTGAGCGAGAGCGGCGGCGCGCTGCCGGTCACCAAGGTCTCGAGTGGCGGGGCCGATTATGTCGGATGGAGCGCCGACGGTCGCACGATCACCTGGTCGAATGGCCCGACCTTCCACCGCGTCGGTCTCGACCAGCTGTTTGCCGACGGACCGGGCTCGGACACCGAGTTTACTCCGCCGACCGAAGGCGTCTCGCTGGCAATGACGGTCCCCGCCGACAAGTATGACGGCACGGTGGCCCTCGTCGGTGGGCGGGTGCTGACCATGGCAGGTGACAGCGGCGCAAGCGCGATCGAGAACGGCGTGGTCCTGATCCGCGGCGATCGCATCGTCGCCGTCGGCGAAAACGGTGCGGTCGCTATCCCGCGCGGTGCGACCACGGTCGATGTGACCGGCAAGACGATCATTCCCGGCCTCGTCGATGCGCATGCGCACGGACCGCAGGGACAGAACGATCTGATCCCGCAGCAGAACTGGGCCCAGGTCCAGCAGCTTGCACTCGGCACGACGACGATCCACGATCCGTCCTCGCAGGCGAGCACGATCTTCGCCGCCGCCGAACGCCAGCAGACCGGCAGCCTGCTCGGCCCGCGCATCTTCTCGACCGGCGAGGTGATCTATGGGGCGAAGGCCCCCGGCTTCTTCGCCCGGATCGACAGCTACGACGACGCGCTTGCCCATGTCCGCCGGATCAAGGCGCAGGGCGGTATTTCGGTGAAGAATTACAACCAGCCTCGGCGCGAACAGCGCCAGCAGGTGGTGGCCGCCGCGCGGGCGGAAAACATGCTGGTGGTGGCCGAAGGCGGTTCGCTGTTCGGGATGGACATGAACATCATCGCCGATGGCAATTCGACGCTCGAACACAATGTGCCGGTGGGCGTGATGTATGAAGACGTGCTGCAATTCTTCAGCCAGTCGGACACCAATTACACCCCGACCCTGGTGGTGACCTATAGCGGGCTGGCGGGCGATCCCTACTGGCGGCAGGCGACCGATGTGTTCGCCAATCCGCTGCTGGTCCACTCGCCGCCCGAATGGCTGCTCGCGGGCACCGCGCGTCGCACCAAGGCCCCCGAATGGGCGTTCTACGACGACGAGAATGCGCGCGAGGCGAAGAAGCTCGCCGAACGCGGGGTCGAAGTGTCGATCGGCGCCCACGGCCAGCAGCCCGGGATCGCGGCGCATTGGGAGCTATGGAGCTTCGTGCGCGGCGGGATGTCGCCGGTCGAGGCGCTGCGTGCCGGAACGATCGTGCCGGCGCGCTCGCTCGGCATGGATCGCGATATCGGCAGCCTCGAAGCGGGCAAGCTCGCGGACCTGATCGTGCTCGATGCCGATCCCAGCGAAGACATCCGCAATTCGGACAAGATCCGCTACGTCATGCTTGGCGGGCGGATGTACGATGCGCGCACGATGAACGAGGTAAAGACCGGCGATGCGCAGCGCCTGCCCTATTGGTGGGAAGACTGATCGAGCGGACCGAGCGGTGTCTTACGCCGTTCGGTCCCGATCAAGCGCCTGATCGACAGGTGTTCGCCAGGCGTCGGCGTGGCTGCGCCGACGTTTAGCCCGCGCGGATCTGCTTGAGGAACCCGTCGACTTCCTGGCGCAGGCTCGAGGCCTGGCCTTCGAGTTCGGTCGCGCTCGAGAGCACCTGGCTCGCCGCGGCACCGTTGGCGATCGAGGTCTCGCGGACCTGCTCGACGCTGTTCGAAACCTCGTCGGTCGCGCGCGCGGCAATGTCGATATTCTTCGCCAGATCGCGGCCCGCCACCGATTGCTGGTCGACCGCGCTGGCGATCGAAATCGCGGTGCCTTCGAGTTGCTCGATCTGTCCCGCAATCGAGCGCAAGGCGCCCACGCTGGCATCGGTCGAGCCCTGGATCGCGCGGATCTGTTCGGCCACTTCCTCGGTCGCGCGGCTGGTCTGCGCGGCCAGTTCCTTGACCTCGCTGGCAACCACCGCAAAGCCTCGCCCGGCTTCCCCGCCGCGCGCCGCCTCGATCGAGGCGTTGAGGGCGAGGAGGTTGGTCTTTTGCGCAATCGTCTGAATCAATTCGACGATCTGGCCGACCTGCGCCGCGCTTTCGGAGAGCGCCGAGATGGTTTCGTCGGCACTGCCCGCCGTATCGTTGGCCTTGCGCGCGAGTTCGGCGGATTGCGTGGCCTGACGGCTGATCTCGGCGATCGACATGGCGAATTCGTCCGAGGCCGTGGCGGCCGAGGTGACACCCGCATGCGCCTGGTCCATCGCATTGGCGACCTGGCCCGTCTGGGTGGTCGCCTGCTCGGCGGCGATTGCCATCGACGTGGCGGTTTCCTGCAATTGCGCGCTGGCCGAAGCGACCCCGCTGGCCACGCGGCCGATCGAGGTTTCGAAATCGGCGGCGAGCCGATCGACGGCTTCGCGCCGCGCGTTTTCGGCGGCGGCGAGCTTTTCGATGCGGGCCTGCTCGCGCTCTTCGGCGGCTCGCTTGCGGTCGGCGAACAGTTCGTCGAGCTTGTGACCCGACTTCACGAACACTTCGAGCGCGCGGGCAAGCTGTCCGATCTCGTCCTGCCGCGAGGTATGCGAGACCGTGATGTCGCGCTTGCCGCTGGCGAGCCGGGTCATGCTTTCGGCGATGTCGGTGAAAGGATGGATGATGCGGCGATTGATGAAATTCAGCGTGCCGATGCCGAACACGATACCGACCAGCGCTACCGCGACAATGGCGATCTTGAACTGTGCGGCAGCGTCCGGAAAGGCAAAGCCGAGCAGTGCCAGCACAGCGATCAGGGCGATCCCGCCAAGCGAAAGGATGGTAGCGATCCGGGCCTTCTCGGCCAGCGGTCGCGCCATGAACCAGCGCTCGAGCGTGCGGGTGTCCGCATCCTCCTCGCTATATTCGATCGCGACATCCCCGATCTCGCGTTGAAGTGCCTCGTCGTTGCCGATTGCGATCGGTTCGATCGTCACATCGTCCACGAGGGATTTCGTAGGAGCGTTCATACGCCATGCCTTCCACCAAAACTTGCCGCACCCCGCATACGCGGAACGTCCCTAAACGCAGGTTAACGCGAGCGCGGAGCGTCGGTACGGGCAGGCAGGGCGCGGAACGGCGCTTCCAAGAGGCGCGCGGTATCATGGTCTGCGGGGGCTCGCGCATCCTCGACCCCGATCGTGATCGCACCCTGCGGCACGTCGCCGCGGAAAGTCCCGTGCAGCCGGTCCCACAGGCTGAAGCCGCTGGTCCAGTTGCTGTCCTGCTCGGAAAGAACCGTCGAATGATGGATCCCGTGCATTTTCGGCGTGGTCAGCACCCGCGATAGGTTACGGTCCCAGCCTTCGGGCAGGGCGAGATTCGAATGATGGACCAGCACCGAACCGAAGAAGAAATTCTGCCACGCATCGTGCGTCGCGCGATCCGCGCCGACCAGTCGCGTCTGCGCCAGTCGGAACGGCAGCGAGACCAGCATGTCGAGGCCGTGAAATCGGATCGCGGTCGATGAATCGAGGTCGCGGTCGAGATGGTGGACGCGGTGGAAGCGCCAGAGGAACGGAACCTTGTGGGTCGCAACGTGCCACCAGTAATAAGCGTAATCCATCGCCAGCAGCCCGCCGACGAGGCGCAGCTGCCTGGGCAGCAAACGCATGACGCCGCGCACATCCTTCGAATTGGCTGCGACCACGCGATCGACGAGCGGCTTTTCGACCGCGCGGATGACGAGCGCGCAGCTCGCACCGAGCAGCAGATTGGTCGCCGTGCGCGGCAGCAACGGCTCCGTCCGTTTACGCAGCGGACGCTTGCGCTCGGCCCATAGCAGACCGCCAATGGTGGCGGCGGCGCCCGCGATCAGCAGGCGCCGCGCCGACATCAGATATCCGCCAGCAGAGAGGCGTTGCCGCCCGCCGCAGTGGTGTCGATGGTCACGGTGCGCTCGGTCGCGAAGCGCGCGACATAGTGCGGACCACCGGCCTTGGGGCCGGTGCCCGACATGCCTTCGCCGCCGAAGGGCTGGCTTCCGACCACCGCGCCGATCTGGTTGCGATTGACGTAGAGATTGCCGACCCGGGACTTGGCCTCGACCAGACGCCGCGTGGCGTCGATCCGGCTGTGGAGGCCGAGGGTGAGCCCGTATCCCGTGGCGTTGATATCATCGAGCACCTCGTTGAGCCGGTCGGCACGATAGCGCACGACATGCAGCACCGGGCCGAAATTCTCGCGCTTCAGCGAATGGATCGACTGGATCTCGATGATGGTCGGCGCGACGAACGTCCCGGCGCGCAGCGCGCGGGGCAGCTTGTGCTGATACACATCGCGGCCCTGGCGCTTTTTGCCCGCGATATGCTTTTCGAGACTGCGCTTGGCGGTCTCGTCGATCACCGGGCCGACATCGGTGTCGAGATGCTTGGGATCGCCCACGGTCAGCGCTTCGAACGCGCCGCGGATCATCGTCAGCATTTCATCGGCGATGTCGTCTTGCAGATAGAGCACGCGCAATGCCGAACAGCGCTGGCCCGCGCTCTGGAACGCGCTCGATACGACGTCGCGCGTGACCTGTTCGGGCAGCGCGGAGCTGTCGACGATCATCGCGTTCTGGCCGCCGGTTTCGGCGATCAGGGTCCCGATCGGCCCTTCGCGCCCCGCCAGCGTACGGTTGATCGCCTGCGCGGTCTGGGTCGATCCGGTGAAGGCAACCCCTGCGATGCGCGGGTCGGAGCTGAGCGCGATGCCCGGCTTGGCATCGCCCGGGATCAGCTGGAGTACTTCCTTCGGGATGCCGACGGCGTGGCAAAGGTCGACGGCCAGCGCAGCAATCAGCGGGGTCTGCCCGGCAGGTTTGGCGAGCACGCAATTGCCCGCCGCAATCGCGGCAGCGGCGGTGCCGATAAAGATCGCCAGCGGGAAGTTCCACGGCGAGATCGTGCCGAACACGCCGCGCCCGGCCAATTCGATCCGGTTTTCCTCGCCGGTCGGCCCCGGTAATTCGATCGGCCCGGCAAACTGCCGTCGCGCCTCATTGGCGTAATAGCGCAGGAAATCCACCGCCTCGCGCACTTCGAGCACGCCGTCGATCAGGGTCTTGCCGGCCTCGCGGCGGCACAGCGAGAGGAATTCCTCCATATGCGCTTCGAAGGCATCGGCTGCCGCGTCGAGCAGTTCGGCACGGCCGACGCCGCCCAGCGCGTTCCACGCCGGTTGCACCTCGAGCGCGACCGAGACGCCGAGTTCGACGTCGGCTTCGGTCGCCTCGCGCACCCAGCCTACGATATCCTCGCGGTTCTGCGGGGCGTGGATCGCGTCCTTGTCGCCATAGCTGGTGGCGGTGACGGTCGGCGCGGCGTTCCATTCGCGCGTGTCGAGGTCTTCGAGCCGTTCGAGCAGTGGCTCGCGCACCAGCGGATCGGCCAGGTCGACGCCGGCCGAATTGATCCGGCCCGGGAAAATGTCGCGCGGCAGCGGGATCGCGGGATTGCGCTTGGGTTCGAGCACGGCGAGATCGGCGACCGGATCGGTCGTCAGCTCGGTGGCCGGGACATCGGCATCGGCCATGCGATTGACGAAGCTGGAATTGGCCCCGTTTTCGAGCAGGCGACGCACGAGGTAGGCGAGCAGATCCTTGTGGCTGCCGACCGGCGCGTAAATGCGCACATTGGTCCGCGCATTGCCTTCGCGCTTGGCCAGCGCTTCGAAAATGTCCTCGCCCATGCCGTGCAGGCGCTGGAATTCGAACTTGCCCTCCATGCCGTGCTCGTCGGCCAGCGCCTTGATCGCGCCGACCGTGTAGGCGTTGTGAGTGGCGAAAGCGGGATAGATCACATCGCCCGCCTGCAGCATCTTGGCGGCGCAGGCGAGATAGGAGACGTCGGTCGCCACCTTGCGGGTGAAGACGGGGAAATCGTCATACCCGCCAACTTGGCTAAGCTTGATCTCGGTGTCCCAATAGGCGCCCTTGACCAGGCGCACCATCAGCTTGCGATCGAATTTGCGGGCAAGCCGCGCGGTCCAGTCGCACAGCGAAACCGCGCGCTTCTGATAGGCCTGGATGGCGAGGCCGAAGCCTTCCCAGCGCGAACCGTCGGGGCGCTTGAAGAGATCGTCGTCGGCAACCAGTTGCTCGATGACGTCCATCGACATTTCGAGCCGCTCGGCCTCTTCGGCGTCAATCGTGAAATGGATGTCCGAATCGCGGGCCTTTTCGGCCAGGGCGCGCACCACGGGCACAAGATGGGCGATCGCCTTTTCGGCGTGGGTGAATTCGTAGCGCGGATAGAGCGCCGACAGCTTGACCGAAATGCCGGGCGAGGCGGAAATCCCGCCGCGAGCTTCCTTGGCCAGTCGCGCGGTCGCGCGTTCATAGGCGACGCGATAGCGTTCGGCATCGTCATAGGTCATCGCCGCTTCGCCGAGCATGTCGAACGAATGGGTCAGGCCCTTGGCGCGCTCGGGCTTGGCGCGGTTCAGCGCTTCCTCGATGTCGCGACCGTACACGAACTGCCCGCCGAGGATTTTCATCGCCTGCAGAGTGGCCTTGCGGATGACCGGGCCGCCTAGGCGGTTCGCAGTGCGCTTCAGCGTGGTGCCGAGCCCGCGCATGTCGGGCGTAGGGCCGTTGAGCACTTCGCCCGTCAGCATTAGCGAGAAAGTCGCCGCGTTGACGAAGGTCGAAGGGCTGTCGCCCATATGTTCGGCCCAATCGACGCCAGCCAGCTTGTCCTTTATCAGCATGTCGGCGGTGCGGTGATCGGGCACCCGCAGCAGGGCTTCAGCAAGGCACATCAGTGCGATGCCTTCCTCTGTGCCGAGACCGTAGGTATGCAGGAAAGCATCGATCCCCGATGCCTTGCGCTCTCGCGCGCCTTCGATGAGGTCTGCCGCGATCGTGGCGGCTTCGCCATGAAGTCGACTTGCAGGAGCGGCCTGTTTCATGCGCTCGGCGACACAGGTGTCCTCTTCCATGCGATAGGCAAGGTGGAAGTCTTTGCGGTCGATGTAATCAGGCAATAGATTCGGCTTTCGGTTCGAGTAAACGCCGCACCTAACGCTCTGACGCTACGCCTTCAATCGAAGTCGCACGCTATGTCTTTTCATGTAACCGCGTTGCGCTGGTGGAACTCGGGCGCGTCCCACGCGCCGCTTTCCATCACGTCGTTCAGGATATCGACCGCGCGCGCCACGTCGGCATGGCTCAGATAGAGCGGGGTGAAGCCGCAGCGCCAGATATCAGGCGCCCGGAAATCGCCGATCACGTCGCGCGCGATCATGGCTTGGCAGATCGGATAGGCGTGCTCGTGGCGGTAGGAGACCTGGCTGCCGCGCTCCTCATCCTTGCGCGGGCTCACCAGTTCGAAGCCGTGGCGGTCGGCCAATGGCTCCATCCGCTCCATGAACAATCGCGAGAGCGATAGCGACTTGGCGCGAATGTCTGCCATGTCCGCCTCCAGCATCAGGTCGACCCCGCATTCGAGCGCGGCGAGGCCGAGGATCGGCGGCGTCCCGGCGAGGAATTGCTCGATTCCCCCGGCGGCCTCGTATTCGTCGGTGAAGGCGAATGGCGCGCGGTGGCCGAACCAGCCCGAGAGGATCGGCTCGATCGCGGCATGATGACGCTTGGCCGCATAGATGAAGGCTGGTGCGCCCGGGCCGCCGTTCAGATATTTGTAGCCGCAGCCGATCGCGAAATCGGCACCGGCGCCATCAAGGTCGAGCGGCACGGCCCCGGTCGAATGGCTGAGGTCCCAAACCACCAGCGCCCCTGCCGCGTGCGCCTTGGCGGTGAACGCGGCCATGTCGCGCATCCGCCCGGTCTTGTAATGGACCTGCGTCACCAGCACCACTGCGACGCTTTCGTCGATCGCGCTTTCGAGATCGTCGTAATCGACGACGCGCATTTCGGCGCGCGGAGAGAGGCGGGCCAGGCCTTGACCCATGTACAGGTCGGTCGGGAAGTTGCCGCCTTCGGAGAGGATGATGCCGCGATCCGGATTGCAGTCGAGCGCGGCGGCAAGCGCCTTGAAGATGTTCACGCTGGTCGAATCGCAGGCGATCACTTCGCCGTGATTGGCACCGATGATGGTGGCGATCTTGTCGCCGATTCGGCGCGGGGCATTGATCCAGTCAGCCGCGTTCCAGCTCGAGATGAGCCCTTCGCCCCATTCGCTGTCAATCACTTCGGTCATCCGTTCCTGCGTCGCCTTGGGTAGCGGGCCGAGCGAATTGCCGTCGAGATAGATCGTCCCCTCGGGCAGGTGAAATTGCTCGCGGAATGATGCCAGCGGATCGGCGGCGTCCAGGCACGCGGGATCCATCATGGCAGCTCGCGCAGGATCGCGCGCACCGGGCTCGCATCGGCGCCCTCGATCGGCAGCGGCAGCGCGACCAGTTCGTAGCGGCCTTCCGCCACGTCCTGCAGCACCAGCCCTTCGAGGATCCGCATGTCGTGGCGGCGGACGGCATGATGCGCGTCCATGGTCTTCGAGGTCATCGGATCGAGCGAGGGTGTGTCGGTGCCGATCAGCACCACGCCCTGATTGCCCAGCCGCTCGACGACTTCGTGATCGATCGCAGAGAAGCGACTGTTCCACTCGGCGCGGGGAAAGCGATCATAGGTGCGAAACAGCACGCGCTTGGCACCTTCGAGCTCGTCCCACTCGATATCCTCCGCCGTGACCGCGTCGATCGCATTGCGCGCGTCGTAGACGACGCATTCGCCGACATAGGCAGACAGCTCGCTGGCGGCGCTATCGACGCCCTCGGCATGGTAATGCAGCGGCGCATCGGCGTGCGTGCCGGCATGGGTGCTCATCACCACTTCACCCGTATTGACCGGGCATTCGTCCGAAATCTCGGCCTTGCGAGTATAGCCGAATTCGGGTTCGCCGGGCCAATTGGGCATGCCCGGGCGCAGCACTTGCGAGATGTCGATAATGCGTCGTTCGCTCATGCTGCGGCCCTATCCGTTCAAAGCGGCCTTTGACAATGGTAGGCGCTACAACCAAGGACGCAGCATGCGTCGCACCATCATCCTTATACCCTTGCTCGCACTGCCCTTTTCGGCAGCGGCGCAAGAGGCGGATACGCTCGAAGAAAACCGCATCGTCGTTACCGGCGAAGCGCTCGACGAGCCCGAGGGGGCCGAAGCCTTCGCGACCGAGGACATCGATCGCGATGCGATCCTGGCTACCCCGTCGGGCCGGATCGACGATGTGCTGCAGACGGTCGCGGGTTTCCAGCAATTCCGCCGTTCGGACAGCCGCTCGGCCAACCCCTCGGCGCAGGGCGCGACCTTGCGCGCGCTCGGCGGAAATGCGTCGAGCCGGGCGCTGGTGCTGCTCGACGGGGTGCCGCTGGCCGATCCGTTTTTCGGCTACATCCCGTTCTTCGCGATCGCGCCCGAACGGCTGGGGCATATCGCGGTGACGCGGGGCGGGGGCAGCGGAGCCTTCGGCGCAGGCGCGGTGTCGGGCACGATTGCGCTCGACAGCGCCGGTCCTGCCGATCTTGCGCCGTTTGCCGCGCAAGCGCTGGTCAACGATCGCGGCGACACCGAAGCCTGGGTGCAAGCGGCGCCGCGCCTGGGTGATGGCTTTGCCACCATCGCCGTGCGGTGGGATTGCGGCGACGGGTTCTTCACCACGCCCGAGGATCAACGCGTGGCCGCGACAGTGCCGGCCAGTTTCGACGCGCGCAGCCTCGAAGCACGCGCGGTCGCCCCGTTGGCGCCGGGCGTGGAATTGCAGGCGCGGCTCGCCATGTTCGAGGATGAGCGCACGCTGCGCTTCGATGGCGCGGACAGTTCCACCAGCGGACAGGATGCCAGCGTGCGCGTGGTGGCACGCGGCGCGTGGGATGTGGAGGCGCTCGCCTATGTCCAGGCGCGCGATTTCAGCAATGTGGTGATCAGTTCATCGCGCTTCACGCCTGTGCTGGACCAGCGCAAGACGCCCGGCACCGGGATCGGCGGCAAGATCGAGATCCGCCCGCCCGAAAGCGCAGTCGGCTCCCTGCGCTTCGGGGTCGACTACCGGCGCGCCTCGGGCGAATTGCAGGAAGATGCGATCAGCGCGTTTTCCGGCGCGCTCACCGAACGGCGGCGCACCGGCGGCAGCAATGACGATCTTGGCCTGTTCGCAGGGTGGTCGCGGACCTTCGGCACCATGACCGCGACCACTACCATCCGTGCCGATCGTTGGTCGATCGCCGACGGTTTCTATCGCGCGGAGAACCCGGCGGGCGACCTTCTCACCGACGACCGCTTTGCCGATCGGTCCGACTGGGACGTGTCCGGGCGGGCGGGCCTGCGCTGGGAGGCGGGCGGCGGTCTCGCGGTGCGGGCGGCGGGCTATCGCGGATTGCGGGTGCCAACCCTGAACGAACTCTATCGCCCGTTCGTGATCTTCCCGGTCGTGACCCAGGCCAATGCCGCGCTCGAACCCGAGAAACTGTGGGGCTACGAAGCCGGCATCGATTGGGACGGTGAGGCCGCGCGGCTCTCGCTGACGGCGTTCGACAACCGGCTGGACGGTGCGGTCGCCAATGTCACGCTCACGCCGGTGCTGCGCCAGCGGCGCAATCTCGATGCGGTTCGAGTGCGCGGGATCGAGCTGGATAGCGAGGTTCGGTTCGGTCCCTTTGCGCTGCGTGGTTCGCTGGCGCTGAACGACGCGGCGGTCGAGGGGACGGGCGACGCCGCCGGCCTCGACGGTCGCCGTCCGCCGCAAGTGGCCGACGTGATCGGCAGCGCGACACTCGCCTGGCGTCCGCGCGAGCGGGTCGAAGCGGCGCTGACACTGCGCCATGTCGGCGACCAGTTCGAAAGCGATCAGGAGACCGATGTCCTGTCGGCCGCGACCACGCTCAATGCCTTTGCCAGCCTGCCGCTGGGCGCGAACCTGTCGCTGATCCTGCGCGGCGAGAACCTGACCGGAGAGCGGATCGTCACCCGCAACCAGGGCGGTTCGATCGATCTTGGCACGCCGACCACGGTCTGGGCCGGCATCCGGCTGGGCCTGTAGCGGGAGACGGCGTGAAGATCGTCATCAGTCGCAAGGGTTTCGACAGCGGATCGGGTGGCGGCCCGTCGCCGATCGTCGACGGCCGACCGGTCTCGCTCCCGATCCCGAGCGGCGGGCATTCCTCGACAAGCTGGGCTGATCTCGGGCTGGGCGATCATGTTGCCGCAGCCTCGCGCGGCAAGCTGTCGGGCGCCGATCACTGCCACCACGACCCGATGTTTTCCGAAGAACGCGCCATACTCGGTCAGTGCGCGGCGGCGCAGTCGCATCTGGTCAATCAGGGCGTGGGCGTCGGCGATGTGTTCCTGTTCTTCGGCCTGTTCGCAAGTTCCGATGGCGAGCGGCATCACCGCATTTTCGGCTGGATGGAAGTCGACAGCATCGAACCGATTGCCAACATGGACGACGCGCGCCGCGACGCGCTCGTCGCTCTCGGCTTCCCCCATGCGATCGGCATGCACGCGAACAACGACACTGCCTGGTCCGGCCCCGGCGGGCTGGCGCAAACCGCGCCGGACAGCTTGCGGCTGACCGTGCCCGGCGGGCAGTTGTCGCACTGGCGCGTGCCGGCCTTCATGCGCGAATGCGGACTGAGCTACCACGCGAAAGACTGGCGCTGGCACGACGACGGCACGCTCACCGCCGCTTCGCGCGGGCAGGAATTCGTATGCGATGCGGGCGATCGCCAAGACGCTCGTCACTGGCTAGCCGATGTGCTTGCCGCCTGTCGCGCCAGCCCGTAAGCCTCGTCGCGGGAAGCGAAGGGGAAAGCATGGCGGGACCGCTCGAAGGACTACGGATCGTTGAAATGGCCGGGATCGGACCCGGCCCGTTTGCAGGCATGATGCTGGCCGATCACGGCGCCGAGGTGATCCGCGTCGAGCGCCCGGGCGCCGGCGCACGGGTCGCCGCGCAGCGCGACGTACTCGCTCGCGGACGTCGGTCGATCGCGCTCGATGTGAAGAGCGATGAGGGCCGCGCAATCACGCGCGAATTGTGCAAATCGGCAGACGGTTTGATCGAGGGCTATCGCCCGGGGGTGATGGAGCGGCTCGGCCTGGGCCCCGATGTGCTGCTCGAAGACAACCCCAAGCTCGTTTACGGACGCATGACCGGCTGGGGGCAGGACGGCCCCTATGCGGACGCAGCCGGGCACGACATCAATTATATCGCGCTCTCGGGCGCACTCTATCATTACGGCCGCGCGGGCGGGAAGCCGACTCCGCCGATCAACATGGTCGGCGATTTCGGCGGCGGCGGCATGATGCTCGCCTACGGCATGGTCAGCGCGCTGCTGCATGTCGCGCGCGGCGGAGACGGCCAGGTGATCGACGCCGCGATGACCGATGGCTCGGCGCTGCTGATGGGCATGATCTGGGGTATGCGGAATGCGGGCGTGTGGACCGATGCGCGCGGCACCAATGCGCTCGACACCGGGACGCATTATTACGACACCTATCAATGCGCCGATGGCGAATACATCTCGATCGGATCGATCGAGCCGCAATTCTACGCCGAATTGCGCCGCCTGGCCGAGCTGGAAGACGATCCCGAATTCGACCGCCAGCACGATCCGGCGGCGTGGGGCAATCTCAAGACCAAGCTCGCGACCCTGTTCCGCACCCGCACACGCCAGCAATGGTGCGATCTGATGGAGCACACCGACGTCTGCTTCGCGCCGGTCCTCTCGATGGGCGAAGCGCCCGAACATCCGCACAATAAGGCACGCGGCACCTTCGTGGAGGTGGGCGGCGACATCCAGCCCGGACCCGCACCGCGCTATTCCGCCACCGTCACCGACGCCCCGCGACCGGGCGCGGAAGTGGGCGCTGACGGCGGGGCTATCCTGGGCGAGCTGGGCTGGGACGATGCGCGGATCGCGGCGGCGCGCGAGAGCGGGGCGATCGGATGAGCCGCGCCACCGAGGGTATTGTCCTCATAGCCACTGCCGCATTGCTTGCCGGATGCGGACCATATTTAGGAGATTACGAGGTTGTCGCTGTGGAACTGGAAGACGATCTCCCGTCGGCCATCGATCATTCGCGCGAGCCCGAACCCTATTTCAGGATCGATGTGAAATCCGCATTCGATCTCGCGGCGGATACCAATGGAGGCGTGTATCCGTTCATGAGCGTTTGCCCCTACGATCAAGAGCGAGAGCAGATTGTTTTTGGACCGGTGGTTGCATCCGATCCGCCGATCGATTTGTACGACGCCGGGGACGCGATTATCCGGTCGCCGGATGGCATGATTACTTATTCGCTGCTCGTTCCTGTGCGCTCATACAATCAGCGGTCAATTTCCAAACGCGAGGGAACTACGCCGTCCAACGATTCCGGTAGAGGCGATGAAGATGTGTGTATCCAGATCATGCAAGCTGGGTATTTCCTCACGGATTCGCGTTCAGCGCTCATCCGCGTTTCTTCGCAAGAGCTGCGCGCGGCGCTGGACCGCGCGGAAGCGAGGGAAGCGAGCTATGGTCGGAAATAAGACTTGCTGGCGCTTCGCGATCGATCGCGGCGGCACGTTCACGGATGTCGTCGCGACGACGCCCGACGGCAAACTCGTCACGCACAAGCTGCTCTCGGAAGATCCGGGGCGCTATGACGACGCCGCCAGCGAGGCGGTCAGGCGACTGCTGAACGAGCATGGCGGCGGAGACATTGCCGATGTGCGGATCGGGACCACCGTGGCGACCAATGCGCTGCTCGAACGCAAGGGTGAGCGGCTGGCGCTGGCGATCACCCGCGGCTTCGGCGATGCGCTGAGGATCGGCGCGCAAGCGCGGCCCGATATCTTCGCCCGCCACATCCTCCTGCCCGAGCAATTGCCCGAAAGCGTGACCGAGATCGGCGAGCGCGTCGGCGTCGACGGCGAAGTCCTCGAAGCGCTTGATGAAGAGGCGGTCCGCCACCAGCTCCAGAAGCTACGCGATCAGGGCTTCGATGCGCTCGCGATCGTGTTCATGCATGGCTGGCAATATCCGGCGCACGAGGCGCGCGTGGCGCAGATTGCGCGCGAACTCGGCTTTGCGCAGGTCAGCGCGAGCCATGACGTGTCGCCGCTGATCAAGCTGATCCCGCGCGGCGACACGACGGTGGTCGATGCCTATCTCTCGCCCGTGCTGCGGCGCTATGTCGAAGGATTGCAGGCGAATCTGCCCGATCATGAGCGCCTGTCCTTCATGCAATCGAACGGCGGGCTTGCCGAGGCTCAGAGCTTCCGCGGGAAGGATGCGATCCTGTCCGGTCCCGCAGGCGGTGTCGTGGGTATGGTCGCGGCCTGCGAACCGCTTGGCCACGAACGTCTGATCGGGTTCGACATGGGCGGGACCAGCACCGATGTGTGCCACTATGCCGGGCGCTATGAACTGACCGGCGACGAAGTGATCGCGGGGGTTCGCGTGGCCGCACCGGCGATGCAGATCCACACCGTGGCGGCGGGCGGCGGCTCGGTCTGCCGCTTCGACGGAGCGCGCTTCCGTGTCGGCCCCGAGAGCGCGGGCGCCGATCCCGGCCCGGCCTGCTACGGCAAGGGCGGTCCGCTCACCGTCACCGATTGCAACCTGTTCCTCGGCCGGATCGATCCGGCCTTCTTCCCGAGCGTGTTCGGAAAGGATGCGAATCAGACGCTTGATCGGGACGCTTCATGCGCTCGATTGCAGGAAGTGTCCGATGCCCTGCCCAAGCCGCTTCCGCTCGAACACATCGCCGAGGGCTTCCTCGCGATCGCGATCGACAACATGGCCAATGCGATCCGCAAGATCTCGGTCGCGCGCGGTCATGACGTCACGACCTATGCGCTGGCCTGTTTCGGCGGGGCGGGCGGGCAGCATGCATGCCGTATCGCCGACGAGCTGGGGATGGAAACCGTGCTCGTGCATCCGCTTGCCAGCGTGCTTTCGGCCTATGGCATCGGCCTGGCGCCGGTGAAGGCGATCCGCGAGCGCAGCATGGTCTGCGCGCTTGAGGATGGTTTCGCGGACGCGCTCGACGCGCTGCAGGCCGAAGCGCGCGATGCTCTGGTGGAGCAGGGCATCGCGGCGGAGGCGATCACGCTGTCTCCGCAAGCCCGGCTGCGTTTCCAAGGGAGCGACAGCACGCTGACGCTCGATTGCGGAGACGCAGACGCAATGGCGGATGACTTCCGCGCCGAGCACCGCTACCGCTTCGGCTGGTCCGATCCGGCAGCCCCCATCATCGTCGAAGCGCTGAGCGTCGAGGCGCTCGGCACGGTGGGCGGCCTGGCGGACATCGCAGCCGAGCCCGTTGCGGTCGGCGGCGAGGCCAGCGGGACATGGCGCACGGTCGAACGCGCCGGGCTGGCCTCCGGCGACGGCGTGGACGGGCCTGCGCTGGTGATCGATCCCGGCTCGACCACCGTGGTCGAGGAGGGCTGGCGTGCGTCGCTGGCCGAAGAGGGCAGTCTGGTCCTCACCCGCACCGTGCCGCGACCCACCCGCCGTGCCGAAGGCACCACGGTCGATCCGGTGCGGCTCGAGATCTTCAACAACCTGTTCATGGTGATCGCCGAAGAGATGGGGCTGGTGCTCCAGTCCACCGCCACCTCGGTCAACATCAAGGAGCGCCTCGATTTCTCCTGCGCGATCTTCGATGCCGAGGGTTCGCTGATCGCCAATGCGCCGCACATCCCGGTCCATCTCGGCAGCATGGGGGACAGCATCAGGCGCGTGCTCGAAACGCGCGGGACGGGGCCGGACGGCGCGCCGATCGACGGACGCGGTATGAAGCGGGGCGATGCCTATTGCCTTAACGATCCCTATCGCGGCGGCACCCATCTGCCCGATGTCACCGTGATCGTCCCGGTGTTCTATTCCGATACCGGCGACATGCCCGATGCGTTCGTCGCGGCGCGCGGGCACCATGCCGATATCGGCGGGATCGCGCCCGGATCGATGCCGCCTGAAAGTCGCACCATCGACGAGGAAGGCGTGTTGATCGACAACCTCCTCCTCGCCGACGAGGGGAGCTTTTGCGAAGAGGCGGTGCGCGCCGCGCTCGCCGACAGCCCGTGGCCGGCCCGCGCGCCCGACCGCAACATCTCCGATCTGCGCGCCCAGCTCGCCGCCTGCACGCGCGGAGCGGAATTGCTCACCGCGAGCGCCGCCGAGCACGGGGCCGATGTGTTTGCCGCCTATATGGGCCACGTCCTCGCCAATGCCGAAGAGAGCGTGCGCCAATTGCTCGGGCGGCTCGATGACGGGTCCTTCGCCTATCCGATGGACAATGGGGCCGAGGTGCAGGTCGCGATCCGGATCGACCGCGACAATCGCTCCGCCGTGTTCAATTTCACCGCCACGTCCGACCAGCTGGACAACAATTTCAACGCGCCCAAATCGATCACGCGCGCCGCTGCACTCTATGTGCTGCGCACGCTGATCGACGATCCGATCCCGATGAACGATGGCTGCCTGCGCCCGGTCGAACTGGTGGTGCCCGAAGGCTCGATGCTCAATCCGCTGCCCCCCGCGGCGGTGGTCGCGGGCAATGTCGAAACCAGCCAGGTGGTGACCGATTGCCTGTTCGCCGCCACCGGCCGCCTCGCGCCGAGCCAGGGCACGATGAACAATTTCACCTTCGGCAACGAGGCGCAGCAGTATTACGAGACGATCGCGGGCGGATCGGGCGCGGGCCCGGACCACGACGGAACCGATGCGGTGCAGACACACATGACCAACTCGCGGCTGACCGACCCCGAAATTCTCGAAACGCGGCTGCCGGTGCGGCTCGATGGTTTTGCGATCCGGCGCGGTTCGGGCGGGACGGGCGCCCATTCGGGCGGCGACGGCGTCGAACGGCGCATGACCTTCCTCGAACCGATGCGCGCGAACATTCTCGCCAATCGCCGCCGCATTGCGCCGCGCGGGCTTGCTGGTGGCGGCGACGCACAGCCGGGCCAGAACTGGGTCGAACGCACCGACGGAACGCGCGAAGATTTGGGCGCAACCGGTTCGGCCGACATGCAACCCGGCGACCGCTTCGTCATCCGCACCCCCGGCGGCGGGGGATTTGGAGAATCGCAATGAATTACTGGCCGCTGCTGGGCATCGCGATCGTCGTGGTCGGCTTTGCCTTGCGTTTCAATCCGCTGCTTGTCGTGGTTGGCGCGGCGGTGGCGACGGGGCTGCTCGCGGGGCTCGATTTCGTCGCCGTGGTCGAGGCGCTGGGCGCGGCGTTCAACGGCAATCGCTACATCTCGGTCACCTGGATCATCCTGCCGGTGATCGGCCTGCTCGAACGCTATGGCTTGCAGCAACGCGCGCGCGGGCTGATCGAGAATGTGCGCGGGGCGACGATGGGCAAGTTGCTGGTGACCTATCTCGGCTTCCGGCAGATCACCGCCGCGCTCGGCATGAAGGATATCGGCGGGCACCCGCAGGCAGTCCGCCCGCTGGTCGCGCCGATGGCCGAGGCGGCAGCGGTCAAGACGCATGGCGACCTGCCCGACGACGATCGCGACAAGGTCAAGGCGATGGCCGCGGCAACCGACAATGTGGGTCTGTTCTTCGGCGAGGACATCTTCTTCGCAATCGCCTCGATCCTGCTGATCCAGGGGGTGCTCGAAAGTTACGGTTACGAGCTGACCCCGCTCGAACTCGCGGTCTGGGCGATTCCGACCGCGATCTGCGCCTTCCTGATCCATGGCGGGCGCATCCTGGCCTTCGATCGCAGGCTGGCGAAACATCCCTCCCGCAGTGAGGAGGACCGCGCATGATCACCTATGAATGGCTCTATATCCTTGCCGGCGCGTTCTTCGTTGGTTGGTCGCTGCTGTCCTTGCGCGATCGCAGATGGGGCAATGCGGGGTTCTGGGGCCTGCTCGCCGCGAGCTTCCTGCTCGGCAGCCATGTGTCCGATTTCGTCAACGGGCTGCTGGTGCTGGGCATGGTCGGGATCGCCGGGATCGGCGGACTGAAGCGCAGCAAACCGGCCACCACCACTGAAATCGAAAAGCAGAACTTCTCCGAGCTGCTCGGCAACAAGCTCTTCATTCCGGCGCTGATCGTCCCGCTGACCGCGGTGATCGGCACGCTGCTGTATAACTACACGCCGTTCGGCGAGACCGCATTGTTCGAGCCGCGCCGCGAAACGCTGCTGCTGTTCGCGATCGGCGTGCTGTTCGCGCTTGCCGCGGCCATCGCCTGGCTCCGGCCTCCCGCGCTCGCACCGATGGAGGAGGGGCGGAGGCTGCTCGATTCGATCGGCTGGGCGGCAATCCTGCCGCAAATGCTGGCGGCGCTCGGCGCGGTGTTCGCGCTCGCCGGCGTGGGCGACATCATCGGCAGCCTCGCGGGCAATATCATCCCCGATGGCAGCGTGCTGGTAGCGGTGGTGGTGTTTGCGCTGGGCATGGCGGTGTTCACGATGATCATGGGCAATGCCTTTGCCGCTTTTCCGGTGATGGCCGCAGCGATCGGCGTGCCGCTGCTGATCGAGGATTACGGCGGCAATGTCGCGACGATCGGTGCGGTCGGCATGCTGTCGGGCTTCTGCGGCACGCTGCTCACCCCGATGGCGGCGAATTTCAACATCGTCCCGGCTGCGCTGCTCGAACTGAAGGACCAGAACGGGGTGATCCGCCAGCAGGTGGGCACCGCGATCCCGCTGTGGGTGTGCAATGTGATCATCATCTATGTCGGAGGGTTCCTGCTGTGGACGTGAGAAAGGACGTCGCGCGGCACTTCGCGCAGGCTGCGTTGGGCCATGTCGCGCGCGAATATCCGCACAAGCTCGACCATGTGATGGACAGCGATGCCGATGTGCTGTCCCCGCGCATGCTCCATCCCTGTTTTTTCGGCAGCTTCGACTGGCACAGCTGCGTCCATGGCTGGTGGACGCTGCTGACACTGCGGCGGCTCCGCCCCGATATGCCCGAGGCCGAGCGGATCGAAGCGCTGGCGGAGAATACGTTCACCGACGACAAGCTCGCGGTCGAGCTCGCTTATGCACGCCGGCCCGCCTCGCGCGGGTTCGAACGGCCCTATGGCTGGGCCTGGCTGCTCTATCTCCACCGCGAAGCGACCCGGCATCAGGAGCGTGCGTGGGCATCGCGGCTCACACCGCTGGCGCGCCATTTTGCGGAGAGCTTCAAGACCTACCTCGCCGCGCTCACCTATCCGATCCGCACCGGCACGCATTACAATTCCGCTTTCGCGCTGACGCTGGCGTTAGAATGGGCGAACATCCACGACGCTGCGCTGGCAGAGCTCATCCGCGACACCGCCAAACGCTGGTTCGCCGAAGATCGCGACTGCCAGGCGTGGGAGCCGGGCGGCGACGAATTCCTCTCGCCCGCGCTCGGCGAAGCGCTGTTGATGAAGCGCGTGCTGCCCGAAGCCGAATTCGCCGATTGGTTCGCCGGTTTCCTCCCGCGCATCGATCGGGACGAGCCCGCCGCGCTGTTCACTCCCGCCACGGTCAGCGACCGGAGCGACGGCAAGATCGCGCATCTCGACGGGCTCAATCTGAGCCGCGCCTGGGCCTGGCGCGAGCTGGGCCGGGACGATGCGGCGCAGCGCCATCTCGATGCCGCCCTGCCGCATGTGACTGGCGACTATATGGGCGAACACTGGCTTGCGAGCTTCGCCTTGCTGGCGTTGCTCGATCGTCCGCAAGGCTGATCGAGTCTGCGGCAGGTTAGTCGATCTGCGCGGAGACGGATCCCAGATCGCCGAAATGCGCGATGACGTCGTTGCCGGATTCGACTTTGTGAACCCCGGTTATCGCGCCGCTCGATATCCACCAGCCGGCCTGTGTCGCGATACCCCTCTGCTGCAGGTTCGCGAGCAGGAAGCAGACCGAACCGAACGGTCCGTCCAGCATGGTGGCCGTGGTCGCCCGGCCCGCGGTGCGACCATCGATCGACAGCGACACTTCGACGTCGTCGAGGCTCGACCAGTGAGTCTTGTCGACCGTTGGGCCGAGCTGCAGCCCCGCATTGTTGCCATGATCGGAAATGGTGACGCAGGGACCGTCGGTATTGATATCCGGATAGGGAGAGGACGCGATTTCAAGCCCGATCCGCACTTCATCGACCCACTCCATCGCTTCGGTCGGAGTGGTCGGCAGCGCGCCGTCCCGCGGTGCGAGCCGTAGCATGAATTCGGCTTCGGCCGCGGCGAAACCATCGCTGAAAATAGCGAAGTCAGCCGGTTCGCCGTCGGCACGGACGATCGTGTCGGCAAAAACCGGACCGGCGAGCCGTTCGGCCCCCAGGCGATCGCTATCGGGCGGATTGATCCGCCCCACTTTCCATCCGCCGATCGCGCGTTTCCAGATCGCCAGAGCCGCGTCCTGGATGGCATAGGCGTCGGCAAGCGTTTGCGGGCGTTCGCCGGGATATTCGCGCAGTCCGGACCTTTTCCGGCGCGCATCGACGAACGCTTGGGCGATGGTATGTGACATGTCAGCCAATGCGTTTCCCCTCCTCCGCACCTTGTTATTTGCCGCGGCTTAGCCCCATTGGGAAACCGGTGTCAAAACGAAATTCCAGCCAACAGTTCATCCACTGCGCGCGTTCGCCATTTGACGATTGGCGCGGTATGACGTTGAAAGTCAGCGTTTGCTTGAGGAACCACCGGACCGGCTATGATAAGCTCGAAACGAACGCCGACGATCAATGATGTCGCCACCCGGGCAGGGGTGTCGAAGAAAACGGTGAGCCGGGTTATCAACAGTTCGCCCATGCTCAAACCGCAGACCCGTGAGAAAGTCGAGAAGGTGATCGCCGAACTCGGCTATGTGCCAAATCCGCAGGCGCGCGCGCTCGCCCTGCGGCGCAATTTCGTGCTCGGCCTGCTCTACGACAATCCCAATGCGCAGACGATCCTGAACTTCCAGCAGGGTGTGCTCGACGCGATCCGCGACACCGAATTCGCACTCGTGGTGCGCCCGGTCGATCGCCATTCGCCCGACATGCTGGACGACATTCGCGACTTCCTCGAAAAGCAGCGGCCTGCGGGCGTGATGATCCTGCCGCCGATCTCCGAGAACGATGCCATCGCCGAACTCTGCCTCGAGCAGGGCTGCGGCTATGTGCGGATGGGCTCGGCCGAGTTCGATGAACCGCACCGCCTCGTCGAATCGAACGATGGCGAAGCGGTAGGCTGGGCGGTCGATCACCTGGTCGAGCAGGGGCATCGGCGGATCGCGCTGATCGAGGGGCCGGAAGGCTTCCGCTCGGCGCTCGAGCGGCGTCGGGGCTTTCTCGAAGGGCTCGATCGCCACGGAATTGCGCACGATCCCGGCCTGGTCGCGAAAGGCGCCTACACCTTCGAATCGGGCAAGGCGGCGGCGCGCGCGCTGTTCGATCGCGATCCGCGTCCGACCGCGATTTTCGCGTGCAACGACGAGATGGCGGCCGGTGCGCTGCATGTCGCGTCCGAGCGTGGAATTGCCGTGCCGCGCGACCTGTCGCTGATCGGCTTCGACGATTCGCCCACGGCGGCTCATATGTGGCCGCCCCTCACCACGGTGAGCTGGCCGATCACCAGGATGGCGAACGCCGCCGCCATGAAACTGATCGCCCCGGCGACGCCCGAGGCCAAACCGTTCAAGTTCGATTCGAGCCTCGTTCAGCGATCGTCGGTCGCCCCGCCGCAAAAGCCATGAGAAATCGCATGTTGCGACCATGGAAGCGAGCGGGTAAGTATGCTATGACACCGGTTACCAAAAGATCTCACGCCGCGCTCGTCGGGCAGCGGACGCGAACCAGAAGACCAGGAGAGACAGCATGAAAATCGCCCTCATTACCGAGAACAGCCAGGCCGCGAAGAACGGCGTCATCCACGATGCGCTAACCACCGTGGTCGAGCCGCTGGGCCATGAAGTGTTCAATTACGGTATGTACACGGCACAGGACGAGGCCTCGCTCACCTATGTGATGAACGGTTTGCTGACGGGAATACTGCTGAACTCGAAGGCCGCCGATTTCGTCGTGACCGGTTGCGGCACGGGGATGGGTTCGATGCTGGCCTGCAACGCCATGCCCGGCGTGTTCTGCGGCCTCGTGATCGATCCGACCGATGCGTTCCTGTTCGGCCAGATCAACGACGGCAATGCGATCTCGATGCCCTATGCCAAGGGATTCGGTTGGGCCGCCGAACTCAATTTGCAGGATTGCTACCGCAAGATCTTCGAGAACGAGGGCGGGCAGGGCTATCCCAAAGAGCGTGCCGAGATCATGGCGACCAATCGCGGCATCCTGAAGGACTTCAAGGCTGCGGCGACCAAGGACATGCTGAGCGTGCTCGAAAGCGTCGATCAGGACCTGCTCAAATCGGCCATCGCAGGTGAGCGGTTCGCCGAGTATTTCTATCCCAATTCGCAGGACGAAGAGATTTCCGCCTACCTCCGCAGCCTTTAAGCCAAGCGCAGGGAGAGGGATCATGAGCACCGAATCATTCGACCTGACCGGTCGCAAGGCGATCGTGACCGGCGCGAACACCGGGATCGGTCAGGGCATTGCACTCGCGCTGGCGCAAGCGGGCGCGGATCTCGCGCTGGTCGGTCGCAGCGCGGCGGACGAAACGCAGGCCAAGGTCGAGGCCTGCGGTCGCAGGGCGATCCAGATCGAGGCCGATCTTTCCAGCATTGCACCGGTCGAGAGCGTCGTGTCGCAAGCGGTCGATGCGCTCGGTCGCGTCGATATTCTTGTCAACAATGCGGGGATCATCCGCCGCGACGATGCGCTCGATTTCACCGAAGCCGACTGGGACGCGGTGGTCGACACCAATATGAAGGTGCTGTTCTTCCTCAGCCAGGCGGTCGGCCGCCACATGGTCGAGTGGGCGAGCCAGGCGGGCGAGCGCGGCAAGATCGTCAATATCGCCTCGATGCTGACCTTCCAGGGCGGTATTCGCGTGCCCAGCTACACCGCCTCGAAAAGCGGAGTGGGTGGTCTCACCAAGCTGCTGGCCAATGAATGGGCGCCCAAGGGCATCAATGTGAACGCCATCGCCCCCGGCTATATCGCGACCAACAACACGGCCGCGCTGCAATCCGACGAGACGCGCAACCGCCAGATCATGGAGCGCATTCCCGAAGGGCGCTGGGGCGATCCCGCCGATATCGGCGGCGCGGCCGTGTTCCTTTCCAGCAGGGCGGCGGATTACGTCCAGGGGCATATCCTCGCGGTCGATGGCGGATGGCTGGCGCGGTGATGCGCCAGGGCGACCCACCCCCGGTCGTCTGCTTCGGCGAGATGCTGCTGCGGCTGTCGCCGATGCCCGGTATCCCGCTGACGCGTGCCGCCGCGCTCGATCTCGCAGTGGGCGGGGCCGAAGCCAATGTCGCGATCGCGCTGGCAGGTCTCGGCCAGGCAGCCTCGATGCTGACCGTTCTGCCCCATAATGCGCTCGGCCGCCGCGCGCTTGCGGCCTTGCGCGAGGCCGGGGTGGCGACCGAGCATGTCACGCATGCCGCAGGTCGGCTCGGCACCTATTATTTCGAACCGCCGAGTGGCCCGGTGGGCGGGTGCGTAACCTATGATCGCGTCGGCAGCACGTTCGCCCGGGCGAAGGCCGGCGATGTGGGTTTCGTTGCAGCACTCGATGGCGCCGCCTTGCTCCACCTTTCGGGGATCATCCCCGCGCTCGGACCCGATTCCGCGCAACTGGCGTCGGCGGCGATCGAGGCGGCCCGCAATGCCGGCCTGCCGATCTGCTTCGATGGGAATTATCGCGCAAACCTTTGGAATGCGTGGAACAGCGATCCGCGCGCGATCCTGACAGAGCTTGTGGCCAGCGCGACAATCCTGATCGGCAATCACCGCGATATCTCCCTGCTTCTGGGAAAGACGTTTTCGGGCGATGGTCCCGATCGGCGACGCGAAGCGGCCGAAGCGGCGTTCGATGCCTTTCCCGATCTCCAGGTGATCGCCTCGACGGCGCGCCATATTGAAAGCGCGACGGTGCATCGGCTCGCGGGACGGGTCGATCTGCGCGAGAGCCACTGGCAGACCGAGGAAGTGCGCATTGCCCCGGTGGTCGACCGAATCGGGACCGGCGATGCGTATGCCGCCGGCGTGATCTACCGCTGGCTGCACGATGGCTCGGCGCAGGACATGGCGAAATCCGGCCTCGCGCTCGCGGCGATGAAGCATGGCGTGATCGGGGATTCGATCTGCATCGGTCATGCAGAGCTCGAGGCGTTCGACTTGGGAGGCGCCGATGTCAGCCGCTGATGGGCCAACAGCCGCTGATGGGCCAGCAGCCGGTGGATTGACCCGCCGCGCCTTCGTGGCGGGCTCGCTGGCTGGGGCCGCCGGAGCGGCCGCTTTCGCGACGCCCGCTTTCGCGGCGAAGCCCGATCCAGTCGTGGGGCCGTATGCCGGCTTCGTCGATCGCGGGACGCCCGCGTTTCTCGGCATCCGCTACGCCCGCGCTGCACGGTTCGAACCGCCGCAAATGCTTGCGCTGCCAGCGGAGCCGCAAGCGGCCCGCAGTTTCGGCCCATTGTGCCCGCAGCGCAATCCGATGACGCCCGAAATGAGCGAGGACTGTTTGTTCCTCAACGTATGGACGCCCGATCCCGATCGCCGCGCCCGGCGGCCGGTGATGGTCTATTTCCACGGCGGGGCCTACAATTGGGGTTCGGTCACCGATCCGCTGACGCAAGGTCCGCATCTCGCGGCGCAGGGCGATGCGGTGGTCGTCACGGTCAATCACCGCATCAACGCGTTCGGTTATGGCTGGCTGCAGCCGTTCGGCGAGCCGTTCCGGCATACCGGCAATCTGGGGCAGCTCGATCTCATCTCCGCGCTGCGCTGGGTTCGCGAGAACATCGCCATGTTCGGCGGCGATCCGGGCCGCGTGATGGTGTTCGGCCAGTCGGGCGGCGGGGCCAAGATCGCCACGTTGATGGCGATGCCCGAAGCGGCGGGCCTGTTCCATTCCGCAGCCACGATGAGCGGACAGCAAGTCACCGCGCAGGGGCCGGGCAACGCCTGGCGCCGGACGCAGGCCTTCCTGGCCGCGGCGGGGCTCGATCCCGCCGACCCGCAAGCCTTGCGCTCCGCGCCTTACGAGCAATTGCTGAACGGGCTCGGTGCGACCGATCCGATTTTGGGCGGCGGGATCTATTTCGGTCCGGTGCTCGACATGGTGCATCTCCATCGCCATCCGTTCTGGCCCGATGCGCCGTCGCAATCGCAATCGATCCCGATGATCCTCGGCAATACCAGTCAGGAGACGCGCGCCTTCATCAAGGCCGATGGTCCGGTGGTCTCGGGGCTTGACTGGTCGAACATCGCCGATCGCCTCGCACCGCAGATCAGGATCGATCTGCGGTCCGACTGGGTTGTCGCGCAATACCGGGCGAAATACCCCGATTGGAGCGCCGAACAGGTGTTCTATGCCGCCACCACCGCCGGACGCAGCTGGCCTGGCCAGGTAATCGAGGCGGATGCCCGCGCGGCGGCACCGGGTGACCGGACCTGGGTCTACCAGCTCGACCGGCCCAGCCCGATCGATCCGGCGCGCGGCGCGGCGCATACCGACGACCTGCCCTATGTGTTCGGCACGCTCGATGCGCCCGGCAGCTATTCGGGAACCGGCGCGCGCGCCGGTGCGATCAGCGCGACGATGATCGCGGCGTTTGCCGGTCTCGCCCGCACCGGCGCGCCGGGCCTTACCGACTGGACGCCCTATCGCCTGCCCGACCGCGCAACACTGTTCATCGGCGAGGATGAGACCCGGATGGTCGACGATCCGCGGCGGTGGGAACGCGAATTGTGGGCAACCGCACCCTATATCCAGCCAGGGAGCTGACCGATGACGATCCGTGACATCCTCTTTTCCGCCACTGCCTGCGCGCTCGTGGCCGCGTCGCCGACGGCAGCGCAGAATGCCGAGCGCGCGACTGAGACGTCGGCGCCTGCCAAGCCCAACAAGATCATACTTGTCGGCGATTCAACGACCGCGACCGCTAATGGCTGGGGGCCGGCCTTCTGCAGCCGCCACGTGACGCATCCCACCCCGTGCCTCAATCTGGCGCGCAACGGGCGCTCGAGCGGGAGCTTTCGCGCCGAAGGGCTGTGGGACATCGCGCGCGGCGAAATGCAGGTGGAAGGCTACGATCATGTCTTCGTGCTGATCGGCTTCGCCCATAACGACCAGCCAGGAAAGCCGGGCCGCTCGACCGATCTCGAAACCGAATTCCCGGCAAATATGCGCCGCTATGTCGAAGAAGCGCGCGCTGCCGGAGCGGTGCCGATCCTGTTCACGCCGTTGACGCGGCGTCAGTTCGAGGATGGCGAACTGGACGACGATCTCGGTCCGTGGGTGGCGGCGATCGAGCGTGTGGCCGCGGAAACCGGTGCGCCGCTGATCGATCTCAACGGGCGCAGCCGGGCGATCATTGCCGCGCTTGGCCCCTCGCTCGCGAACCTGACGGCCGAAGCGCCCCCTTCTGCCGCGATTGCGGCCGCGGCGGCGATCGAGGGCGAAACGCTACCTTCGGCGACCGGGCGACCGGTGCTGCCGGAAGAAGGCGCATCGGATCGGATCGACTGGCGCAATCCGCTGTTCGACTACACCCATCTGGGCGAGTTCGGGGCGGAACTGTTCGCGGCGGTGATTGCCGCGGAACTGGTGCGCCTGGTGCCGGATATCCGGCCGCTCGTCCGCCCCTGAGATCGTCGGTCAGTCTTTCGGGGCGACCGGATAGGCGATGATGATCGAAAGCGGCTCGTCGCCGACCTGGCGGATGCCGACCACTGCGCCTTCATAGAGATAGGCCGCCATTCCGGGGCGAAGCTCGGCCTCGACGCCGTCGGAAATCACGAGACCGTGCCCCGATGTGACGTAATAGACTTCGTCGTGCGAAATCGGATGTTCGCCCACCGCCGCGCCCACATCGAGGACGCGGCGACGGAATTCCATCCTCCGCGGCTGGGGCGCGGCATCGCTGATCCGATAGGCGGTCGACATGCCGATCGCCCCGTGGGGCGGCGCCTCGCGGACTTCGACATCCTCTTCGGCCACCACCACCATGGGCGGAACGGCAGTCTCCTGAACGAAGGGCGCTGCCAGCAAGAGCGCGAGCGCGGCGCCCATCACTGGACGCCTTGACGCATCTGGCGATCACGCGGAGAGAGATGCTCCTGCGCGCCTTCCTTCTGGCCCGGCCAACGGCCCGATTTCGGACGCATCGTGGTGAGGTCCCACGCGGCGGGATCGAACGGCGCGCTGGTCGCCTCGAAGCTCGGATAGCCGCCGACTTCGTCTTCGGAATCGATAACTTCGCCGCGCCCTTCGGCGATGAAGAACAGCACCCGCGTTTCCATTTCGCTGCGATCCCACGGGCGTGCGCCGGCGGTGGAGAGCAGGGTGGTCTCGACCTCGATGCTGGGCAGGATCTCGTAGGGCGACAGGTCGTGCAGCGGCGCGTCCTGGATGCGGATTTCCGCACTCGTCACGCCATAGCGACCGAACATCGGCAGATCCTTGCCGTAGCGATCGACCGCGACATTGTCGGCTCCGTAATAGAGCAGGTCGCCGACCCCGCCGATGGTCAGGAAGGGGAGGTCGTCGTCGGTGCTGTTGCCGCCGCGCATGACGTTGCCGATGGCGGTAAGCTTGCCGTCGACCGGTTCGTGCCCGGCCCATTCGAGGTCCATCAGATTGTAATGCACCGCGCGCAGTTGGGGATCGTAAATCAGGTTGTTGATCATCAGCGCTTCGGCACCGCCCTTGAGCAGCGGCGAACGCTCGACATTGTGCGCCCAGATATTGCGCTCGAACACGATGCCCGTCGCGTTGTCATGGATCAGCGAGCCCTTCGAATGTTCCCCCTTGGGGTGGGTCGAATCGGCCAGGCCTTCTGCCGCCAGGTTGAGGCGGAATACGATGTTGCGGCTGGTGCCTTCGCGCCATTCCTCGACCGTGTAGCCCGTGAAGCGCGGGCCGGACGCCGACATGTTTTCGTCCACCGCCCAGAAGAAGCTGTTGTTCTCGACCAGCACATTGGCGGCCGATCGGGTGGAGAAGGCATCTGCTTCCCAGCCCGAACGCTTGGGCTGTCCGTCGCCGCCGACCACCACGCGCAGGTGCTGGAGGATCACGTCGTGGGCGTTCACGTCGATCCCGCCGCGCAGGATGGTGATGCCGGGCGACGGGGCGGTCTGTCCAGCAACGGTGACGTCAGGATTCTCGATCGTGAACACCGAACGTTCGAGGTCGATCGCCCCGCCGACTTCGAACACGACGATCCGCGGCCCGTCCGCCTCGAGCGCTTCCTTGAGACTGCCCGGCCCATCCTTGTTGAGCGTCGTGACGCGGATGATCCGTCCGCCAGCGCCGCCGTCGGTTGGCACAGGGGATTGTGCGCTGATCTGCGGCGAAAGTGCCACAGCACCGATCATAAACACTAATAACTTCAATAGCTTCATCATGTATCCCTCTCTCATCCCACGCATCTTGACAGTATCCAGAACAGGGTGCAAGAAAGATATGACACCGGTTACCAAAAGAAGGCCGGGTTGGGATTTGAGAGGTTGCCGGTAGGCGTGAACACGGGATCGGGAGGTCCCGTCGCTCCTTGCAGACACCGGTGCCATTCTGGGAGGAGAGAGATAATATGAGCCAGTTTTCGCACACGATTAAGGCCCTGCTGCTGACCGGCGTCGCCGTGTCGTTGCCGACCGCAGCGGCGGCACAGGATGCCGGCACCGTCCAATCTGACGAAGTGGCCGACGAGGCTGCTGAAGAAGCGACCGATCCAGCCAACGTCGTCGTCATTTCCGGCTTCCGCGAATCGCTGAATGCCGCCGTCGCCGCCAAGCGCGATGCGGTCGGGCAGGTCGACGTGATCGTGGCCGAGGATATCGCCAAGTTCCCCGACACCAATCTGGCCGAATCGCTTCAGCGTATTCCCGGCGTCGCGATCGAACGCGATGCAGGCGAGGGGCGCCAGATCACCGTGCGAGGTCTCGGGGCACAATTCACCCGCGTGCGCGTCAACGGAATGGAGACGATCGCAACGTCGGTCGATGGGGCGTCTTCGAACCGCGATCGTGCGTTCGATTTCAATGTGTTCGCTTCGGAGCTGTTCAATTCGATCGTCGTCCACAAGACCGCGTCGGCCCAGCTCGACGAAGGCTCGCTTGGCGCGGTGATCGATCTCAACACCGGCAATCCGCTCGCATATGGCGCGGGCCTGAAAGTCGTTGCGTCGGCGCAAGCGCGTTACAACGATCTGAACGAAGACATCGCGCCGCGTGTTGCGGGGTTGCTCGCCTGGACCAATCCCGAGGAGACTTTCGGCATCTCTACCTCGGTCGCGTGGACGACCTATGAAACGCCCGAGCTCGGCAACAACTCGGTGCGTTGGGCGCAGGCCGATTTTCAGTCGGTCGGCGGCGTCGATTGCACCGCCAATCCGGCCGATCCTGGCTGCGTCGAAGTTGCCAATGCTTTCCATCCGCGCATCCCGCGCTATGGCCTCGTGAATCACGATCGCGAGCGCCTGGGCGCAACCGCCGCCATCCAGTTCCGACCGAGCGATAACACCGATATCCAGCTCAACGCGCTCTATTCCAACTTCAAGGAAACGCGCGACGAGTATTGGGGCGAGGTGCTACTGCGCTCGAACGAAGATACGATCGACGTGACCAATTACACGATCGATGCGGACAACAACCTGATTGCCGCGGATCTCGACAATGCATGGATCCGGAACGAGCGCTACAGTCGCGAAAGCGAGACCGACTTCTACCAGATTTCCGGCGAGATCGAGCAGCGGTTCTCCGACGTATTCACTGCGCGGCTGCTCGGGGGGTTCTCCGAATCCGACGCTACCATCCCGGTCGAAACCACGATCATCTTCGATGATCGTGACGGAGTGTATAGCTACGATTATACCGACATGGCGTTTCCGCGACTTACCTTCGGAACCGATGTGGCCAATCCGGCCAATTTCCAGCTGGCCGAATTCCGGGATCGGCCCAGCAGCGTGAACAACAAGTTCCGCACGCTCAAGCTCGACCTCGAGTACGAACCGGTTGCCGGCCTGCGCATTTCGGCAGGTCCGTTCTATCGCAAGTTCGATTTCTTCACCACGAGCGCGCGCCGTGACAGCACCTATTGCTCGGCCTTTACCTGCGCTCCTGGCGCCTATGGTGCGCCGGTCACGGGCGATCTTGCGGAGTTGTTCCAGCTAGGCAATGCTGGACAGCCGAGCGGGAACACCAATGCGTGGGTGGTCCCCAATCTGGACGCGGCGACGAGTTTCCTTGGCCTTTACGACATCCCCGCCGTAACCCGCGAAGGCGACGAGCGCGGTGTGACCGAGGAAGTGGCGGGCGGATTCTTCCAGACCGACTTCGAAATCGACGAAGGCACGCGCGTCACGGGCAATTTCGGGATGCGCTACGCGCATACCGATCAGACCTCGCAAGGTTTCAACAGCGGGCAGTTCGTGACGGTCGAGCGTAGCTATGACGATCTTTTGCCGGCGGTGAATATCAACGTGTTCCCAACCGACAATTTCATCGTTCGCGGCGCGGTCTCGAAGGTAATCACCCGGCCGACGCTGGGTTCGTTGACTCCCGGCGGCTCGGTCGACGAATTCAACTTCCGCATATCGAGCGGCAACCCGTTCCTAGATCCGTACCGGGCCTGGAATTACGATGTATCGCTCGAATGGTATTTCGCGCCCGGTGCGATCGTATCACTCGCTGGCTTCGTAAAGAAGATCGAGAGCTTCCCGGTCTCCAGTTCGACTCAAATCACCTATGCGCAAAGCGGTCTTCCGACCTCGCTGCTGACGTCCGGTACACCTGCCTACGACGCGGTCGTCAATGGCACTGATCCAAACCGCCAGTTCGAATTCCGCGCGGTCGGGAATGGCGAAGGGGCAACGATCAAGGGGGTCGAACTCGGCGTGAACCTGCCGTTCTCCGCCTTTGCCAGCGGCATGCTCGCCAATTTCGGCGTGCTCGGCAACGTAACCTATGTCGACAGCAACCAGGATGTGAATTTCGGCGGCACGCTCATCGAAACCACGTTCCCGGGGGTCTCGAAATATTCGGCGAACGGCACCGTCTATTACGATGACGGGCGGTTCTCGATCCGCGTTTCTGGCGCCTATCGCAGCGATTACAATACCGGGGGCAGCGGTAACGGGAATTTCCTCGAAGGGTTCGAGGATGCGTTCAATCTCGATGCGGCGATCCGCTACAAGCTGACCGACAACATCGAACTGACGATCGACGGCAACAACCTGACCGACGATTACCGCTATCGCTGGACCGATGACGACGCGCGCCGGAACTACGAGAACAACCACTTCGGCCGCATCATCATGGTTGGCGCGCGTTTCGAATATTGATCCCATCGCGCACAGCGCAGGAGCCTGCGACATGAAAATCGATCGCCGGTCGCTCATGGCCGCAGGCTTCTGTTCGTCCGTCCTGGCAAGCACCACCTTCGCGCAGACCCGGCCTCCGGATGCGGACGGCGCGCTTCCTCCGGGCTTGCCCCAACCTACCGAGACAATCGATCTGTGGCCGGCAGGCGCGCCAGGTGCGCCTGCTGCCGGGCTCGTCGAAGAGGCGGTCGAGCGTTCGCAGGACCGGCTTGTCACCGATCGCGCGGTCAGGGGCATTTCCGTGCCGCGCATGGCGGTGTTCCGGCCCCTCAGAAGCAACGGCGCCGCGGTGCTGCTGATTCCGGGCGGCGGGTATCGCCATGTCGTCGTCGACAAGGAAGGCTACGAGATGGCGCGGTGGCTTTCGGCCCGCGGCTTCACTGCCTTCGTCCTGTTCTACCGTCTGCCAGGCGAAGGATGGGCCGCCGGACCCGATGTCGCGCTCGCGGATGCCCAGCGCGCGATGCGCCTCGTCCGGCATCGCGCGGGGGATTTCGCGATCGATCCCGAGCGGGTGGCGGCGATGGGCTTTTCGGCCGGAGGGCACGTCTGTGCCGATCTCGCCACGCGTTTCGCTGGGCGGGTGTACGACGCAGTGGACGGGGCCGATGCATGGTCGGCCAAGCCCTTTTGCGCGGCGCCGATCTATCCGGTCGTCAGCATGGATCCTTCGGTCGCGCATGCCGGGTCGCGCGCGCTGCTGCTCGGCCCCGATCCGAACACGGCGAGCGAGGCCGCGCATTCACCCGATCGCAACGTGCCGGCCGATGCGCCGCCGTTCTTCCTGCTCCATGCCGAAGACGACGATGCGGTGCCGGTCGAAAACACCCTGCTGATGCGCGCCGCGCTCAAGGCGAAGAACGTGTCGGTCGAAACGCACCTGTTTGGAAATGGCGGCCACGGCTTCGGGCTGCGCAAGGCGATCGGCAAGCCGGTTGCCGCCTGGCCCGACCTGTGGCTGGCCTGGGCGCGCACGCGGAGCTTCGCATGAGCCTGCGACGGAGGGACGTGATGCGCGGTGTCGGGGCAATCGGCCTGGCCGGTGCGCTGCCTTTCCCGCTGCATGCCAGGGAGGAAGAGCGGGTCGGGCGCACGACTGACGGGCGCTATCGCCGCGGCTTCGACAATCAGCGGATAGCGGATCTGGGCGACGGCACTTTCCTCAACCCAGTCGTCTCGGGCGACCGCCCGGATCCGGCGATCCTCAGGGACGGGGAGGACTACTACATGACCTTCTCGACCTTCGACGCCTATCCGGGGCTGACGATCTGGCATTCGCGGGATCTGGTCAACTGGCGCCCACTCGATGCCGCGTTGCACCGCAATATCGGAGCGGTCTGGGCTCCGAGCCTGCACAAGGACAAGGGCCGCTATCTGCTTTACATCCCGGTCAAGGCGGCGCTCGGCAACGATATCTTCGTCGCCTGGGCCGATGATATCACCGGGCCGTGGAGCGACCCGATTCCCTTGGGCCTGCCACGTCATATCGATCCCTGCCATGCCGTCGCCGAAGACGGGTCGCGCTGGCTGTTCCTATCGGGCGGAGACCGGGTACGGCTGTCGGACGACAATCTCTCCATCGTCGGCCCAGTCGAGCACGCCTACGATCCGTGGCGCTATCCCGCCGACTGGGTGGTGGAGGGTTTTTCGCCCGAAGGCCCCAAGATCCATCGGATCGGCGAATGGTTTTACATGCTCACCGCCGTTGGCGGCACCGCCGGGCCGCCGACCGGCCACATGGTCATCGCTGCGCGCTCGCGCTCGCTGCACGGGCCGTGGGAACATCATCCGCGCAATCCGCTGGTGCGCACCACGAGCATCGACGAGGCTTGGTGGTCGCGCGGCCACGCTTCGCTAGTGCAGGCGCCCGACGACAGCTGGTGGTCGCTGTATCACGGATACGAGAACGGCTATTGGACACTCGGCCGCCAATGCCTGCTCGATCCGGTCGCATTCGACAGGGATGGCTGGTTCGATATGACGGGCGGCGACCTGTCGCACGCGCTCTCCAAGCCGCAGGGCGGATCGGCGGTGCCCCACGGGATGCCGCTGTCCGACGATTTCACCGGGCCGCTCGCGCTCGGCAGTAAATGGGCGTTCTTCAAACCCGAGCCGAGCGAGGAAAAGCGCATCGAAAGCGGCGACGGCGTCCTGCGCCTCGCCGGCAAGGGAAAGGCACCGTCGAGCGGATCCCCACTGCTCGTCACGGCCGGCGATCGTTCGTACCAATTCGAATGCGACATCGAAATCGCGCCAGGTGGGTGGGCGGGCCTGGTGCTGTTCTACGACGACCGGCTCTATTGCGGGCTGGGTTTCGATGCCGACCGTTTCGTCACCCATCAATACGGTCGCGAACGTGCGCGCCCCGCCAACCCGCACGGATCGCGCATGCTAATGCGGGTGACCAATCGCGCCCATATCGTGGTGTTCGATACTAGTGGTGATGGCGGCCGCACCTGGCAGCGCTTCGATCGGGGGATGGAAGTGTCGGGCTATCATCACAATGTGCGAGGCGACTTCCTGATGCTACGACCCGGCCTGTACGCGGCTGGACCCGGCGAGGCCAGGTTCAGGGACTTTCGTTTTACGGCGCTCGACCGGTGATGACCAAGGGAAGGGTGGGAATTCGAACAATGGGCAATCACCCGGTATCCCGCCGTGCCCTCTTGGCGGGCGGCGCGGCGCTGGCTGCGGGCGCCCTGCTGCCCGGGTGCAAGCCCCGCCTGTCCGGCGTCTTCACCAGCGCCGATGCGCATCCGGCCGATTACCCGACGGTGCGCGCGGTTGAATTCATGGGCCAGCTGCTGTCGAAATGGACCGACGGGCGGCTCGGCACCAAGGTGTTCGCCGGGGGGCAGCTCGGCAGCGAGATGGATACGCTCGAAATCGCCAGCTTCGGCGGGCTCGACATGACGCGGGTCTATTTCGCCCCGCTCAATGCGATCGAGCCAATGACGCTGCCCTTCTGCCTGCCGTTCGTGTTCGATTCGGTCGCGCATATGCGACGAGTGGTCGATAGCGAGCTGGGCGACACGGTCCTGGCGTCGCTGCGCCGACACCGGCTGGTCGGACTTGCGATCTACGATTCGGGCGCGCGCAATTTCTACAATAATCGTCGCACGATCCGGTCGCCGGAAGACATGCGCGGGCTGAAGCTGCGCGTCCCCAATTCGGACTTGTCGGTGGCGATGATCAATGCGCTCGGCGCGAATGCGGTCCCGATCCCCTATGGCGAGACCTACCAGGCGCTCGCCCAGGGGGTGATCGACGGCGCCGAGAACAACTGGCCCTCACTGGTGAGCGCGCGACATTTCGAAGTGATCGACCATCTCAGCATCACCGAACACCTGCTGACACCCGAAGCCTTCGTAATGAGCGAGGCCTCGTGGTTGCGGCTTGATGCCAAGGACAGGAAACTGGTGCGCGAGGCGGCGAAACAGTCGGTTCCCGAAATGCGGCGCCTGTGGGACGCCGAGGTCGCCGAAGCGAAGCAGATCATCGCTGCGTCGCCGATCGAGGTCACCCCCGTCGACAAGGAGCCGTTCGCGGCGCTCATGCGGCCGGTCTGGGATCGTTTCATCACCACGCCTGAACAGAAGGCGGTGGTCGAAGGCATACTTTCGATGGGCGGAGGAAATACGGCATGATGGCACGCATCGCACGCGGGCTGATCGTCCTGTCGTCCGCCGGACTGGCGGCCATGGCCCTGGTGATCGGATGGCAGGTGTTCGGACGTTTCGTCCTCGCATCGAGCCCTTCGTGGACCGAGCAGGCCTCGCTCGTCCTGATGATCTGGTACGTGATGTTTGCGGCGGCCGCGGGCGTTTACGAGGGCTTCCATATCCGCATTGCGCTGCTCGAAGAGCGGCTGGGCGATCGCGCCGGGCCCGTCCGGCGGATCGTTGCCGCGGTGATCGCCCTGATCGGCCTGGTCCTGTGCATTTATGGCGCGCAGATGTGCTGGCTGGTGCGCGAAAACGTGATCCCCTCGATCGGCGTCAGTCGCGCCGTCGCCTACATACCCATGCCGATCGCCGGTCTGCTGATGATGCTCTTCGCGCTGCCCCAGCTGTCGATGGGCCAGGCGCCCCGCGACAACGAGGAGGACGCCTAATGGAACTTCTCACCCTGTTCGGCGTGCTGCTGGTTCTGCTGGCGGTCGGCGTCCCGGTGGCTTTCGCGCTGCTCGGCGCAAGCCTCGCCTGTTTCGCCACGCTGGGCATTCCGCCGATCGTGGCGGTGCAGCGGAGCGCGGCGGGGATCAGCGTGTTCACCCTGATGGCGATCCCCTTCTTCATCTTCGCCGGAGACCTAATGTATCGCGCCGGCATCGCCGAGAGGCTGGTGCGGGTCGCCGATGCGGCGGTGGGACGGGTCACGGGCGGTCTCGGCATCGTCAATGTCGGCGCCTCGATGATGTTCGGCGCGGTCTCGGGATCGGCCATCGCCAGCGCCTCGGCGATCGGATCGACGATGGTCCCGATGATGAAGGAAAAAGGCTATCCCGGCGATTACTCCATCAATGTGACAGTGACCGCGGCGGTGGTCGGCCTGCTGATCCCGCCATCGCACAACATGATCATCTATTCGGCCGCTTCGGGCATGGGCGTCTCGATCGGCGACCTGTTCCTCGCCGGGGTGTTTCCCGGCCTGCTGACCGGGTTCATGCTGATGCTGACCGCATGGATCGTGGCCAGGCGGCGTGCCCTGCCGACCGGACGCTTCCCCGGCTGGCGCGAATTCATCCTCGCCACCGCCTATGCCATCCCCGGCCTGATGACCGCGCTGATCATCATGGGCGGCATCCTCAGCGGGTTCTTCACGGCCACCGAAAGCTCTGCCGTCGCGGTGATCTACACCGTGCTGGTGGGCTCGCTGGTCTATCGCAGCCTCGGCTGGACCGCCTTCTGGGAAGCGGCGCGCAAATCGGTCCGCACCGCCTCGATGGTGCTGTTCATCATCGCCGCGGCAACCGCGTTCGGCTTTGCCATGGCGCTGCTCGAAGTGCCGAGCCAGCTGGGCGCGCTGATCGGGTTCATCACCGACAATCCGCTGCTGACCCTGCTGATCATCAACCTGATGCTGCTTGCGCTCGGCACTTTCATGGACATGGCGCCGCTAATCGTGATCACCACGCCGATCTTCCTGCCGGTTGCGATGGGCGTGGGGGTCGACCCGGTCCATTTCGGCATCATCATGATGCTCAATCTGGGCATCGGCCTGGTGACGCCGCCGGTCGGCTCGGTCCTGTTCGTGGGTTCGGCGGTGGGCAAGCTGCCGGTGACGACGCTGATCCGCACGATCTGGCCGTTCTACCTCACCTTGCTCGCCGCGCTGGCACTGATCACCTACGTGCCGCCGCTGTCGCTCTGGCTGCCGAGCGTCTTCGCAGGCTGACCCGAGGCGTCCCGGTCACTTGCGACAGGGGCAAACGGCTCGCGCTCCTGAGGCGTTTGCCAAGGCCGCGGCGAACCAAGCCCCCCCCCGCTTCCGCTTCCGCTTCTCGCCGCTCGTCGCGCTGTGACGCTGCTCGGCGGGCGAGTTGCAGCCGCCGTGTTACACCGAGCGCGGGGTTTTGCAAAAGTCGATCGGGGGTTAGCGTATTAAGATCGCGGAGATTTCTTCGGAAGGGCTTCAACCTTCGGTCCGGGGAGGATCATGCGGGATCCGTGGGTAAAGGGATATTAGCCATCAGTACTTGATCCTGTATGCCCTGCCCAAAGCGCCGCATCGAAGATCATATCATCGATTTCTACGGCAGGGCGACGATACATGCGACCATGGATTGGGTTATTCGCCTTTCCGATGCCGCAGGCCTCGCTAGAACGTTCCGCGCCGTCATAAGCCTAACAGCGTTCGTCATCGCTCTCGCCTTAGTTTTAAGGCGACCTTTTCTGCGCAGCTGCCGATAACTGCCCCGTTCAATACAAAGGGGCGGTTGATGACTGGCATTAAACGGGCGCTCGGTGCGAGAATGATGGGCGCGCTGCTTGCATCGTCGGTTTTGCTGTGCGGCAATGTCGCGGCACAGGATGCGAACGGCGCGGACACATATGAAACGCTGGCGGCGCGGACCAAGGAGCGCGCGGGCGATCCCGCGTTCGACTACCAGCTTGGGATCGCGGCGCTCGATGCCGGGCGATATGGCGAAGCGATTATCGCGCTCCAACGCGTACTCGCCGTCCAGCCCGACAATGCCGCCGCCCGCGCCGAACTCGCCCGCGCCTATGCCCTGGCAGGCGACATCGACACCGCCCGGCAGGAATTCGCCAGCGTGGTCGAGGATCCGAGCCTGCCCGATCCGGTGCGCCAGCGCTTCGCCGGTTTCGTCCGCCAACTCGACAAGCAGATCGCGGGCGGCGGATCGGACGTCTCCGGCTTCCTCGATGCGCGCGCAGGCTACGATAGCAACGTCAACGCCGCGACCGACCTCGACACGATCGTCATCCCGCTGTTCAGCTTCCTCGGGCCGGGAACGCTCGGCCCCCTTTCGCGACCGCCTACCTCCATGCCGAACTCGCCGATTTCGCCGCGCGCCGCGACGACTGGACCGCGTTCGAGCAGGCGTCCGACCGGGCACTCGAACTGGCCGATGCCGCGATCGAGGAGGATAGCTCCGAACAGGCGCAGATCCATCTCTACCGTGCCGAATGGGACATGCGACGCGGCGCAATAGCGGAAGCGCGCGAACGAGCCGAACTTTGGGTGCCGCAGATGCAGTCCGATCTGATTGCGAATCACAAGGACCGCATCCATGCCGAGTTGCTGCTCGCGCGCCTGCGCCAGCTCGACGGAGAGGATGCCGCAACGTCTCTCGACCAGGCTGACGACGCGATCGCCCGTCTCGAATCGCGCTTGGCCGACGTCTCGCTGTCCGATGCGGCGCTGGTGCGCGAGAGCGACGCCCACCGCGAAAGCGCGGTGCTTTATCTGGCGCTGGCCAGCGGCCTCGGCGACGAGGAGCGCATTTTCCGCGCGATGCAGCTTGCGAATATCTCCGAGCTGGCACGCCGACAGGATTTTGCGCGCGACGGATCGGATCAGGACGGCGATGCACAGACGCTGCGCAACGAATTGCTCGACCTGGCAAGGCAGCAGGCAGAACTTTCGGCACGTCTCGACCAGGCGCGAATCGATGCAACCGATACCGCCGGCGAACTGACCGCAGAACTCGCTTCGGTGGCCGGGCTCCAGCAGGTTGCAGAGCGAGCGCTTCTTGAGGAGCATCCCGATTTCGTCGCGCGATATCGCCCCGTACCGGTCGCATTGGCCGATCTCCGTACTCGCCTTGGGGCGGACGAAATCCTCGTCGCTCCGGTCGAAGGCGATCTGCAGGGTTGGCTGGTGCGCGTGTCGGCCGATGGCGTGGCGTCGCATGCGCTGGAAATGGATAATATTGCAGCTTCGGTTGCGACCTTGCGCGCTGCGGTCGATGCGCCGCAAACGCTGGCGAGCTTTCCTCAGGAGGAAGCCCACGCGCTCTTCGCGGCGCTCTTCCCCGATGGCGTGGCTGGAGTGGACCGTGTCCTCGTATATGGCGGACGAAGCCTCGCCACGCTGCCGCTGGGGATGCTGGTGACCGAAGCCTATACGGGCGACCTGCGGCGTGCACCCTGGCTCGCGCGCATGGTCGGGTCACAGACGATCGGCAATCTTGCGCTGTTCTCGCGCGCCGATGCGCAATCCCAAACGGAGGCGGGCCGACGCTTCGTCGGTGTGGGGGGCATTGCGCTCCCCGGGTCCGATGGCGGTGAACGGCTCGCCGGCTTGTTCCGGAGCGGGCGTCCCGACGCGACGACCATCGCTGACTTGCCCGAATTGCCCGGAGCCGCGGGTGAACTCAATCGGATCGCCGCGAGTTTTCCGCCTTCTGCCCGCACTCTGATGATCGGCCCCGATGCCAGCGAGGCGCGATTCAAGGCGGCGGATCTCCAGGATATCGCCGTTCTCGCCTTCGCCACGCACGGATTGGTCGCGGGCGAACTGGCCGATCTGTGGGAACCGGCATTGCTGCTCCGGCCGGGAGAGGGCGATTCCGGAGACGACGGACTGTTGGGGGCCAGCGAGATCGCGGGGCTGGCTATCGATGCCGACTGGGTAATCCTCTCGGCCTGCAACACTGCAGCGGGAAGTTCTCCCGGCGCGCCGTCTTTTGGAGGCCTAGCCGCCGCTTTTGCCCAAGCCGGGGCACGCTCGCTGCTGTTATCGCACTGGCGGGTCCGCGACGATGCCGCAGCCTATCTGAGCGCGCGAACGGTCGAAATTGCGGCACAGGGCCGCGATCGGGCCGAGGCGCTTCGGCAAGCGCAAGTCGAGCTGATGGAGAACCGAACGGTGGCCGATGCCGGGCATCCGTCGGTCTGGGCCCCGTTCATCCTGATAGAGAACTAGGCGCAAGCGGAAGCGCGCCTGACCGGTAGCCCTGACGGGCCGGCTCGCTTCGACATCTGGAGAAATGGTGCGGTCGAGAAGACTCGAACTTCCACGGGTTATTCACCCACAACGACCTCAACGTTGCGCGTCTACCAGTTCCGCCACGACCGCACTCTTCAACATGACAAAGCCCGCTTTTCCGAGCGGGCCCGTCTGGTAGGGGCGCGCCATTAACACCCGTTTCGGGCCGCTGCAAGCGCCTCTGTTCAAATTCGACTCCGATCTGTCCAGATTGCGACAATCTACGGGGTAAATCGAGCAGCGGACGTCGCGCCAGCTCGAGCCCGATTTACGTGTCGGTAACCATCAGCGTCGGAACGCGGCCCCAGATATGCCCGTTGAACGGGTATGATAGCCAAGACGATCATCGCTGCCTTGACCCTCGCAACCCCGTTTGCCGCCGTGCGCGCGCCGCTGAAGCGCGAGGCGCGAAAGGCGCGGGCCAGTGCGGCAGTGCGGATCGTGCGTGCGGCCCGCGTCAAGCTGGCAGAGGCAAATCCGAACGTAGGCAAGCGACATATCGCGCGCCAGCGCAAGGAAACCAGGCGCACGGTGCTGGTCGAATTCGAATGATCAGTACGCGGCCCAGCCGAACTCACTGATTTTCGCGCTCGTCGGAACGTCGACGATCGCCTCGTTTACCTCGATACTCTCGCCCGGAGCCAGTTCGCTGACGGGCGGGACGATCTGCGCATCGTAAACGATCCGGTCGCGCGAATCGCGCAGCACCACCTTGATGGGCGGCAGGCGACGGGTTTCGGTGCCGACATTGGTCACCGTGCCGCTGGTTTCGAAATATTCGATCCCGTTGGGCAGGGTGCGGCGTTCCTGACGATCGGCCGGGAATTCGAGCACGAGGTCGGGCGGCGCCTGCACGAAGGTCGGCTGGCTGAACGGCATCCAGCCCGGCAACCCGAAATAATTGATCGCGCCGATCACCGCCGCCGCGGCGAGGGCGAAGGCGACCGCGCCGATGGTCCAGATCCGGGTCCAGTTGCGGCGCGCCTTGAACGGCGGTTCATGCGCGAAGCTCGATCCGCGCTCGTATTCGTCCTCATCGAATCCGCGCGGCACTTCGGCTGCGATATCGTGACCCACCGGCGGCTCGGCCTGATCGTCCCGCGGCTCGGGCAGCGGATCGCTGGCGACCGGCGGCACGGGAGCCCGATTGCTTTCCGCCAAACGGTCGCGAATAGCCGATCGTTGCGGTGTCGGCGCGGGCGTCGGTTCTTGCGTTGGCGCTGGCGCTGGCGTCGGCGCTGGTTCGGGCGCGACATATTCGCGGCGTCGCGGACGCTCGACGGCCTCGTTGCCGGGGCCTGCCATCGGCTCGCGCCGCGCTGCGCGCGTCGGTTCGGTAGGAGGGGGTGGCGGAGGCGTGGGCCGCGGAGGCGCGGATTCCTGCGCCGGTTCGGGCGTCGGTGTCGGCCGAGGTGATGGTGCCGGAGCTTCGGGCGGCGCGGGCTGTTCCGCGACGCGCTCGGGCGGCGGGCCGTCCTGGAACCAGCTGTGCTTGCATTTGGCACAACGCACCGTGCGACCGTCAACGCCGATCGCGCTGTCGGGGACGGCGTAGCGGGTGTTGCAGGCCGGACAGGCGATAATCATTCGAACCGCTTAGGCGCAAGCTGGCGGGCCAAGCAAGTTCATGTCCGTGCAAACCGGCCAAACGCGCCCTTTTTTCCACATGGCGGCGCGGCTATAGGCATTTGGGAAGGGGTGCGACGGACGCGCGCCCTTCAAAGGACAGAGCAAAAGCCGCCCCGATGACCCAGCCCAATGACCCAGCATAGCGAAGAAGAGATCGTCCGCTTCGACAATGTCGGGCTGCGCTACGGCACGGGCAAGGAAGTGCTCAGCGACGTCTCGTTCTCGCTGTTTCCGGGGCGGTTCTATTTCCTCACCGGGGCGAGCGGGGCGGGGAAGACCTCGCTCCTCAAGCTGCTCTATCTCGCCCAGCGCCCCTCGCGCGGGGTGATCAAGATGTTCGGGCAGGACGCGATCACCCTGCCGCGAGACCGCCTGCCCGGTTTTCGCCGACGGATCGGGGTCGTGTTCCAGAATTTCCGTCTCCTTCCGCATCTTAGCGCGTTCGATAATGTCGCCCTGCCGCTGCGTGTGGCGGGCGTGGCGGAGAAGGACCTGCGCAAGCCGGTTGGCGACATGCTCGAATGGGTGGGGCTGGCGGACCGGATCGATGCCAAGCCCGCGACGCTTTCGGGCGGGGAGCAACAGCGCGTCGCGATCGCGCGCGCCGTCATCGGACGGCCCGACATGCTGGTCGCCGACGAGCCGACAGGCAATGTCGATGCCGAAATGGCGGCCCGGCTGATGCGGCTGTTCGAGGCGCTCAATCGTCTCGGCACCTCGGTGATCGTCGCGACGCACGATCTGCAACTGCTGCGCAAGGTGCCCGATTCGATGATCATGCGGCTCGACAAGGGCAAGCTGTCCGATCCCACCGGGGCATTGCGCTATCCCCCGCGGCGGAGCCTGTCGTGATGGCTGCCAAGGCAAGCAAATCCGCGCCACCGGTGGTCAAGGACGGCGTGCGGCGCGGTTGGCGGACACTGGGTGCGGCGGGCGACACCGCGCTGGTGCCGCAAGGGAGGATGCGCGGGCCGATGCCGTGGCTGGTGGCGATCATGGTTGCGATCACCGTGGTGGCCGCAGCCGGCGCATTGGCGCTCGGCAACATGGCCGCGCGCACCAGCGCCACGCTCGAAGGCGGGGTGACGGTGCAGGTGCTAGAGCCCGATCCGCAATTGCGCGGGCAGCAGGTCGATCTGGCCATTCCCGCGCTGCGCCAGCTCGATGGCGTGCTGTCGGTGCGGCGCGTGCCGCAGCAAGAACTCGATGCGCTCGTCGAGCCCTGGCTGGGCGAGGAAGCGGTGGAGGGCGCGGACGTTCCGATCCCGGCAATGATCGATATCCGCATGCGGAGCGAACCGGGTGACGACGATCTTGCACGGATCGAACAGGTCATCGCGCCGCTTGCCCCGACCTCGCGGGTCGATCCGCAGGCGAGCTGGCTTGGTCCGGTGTTCAAGGCCGTGCAGGGCCTGCGCTGGCTGGCGCTGGCGCTGATCGTATTGCTCGGCGCGGCGACCTCGGCGGCGGTGCTGCTGGCCGCGCGTACCGCGATCGGTGCGCATCGCGACACGATCGACATCGTTCACATGCTCGGCGGGACCGACCGCCAGATCACCCGCATCTTCCAGCGCTCGATCGCGCTCGATGCTGCGGGTGGCGGCGCGCTCGGCCTCGCTGTCGGGCTGCTGACGATCCTCGTGCTCGGCGCACAATTCTCCGCGTTGGGTGACGGGCTGGCGGGTCAGGCGACGCTCGAATGGGACGACTGGCTGGTGCTGGCGGCCGTCCCGCTCGTCGGGGTGCTTCTCGCCGGGATCACCGCGCGGCTGTCCGTCATGCGCGCGCTGGGGCGGATGCTGTGAGCGCTGGTCAGGTCATTCGCCGCGTCGCCGCGATCGGGGCCCTGTTATGGGCGCTCGGCTTCGTCTGGTTCTCGATCGTGCTGCCGCAGCCGGCAGATGCGGATACGCGTACCGATGCGGTGATCGTGCCCACCGGCGGCAGCGGACGGATTGCGCGCGGGCTCGACCTGTTGCGCGCCGACACGACCCAGGCGCTGTTCGTCGCCGGGGTAGATCGCGAGGTCCGCCCGCCCGAATTCGCCGCCAGCTTCGGTGTCGAGGAATCGCTGATGGAGTGCTGCGTCACGCTCGATTTCCGCTCGGTCGATACCAAGAGCAACGCGCTGGAAGCGGCCAAGTGGCTCAAGGAAAAGGACTACAAATCGGTCCGTCTGGTCACGTCGGACTGGCATATCCGGCGGTCCGCGCTCGATCTCGAACGGGCGACCGACGGCACGGTCGTGATCCTGGAAGATGCGGTGCCGAGCGATCCCGATCTCGCCATGTTGTTCCTCGAATATCACAAATTGCTTGCGCGGCGCGTCGCGGGGCTTTGGGAATAGCGCGATGCCCGGCCCGATCACCATTCTTCGCAACATCGTCTTCCTGATCGCCTTTTACGGCGGCTGCTTCCCGCTGATCGGCTGGGCGGGCCTTGCCGCGCTGCTCGAGCTGCCGGGCGCAAGCGCAGGGGTGCAGCGCTGGTCCGAATGGCACGAATGGTGTGTGCGCAATCTGCTGGGCATCCGGATCGAGGTGCAAGGCGAGGTGCCTGGCGGGGGCAAGCTCGTCGCGAGCAAGCATGAGAGCTTCTTCGAGGCGATCCACTTGCCCGCGCTACTCGAAAAGCCGGTGCCGTTCGCCAAGGCGGAACTGTGGAAGATCCCCGGCTGGGGTCCCGCGGCGGGGAGGTGGGGCGCAGTGGCCGTACACCGCGAACAGGGCGCGAAGATGCTGCGCAAGATGATCGCCGACGGCAAGGCATTCGCCGCCGATGGGCGCGTATTGGCGATTTTTCCCGAGGGCAGCCGCATCCCCCACGGCAGTGAGCCGCAACTCCAGGCAGGGTTCGCCGGGCTCTACAAGATGCTCGGCGTGCCGGTCATCCCAATGGCGGTGAACAGCGGCCCGCTCTACCACCGCTTCTGGAAGCGCAGCGGCACGATCACGATATGCTTCGGCGAGGAAATCCCCCCCGGCCTCCCGCGCGCCGACGTCGAAGCGCGGGTGCGCGCGGCGATCAATGTACTGAATTGAGGGCGCGCGGGGAGAGGGAAGAGGGGCGCGGTCGATGGCTCCCGGTCGGTGCGGAGAAGTGTTTTTTCGGTTACGGACCCGCATCCGCGGGTCCATCCTCGGTGCTATTCCCTCCCCGGATCAAGTCCGGGGTCCGGGGCACCTGTGCGGGCGGCCGGTCGGCCTTGCTTCGGCCTGGTCGGCCTCAGGCGACCGCCTCGGTCATGTCCGCTTGGCGCTAGATGGCGATATTCGTCCTGAATTTGCGCGCGGCAGCGCGCACGCGTGCGACCGCACGCCGGCCGGTAGGCCGAAGCCTAGGCGGGCGGATGCCCGCCGCCCGGCGTCTGAGGGACTAAAACAAAAGACTCACAACGTCTCGTGCACGCTCTTCAGGTTCAGGCAGGCGGTCACGCCTTCGGCACCGTCTTCGCTGCCATAGCCCGACCATTTGACCCCGCCGAACGGGGCATCGACCGCGCTGACATTGGTGCCGTTGAGGGCGACCATGCCCGCCTCGATCGCGCGGGTGACGCGCTGGCGGCGGGCCCTGTCCTGGGTCCAGGCATAGGCCGCGAGGCCGTATTGAAGGCGGTTGGCCTCAGCCAGCATCGCATCTTCGTCGGCATAGCGATTGATCAGCGCGACGGGGCCGAACGGTTCCTCGTTCATGATCTCGGCCTCGAGCGGAACGTCGGCCAGCACGGACGGGGCGTAGAAGAAGCCTTGGTTGCCGACCCGCTCACCCCCGGCGAGCACCTGCGCGCCCTTGTCGCGGGCGTCGGCGATCATGCTCTCGATCGTATCGGGGCGGCGGGCATTGGCCATCGGGCCCATCTGGGTCGCTTCGTCGAAGCCGTTGCCTACCTGGATCGCCTTGGCGCGCGTGGCGAAGCCGTCGCGGAATTTCTCGTAGATCGAATCCTGCACGATGAAGCGCGTCGGGCTGACGCAGACCTGCCCGGCATTGCGGTACTTGGCCGGAACCACCTGATCGAGCACGGTGTCGACATCCATGTCGTCGAACACGAGCACGGGGCCGTGGCCGCCCAGTTCCATGGTCGCCTTCTTGAGCCCTTCTGCCGCCAGCTTGGCGAGATGCTTGCCGACCTCGGTCGAGCCGGTGAAGCTCAGCTTCTTGACGATCGGCGAGCCGAGGAGGTGGCGGCTGATGTCGTCGGGCACGCCGAACACGGCCTGGCAGACCTCGCCCGGAACGCCCGCATCGAGCAGCGCCTGGCACACGGCGAGGCCGGTGGCCGGCGTTTCTTCGTCGGGCTTGACGATCACCGAGCAGCCCGCCGCGAGCGGACCGCCAACCTTGCGCGCGACATTGATCGCGGGGAAGTTCCACGGAGCGAAGGCGGCGACGGGGCCGACCGGCTCGTATTCGATCCGCGCTGCCTGGCCGTCGGGCCGCACCAGCGTGCGACCGTAGATGCGCTGGCATTCGCCGGCGTAGAAATCGAACAGGTTGGCCGAATAGAGCACTTCGCCCTTGCCCTCGGGCACCGGCTTGCCCTGTTCGCGGGTCAGGATCCGCGCGATCTCGTCGGAGCGTTCGCGCAGCAGCTGGGCGGCCTTCTGCAGCGCCTTGGCGCGCTTGGGTGCGGGCGTGTTGCGCCACACCTTGAAACCCTTGTCGGCATTTTCGAGAGCGCGATCGAGATCGTCGCTGCTGGCGCAGGGGAGCGAGCCGATCGTCTCTTCGGTCGCCGGATCGATAACATCGCGCGTCTCGCGCCCGTCCGTGCCCAGTTTCTCGCCGCCGATGAGGAGGTGGAGGGAGGGATAATCGGTCATGGTCGCTGGGCCTTTCGTCATGGAATTTGCCCGCGTCCTAGCGCGCCCGACCCGCGATGGCGACCCCCCGTCAGATCACGAAATCGATCGCCCCAGCCTCGAGCGGCTCGGGCTTGCGGCGCCGATTGGTGACCATGCGATCATGGAGATGGTTGATCTGGCGGCTGCCGGTCTTCACGAACAGGAACGGAAAGATGCCATGAAGAATGCAGCCGATTCCGGCCACGATCATACGCCCGCCGAAGCCCGACGCCTGGACGAGGTGTTCGGAATAGGATTCGCCCACTGTTCGGGGGTGTTCGGTAAAAGCTTTGCGCAGCATGATTGGTGTGTTCCCTTCAAAGGGAAGAATACCAGCTGTCATGCGTGAGATCATACCAAACATCTGTTCTTTGCGCCAGTTGTGGGGTATAATATCCCAATGAAGCGCGAAACATTAGAATTGGATGCCATCGACTGGGCAATCCTCGACGTGTTGCAACACGATGCTTCGCTGCCGGTTCACGCGATCGGAGAGCGGGTTGGCCTGTCGACCAATCCGTGCTGGCGGCGCATCCGGCGGATGGAGGAAGCGGGGATCATCGAAAAGCGGGTTGCGCTGCTCGATCCTTCTGCCGTCGGGCTTGGCACGCTGGTCTATGTCGCGATCACCACCACGCGCCACGACCCGGAATGGCTCGCCTCGTTTTCCGAGGGGATCGAGGCGATCGACGAAGTGGTCGAATGCCACCGCATGGCCGGCTCGATCGATTATATGCTGACCGTGCGGGTTCGCGATATCGCCGATTACGACCGGATCTATCACCGGCTGATCGCGGCGATCCCCGGCCTGAACGATGTCACGGCGAGCTTTTCGATGGAGCGCGTCAAGCACACCACCGCGCTGCCGCGTCCCAGCTAGAGCGGATCAGGCGAGGCCCAGCATAACCGCCCAGGCCACCGCGAAAGCGGTCAGGCTGGCCGCCAGCACCGGCGCGAGCGTTCGCCAGCCCGCTTCCCACAACAGGCCGAGCCGCGAGCGCAGACCGGTCGCCGTGACCGCCAGAAGCAACAGCGCTTTCGATATATCGAGCGCGGTTCCGGCGTAGTCCGCCGGGATCGGGACGAAGCTGTTGATCGCCAGCACCACGAAGAAGGCGACGACGAACCAAGGCACGCTCGCTCGTTTGCCGCTGGCCGCGCCCTTGGCCGAACGCCCGATGATCCATGCGGTCAGCGCAACCATCGGGGCGAGCATCGCCACCCGCGACAGCTTGATCACCGTCGCTTGTGTGCCAGCCGCATCCGAATAGGCGAAACCGCCGCCGATCGCCTGCCCCGCATCATGCACCGACGCGCCGATCAGGAAGCCCGCCTGCGTGTCGCTGAGCCCCGCCCAGTGGGCGAGTGCGGGATAGATCGCCATCGCGATCGCGCTGCAGATCATCACGCCCACCAGCGTCACGGCGAACCGCGTCTGGTCGACCCGCTCCTTGCCGATCACGCCGTAAAGCGCGAGCGCCGCAGAGGCCCCGCAAATTGCTGTCGCGCCACCAGCCAGCAAGCCTGCTTCCCAGCGCTCGCCGACCGCGCGCGAGGTCAGCAGCGCGGCCGCCATCGCCGCGACCATCACCGCCAGCAATCCGGCAAAGGCGAACCAGCCGAGCGAGGCGACCTGCGCGAAGGTCACTTGCACGCCGAGCAACACGATCCCGACCTGCAACGGATATCGCCCGGCAAATTCGAGGCCCGGCCGAAACATTTCGCCCTGGCCGAATACCGACAGCGCGAGCCCCAGCAAGAGACCCGCGAGGATAATCGGAAATCCGAATTGAAATGATGCAAGCGCAGCAAGAGCCGCGACCAGTATCGCGAAGGCGAGGCCCGGAAACTTTGTGCTCATCGTCGCGCTCCACAGCCTCTTGCGGCCTGCCTCGGTGGGCTCTCGCAACCGTCGGCGTCATAGCGACGTATGTTGAAATGGTGCCCAGAAGAGGACTCGAACCTCCACACCCTCGCGGATACATGCACCTGAAGCATGCGCGTCTACCAATTCCGCCATCTGGGCACTTTTCATGCGGTGCATCGTCATAAGACCACCGCTCGGTAGGCGCGGGCCACTAGCGAAGTGCCAGGGGCATTGTCAACGCTTCTTGTGACCATTAACGCGGCCTCGAAACCCGACCGACAATTCGCGCGACAGGCAGGACGCCAGACCATGACCAGAACCGATCCCCTTTCCGGCAAACTCGTGACGCTGTTCGGCGGCAGCGGGTGGGTCGGCATCCATGTGGCGCAGGACCTGCTGAAGCGCGGCGCGCGCCTAAAGATCGCCAGCCGCCATCCCGAAAAGGCGCGCGATCTGCGTCCGATGGCGAATCTCGGCCAAGTCGCAATGGTGCGTTGCGACGTGACGCGGTCCGAAAGCGTCCGGGCGGCGATGACCGGCTCCGATCTGGTGGTGAACCTGGTCGGCACTTTCGAGGGCGATCTGGGCGCGGTGATGGCCGACGGGGCGCAGAACATCGCCAAAGCTGCGGCCGAGGAGGGGGTGCAGGCGTTGGTCCATGTGTCGGCGATCGGCGCCGATATCGAAGGCGACACCGCCTATGCCGTGACTAAGGCCGAGGGCGAGGAGGCCGTGCGCGACGCCTTCCCCAAGGCAACGATCATGCGCCCGTCGATCATTTTCGGCGAGGATGGCGAGTTCATCAACATGATGGCCGGGCTGATTCAGCGCCTTCCTGTGCTCCCTGTGTTCGCGCCCGACAGCGAGTTGCAACTCGTCTGGGTCGACGATGTCGCCGCGGCGATCGTTGCTGCTCTGGGGGATCCAAGCAAGCATGGCGGCAAGACCTATGAGCTGGGCGGACCCGAGCGGGTGCCGATGCTCGCTTTGAACCGTCGCATCGCCGAACAGCAGGGCCGCAAGCGGCACTTCATTCCCTTGCCCGATTCGGTGTCCGGCGGGATCGCTGCTGCGACCGGCTGGATGCCCGGCGCGCCCATCACCCAGCAGCAGTGGAAGCTGCTTGAAAAGGGCAGCACGGTGAGCGGAGATTATCCCGGGTTCGACAAGCTCGGTATTACGCCCAAGCCGCTCGACGTCTTCCTGGAGCGCTGGATGGTGCGGTACCGCAAGCACGGCCGGTTCGGGGTGAAGCCGGTTTAAGTCCTAGCCTCGGTCCGAGGGCGCACCCGCCGATGCGGGTGCGTCACCACTCACCCTACCAGTTCACATCGGCGTAGTTGCTGGCGGGCTGGATGGTGTCCATTTTCTCCGCCAATAGCGGGCGGAAGCTGGGGCGGCTTTTCATCACCGAATACCAGCTCTTGGCCTGATCGTGGCCACGCCAGTCGAGCGCGCCGAGATAGTCGGCGACGGACAATTGCGCCGCCGCAGCCAGATCGGCGAGGCTGAGGCGCGGTCCGCCGAGCCAGGCGCGGTTATCGACCAGCCAGTCGATATGGTAGAGATGCTCGTGCGCGAGCTTCATCGCCTCGCGCAGCACGCGCGCATCGGGCGGTTCGCGGGTGACGAGCCGCTTCTTCATCTTTTCCTGCAGCAGAGGGGCGGTGACGTCGCCGTAGAGGTGCTCGTCGAACAGTGCGACGAGACGGCGGATCTCGGCGCGCTGGAGCGCATTGCCGAAGATCATCGCATTGCCTTCGAAGCTCTCTTCGATGAATTCGCAGATCGCGCGACTATCGGCGAGAACGATATTCTTGTCGTCTTCGCGTAGCACCGGCACCCGGCCCGCCGGATTGAGGTTGAGAAACTCGTCGCGCCGCCGCCAGGGATCCTCGCGCACCAATTCGTAGGCCATGCCCTTTTCCGCCAGGTGCAGGCGCACCTTGCGGCTGAACGGGCACAGCGGGAATTGGTAGAGATGCCACATCAGGCCGCGCTTTGCCGCAAGCGGTGCGTAGAGGCAATGGCAGCGCTGTGTTTAGTCGCGGGGGAGGCTGGGAAAATTCGCGGTAAGGGCGCGCTTCATCTTCGCGGCGAGCTTGCCGAGCGCGGGCTTTGCCTTCTCGACCGCGACGGCCACTTCCGCCGCGGCATCCATCGCTTGCGGCACGCGGGTGGCGAGTTCGGTTGCCATGCGGTCTCCCTGCGGGCCGACCAAGTCGCGAAAGGTCGCATCGGGCGCGACTTCGGTACGTGCCGGGGCCTGCGTGCCGGCTTCGTCGGCCAGGCGACCGACCGTGTCGTCCATCACCGCGACCAGCGGCCCGACCGGAACGTCGAGCAGCAGTTCGCCGAGGATCGCCGCGGCGGCGGTCGCGGTCGCCTGCACCTGCGGATCGCGCAAGGTCGTTACAACGCCGGAGCAGTCGAACGGCGCGGTGGCGCTATCGTCTGTCGGGGCCGCTTCCTGCGCCAGTACGGGCGTGCCGATAAGAGCGAGGGTGGCGAAGGGCAGGGCAAGGCGAATCGCGGACATGCTGGTAACCTCCGTAGAATTCTGCGCGGATGCTGCGCCAGTGCAGGTTTCCCGATCGTGAACAGAGCGGGAGCGTTGCGTCAGAACGAGCCCTTGACCGACAGCCGCAGTTGCCGCCCGAACCGGCGGCCGCGCTCCTCGACAAACAGGATCGGGGCGCTGTTGCGCGGCCCGTCGAACACGGTGCGGATCGAGGTGTCACGCCCAAGCCAAGGGTTGCCGACACGTAGGTTCACGGTGAGCCCGAGCAGGTCCTTGTGCTCTACGAATACGCCGCCGAAGAAAGGGCCTTCGCGCTCGAAACCCGTCTCGGTAATCCGGAAATAGGGTTCGTCAGCGCGGGCATAGACGCTCGCGCCATAGGCGATCATCGATCCGGGAATGTCGTGGCGATATTCGATATCTACGCGATAGGGATCGGCGTCGCTGATCGAACGGACCGCACCGTCGAGCGGATCGTCGAGGCGGGCGTCCTGCCATTCGAGTTCGGCGTCGATCTTGGCGCCCGCAATGCCCAGCGCGGCGAGTTCGAGCGTCCCGTTGAACCCGATCCCCGTCCGTCTCGCGCTGTCGATATTGCCGGGCGATTCGCCGCCGTCGACGAGCACGATATCGACGAGGTCCTCGATCCGGTAGTCGAACAGGCGCAGCGTGGCATTGCCCCAGGGGCCGAAAACCTTGCGCGCCTCGATCTCGAATTCCCAGCTTTGCGGCGGGCGCAGGTCGCTGTTGCCGGCATTCTCGCGATCGTCGCCGATAAACACGCGGGCAAGGAAATCGCCGAATTCGAGCTGCCCGACGCGGCGTCGCGCGCTGAAGGTAAGGTCGATATCGTCGCGCGGGGTCCAGGCGAGCGAGACTGCGCCCTTCGGACGGAAGAAGCTGCGCGAGGTGGCGGCCGCACCGGTCTGCGTGAGAGTCGATTGCTCGGCGCCGATCGTTGCCTGAAGCGAGAGCGTGTCACCCAGCGGACGGCCGTAGCTGAGCGAGCCATTATAGCGGTTCTCCGATACGCCGCCGACGCCTTCGGGGTAATCGAGCTCAACGAAATCTCCGTCCGGATCGATCTCGAACAGCGAGGCGATCTGGTCGAGCGTGTTGAACGCCGCTTCGCCCGCGATCTGCCAGTCGGCACCGCCGCCCGACCAGCCGAACTCGGCTCGTGTGATCCGTTCGCCCGAATCGCCCAATTGGGCAAAGCGCGCGCCCGCGAAGTCGCCGCCCGCCTCGCGGGCGAGCAGCTCCGTCGTCACGTAGTCGGTGTCCTCGCCGATCGCGAGGCCGATCAGTTTCAGCCGTCCGCCGATCATCGGGAAAGCGATATCGCCGCCAAGTTCGTAGCGCACGACATCCTCGTCCGTAAGGCGCTCGACCAGCAGGGCATTCTCGCCCGCGCCGTCGGTGCGGCGTTCGTCCGAGGTCCGGCGAACGAAGGTCCATTCGTGGCTGGCGTTGAAATTGGCGATCACGCCGGGTCTGATGTCCCAGCGGACGTTGCCCGACAGCTTGGGTGATTGCCGCCGCCGCCGGATCTCGCTGTCGCGCCGCTCGAACAGTGCGCCATTGCGATCGGAACGCAGGGCCGGGCCACTTGAGGCACCGGTATCGTCTTCGTTGCGCAGCGCGAGCGTATAGGCGACCGGACCGCTCGCCCCGGTGATCGAGGCGCTGCCATTGAGCCAGGCCAGATCGCCGATCTGGCGCCATTCGGGCGCGTACTCGAACTGGCCGGAAATGCCGCTTGCCTCGACGATAACGTTGGCGACTTGCCCGGTCAGGCCGGGAATATCGAGCGTCGTCCCGTCGATGATTTCGATTTGCACCACGTCTCCGACGGAGATCCGCCGGAGCTGGTCGCGCGCGCTTTCGGATTTGGACGAGAGACGCTGACCGTTGATCAGGACATTGCCAGAGGCCTGGCCGAGACCGCGTTCGCCGCTCGCGCCCTCGATCTGGAAGCCGGGCACCTGATTGAGCAGGTCGAGCGCATTGCGCGGAGCGAAGCGGGTGAAATCGGCCGGCGTATATATCCGCGCCTGGCCTCCGACATCCTCGGCCACCGGACCGGCCGCTTCCTGCGCGCCGCTATCCTGCGTACCGATTTCGCGTGCATGGGTTTGCTCCGCGCTCAGCGCGCCGAACCCCAGCCCTGCAATCAAGGTGTATGCGGCAATTCTTCCCGGCATTCTCTCGCGCCCATCGCATCCGATCGCTGCGCGGCGATCGGGCTTCGTTGGAGGGGCCCTACCCATCGGCCAAATGCTTGGCGAGGGGAAACCTTTTGCCCTAGCCGCGTAAAGGGGGTGCAATTTCAAAGGCGATAGGGCAGGGGGACCCGATGCACTTAGACACACTCTTGGTGAAAATCGCGCTGATCGGCGTCCTTGGCATGATCGCGCAATGGGTCGCCTGGCGTACCGGACGCCCCGCGATCGTGTTTCTTCTCCTTACAGGAATCGTCGTCGGGCCCGTGCTCGGCTACCTCAATCCGGCCGAAGATTTCGGCGAACTGCAAGAACCGATCATCAAACTGGCGGTGGCGGTGATCCTGTTCGAAGGCGGGCTATCGCTGCGCTTTCGCGACCTGATCCAGGCCGCTGGCGCGGTGAAGCGCCTGATTTTCCTCGGCGTACCGCTCGGCTTCACCTTCTGTACGCTGGCGGTTCACTACGGTGTCGGCCTCAGTTGGGAACTGTCGATGCTGTTCGGCGGGATCTTGGTGGTGACCGGGCCGACTGTGATCGGCCCGCTATTACGCGAATTGCGTGTGCCGCGCCGCACCGGCGATGCGCTCAAATGGGAAGCGATCATCAACGATCCGATCGGCGCGCTGCTGGCGATCGGGATCTTCGCCTACCTCACCTATGAAGGGATCGAGATCGATCCGGTCAATATCGGCACCGACGTGCTGGTGGCGACGGGCATCGCCGCCCTGATCGGCCTCGCCTGCGGCTGGGCGCTGACCTGGCTGTTCCCGCGCGGCTATGTGCCCGAATTCCTCAAGGCGCCGGTGTTGCTCGTCACCGTGATCGCCAGCTTCGTCGCTGCCGATCTGGTGATGCACGAAAGCGGGCTGGTGACCGTTACCGTGATGGGCATGGTCATGGCCAACAAGCCGACCTTCAGCACCCAGGCTTTGCGCCGGTTCAAGGAGGACCTCGTCGTCCTGCTGATCTCGGGTGTGTTCATCATCATGTCGGCGACGCTCAACTGGGATGTGGTCAGCCGCGTCCAGTGGGAATTCCTCGTCTTCCTCGCGCTGCTGATGTTCGTCGCGCGGCCCGCCACCGTGCTGCTGGCGCTGCTGTTCTCCGACGTGCCGTGGCGCGAACGCCTGTTCATCGCCTGGATCGCGCCGCGCGGTATCGTGGCCGTGGCGATCACCGGTCTGTTCGCGATCCGGCTCGAACAGCGCGGTGTCGAAGGCGCCGAACTGCTGGTGCCGCTGGCCTTCGCGACGGCAATCGCAACCATCGTGGCGCACGGCTTCACCGCCAAATGGTGGGCGCATCGCCTCGGCATCGACCAGGGACGGGCCGAGGGCCTGATGCTGGTCGGCGTCAACGGATTCAGCCTCGCACTGGCCAAGGCGCTGAAAGCACAGGACATCAAGGTCGAAGTGGTCGACAGCTCGAAATTCGCGCTGCGCGCAGCCAAGAAGCTCGAAGTGCCGACCCACCATGGCGACATGCTCGACGACGATTGGCGCCATCATCTGCCGCTTTCGAGCTTCCGGACCGTGATCGCGATGACCGAGACCGACGCGTTCAACGCACTGGTCTGTTCGGAACTCGGGCCCGAACTGGGCTACGACATGGTCGCGCAGGCTGGCCCCGACCAGCGGACGGGCATGACGACCGCGCGCGGCAACGTGATCTTCCAGGAAAAGCCCTCTGTCTACGACCTGCTGGTGAAGGTGGGCGAGGGCTGGCAGTTCTCGCGCACCCGGATGACCGAGCAGTTCAGATTGAAGGATCTGCGCGAATATCTCGGTGACGAAGGCATGCCGTTCGCGGTCATCCGTCCCGACAATTCGATCGAGCTGTTCACGTCGGTGACCCAACCGACCGTGGGCGAGGGCGATGTGGTGATGTCCTTCACCGCTCCCGCGACTGCCGAAGAGCGCAAGGAAAAGCACGAAGAGAAGCGCGAGCAGAAGGACGCGAAAGAGCGCGAGGCCAAGGACAAGGTGCGCTAGCGCGGAGCAGCGATTCTTCGCTGATCTGCCGCCTGCGGTCGGCGGTATCTGAAATCTCCCGTCAGTCCGATCGGAGATTTCGAACTGTCGATCTGCCTCTACCCCTGCAAAAGCGCGGGTTTGTCACCTTGGCTTGCGTCAAGCGCTTGTTATTCAATGGCTTGAGGCTGCAAATTCCCGGGTGCACCTTGGGTGGCGCGCGCCACACTCTCCTCGGCGGCGAAACTTGTCATTCATCCCGCTGCGCTTACATATCGTTCCTGAAAGGATGTCCCTGAAATGAGCGACCAGAATAACGGCCCCGAACAGCCTGAAGAAGGCGGCCCCAACCCCTGGATGAAAAGCCTGATGGTGTGGGGCGGGATCTTCATGGTCCTGCTGCTGGTCGTGTCGGTGTTCGCGCCGCAGGATGCAGCCGGCGAAGCGGTCAAATATTCCGAATTCCGCACCAAGGTGGTCGAAGGCCAGGTGGCCGAAGTCCGCATCGGGGAAGACCGGATCGTCGGCAAGATGAAGGACGGGGACACCTTCTCGACCGTGCCGGTGGCCGGCGATACCTCGCTGCCGACCCTGCTTGAGGAAAACGACGTCGCCTTTTCCGGTGCGCCGAAGGAAGAGCCGAACCTGCTGGTGTACATCCTGATCAATGCCCTGCCTTTCATCCTCATTCTGGGCCTGGCGTTCTTCGCCCTGCGCCAGATGCAGAAAGGCGGCGGCGCGGGCGGCGCGATGGGCTTCGGCAAATCCAAGGCCAAAATGCTGACCGAGAAATCGGGCAAGGTCACGTTCGACGATGTCGCCGGCATCGACGAGGCGCGCGAAGAGCTCGAGGAAATCGTCGAATTCCTCAAGGACCCTTCGCGCTTCTCCAAGCTCGGCGGCCAGATCCCCAAGGGCGCCCTGCTGGTTGGCTCGCCGGGTACGGGTAAGACCCTGCTTGCCCGCGCGATTGCGGGCGAGGCGGGCGTGCCCTTTTTCACCATTTCGGGCTCCGACTTCGTCGAGATGTTCGTCGGCGTCGGCGCGAGCCGCGTGCGGGACATGTTCGAACAGGCCAAGAAGAACGCGCCCTGCATCGTCTTCATCGACGAGATCGACGCGGTCGGTCGCAGCCGTGGCCATGGCCTCGGCAATTCGAACGACGAGCGCGAGCAGACGCTCAACCAGCTGCTGGTCGAGATGGATGGCTTCGAAGCCAATGAAGGCATTATCATCATCGCGGCGACCAACCGGCCCGATGTGCTCGATCCTGCGCTGCTGCGCCCGGGCCGCTTCGATCGCCAGGTCGTCGTTCCGGTTCCCGATATCGAGGGCCGCGAGAAGATTCTTGAAGTCCACATGAAGAAGGTGCCGCTGGCGCCCGACGTCAATTCGCGCACCATCGCGCGCGGCACGCCGGGCTTCTCCGGCGCCGATCTCGCCAACCTCGTCAACGAGGCGGCGTTGCTCGCCGCGCGGCGCAACAAGCGCCTGGTCGCGATGCAGGAATTCGAGGACGCCAAGGACAAGGTCATGATGGGCAGCGAACGCCGCTCGATGGTCATGACCGACGACGAGAAGAAGATGACCGCCTATCACGAAGCGGGCCACGCGCTGGTCTCGCTCAACGAGCCGGCTTCTGACCCGATCCACAAGGCGACGATCATTCCGCGCGGCCGTGCGCTGGGCATGGTCATGCGCCTGCCCGAGCGGGACAATTACTCCTACCACCGTGACAAGATGCATGCCGACCTCGCCGTCGCCATGGGTGGCCGCGTGGCGGAAGAGATCATCTTCGGGCATGACAAGGTCAGTTCGGGTGCCTCTTCGGACATCCAGTATGCCACCAAGCTTGCGCGCAACATGGTCACCAAATGGGGCATGAGCGAGAAGGTCGGTCCGTTGCAATACGAGGAAAGCCAGGAAGGCTATCTCGGCATGGGGCAGACCGCCCGCACGATGGGTTCCGAACAGACCAACAAGCTGATCGATGCCGAGATCAAGGAACTGGTCGAAAGCGCGCTGAAGCGGGCGACCGATGTTCTCAAGACGCAGGAGGACAAGCTCCACCTGCTGGCCCAGGCCATGCTCGAATACGAGACGCTGACCGGCGACGAGATCAACGAATTGCTCGAGAACGGCAAGATCGATCGTCCCGACGAGCCCAAGGGGCCGAGCGCGGTGCGTCCGGTCCACGGCAGCTCGATCCCGCAGGCAGGGCGCAAGTTCGGCGGCGGCAAGGGCGATTCCGATTCGGGCCCGGCACCGGCGGGCGCCTGATGCGTTGACCCCTCGAACCGGAAACGGGACCCGAGGGAGATTACAAATGCGTTATTCGATTGCCGCCACGCTCGCCGCGTTGGCTCTGTCGCTTGCCGCCTGTTCGCAGGAAACCGTCGATGCGGCATCCGAAACCGCAGACAGCGCGGCGGCGGACACCGCCGCGAATCTCGACAAGGCCGGCGAAGCGATCGAAGACGGTGCCGAGGCGACCGCGCGCGAAGTCGGCGACCTGGCCGACGAGGCCGAAGCCGAGCTGTCGAGGGATGACGCTCCCGAAGCGGGCGCTACGCCACCGCCTGCCGAATAGTGCGTCAGAACGCGCCGAGCAGGAACAACAGGTAGGCGAACAGCGAGAGCACGACGAAAATGAAGACCAGCAACACGGCCAGGCGCCAGATGGTCGAGAATCGTGACAGCCCGTAGGCTCCGCGCAACTGCTTGTAGATGTGAACGGGCGGGATGATTGCGCCTGCGCTGGCAAGGATTGCCGGGCCGACGCCCATGACGCCCAGAATGCTCAGCACGATGAAGAGCATCGACATGAAGGCCAGCGAATAGGTCACGAAAATCGCGTGATCGTAGGCCCGGAAATCGCGCTTCCAGAGGAACAACAGCCATACGAACGGGATCGATAGCGGGATCAGCAGCCAGCTGAACTTGTAGCTGTTCGATTGCAGCTTGTAGAGCATCAGCCCGGGATTTGTGCGCCATTTGTGTTGGAGCTTCTCGAGAAATGGCGAGTCGTCCGAGCCCCCGATGGTAAGGTTGAACTTGTTGCGACCGCGCGACGATGCCTTCCGGGTTTCGGGGGAAGCGCCATCGGCGGTGGAGCCGGTTTCCCCGGCATCGCTTGCCGACTCATCGGAGACTTCGCCCTGCGCGACGGCCGCCACAGCCGCCATATCTTCGCCGTCTATCAAGGCGCGCGCAGCATCCAGACCGTTAATTTCGCGTTCGAGCTCGGCGAGTTCGCTTTCGAGCGCGCCGCGCTCGGCGTCGGTTTCCGCCTCAGCGATTTCGGTCTGTAACTCAGCGCGGCGCCCTTCGAGATCTTCGCGCTCCTCGACCAGGGCTTCTTCCGCGTCCGGACCGCCACCGATATCGGCGGGAACGGATAGCCCGAGTGCCTGGAACACGGCGAACATCAGGAACACGGTGAACAGGAAGATCGCCATCGGTGAGACGAACTTGGCCCGCTCCCCGGCGATATAGCGACGGGTCAACTCGCCCGGTTTCAGGATCAGCTTGGGCAGCGTCGACCACATCTTGCCTTCGAAATGCAGCGCGCCGTGCAGCAGGTCGTGCATGAAGGCACCGATGGTGCGGTGCAGGTGCACTTTCTGGCCGCAATTGTGGCAATGCGGCCCTTGTAGCGGTGTTCCGCAGTTGAGGCAGACCTCTTCGGCGAAATGCCCGCCTCGCAATCCGTCTTTCGACAGCGAGGCAGTGCCATCGTCCTTCGAGACCGCACTCGAATAAAGCCCACCTTCTGTCGCCGTGCCGATTGCATCGCCGAAATCGCTCATCGCGTGAAACCCCCGTTGCGCCCTCATGATAGCGTGGATCGCAGATACGAAAAGGGCCGCCCATCAGGGCGGCCCGGTTTTTCGTCGATTGTCCGGCTGATCAGCCTTCGTAATCGCTCCCGATCGAGGTCGGGCGCGCCGGCTGCGAAGCCGAAATGCGCAGCGCTTCGGCCGACTGGCTCAGCGAACCGATGTCGTCGATCTCGTCGTCGTCTTCCTCGACCACGCGCTGGAGGCCCTGGACCACAGATTCCTTGAGGTCCTTGGGCTTGACGTTCTGCTCTGCGATTTCACGCAGGGCGACGACCGGGTTCTTGTCGCGATCACGCTCGAGCGTGATTTCCGCGCCGCCCGAAATCTCGCGCGCACGCTGCGCGGCGAGCAGGACGAGGTCGAAACGGTTGGGGATCTTGTCGACACAATCTTCGACGGTAACGCGCGCCATCGGGCACTCCCGTAAGTTCTGGTTGCGACATGTCTGTCGGGAAGAGGCGGGAGCTAGGTAGGAAGGCGGCAAAAGTCAAGCATTGCGCGCGGGCGCAAGGGGTGCGAAGCGCTTGGCGATGGACGAAACCTGTCCCCCCGAAGCGCGCAGCTTCCACGATCCCGATCCGTTCACGGTCGAAGCGCAGGGGCAGACCCTGACCTTCTATCCCGATGGCCGCGACCGGTTCGAGGCGCTGGTTGAGCTGATTGACGGCGCCGAAGAGACGCTGCGCCTGTGTTTCTATATCTTCGCCGAGGACGAAGCATCGGTCCGGACCCGCGATGCGCTGGTCCGCGCGGCGAAGCGCGGTGTCGCGGTCAAACTGCTGGTCGACAGCTTCGGTGCCTCGGCCGAAGCGCAATTCTTCGACGATCTGGTCGCTGCGGGCGGCGTGTTCGCCACCTTTTCTGCCAAGCTCTCGCAGCGGTACCTGATTCGCAACCACCAGAAGATGGCGATCGCCGACGGCACGCGAGCCATGTTCGGCGGCTTCAATATCGAGGATGGCTATTTCGAGGGGCCGTGCGAGAATGGCTGGCACGATCTGGGCATCGTGATCGAGGGCAGCGGGGTCGATCGGCTGTGCGACTGGTACGACAAGCTCGAAAGCTGGACCGCTAGCGAACACAAGCAGTGGCGGGCGATCCGCAAGATGCTGCGCGAATGGGATCCGGGCGACGGCCCCGTCCAATTGCTGATCGGTGGCCCAACCAAGGGCCTGTCGAGCTGGGCGAAGCGGGTGTCCAACGATCTGATGCACGGGCAGCGGCTCGACATGATCATGGCCTATTTCTCGCCCCCGCAGCGCCTGATCAAGCGAATCGGCAACATCGCACGCAAGGGCGAGACCCGGCTGGTGATGGCCGCTAAATCGGATAACGGCGCGACGATCGGCGCCTCGCGATCGCTTTATCACGGTCTGCTGAAGCGTGGGGCGACGATCTACGAATTCGAACCGTGCAAACTGCACATGAAACTGATCGTGCTCGACGATACGGTCTATCTCGGCAGCGCCAATTTCGACATGCGCAGCCTGTACGTGAATCTCGAACTGATGCTGCGGATCGAGGACAAGGGCTTGGCCGACCGGATGAGGAAATTCGTGGACGGACACGTGCCCGCCTCGACCGAGATCACCCCCGAACTGCAAAAGCAGCGCAGCGGTTTCTGGACGCGCATCAAATGGAACCTCAGCTGGTTCCTCGTTGCGGTGGTCGATTACACGGTGAGCCGGCGTCTGAACCTGGGCCTTTGAGCGCTAGTAATCCGGCGAGCCGTAATCCTCGTCTGCGAGATCGGAGAACTTGGTGATCTTGTGCTCGAAGCGCAGGCGAACCTTGCCGGTCGAGCCGTGGCGCTGTTTGGCGACGATCAGTTCCGACAAGCCGTAGACCCGTTCCATCTCGGCCATCCACGCGGCATGGGTTTCGTGGACCGCGGCATCGTCGGTCTCGACCGGACGCTTGGGTTCACGCGCGGCGACGTAATAATCCTCGCGGTAGATGAACCACACCATGTCGGCGTCCTGCTCGATCGAGCCCGATTCGCGCAGGTCCGAAAGCATCGGACGCTTGTCGTCGCGCTGCTCGACCGCGCGGCTCAGCTGCGAGAGCGCGATCACCGGGACTTCGAGTTCCTTCGCCAGCGTTTTCAATCCGCGGCTGATCTCGGAAATCTCGTTCACGCGGTTGTCGCTCGCGCGCTTGCCCGAGCCCTGCAGCAATTGCAGGTAGTCGATGATGATCAGGCCGATATTGTGACGGCGCTTCAAACGCCGGGCTCGCGCGCGCAGACCTGCGATCGTCAGACCCGCCGTATCGTCGATATAGAGCGGCAGTTCGGCGAGGCGCTGGCTGGCATGCGCGAGCTGGGCGAAGTCCTCTTTGGACAATTTGCCCATGCGCAGGGCGGATGAGCTGATGCCAGATTGCTCGGCCAGGATACGCGTGGCGAGCTGGTCGGCGCTCATTTCGAGGCTGAACAGCGCGACGCCGGCGCCGATCGATTCCTTGTCGTCGATCCCCGCCTCGCGATCGGTGCGCAGGCGCTCGGCGGCATTGAAGGCGATGTTGGTCGCGATAGCGGATTTGCCCATGCCCGGACGGCCGGCGACGATGATGAGGTCCGAACCGTGCAGGCCGCCGGTCTGCGAGTTTATGGAGACGAAGCCGGTGGTCTTGCCCGAAACCTTGCCGCCCGATTTGAGCGCCAGCTCGATCTGGCGCAGCGATTCCATGCTCGCCGTGCCGAAGCTTTTCGCGCTCTCGTTCGTCGCGGAGCCTTCGGCCACCTTGTAGAGCTGCGATTCGGCGTTCTCGATCTGGGTCTGCGGCGAGATGTCCTCGCTCGTGTCCATCGCCCCGGTCACGAGTTCGCGGCCGACCGCGACCAGTTCGCGCAGTAGCGCCAGGTCGTAGATCTGCTTGGCCAGTTCGCGCGCCGCCAAAGTGCCGAGCCCGGTGCCCGAAAGCTGCATCAGGTATCCGGTGCCGCCGAGGTCGGCGAGCGCTTCGTCGCCTTCGAAATAGGGCTTCAGCGAGACCGGGCTGGCGGTCGCGTTCCGATCGATCAGCTGGAGGATACGCTCGTAGATCTTCTCGTGGATCGATTCGAAGAAGTGCTGGGGCTGCAGCGACACCGGCAGTTCCTCGATCACGCGGTTGTCGAACAGCACGGCCCCCAGGAAGGCGGCTTCGGCCTCGATGTTCGAAGGCAGCGCCTGCGCGGCATGTTTATCGTCACGGATGATGAGATCTTGGTCGGCCATGGGTCCTATCTGCGGGAGTGGCGCAGCGTTCTCAAGGGCGGGAGTTTCTTTCCCGACCCGTCTTGACCTGTGGATTGCGGAGACGAATCGCGCCGGCGCGTCGTAGGGGGTGACGGGACGGAGCGAATCTGCAATTCGGTTAGCGATGCCCGACCACCGTATCTTGAAGATCGAACTCGACGAGGCGACCATTTTGTGGCGCAACGCCGATATCGAGCAGGAGCGGCGCATCGCCATCTTCGATCTGATCGAGGATAATACCTTCAAGCCGCTGCGTACGGTGGAGAAGGGGGCGGACGGCCCGTACCACCTGCATCTGTCGGTGCGCGACGGGCGGCTGGTGCTCGTGATCGCGGACGAGGCCGATGCCGAACTCGAGACGCTGGTGCTGGGACTGGCGCGATTTCGGCGCCCGATCCGCGATTATTTCGCGATCTGCGACAGCTATTACCAGGCCATCCGCAAGGCCACCCCGCAGGAGATCGAGACGATCGACATGGCGCGGCGCGGGGTGCACAACAACGCCGCCGAGCTGCTGCTCGAACGGCTGGAGGGAAAAGTGGAAACCGACTTCGCAACCGCGCGTCGGCTCTTCACTTTGATCTGCGTCCTCCATATCAAGAACTGAATTTCGACAGAGGTATTTGTGGCTCGCACTTCGCGAAAATGGCTTTGGCGCGTTCTCGCGCTGCTGTTGCTCGTCGCCATCGTGGCGGGCGCGGCGGCGTGGTGGCAACTGCGCGGATGGACGCCCGATCGCGCGCGCTACCCTCTGCAAGGCGTGCTCTGGGGCATGGAAGACGGCCCGGCCAACTGGCCCGCGCTCAAGGCAAATGGCGCAGGTTTCGTCTATCTCGAGGCGAGTTCGGGCAGTTTTGCGAGGGACGGCGAGATCAATACCCAGATGGAACGCGCGCGGGCTGCGGGGCTCGCAGTGGGCGCCGTGCATCGCTTCGATCCGTGTCAGCCGGCCGATCCACAGGCGGGCAATTTCGCCACTGTCGTCCCGCGCGATGCCGAATTGCTGCCCCCGGTGATCGACCTGTCGAAAACGCAGGACGCGTGCGATCAAACGATTTCGGATGCTGCGGTCGAAAGCGAGCTTACGACACTGCTCAATCAGATAGAAACCCACACCGGCAAGCCCGCCATCCTCAAGATTTCGAGCGGCGCGGAGGAGCATTTTAAGCTCGCCAACCGGATCGAGCGCGACCTCTGGCTCTCGCGCACCTGGCGCGAGCCCGATTATGCCGGACGTCCGTGGACACTGTGGACCGCCAACCCCTACCACGCCTACGAAGGCGGCGAATCGACCGTGCGCTGGGTCGTGGCGCGGGAATGAATGGGTAAAATAATGACCGACGAAGACCTGATCGCCGCCGCGCGTGCGGCAGCCGAGCATTCCTATTCGCCCTATTCCGCCTTTCCGGTGGGCGCGGCACTGCGCTTTGCCGACGGCTCGGTCGTGACCGGTACCAATATCGAGAACGCCAGCTACGGCCTCGCCCTGTGTGCCGAAACGGTCGCGGTCGCGAAGGCGATGGACGCAGGCGTGCGCGGCGGGCTCGAAGCGGTTGCGGTGACCGGGCCGGGCGACGAACCGCTCACCCCCTGCGGCCGTTGCCGCCAGGTCCTGAACGAGTTGGCGGCGCTCGGCGGCACCGATCCCGTGGTTCTCTGTGTCGGCCCCTCCGAGGTTCGAAGCACCACGCTCAGTGCGTTGCTGCCGGACGCATTCGGTCCCGCCAGCCTCTAACGCTCACCCAGCGAGGGAAGAGCGTTAAGCTCTTCGCGGTAAAATCCTCCGGCGCACATCGCGCACCGGAGTCGCACTCATGAAATTCATCAAGCTACATTCGCGCGGCGGCAACTACCTCGTCGTCGCCTCCAACATCGCTTGGCTCCGCGAAGCCGAAAATGGTCAGACCACTGTCGGCATCGTCGGAGGGCAGCCATTGCTCGTCGTCGGCACGCCCGAAGAAGTGTCGGAGAAAGTCCTGGCGGGTTGATCGGCTGGAAGCCTTGGGCGTTAGCCCTTGGCCGCCAGCCATTCCACCAGCGCGCCGAGGCAGTCGTGGGCGAGGGCCTTGCAGTTTTCCGGCGACCAGCCCTGTTCGGGGTCGGGGTGCTGGAAATTGTCCTTGTAGGGCATTTCGAGGGTCATCGCCGTCGCCTTGAAGCGATGCGCGACCTGCGTGGTGCTCATCGACAGATTGGCTTTGCCCGGCGCTGAGGTGTCATACCCCTTCTCGGTCTGGAACAGCACGCTGCGGCGATCGAGGATCGACTTGTAGCTGGTGAACCCGGCATAATGCTCGTCGGTCAGGTCGGGAATGCCCTCGTACCCTGCGAGGAAGGCGGCGGGGATCGCCTCGTCGCCGTGAACGTCCATCGCGAAGTAGACGCCGGTTTCGTCCATCGCATTGCGCAGGGCAAGCACTTCGGGCGCGCGTTCGGCGGTCGGGTTTTCCCATTCGCGGTTGAGGTTCGCGCCGCACGCATTGGTGCGCAGATGGCCGCGATAGGAGCCATCGGGATTGCAGTTCGGCACGACGTGGAGCGTGCACTGCTCGCGCAGCGTGCGGGCGATAGGATTGCCCATGTCGGTCAGCACTTCGAGCGCGCCTTCCATCCACCATTCGGCCATCGATTCGCCGGGGTGCTGGCGGGCGTAGAGCCACACATGCTTGTCGCCTTCGCCCATGTCGAGGCAATCGAGTGGACGGCGATCGAGCGTGTGGCCGAGCACACGGTGCGACACACCGTCCATCAGCGCGGCTTCGGAAACCAGGTCATGATGCCGTTCGAGCGAATAGGGCGCGAAATAAGCGAACCAGGCGATGTCGCCTTCTGGCTCGTAATGGATCGTCATCGCTCCGGCCGCTTCGTCATAGCTGCTTTCGGCGCGGGCCCAGTAATCGCGATCTTCGGAAACGACCGAATTGTAGTCGGGCCAGCCACCCGGATAGGCGCTGTCCTTCAGATCCTCGATCACCAGTTCGAGCGGGCGGCCTGCAGCGCCCGAGACGCGGAAATAATACCACTGCTTGAATTCGGACTGGTTGTCCTTGCGGATCGCGAGGCGCGCCTTGGCGCCGTCGATCGATTTCACTTCGATATTGCCCGCGTCGAACGCGGTATCGATCACGATATTATTGGTCATTCTACCTCGATCGTTTCGCCCGAATTGCCGGGGAATCCGGCGAACAGGGCGCTGGCTAGTTTGTCGGCCGCATTGCGAGCCTCGTATTCGTCCGCATTGGTGGTTGCGGCAAAGCTGGCGCGCCCTTCCCACAGCACTTCGCGCGTGTCCATATCGCGGATCACCACCGCCATGCTGGTGTCGACCGTTTCGCGCGGTCCGCCACCCAGATTGATCCCGATGCCCACGCCGACGCCCGAGCCATAGGTTCCGGTCGATCCGCCAACGCCGACACTGACAGGCGAACGGCGCGATCCGTCGGCAAGCAAGGCTCCGCGTCCGGCGCGCACTTCGGCCACCTGGCTGCCACCGGTCGCGACCGGATCGTAACCGAGCGCGGCGAGTTCGCGTGTCACCGCATCGATATAGGGCTGCATCGCAAGCCCGCCGGCTTCTTCGCCCGGCGCGATCGTGACCGCGATACGGCCGCGTGGTGCCTCGTCGAGCGTCTGCGCAGAAAACCGCGTGATCTCGGTCGGCCCGGCCCAAGGCGCGCTGGCGCAGGCGGCGAGCGCGAATGGTGCGGACAGGGCGAGAGCGATTCGAGTGATCGTGCTGGGCATGGCGGCGACTCCTTTGCAACGGCGGTGAGCCTACGCTTCACGGACTGTTGAGGAAAGGAGCGTACGAAACGCTCCCCTTGTTCCCGAAACCTCTGCTAGAAGGCCGTCTATGGAGAAGAAGCTACCAGTACTGGTTACCGGCGGGGCCGGCTATATCGGCAGCCACGCGGTGCTGGCGCTCAGGGATGCAGGCTGGCCGGTGGCGGTGATCGACAATCTGTCGACCGGCTTTCGCTTTGCGGTGCCCGAGGATGTTCCGTTCTATCAGGGCGATATCGCCGATGCCGACTTGCTTGCGCGCATCGTCGCCGAGCAGGGCATCGGCGCGATCATGCATTTCGCCGGTTCGATAGTCGTGCCGGAATCGGTCGAGAACCCGCTCAAATATTACGAGAACAACACGGTGAAGAGCCGCGCACTGATCGCAGAGGCGGTGGCGCACGGGATCGAGCATTTCATCTTCAGCTCCACCGCGGCGACCTATGGCGCGCCCGAAACCTCGCCGGTGTCGGAGGATTCGCCCAAGGAGCCGATCAATCCCTATGGCTGGTCGAAACTGATGACCGAACGGATGCTGGCGGACACGGCGGCGGCGCACGATCTCAATTACGGCGTGCTGCGCTACTTCAACGTCGCGGGGGCCGATCCGCAGGCGCGCACCGGACAATCGACCGCCGGGGCCACGCATCTGATCAAGGTCGCCTGCGAGGCCGCGGCGGGCAAACGCGACCATGTCGGCGTGTTCGGGACCGATTTCGATACGCCCGACGGCACGGGCGTGCGCGACTATATCCATGTCTCCGATCTCGCTGCGGCGCATGTGCTGCTGCTCGAAGCGCTGATCGCCGCGCCCGAGCGTTCGCTGACGATGAATTGCGGCTATGGCCGCGGTTATTCGGTGCTCGAAGTGCTCGATGCGGTCGACCGGGTGACCAATTCGACCATCGAGCGGCGTCTCGAGCCCCGCCGTGCGGGCGATCCGCCCGAGCTGGTTTCCGATCCCTCGCGCATCCGGCAAACGCTCGACTGGCAGCCGCAGCATGACGATATCGAGACGATCGTGAGCCACGCATTGCAGTGGGAGCGACGATTGGGGAGATGAGAGACGGCGAATATTCAGGGAATCGTTGACAAGGGCATCGACCCCGCTTAGTCGCCCGCCTTGATTTTCCGGCATCGGAGCCCATCTCCGGTGCCTGTTTCATTTTCGGGATACGCACGATGAAAATTCGCAACAGCCTCAAGTCGCTGAAAAACCGTCACCGCGATTGCCGCGTCATCCGTCGCCGCGGTCGCACCTATGTGATCAACAAGACGAACCGCCGCTTCAAGGCGCGCCAGGGCTAAGCCTTCGCGTCATGAATGACGGTACGAGAAACCCCCGCCAGCGCGGGGGTTTTTTGTTGGGGTGGAGATAGTCCGCGCCGGGCGGTCGTGAGATACGAACAAGAAGGCAGCGCGCCATGAGCCAGTCAGTTAACCCCAAAGCCGTCGTGTTCGATATCGGGCGGGTGATGGTCCATTGGGATCTCGACTTGCTGTACCGCGAGCGAATCGCCGATCCGGACCAGCGCGCATGGTTCATCGCCAATGTCGTGTCGGAGGAATGGCATCGCCAGCACGATGGCGGGCGCGAGCTGGCGGCGATGGTGGCGGAACGCAAGGCGCAGTTTCCCGAATATGCGTCGCTGATCGATGCCTATGCCGAGGATTTCCTCGAATCGATCCCGGGCGAGGTCGACGGCATGGTCGCGATTCTCGAGGAGCTGGCGGCGAACGACGTACCGATCTTCGCGCTGACCAATTTCGCCGACACCTTCTGGACGCAGTTTTCGCGCGAGCATGGCTGGAGCAAGCACTTCCGCGACGTGGTCGTCTCGGGCCGGGAGAAACTGTTGAAGCCCGATCCGGCGATCTATGCGCTGGCCGAGGATCGCTATGGCTATCCGGGCGAGGCGCTGTTCTTCACCGACGATACGCCCGCCAATGTCGACGGCGCGCGCGAAGCGGGATGGGACGCCGAAGTGTTTCGCGATGCCCCGACCTTCCGCGCCCAGCTCGTCGCGCGGGGATTCCTGCCCGCATAAAAAGACCCCCGCGCCGGCGAGCGCGAGGGTCGGGATCGGGAGGCGCGGAGCTTCCCGGGAGTTGGTCCGATCAGCGTGCGCCGATCATCCGTTGCACTTGGCGAGGTCGGCTTCGTCGAACACCTTGTTGGCGGCGCGGAAGGCAGTGACATCGCCGAACTTGCCGGCCAGGCGCTGGCAGACGATCATGTCGCGGCTGCGGTTCTTTTTCGCAGCGACGCAGCTATTGCCTTCGCAATCCCACAGCAGGCCCTTCTGGATGTCGGTGGTCGGCTTTTCGACCGGAGTGGCCAGTTCGGCGGCGTAATAGGGCGCGAACACGGCCTGCGCCGGCGCGGTCGCGGCGAACGTCGAAACGGCGCCGACCATGGCGATGGCGGCAAGCGAAAGGGAGCGGGGGAGGGTCATCGGGACGTCCTTTGAATGTCTTGTCGAGCGCAACCGATTTCAGTTGCGAATCGCTACCTATAGCGGTAGATTTTAGGTTGCAACCGAAAACTTTGTTTCCAATTGGTTACCGGGCGCTCTTTGCGCTAAGGTTCGTGTTCGGGGAAGGAATTTATGGGCGATATCCGCGAACCTTTGCGCGAACTGACCGAATGCGGACTGCCGCAAGCGCTCGAGGTCATGGGCGAACGCTGGGCCTTCATGATCCTGCGCGCCAGCTTCAACGGGCTCTATCATTTCGAGGAATTCCTCTCCGAGCTCGGCATTGCGCGGAACATCCTGTCCAACCGTCTGACCAAGCTCGTCGACCACGGCATCCTGCGGCGCGAAGCCTGCCCCGACGATCGCCGCAAGATCGAATACCGGCTGACCGACAAGGGCCACGACCTGTTGCCCGCGATGATCGCGCTGCGCCAGTGGGGCCAGAAATACGGCACCGAAATCGTCGAAGACCCGGTGTTGGTCGATGCGCAGGATCGGCTGCCGCTTGGCCCGGTCTCGATCCTGGCGCATGACGGCCGCGTGCTGACCCATGAGGAACTGGCGCTGACCCGGCGCGAGGATCTTGGCATCCGCGAGGATGGCAGCCGGGCAGAGCCGGGCGCCTGCCTCCATCCGTGCGCCTGCGACCGGGCGATCACCGACTGGCGCGACGACCGCAAAGGTTCGATCGCCGCTGAATAACGAGCGGCGCTCTAGACCCGCTTGAAGTTGAACACGCCGTTCAGCACGAACATCACCAGCCCCGATATCACCGACACGAGTATGCGCGCGATCTTGTAGTCGATCGGCGTGAACTGGAGGAACGCCCACATCAGCACCATGGTGAGGACGATCCCGATCGCCGCGGTGACGAGGAACAGCAGATAGCCGTGCGCCACCCCGCGCTCGCTGCCGCGGAAGATCCACAAGCGTCCGAACAGGTAATGGATCGTGCTCGACACGACCTGGCCGAAACCCGATGCGATCACCTTGTCCATCCCGGCATATTCGACCAGCAGCACCATCACGCCGAAGCCGATCACGAACACCCCGGTGCTGACGACGGTGTTGCGCACCAGCATCCCGCCCACGCGTCGCGTGAACAGCCGGCGATGGAGCGGAGCGGCGGTATCGGGTGCGTGCATGAAGTGTCGGTCGATCAGGCAGCGCCCACGCGCAGCTTGCGCGCATAGCGATCGGGCTCGACCTCGCCATCGTCGCTCCAGTCGGTGCGGCGCTTGGCGAACGGATTGAGGAACAGGATCGGCAATTTCAGGAACAGCAATTCGGAGTGGACCAGCCCGTCCACCGCACGCTCCCACCATTTGGGGTCGCGCTTGGCATTGGCCTGCAACCACCCGTCATAAGGCGCCCAGTGGCTCGGCTCGTCCTCGCGGATGATCTCGAAAATTTTCACCAGCCGCTTGTCGCTTGTCACGAAGCCATTGGCGAGCAGAATTTCGACCTGGCGATAGCCGCGCTGCTCGGTCAGCGAGATCACCCGGCAGAGCCGTTCGAACAGGTGATCCTTCTCGACGATTTCCCGTGTATCGAGACCGTCGATCGTGCGGCGGAACATGATCTCGATGAAGCGGTCGATATGGCCGAACATCCGGTCCACCGCGAGCGGGCGGGTGCCGCGCAGTTCGAACCAGCGCTTGAACATGACGTAATGCTTGCGCTCGTCGGCGCGATGCTGCTCCACCGCAGCGATCAGTTGCTGGTCGTCGGGATACCGCGCCCGCACAGCCTCCAGCACGCGGTCGATCGCGGTATAGCCGCGATGTTCGTTGTAGATATAGATCGACCCGAGCACGTCGAGATAGCGATTGCGGAACCAGGTGAGCATATGCGACCTCTGAAATATGTCGATGGCTCATAGGCTTATCTGCGCGCGGTGTCACCCGAGGCGCGGGTGGCCTATAGCGTCGTCGTCCCGTTTTTGACGAGGCGCGTTCGTCGCCGACCCTCGTCACAATAGTTGCAAGGAACCCTCTCACGATGATTACGCTGCTGTCTCCGGCCAAGAAGCTCAACCTCGATCCGGCCGAGACCGGGCTAGAGATTACCCGGCCACGCCTCGCCGAAGACACCCGCGCTATCGCCGCCGTGGCAAAGGAGCAGTCCGCGGCGGACCTCAAGCGGCTGATGCGAATCTCGGACAAGCTGGCGGAGCTGAATGCCGAGCGCTTCAGGGCATTCGACCCAAATGGCCGCAGCAATTCGGCAACACCCGCCGGCCTGACCTTCGACGGCGACGTCTATTGGGGTCTTGAGGCGAAAAGCATGGACACCGACACGCTCGCCTACGCGCAGGATCACTTGCGCATTCTTTCGGGGCTCTACGGCCTGCTGCGTCCGATGGACGGGATCCAGCCCTATCGCCTCGAAATGGGCACGAAGATGAAGAACCCGCGCGGCAAGTCGCTCTATGATTTCTGGGGCAGCACGATTGCCAGGACGATCGACGACGATCTGTCGGGCCATGGCGAGCGCACGGTCGTGAACCTTGCCTCGAACGAATATTTCGGCGCGGTCGACACCGCGGCGCTGGACGCAAAGGTGGTCACCGCGAACTTCCTCAACGTGAAAGACGGCGAAGCGCGCGCCCTGATGTATCACGTCAAATTCGGCCGCGGCCTGATGGCCCGCTGGATCATGCAAAACCGCGTGGACCGCGCCGAAGGCCTGAAGGATTTCGACGCCGAGGGATACAAGCTCGACGCAAAGGCATCGAGCGAGACCGAGCTGGTGTTCACGAGGAAGCAGCCGCCGGTGAAGAAGTAGGTCTTCAAACGGTGGTAGGTAGTACGATCCCATCGTCATTATCGCCATTCCGGCCTTCGTGCAGCTTGGCGATCCGCTCAATGACTTCGTCTAGGTCTTCCTTCGTCACCATCTTACCCTCAAGCTCCGAAATTGCGCTGCGAATTTCCTCAAGCTGATCCGGCAGATTGCCGGTGCCCGGCCCACCCGGCCCACCACCAAAAAGGTACTGCTCAATCCGTATGAGCCGCTTGTCCAAGGCTACGATCGCAATCTCGTGCGGTGACTTCTCGTTCGGCATCAGCGCCTCCTTCGCTTGAGTGATAAGCTTGCAGGGTTTCTATGGTGGCTTTCATCTCGGCGAGCTCTTTTCGGCCAGCTTCTCCCGAGCGATGCCCATGATCGAGCAGTAGGCCCCCAAGAACGACGAGGGCGACGGTAGCCAAGACATTAGCGATGGTATCGCGGGCTTGTTTGGCATCCAATCGCGCCAGTGCGTCCTGCGGGCCGTTCTTACGCTGACGCTCCCTGATCCATGGCGACAATCCTAAGTCCCATGCAGCTTTCGCGATCGTTACAACCAAGACACCTATGGCATACCATTCCGGCTCTCTCATCGCTCAGCCCTCAACCACTTTTCAAGCCCTCGGCGGCTGCCTCCTGTAGCTCAGCGCTTCCGCCATATGGATGCGCCCCACTTGCTCCGCGCCCGCCAGATCCGCGATCGTCCGGGCCACGCGCAAAATTCGCGTGTAGCCGCGTGCCGTTAGCCTCATCGCCTCTGCCGCTTGCATGAGAAGTTTGCGACCCGGCTCATCCGGGGAGGCGTAGCGTTCGAGGTCGTCGCCTTCGAGTTCGGCATTGGTGCGGGCGTCGGTGTCGCGCGACAACTGGCGGCTGCGGGCCTTGGCGACGCGCGCGGCGACGTCTGCGCTGCCTTCCGCCGCCGGGGGCAAAGCAAGGTCGGCGGCGCTGACGGGATCGACATCGACATGCATGTCGATCCGGTCGAGCAGCGGTCCGCTGATCTTGGCCTGGTAATCGGCGGCGCAGCGCGGGGCGCGGCTGCAGGCGAGGGCCGGGTCGCCCAGATGGCCGCAGCGGCACGGGTTCATCGCCGCGATCAATTGCACGCGCGCGGGATAGGTCACGTGGGCGTTGGCGCGCGCGACATCGACCTTGCCCGCCTCCAGCGGCTGGCGCAGCGAATCGAGCACCGCGCGCTGGAATTCGGGCAATTCGTCGAGGAACAGCACGCCCAGATGCGCGAGGCTGACTTCGCCCGGCTTGACCCGCAGGCCCCCGCCGGTGAGCGCCGCCATGCTGGCCGAATGGTGCGGCGCGCGGAACGGTCGCGTTCGGCTGATCGCCCCGCCTTCGAGCGTTCCCGCCACCGAGGCGACCATCGAGGTTTCGAGCGCTTCTTCGGGCGTGAGCGGTGGGAGGATGCCCGGCAGGCACGCCGCCAGCAGCGATTTGCCCGCGCCGGGCGGTCCGTTCATCAGGAGATTGTGCCCTCCGGCCGCTGCGATCTCCAGCGCGCGCTTGGCGGTCTCCTGCCCCTTCACCTGCTTGAGGTCCGGCCCGTGCTTCGGCTCGGCGGCCTCGCCCGGTTCGGGCGGGGCGAGCACCTGGGTGCCTTTCAGATGGTTGAGCAGCGCGGTGAGATCGGGCGCGGCGAGCACCGCCACCCCGCTCGCCCAGCGCGCTTCGGGGCCCTGGCTCGCCGGGCAGATCAGGCCCTTCTCCTCGCCCGCCGCATGCATGGCGGCCAGCAGCACGCCGGGGGAGGGGGCGATTCGCCCGTCGAGCGAGAGTTCGCCGACCGCGACGTAATCGGCCAGTTGCTCGGCATCGGTCACGCCCATGGCGGCGAGCAGCGCGAGCGCGATCGGCAGATCGTAATGCGAGCCTTCCTTGGGCAGGTCGGCGGGGGAGAGGTTGATCGTGATCCGCTTGGGCGGAAGTGCGAGGCCCAGCGCGGAGAGCGCGGCCTGCACCCGGTCGCGCGACTCGCCCACCGCCTTGTCCGGCAGGCCCACGATTCCGAAGCGCGGCATGCCCGGAGCGATCTGGCACTGGACCTCGACGCTGCGGGCCTCCAGACCCAAAAAAGCTACCGTAGAAACGAGTGCCACCATCGGTGCTTACTTTCCTTTAACCCTGTTATTTAGAGGTTTGGGCCAAAGAGGCCCGTCTGTCGAGGGGGTGTAACCCCTTGAAGGTTCGTCGCAACTGACGGGAAATTTATTCGTTCCGGTCTTTTATCTGCCTTATTTCATTAACCATAGTATTTGACCCCGCTCATAAGACCGAACGCAAGAGGTTTTTCCTATTATGACCTTATGCGAAATGTTCTTAAACTTGTTTCTATTGCCATTGCACTGATCGCGACACCGCTCGCGGCGCAGACCGTTGCTTACGAAGAAGTCGTCGTCGCGGACACGTCCGTCGCGCTGCTTGAAGACGTTGTGACGGTGGCGGAGTACGAAGGCGAGAACGCCGCACAGGAAGAACCGCAGATCAGCTACGAAACGCCGGTCGAACTCGAAACTGCGCAGCGTGCCGTCGTCCTGTGGGACCGCGCGCAGAAGGAAGCGTCGAAGACGTCTTCGGATGTGGCGCGCGTCAATTACGGTCCGTTCCAGGTGCTTGGCGAAGGACGCGTTGCGCTGCTCGGCATGATCGACGCCCAGAGCCCTGCCCAGTTCGAACGGATGCTGCGTGACCACCCCGAGATCGGGATCCTCGAAATGGTCGAAGCCCCCGGCACCGTGAACGACTTCGCCAATTTCCGCCTCGCGCGCATGCTGCGCAACAAGCAGATCGTCACCTATGTGCCGGCGAATGGCTCGGTCCGTTCGGGTGCGGTGGAACTGTTCCTTGCCGGTGCGCGTCGTATCGCCCACCCCGATGCCGAATTCGCCGTGCATAGCTGGATGGACATCTATGGCCGCGAAGCCGATGACTTCGCCGCCGACGATCCGGTGAACCGTGCCTATATCGACTTCTATGTCGAAATGGGTCTGGAAGAAGCCGAAGCGCGCCGCTTCTATGACATGACCAATTCGGTGCCCCATAATGAAGCATTGTGGCTTTCGGCCGACCAGCTGGCGAGCTATGTGCCGATCGAAGCACCGCGCTGATAATACTTGACGAGCGGGCGCGCGTTTTCTAGGCGCGCACCCGATATCGGGTCGCCCGTGTGGCGGCCCTTTCATTTTCGGCTCGCCCCGCCTTCGGGCATGGGTGGCCGCACAGAACCTAGGTCCGATACGATGAAACGCACTTTCCAGCCCAGCAATCTCGTGCGCGCCCGCCGCCACGGCTTCTTCGCACGCAAGGCGACCCCGGGCGGTCGCAAGGTTCTTGCCAACCGCCGTCGTCGCGGTCGCAAGAAGCTGAGCGCGTAATTCGCGCCGACGCGCGAATTACTTTCTAGTTTTAGTCCCTCAGACGCCGGGCGCGAGCCATCCGGCTCGCTTGGCTTCGCCCTACCGGGCGGCGTGCGTTCGCACGCGTGCGCGCTGCCGCGCGCAGGTTCTGCGCGGATATGGCTAGCGGGCACCAATTCGGATACGACCAAGGCGGTCGCCCGCAGCGGCCTCGTAGCGTAGCGAAGAGAATAGCCGCGAGGACGCTCGCCCGGATGGGCGAGCGAAACACAAAAGACTCTCTCTCCCCGACCCGCTCCGCTAGCGTCGATCCCATGACCCGCACCGACCTTCCCACCATCCGCCACCGTCCGGATTTCCTCCGTGCGAATCGGGGGCTCAGGGTCGCGCGGCCGGGATTCGTGCTGCTGACCCATCCCAACCAGCTCGATACCAAGCGCTTCGGCGTCACGGTGACCAAGAAGGTCGGCAACGCCGTGGTCCGCAACCGGATGAAACGGCGGCTGCGCGCGCTGGCGCATGAGCTTATTCCGGACTCGGGCCTCGAGGGCCAGGACCACGTGCTGATCGGGCGCGATGGCGGGATCGAGCGCGAGTTCGACCTGTTGCGCGAAGAACTGAAAACCGCGCTGGCACAGGCGCATGAAGGCCGCGCCAGCCGCCGGGGGCCGCGCAAACCGCGCGGAAATCCGGGCCGGGCGCCGCGCACATGAAGCGCGTGCTGATCTGGATTGCGCGGGGCTGGCAGCTCGGCCCGTCGCGTATTCTGCCGCCGACCTGCCGCTACACACCGTCCTGTTCGGCCTATGCGATCGAGGCACTTGAAAAGCACGGCGCAATTAAGGGTGGCTGGCTGGCGACAAAGCGGATATGCCGCTGCCACCCATGGGGAGGGCATGGACACGACCCGGTGCCATAGATGCGCCTGGGTGTGTTAGGGCTTTAAAACGCCTCCAGCCTTCCCACTTCATGCATGCTTTACAGAATTTGAGACGGGGCCCCTCGTGAACGACAATCGTAACCTGATCATCGCCGTGATCCTTTCGGCGCTGGTGCTGTTCGGCTGGGACGCCGTGATGAATCGCTTCTATCCGCAGCCCGATACGGCGGTGGAAGTGGCCGAGGCGGTCGACGCGCCGGTCGAAGGCGCGGCATCTGCGCCGCCTGCCGCGACTTCGGGCCCCGCGCCCGGCACCGCTACGCAGGATGCGCCGATCCATGCGACCCAGCCCAAGCGCGATCTCGATACCGAGCTCGCCAGTGCGGGCCGCGTCGAGATCGAAGCGCCGAGCCTGGCTGGCTCGATCAACCTCAAGGGTGCGCTGATCGATGATCTCGTGCTTCGCCGCCACACCACCACAATCGAGGATGGCGGGGAAGACCCGGTTCGCCTGCTCGCCCCGGCGGGCACCGAAGCGCAGTATTTCGCCCAGTTCGGCTGGGTCGGCAGCGGCGCCAGTTTCCCCGACAGCAAGACGGTGTGGGAAGTCGCCGACGATGCGCGGCTGACGCCCGAGACGCCCGTGACGCTGCAATGGACCGCGCCGGACGGCACGGGCTACGCGATCCGCTTCGAAATCGACGACGATTACATGATCCAGGCGACGCAGACGGTCGCCAATCGCGGATCGAATGCCATGGTCGCGCAGCCCTTCGCGGTGATCAACCGCACCGATCGCTTCGCCGATAACAGCACGTGGATCATGCATACCGGGCCGATCGGCGCGTTCGACGACGCGGTCGAGTTCGGCATCGGCTACGACGATGTCGAGGAAGCGGGCACCGCCCGCGGCGAAGGCGATACCGACTGGATCGGCTTTACCGACCATTACTGGCTGTCCGCGCTGATCCCGCAACAGGGCGCATCGACCGATTCCGATTTCCGCACGCTCGGCAATACGCTGTTCCGCGCCGATCTGGTGTACGATCCCTCCAACGTCGCTGCCGGTGCCACGCTGACCCGCACGACCGACCTGTTCGCGGGCGCCAAGGAAGACGGCGTGCTCGATGCCTATGAAGACGCGGGCATCGCCAATTTCGGCCATGCGATCGACTGGGGCTGGTTCGAATGGTTCGAACGCCCCTTCCTGTGGATCCTCAAGCAGCTTTACGCGCTGTCGGGCAATTTCGGCGTCGCGATCATCCTGCTGACGGTGCTGATCCGCGCCGCATTGTTCCCGATCGCGCAGAAGCAGTTCGCCTCGATGGCGGCGATGCGTGCGATCCAGCCGAAGATGAAGGCGCTGCAGGAACGCTACAAGGACGACAAGCCGAAGATGCAGCAGGAGGTGATGGCCCTCTACAAGAAGGAGAAGGTCAATCCGCTGGGCGGCTGCCTGCCGATCTTCATCCAGATGCCGATCTTCTTCGCGCTGTACAAAGTGCTGATGCTGTCGGTGGAGCTGCGCCACAAGCCGTTCGTGCTGTGGATCAAGGATCTCTCCGCGCCCGATCCGGCGCATGTGCTGAACCTGTTCGGCCTGCTGCCGTTCGATCCGCCGGGGCTCCTCGCGATCGGGCCGCTCGCGATCCTGCTCGGCATCACGATGTACTTCCAGTTCTCGATGAACCCGATCTCCGATCCGGTGCAGGAGAAGATCTTCAAGTTCATGCCGTGGGTGCTGATGTTCGTGATGGCGCCGTTCGCCGCGGGCCTGCTGCTCTACTGGGTGACCAACAACATCCTGACGCTGGCACAGCAGAAGTACCTCTACTCGAAAAACCCGCAGCTTCGTGAAATGGCGCTCAAGGAGCGTGAAGAGAAGCGCAAGGCGCTCGAGGCGAAGGGCTGAGATGGACGCCGAGCAACAGGACGCAGGAGCCGCTCCGGACCAGGAACTGATCGAACGCGCGCGAAAGCTGTTTTCGGGCCGGGTCGAGTTCCTGCTGTCGGCGCCGCTGCTCAAGTTCCTGCCCGAGCCGGACGTGCCCGAGATCGCCTTCGCGGGCCGTTCTAACGTGGGCAAGAGCTCGCTGATCAACGCGCTCACCGGGCGCAAGGCGATCGCGCGCACCTCGGTCACGCCGGGGCGTACGCAGGAATTGAACCTGTTCGAGATCGGCAGCCCGACCCAGTTCCGGCTGGTCGACATGCCCGGCTACGGCTTTGCCAAGGCGCCGCCCAAGGTGGTCGAGAAGTGGAAGAAGCTGGTCTACGCCTATCTGCGCGGTCGCCCGGTGTTGAACCGGGCGCTGGTGCTGATCGATGCCCGCCGCGGCATCACCAAGCATGACGAAGACATGATGGACATGCTCGATACCGCCGCCGCCAGCTATCGCGTGGTCCTGACCAAGGCCGACAAGCTGAAGGCGAGCGAACTCGACAAGGTCGCGCAAGCCACCGCCGAAGCCCTGGCCAAGCGCCCCGCCGCCTTCCCGGTGCTCCACATCACCTCGAGCGAAAAAGGCATGGGGATCCCTGAATTAAGGGCGGCGGTCCTGGCGGATAGCGAGTTGTAGCGAACGATTGGTTTTCGGCAAAAGGCCGGAAGTCTGGAATGGCTGTATGCGGGGTGGAAAGCTGACGGTCTGCAATACAATTACGATAATCCATAGCGCGCACGCTACAGGTGCCGCACCTCTTCCGGCTCGTTTTCCCAAGCATCGTTAAGACCGTCTGCACAGCGCATCGGCGCGGCCAACAACTCTCGGGGCGACAGATCATCCAACGCCGCCACATGCACCATGACGAACTTGCCGCCAAGCATCGGCAAGCTGCCATCGTTGTGCGTGGCGATACCACAAATCTTGCAAAAGTGGTGCTGCTGCTCGCCGCCATCTCCGGAGCTGCCGTAGTCGACAAGCGTGTCCTTGCCAGTCAAAAGCCGGAAAGCATCCGGCTTTACCGGAGCGGCCTTCCACATTCGTTGCTTCCGACAGAAGGTGCAATTGCACTTGCCCGTGCCACTAGCTAGATCGAGATCAACCTCGAAAGTGACCGCTTTGCAGTGACAACTACCGTGGTAGGTTCGCTTCAAGACATGCTCCCGTGCGGCACAATCGACAGCGCTCGTTAGGCGATGAACGTACGACGGGAAACAGGCTTTCGACGAAAAAAATGTAATGTCCGCAAGTAATGTCCGCAATAGGCTCGCAACCGGAATGGAAGCAATCGGCGCGTTTCGCCCCTTTCAGGTTGCAAACAGCCGCGACGGATCGGCGAACGCCTTGATCTCGAGCGCGTTGCCGCTGGGATCGCGGAAGAACATCGTGGCCTGTTCGCCGGGCTCGCCCTTGAAGCGGATATGCGGCGGAATCGCGAAATCGACCTTGCCTTCGAGGCGGTCCGCCAGTGCCTGCCATTCGGTCATCGACAGGACCACGCCGAAATGCGGGACGGGGACCTGGTGGCCGTCGACCGGATTGGCGCCGGCATCGGGATCACCGCCCGCCTGTTTCACGCAGTGCGCGACGAGCTGGTGGCCGTAAAAATCGAAATCGACCCAGTCGGTGTCGCTGCGCCCTTCGCGGCAGCCCATCACCTCGCCGTAGAAATGGCGGGCTTCGGCGATATCGTCGACGGGGAAGGCGAGGTGGAAGGGCGGCATGGTCATGGCGGCAGCATAGGCGCGGCGAATCCGTTTTCCTACACGCCATGCGCGGTGGCATGTTTTGCCCATGACCCGCCGCCGCCTCGACATCGCCCGCGCCAATTTCGAGCGGTTGATGCGCGCGACCTATCCGGAATTTTATGATTCAGGACAGTGTAACACCCGGTCCACGGTTCAGCATCGACAGCGCGTGGATGAACGGCTAGCCCGCGACTCGATCACGACAAGGACCCACATGAAACTCGTCATCGGCAACAAGAACTACTCCAGCTGGTCGCTGCGCGGCTGGCTCGCGGCAAAGCAATCGGGACTCGCCTTCGAAGAGATCGTGGTCCCGCTGTTCGGCGAGGACTGGGAAAAGCACCAGCAGCAGGACAATCTCCAGCCCAGCCACGGCAAGGTGCCGGTGCTGTGGGACGGCGAGGCAGTGGTGTGGGATTCGATCGCGATCCTCGAATACCTCGCCGACAAGGTCGGGCGCGATCGCTTCTGGCCCAAGGACGCGGTCGCGCGCGGAACGGCCCGCGCAATGGTCGCCGAAATGCACGCCTCCTACCAGGCGCTGCGAAGCGAATGCCCGATGAACATCCGCAAGCGGATCACCGGCGGCTCGTTCTCCGAAGAATGCAAGCAGGACATCATCCGCATCCTCACGCTGTGGGCCGAAGCGCGCTCGCGCTATGGCGGGGGCGGCCCGTTCCTGTTCGGCGCGTTCGGCGCGGCCGACATCTTCTACGCCCCGGTCGTCAGCCGCCTGCTGACATATGGCGTCGCCGTGCCCGGCTTCGCCGAAAGCTACATGCAGGCGGTGTGGGAGCATGACTGGATGCAGGAATGGATCGCCGCTGCCGAAGACGAGGAATGGACGATCCAGCAATACGACACGGCGCAGGCGTGATCTGAGATGAGCACCGACGTCGTCACGCTCGCCACCCGGCTGATGGAAGCCGAAAGCATCACCCCTGCGCGCGGCGCGGTGTTCGATGCGTTCGAAGCGATGCTCGCGCCGCTGGGCTTCGAATGCCACCGCTTCACCCGCGGCGAAGGGCCAGAGGGATCGGACGAGGAAGCGGTGGAGAACTGTTTCGCGATCCGGCGCGGACCCGAAGGCTCGAAGCACTTCGCCTTTGCCGGGCACCTCGATGTGGTGCCGCCCGGAGAAGGCTGGTCGATCGATGCGTTCGCGCCCGAGGTGAAGGCCGAACCGGGCGGCGACCTGCTCTACGGTCGCGGAGCGGTCGATATGAAGGGCTCGATCGCCTGCATGGTCGATGCGGTGGCAGCGATCCCCGCAGAAGCGGGCACGGTCAGCTTCGTCATCACCGGGGACGAGGAAGGGCCTGCGCTGCACGGCACGCGCGCGCTGATCGACTGGATGCGAGAGGCGGGCGAATGCCCGGACCTGTGCCTGGTGGGCGAACCGACCAGCGTGAACCGGCTGGGCGACATGGTGAAGATTGGGCGGCGCGGCTCGGTCAATATCTGGCTCGAGGTCGAGGGCAAGCAGGGGCACGTCGCCTATCCGCACCTGGCCGACAATCCGCTGCCGCGCATGATCGCGATGCTCGCCGAACTGAACGCGCTCTCGCTCGACGAGGGCACCGACTGGTTCCAGGCGAGCAATCTCGAGCTGACCGAGTTCGACAATGCGAACCGCGCGCACAATGTGATCCCGGGCAAGGCCAAGGCGCGCATCTCGATCCGGTTCAACGATCTCCACACCGGCGCGCAGCTGGCCGAGCGTGTCACCGCGATCGCCGAAAAGCATAGCGGCACGGCACGCCCGATGATCTCGGGCGAGAGCTTTCTCACCCCGCCGGGGGCGTTTTCCGATCTCGTCAGCCAGGCGATCAAGGCCGAGACCGGCCTCGTGCCCGAGCTTTCGACCAGCGGCGGTACCTCGGATGCGCGCTTCCTCAAGGATCTGTGCCCGGTGATCGAGTTCGGCCTGGTCAATGCGACCATGCACAAGGTCGATGAAGCCGTCGCGGTCGGCGATCTGCGGGTGCTGTCGGCGATTTATCGCCGGATCGTCGAGGCCGCGCTGCAACAGTGAGCTTCACAAGCCGGTCTCGCCAGCGTAGCGATGCACGGCAGGGAAGGGCGTGCTGCGCCCGGGATTGCGGCGGCGCTTGCGTCGCCTCGCAATGACGAGGGAAAATCTATGAAAACGTGGTTCGCCATTCCGCTCTGGCAGCGTGTGATCGGGGCGCTGATTCTCGGCGTGATCGTCGGCTTCCTGTGGGGGCCGGATGCGGAGAGCATCAAGATCATCGGCGACGTCTTCATCGCCTTCATCAAGATGCTGGTCGTCCCGCTGATCTTCTTCAGCCTCGTGGCCGGTGTCGCGAGCATCGGAGATTTGCGCAAGCTCGGCAGTGTTGGCTGGCGCGCATTGCTGCTGTTCGTGGTCACCGGACAGATCGCGGTCTGGCTAGGCCTCGCGATCGGCAGTTTCTTCACACCCGGTTCGGGGATCGACGCCCGATCGATGGCGCTGGATCAGGGCGCACTCGAGCGTGCGCAGGAACGCCAACAGGAAGCGGTCACGTTCCGCGACATGATCCTCGAAGTCGTGCCCGACAGTCCGGTCCAGGTCATGGCAGACGTCAATGTGCTGCCGTTGATCGTGTTCTCGCTGCTCATCGGGATCGGCATCCTGATGGCGAAAGAGGAGGGCAAGCCCGTCCTCGCGATTTTCGAGAGCGGCTCGGTGGTGATGCAGAAGGTCACCATGGTGGTGATGGAACTGACCCCGTTCGGCGTGTTCGCGCTGATGGCGTGGGTTGCCGGCACACTCGGCCTCGATGCGCTGCGCGCGCTCGGCATTCTCGTGGCGCTCAACTACTTTGGCTGCCTGCTGATCATCCTCGTGATCTACTCCTCGATGATCAAATTCCTGGCGAAGCTGCCGGTGATCGACTTCTTCCGTGGCATCACCGATGCGATCGCGGTCAGCTATTCCACCGCCAGTTCCAATGCGACCCTGCCGGTCACCTTGCGCTGCGCGGAGCGGAACCTGGGCGTTTCGAACTCGGTGGCCGCGTTCGTGATCAGCCTCGGTGCGACGATCAACATGAACGGCACCGCGATGTATCTCGGGCTTGCGACGATCTTCGGCGCGCAGGCCTTCGGCGTGGACCTGACCTGGAACGACTATTTCCTGATCTCGATCCTCGGCACGCTCGGCGCGATCGGCGCGGCCGGCATCCCGGGCGCAGGGCTCATCATGATGGTGCTGGTATTCGGTGCCGTCGGCGTGCCGCTGGAAACCATCGCACTGGTGGCCGGGGTGGACCGGATCATGGACATGATGCGCACCACGACCAATGTCTCGGGCGATGCCGCCGTGGCGACCACCGTGGCCGCCATGACCGGCGAGATCGATCGCGTCGAAATGATCTCCGCCGACGATGTCTGATCGAGGTCACGTTGCCGTGCGTTGCGGCATTGCTATGGCAGGTACGCTGTTCCTGGCGGCCTGTTCGGGCGCGGGTGGCGAGAATGCCGCGGCCCATTGCGACGGACCGGTTCTCGATGTGCCTCCCGGCGGAGCAACGGTTCCGCAATTGATGGCCCACGCCACTGCCATGGGCATGACACAGCGCGAGGCCGAGACGCTGATCTACCTCGAAGGTCTCAACCCGCAGGTGACCGTCGAAGGCGTCTCGACAATCTGCCTCGATGGCCGGCCGGATTGAAGATTCTCACTCGGCAAATCGCGGTTGGGGAAGGACCGCCTTGGGTATCGATCTGAAGGCGGGCTTGGCGAACAGATAGCCCTGGAAATAGCGTAGCCCCAAATCGCGCAGGACGTGGTATTCAGCTTCGGTTTCGATCCCTTCGGCGATCAGGGTGGCATCGAGCTTCTTGGCCATGCTCACCAGCCCCTCGACGATCGAGCGGTTGCGTGGCCGCTCTTCGATCTCCCTGACAAGGCCCATATCGATCTTCAGATATTCGGTCTTGAGTCTGGCAAGCAGATTGAGACCGGAATGACCCGCGCCGAAATCGTCGATCGCGGTGGTGAAGCCCATCTCGCGATAGCATTCGATGATGGTGCGGATACGATCGGTGCTGATCATCTGCTCGTTCTCGGTGAACTCGAAGATCAGCCGATCGGCGGCCAACCCCGTTTCGCGCGCCGTTCGAAGGGTAAGCTGGATACACGCAAGGGGTGAGTAGATCGCTTTCGGCAGGAAGTTGATCGACAGCTTCGCCTGCGTATCCAGGATGCCGGCATCCACCGCACCCGTGATCGCGGCGACGCGGCATTGCTGATCGAAAGCGTAGAGCGTTTCCGGCGTCACTTGCGAAAGGACCTGCGCGGCGCCTTCCTCATGCCTCCCGCGCACCAGCGCTTCGTAGGCGAAGACGTTGCGGCGTTCGGCATCGACGATCGGCTGGAATGCCATCTCGATGGCAATCTTCTCCGTCGCAGTGCGGCACCCCTGGCAACCCGTTTCCATGTGCATCCCCCTCATTACCATGCACTATACAGAAGATTTCGAAATAAAGCCTATGAAAACATCTGCTTCAAGTGCGTCGACGCCGATCAACTTGGGAGGCTGAAGGCATTTGCCGGGCAGCATCATAGGGTCGGCGAGCGAATTTCCTGCCGTAAACCGACCTTCGAGGGCACGATCCATTTCGGAGGTTTCTAGGTCTCTCCGGCCTTCTTTGTGGGCGTTTTCTGCCGCCGTGTCGCTTCGACAAGTTGGCCCATTGATTCGATCAGGCATTGCTGCGCTTCCGGCGAAAAGGACGCCAGCACGTTGCGATTGACGCTGCTCGCGGCCTCGGTCGCGGGACCGCGCAGATCCCTCGCGCGCTCGGTCAACCACACCCGCTGAACGCGTCCATCGGCTTGGTCCTTTTCCCGCCTGATCAGTCCGTCGCGTTCCATCCGGGCGAGCGTGTTGGCGATCGTCGCCTGCTCGATGTCGAGACGCTGCACGAGATCCTTCTGGGTCAGGCCATCGCCTTCCCAGAGCTCAAGCAGGGCGGGGAAGACCCCCGGCGTAATGCCGAGCGGCCTGATCCGCTCTGCCAGCGCTTTCTCGAACACGCGCGCCAGATGATTGACCAGATAGCCGGCGGAGCGATCTTTCTCGAAATCCATGCGCTGAGCCTAGCACTTGCATAGCAGGCTATTCAAATATATATAGCTGGCTATACAGTAAAGCCGTTGGAGGCTCGTTCATGCTCAAGACCATCCATCCGCTCGCCGGCGCGCTGGCCCTTTTCCTCATCGCGAGCTTCTGGCTCTCGACTGTGGTCGTCGAACTTGTCGGTACACCCGAACAGGTCGCGTCGCTCAAAATGGCGATTCCGTGGTTTTTCCTCCTTCTTGTCCCCGCCATGGTGGCGGCGGGCGGTTCGGGCCAGCGCCTCGCCGCCGGATGGCGCAATCCGCGTGTCGACGCGAAACGCAAGCGCATGGTCGTGATCGCCTGCAACGGTGTCCTCGTGCTGATGCCCTCGGCGATCTTTCTCGCGCTCAAAGCGGGCGAGGGCGCGTTCGATCGCTCCTTTTATGTCGTGCAGACGATCGAACTGATTGCCGGCGCGGTGAACATCGTGCTGCTCGGCCTGAATATGCGCGACGGGCTGCGTATGATCTGCAACCGTTCGGCCAGTCGGAACGCGAAGACCTGAACGATCGCGGGCGTGCTTATCGCCCCTTCGGCTTCTCCAGCACCTTCTTGCGATAGCTGCACAGGTCCACCACCGGGCAACGCCAGCACTCGGGCGTGCGCGCCTTGCAGGTGTAGCGGCCGTGCAGGATCAGCCAGTGATGGGCGTGCAGGCGAAAGGGCTGCGGCACGCGCTTTTCGAGCTTGGCTTCGACCTGCTCGGGCGTCTTGCCCTTGGCGAGACCGGTGCGGTTTCCCACGCGCAAAATATGCGTGTCGACCGCGAAGGTCTCCTGCCCGAACCAGCAATTGAGCACGACATTGGCGGTCTTGCGGCCCACCCCGGGCAGACGCACCAGATCCTCACGCGTGTCGGGCACCTCGCCATCATATTCGTCGACCAGCAACTGGCTGAGCGCGATGACGTTCTTCGCCTTGGAGTTGAACAGACCGATCGTCTTGATGTGCTCCTTGAGCCCGTCCTCGCCAAGTTCCAACATCTGCTGCGGCGTCTCGACCTCGGCGAACAACGCACGCGTGGCCTTGTTCACGCCCACATCGGTCGCTTGCGCCGACAGGGCCACGGCCACCACAAGTTGGTAGGCATTGCCGTATTCGAGCTCCGTCTCGGGCGACGGATTGTCCTCCGCGAGCCGCCGGAAAAATTCGAACATCTGGTCCTTGGTCAGGGCTGACCTGTAGGTTCAGGTTGAGGCTGAGGCTGATCTCTTTTCCTAATAGCGCCCTCGGCTTCCAAATCATCGCGCAATTTCTTTACGGATTTAGCCTCGTTCTCTGCCGTTGTCAGCTCTTGGGCGGCTCGCTGTGTGAGAGTGGCGACGGCTTTTTCGATCGACGCGGCATTCTCGTAGCGGCCGATGTCCGTCAGAACCTCGGCCAGCGTATACGTGATCGCGTCCGAAGTGGCTCGGTCGCGAAGGATTCGCAGATTTATCTCGTTCCGCACAGACGTCCGCTCGGCTTCCATGATATTGATCAGCGCGGGCAAGGTCTGTTCATAAAACAGATCCTTGTTCAAGCTCCCTTGTGAGCCCTGGACGAACGTCGAGCTGGCGGCGAAGCCCGTTGCCAGGCCGCCGCTCGCGACCGATGCGAGTGCGCTGGTGTACAGTCCGACCACCGACATCAAGGCATTGCCGTATTTGCGCTGGCTGGTGATCGACGCCTTGAAGTTGACATAGCGGGCATCTGCGGCCGCAAGATACGTGAAAAGCACCTCGTCCCGATACGCTTTCTTGGGCTGTGTGCCCGTGATGCAGCGCCCCTTGACCTGACGGGTTACCTCATCGTTCCTTCCATACCAACTGTTCGTTTTTTCAGTATATTCTATGAAGCCATCGGACACAGGAGGGGTCCCTGTGCAGAACTCGCCATTGTAGGTTCGGATCACGGTCGCAGGTGCGTAAATTTCTCTGACAACAGTTGCGAGACTATCCATGTCGACTACGGGCGTGGGCTGACCTTGTAATGTCGCGCACCCCGCCAGCATAGAACTGGTTGCTATCAATACTGCATTTTTCATTGTCGCCCCCCTGCGATTTCCCTGTCGAACTATACTCCCAGCACATCGAACATCAAGTACCGCCCGGCCTCCTTGCCGATCAGCCACTCCGCGCCCTTCACCGCGCCGCGGGCGAAGATCATGCGGTCTTCGGCGGAGTGGGAAAGGGTGATGCGCTCCTGCTCGCCTGCGAGGATCACGCTGTGATCGCCCGCAACGGTGCCGCCGCGCAAGGCAGCGAAGCCGATCGCGCCTTCGACACGTTCGCCCGTATGACCGTCGCGCCCGCGCTCCGAGTTGGCAGCGAGGTCGATCCCTCGCCCTTCCGCCGCTGCCTCACCGAGCAGGAGCGCAGTGCCAGAGGGGGCGTCGACCTTCATCCGATGATGCATCTCGACGATCTCGATATCCCAATCGGGTCCCAGCTTGCTCGCCGCCTGCCGCACCAGCGCAGCGAGCATGTTGACGCCGAGCGAGGTGTTCCCGGTCTGGAGCACGGGGATGGCCCGCGCGGTGTTGTCGATCGCTTCGTGGTGGGTGGTTTCGAGCCCGGTCGTGCCGATCAGGATCGGGATGCCCGCGCCGATCGCTGCATGGAGATTGTCCTTCAGCGCCGCCGGTGCCGAAAAATCGACCAGCGCATCGCTTCCGTCGGCGAGCTTGGCCACGTCTTCGCCGCGATCGACCCCGCCTACACACTGGTGCCCTGCCTGTTCGATCGCGCGCGCCAACGCTTGCCCCATGCGGCCTTCGCTGCCGATTATGCCGATCCGCGCCATTGCAATTCTCCCTTGTCACGTGGTTCATGCGGGACATGACCGACATCCGCAATATCGTGATCCTGACCGGCGCGGGGATAAGCGCCGAAAGCGGGATCGATACCTTCCGCGATGCAGGAGGGCTGTGGGAGCAGCACAAGGTCGAGGACGTGGCCACGCCCGAAGCCTTTGCCCGCGATCCCGACCTCGTGCTGCGGTTTTACGACATGCGGCGCGAGGCGATCCAGACCAAGCAGACCAACCCCGCGCACGAGGCGCTGGCGCGGCTCGACGAGCATTGGGATGGCGACCTGCTGATCGTGACCCAGAATGTCGACGATCTGCACGAACGGGCCGGGTCCCAAATCGGTTTGGAAGAGACGCGGGTGCTGCACATGCATGGCACCCATCTCAATGCCTGGTGCACCGCCTGCGACGTCCGCTCGCCGTGGAGGACGACGCTGATCGACCGCCCGGCCTGTCCCGAATGTGGCGAGCGTGCGCTGCGGCCCGATGTCGTTTGGTTCGGCGAGATGCCGTACGAGATGGAGCGGATCTACGCGGCGCTACGCGAGGCGGATTTGTTCGTTTCGATCGGCACCTCGGGCGCGGTCTATCCGGCGGCGGGGTTCGTGCAGGAGGCCAAGGCGCTCGGCGTTCCCACGCTGGAACTCAATCTCGAGCCGAGCCAGGGCAGCGCGTGGTTCGACGAAGCGCGCCATGGCCCGGCGAGTGCGCTGGTGCCGCAATGGGTGGACGAGGTGCTCTCCAGCGACTGACCTCGCTTCAGCACTATCCGAGCCGAAGGCGAGGCAAGGGCGACCGCCCGCCGGCCGGTTTGGCCGAAGCCAAGCGGCGCGGATGCGCCGCGCCCGGCGTCTGAGGGTAAGAAATTCACGTCCCCCGCGTATCGCCGAACAGGTGTATGTGGAGGCGATCGGAGAGCCGGTAGCCGCGCTCGATGCACAGCGGAGTGAGCCATATTTCCCGCTCGCGCAGGGTCGCGCTGTCGGTGCCTTCGGGCATCAGGAAGACGCGGCCCGGCTCGATACCGTACTCGGACACCAGCGCATCGACCTCGGCGACATCCACCGGCGTGGAGATCACGAACTTGAAGAAGGCGCGCGGTTCCTGCGCCCAATGCCTCAGCCGCTCGGGTACGAGCGCCAGCTCTGCCGGATTGCCGCTATGCGAGAGCTTGGGACTGACATTGTATTGATCGATCAGGGGATCGAGCGCGGGATACGGGGGCGAGGTGCCGTTGGTCTCGATTTCGACTCCGAATCCATCGAGTTGCGACAGCATCTTGGCCAGCGCCGGGGCTTGTAGCGTCGGCTCTCCCCCGGTCAGCACCAGCCTTCGCGGGGCGAGGGCAGTGACGCGATCGGCCACATCCTCTTCCTCCAGCGTGAACTGGTTGGGCTTGCGCTCGTAGGTCCTGCCATCGCGGTGGGGGCGCTCATCGCCGGTGAAATGCCAGGTATAGGCGGTGTCGCACCAGATACAGGCGAGGTTGCAACGCGACAGGCGCACGAAGGTGCAGGGCACCCCCATGCTCGGACCTTCGCCCTGCACGGAGGCGAAGATCTCGGGTCCGCCATCATCGTCGGTGGCGAGCACTAACGGCATTGGCCGACCTCATGTCGCGTGTCGACGGGTGACGAAGGTGACAGCGTGCCACCTTCGCAAAACCTCACCAAGCGCCTGCAAACGCTCGCAAAATAGACCGCTGCCTTGCCCGGACGGACAGGGTAACGGGACAGGTTTTCCGGCTCACGGGCAATCATCGGACGGTCATAGCGTGGCGCGGCGCTGTAGGAAAACGCGGGGCGCCGCTTAGCCGTGTGGTGGGGATGATCGGCGCGCGCATGCATCTATTCCCATTCCGCCGGATCGAGCGCCAGCAATTGCGCGAATTGCGAATAGAGTGCCGGATCCTGGCTTTTGAGCTCGCGGGATTTCTCCAGGAACGTCACGACCGCCTCGGCAAAGAACTCCTGGTGGTTGGTCGCTCCATAGGGATCGATCAGCGTTCGCTCGCCGCGCTCCAGCCGTTCGCGCTGGCGATCATAGGCGTCGAGCATGGCTTTCTCCCATCCGGCAAAGGTCTGGCTCTTGCGCAATCTGGGCAGGCCGTTGGTCGTGCCGCTCAGGGCATCGAGCTGGTGGGCGAATTCGTGGAACACGACGTTGTATCCGTCGCGCGCATCGAGCCCGCCCTGCAGCGCGCCGTCCCACGAGAGCACGACCGGCCCGCGCGCCCAGCTTTCCCCCAGCATCGGGGCACTGCCCTCGCGAACCAGTTCGCCGTCATGCGTGTCGCGGCCGGTCACGAAAGTCGAAGGATAGATCAGCACGTTCCTGAGGGTATCATACCAGTCCGGGCTGTTGACGATCAGGAGGCAGGCTTGCGCGGCGATCGACACTTTCATGTCCTCGGTCACCTCGAGCCCGGTGGGGCCCCTGAAGGTCACCTGATCGAAGAACAGATTTATTTTTCCCTCGAGCGTTTCCCGCAAGGGTGACGGCATGCGCCGAACCAGCGGCACCAGCCGTTCCATCGCCTCACGCTGCTGCGCGGTCAGCGGCGTTGCCAGCAGCCTCTCGCGTTTGCGACGTTTGCTGTCCCAACGGAACAGCAGGAACGCGGCGAACAGCAGCAGGGCGATAAGGACGATCCAGGGTGACATATTGCGCAAATGGGGGCGGGTCGGGCCTTTGATAAGGCGCGGCACCCCGACCGGCGCGCGAAAGAAATCTGTCGACAAGTGTAATCTTCACGACTACAAGTGTGGTCGGTTGATCGTCGGGAGGCCCTATTCAACGGGAACGATCGACGAAGGCCTTGCAATCAAAAGGAGACGAGAATGTTTGGCAAAATGATCGCAGGTGTGCTGGCGAGCGGCGCTCTGCTCGCGACGGCAGGCGCCAGCGCCACGCCATCGACCGACCGCGAAACGGCATCCGAGCTGGAGCAAACGTTGCGAGCTGCGGCGAATGAAGTCGAAGCCGCGGTCCGCGAGAGCGTGAAGGCAAGCGCGGGCGCGATGGCGGAGGGTGCCGATGGCATGCTGGAAGGCGCCGACGAGATGGAATCGGGGGCCGACGAGATGGCCGAATACGCCCGCAAGCTGCGCAGCCGGGAATTCCGCCTCTCTGAGGTCGAGCGGATCAATGCAGAAGGCAGTTGGGGCCGGGACGAGCCGATCACCGAGCAGGATCTGATCGACGCCATTCCCGCCCTCGAAGGGGCAGTGGTCGATATGCGCGAAGGCGCAAAGGATATGCGCAAGAGCGCCGAGGAGATGCGGCGCACCGCGCGCGAGATGGCCGACGACGCCCGCACCTGATGGAGAGGGTGCCCGGCCGGGCCACGCGCACGTGAGCTGGCCGGGCTGCGGGTCCGTCTAGCCCAATCGCTGCAGCGCCGCTTCGAGTCGGGCAATCTCCGAGGTGTGGTGCGCGTGATCGGCGCGGGCCTTCTCGACCGCTTCGGGCTTGGCACGTTCGACGAAATTGGCGTTGCCGAGCCGCCCTTCGAGCGATTTGGCTTCCTTGGCGGACGCGGCCAGCGCCTTTTCGAGACGTGCCTTTTCCGCGTCGATATCGACCAGCCCTTCGAGCGGGACGACATAGGCGTCGCCGCCTGCCGCGACTTCCATCGATGCGCCCGCCGGGGCGGTGTCGCGATGGATGGCGGAAAGGCGCGCGACGCGATCGAGTGCGGCCTCCTGGTTGTCGAGCACCTTCGCACCCGTCGGCGACGGGTTGGCAATCCACGCTTCCAGCTTCGCGCCCGGTGCGAGACCGAGCTCGTTCTTGGCCGAACGCAGCGCGCTGGTGAGCGCGATGACGTAATCGATCTCGGCCTTCGCAGAGGCGTCCACCTCGGCCTGCGGATCGGGCCATTTGGCGGTGATGAGCGGATAGTCGGCGCGATCGCCCAGCAGGCTCCACAGCTCTTCGGTGACGAAGGGCATAAAGGGGTGGAGCATGACGAGGATCTGGTCGAGCGCCCATCCGGCGACGGCCCTGGTTTCCTCGTCGATATTCCCCTTGATCAGCTCGAGATACCAGTCGCAGAACCGGTCCCACACGAAGTGATAGAGCGTGTTGGCGGCGGCATCGAAGCGCAGATCGGCCAGCGCCTGGTCGAGCGTGGCCTGCGTTTCGATCACCTCGCCCACGATCCAGCGATTGACCGCATGGGTCGCCTTGGGCGCGGCGATGCTCTCGCTCGCGCCGATGCCGTTGGACTGGCAGAACCGCGCCGCGTTCCACAGCTTGGTCGCGAAATTGCGATAGCCCTCGACCCGGCTGTCATCCATCTTGATGTCGCGGCCCTGGCTTTCCATCGCCGCCATGAAGAAGCGCAGCGCATCGGCGCCGTATTTGTCGATCAGGCCGAGCGGATCGACGACATTGCCCTTCGACTTGGACATTTTCGACCCGTCGGGCGCGCGCACCAGACCGTGCAGGTAGAGCCGCGGCCACGGCGCCTCACCGGTGTTGAAATATCCCGCCATCAGCATCCGCGCATCCCAGAAGAACAGGATGTCGAAGCCGGAAATCAGCAGGTCGTTGGGGTAGTGCTTTTCGAGCAGGTCGGTCTTGTCCGGCCAGCCCAGCGTCGCGAAGGGCCACAGGGCGCTGGAGAACCAAGTATCGAGGACGTCTTCGTCTCGCGTCAGCGTTGCGCCATCGCCGGCCTTTGCCTGTGCTTCCTCTGCGCTCTCTGCGACGTAAACCTTGCCGTCCTGATCGTACCAAGCCGGGATCCGGTGCCCCCACCATAGCTGGCGCGACACGCACCATGGCTGGATGTTCTCCATCCAGTTGAAGAAGGTCTTCTCCCACGCCTTGGGGACGATCTCGACGTCGCCGTTCTTCACCGCTTCGATCGGCTTTTGCGCGAGCTTTTCGGCATCGACATACCATTGGTCGGTCAGCCAGGGTTCGATCTCGACCCCGCCGCGATCGCCGAAGGGGGTGGGGATTGTGCGCGGTTCGGCGTCGTGCTCGGTTTCTTCGCCATCCTTGTCCTTGGTGACGTGCGGCACCAGGAAGCCCGCATCCTTCATCATCGCGACCACGCGCTTGCGCGCTTCGAAGCGCTCCATGCCGATCAACTCGTCGGGCACCAGCCCGTCCGCCGTCTGCGTCACATGGGCATCGGCATCGAACATGTTGAGCATGTCGGCGGGCGCGATGCCGGCGCGCTTGCCGACTTCGAAATCGTTGAAATCGTGGCCCGGGGTGATCTTCACCGCGCCGCTGCCCAGTTCGGGATCGGCGTGCTCGTCGGTCACGATCGGGATTTCGCGGCCGGTGATCGGCAGCTTCACCTTCGCACCGCGCGCGACCAGCTCCTTGTAGCGATCGTCGTCCGGATGCACCGCGACCGCCATATCGGCCAGCATGGTTTCGGGGCGCGTGGTGGAGACGCGGATTTCGCCGCTGCCATCGCTGAGCGGATAGCGGAAGGTCCAGAAGCCCCCCTTCACGTCGCGGTTTTCGACTTCGAGGTCCGAAATCGCGGTGCGCAGTTTCGGGTCCCAGTTCACCAACCGCTTGTCGCGGTAGATGAGGTCGTCATTGTAGAGATCGACGAACACCTTGAGCACGGCCTTGGAAAAGTGCTCGTCCATCGTGAACTGTTCGCGCGACCAGTCCATCGAACAGCCCAGGCGCCGAAGCTGGCCGGTAATCGCCCCGCCGCTTTCGGCCTTCCATTCCCAGACCTTGTCGACGAATTTCTCGCGCGAATAGTTCGTGCGCTTGTCCTGCTGCTCTTCCAGCTGGCGTTCGACCACCATCTGGGTGGCGATGCCCGCATGGTCCATGCCGACCACCCACAGCGCATCCTTGCCGCGCAGGCGTTCGTAGCGGACCACGATGTCCTGCAACGTGTTGTCGAGCGCGTGGCCGATATGCAGGCTGCCGGTGACGTTGGGCGGCGGGTTCACGATGGTGAACGGCTCCGCATCGGGGCGCGCGGGGCGGAAGTGGCCGCCATGCTCCCAGAAATCGTACCATTTCGTCTCGATCGCGGCGGGATCGAAAGTGCGCTCGATCGTCTCGTTTGTGTTCTGTTCGGCCATGCATGGCCAATGGCAAAGGGCGCTTTCCTTCGCAAGCGCAGCGTTAGTCCTTGTGGCGCGCGTTGAATTGCCGCAAACGGAAAGCACAATGCGCGAATGGGCGACCTACGAAATCCGTGAAGGGGGCGAAGACGGCGGGAGTGATTCCCGGCGCGTCGTCCTGCATGGCCCGCTCAGGGTCGATACGATTGGCGCGATCGAGCGCGAGCTACGTGCGCTCGACGGCGATTTCGCTGCAGTGGATATTTCGGATTGCGACGATGTCGACACCGTCGGTGCATGGGTCGTCCTGCGCCTGGCGGACGAGCACGATGCCGAGATCGAAGGGGCTAGCGACAATGCCCAGCGCCTGATCGAAGCGGTCGACCTCGACGAAGAGGAATATGTCGAGCGCGCCGAACGTGCGCCGCTGGTCGAACGCGTGTTCTTTGCAGCGGGGCAATATACCGAGGACTGGGGCAAGGGCACGGTCGGCCTGGTCTCGTTCCTGGGTCGGATCGTCATGGCCGCAGGATCGATGGCGCGCCATCCGCGCCGCTTCCCGATGCTCGCGATCGTGCGCCAGATGGAGCTGGTCGGCGTTTCCTCGCTCGGCATTATCGGGTTGATGAGCTTCCTGATCGGGGTGGTGATCGCACAGCAGGGGGCGGCCCAGCTCGAGCAATTCGGCGCCGAATCGCTGACCGTGAACCTGGTCGGGCGCATCTCGGCGCGCGAACTGGGTGTGCTGATGGCCGCGATCATGGTTGCGGGCCGGTCGGGTTCGGCGTTCGCCGCGCAGCTCGGCACGATGAAACTGACCGAGGAAATCGACGCGATGCGCACGATCGGCATCTCCCCGACCGAGCGGCTCGTCATTCCGCGCGTGGTGGCCTGCACCTTCATGATGATCCTGCTGGGGTTCTACGCCGCCGTGATGTCGATCATCGGCGGTGCGGCGATCTCGCACTTCACGCTCGATCTCAATTTCGGCACGTTCCTGTTGCGGGTGCGCGATGTGGTGCCGACCTACGATCTGTGGGTCGGGCTGATCAAGGCGCCCGTATTCGGGCTGATCATCGCGCTGCTCGGCTGCTATCAGGGTATGCAGGTCGAAAATAACGCCGAGGAAGTCGGCAAGCGCACCACCCAGGCGGTGGTGTTCGGCATTTTCTTCGTGATCGTGCTCGATGCGTTCTTTGCGGTGTTCTTCACCACGGTGGGCTGGAAATGAGCGACGCACGCGACCAGGTCGACGAACGCGCTGTCGCGCGGCGGGACGATTACGGCAAGTATCCGATCGTCGTCACGGGGCTCAAGAACAGCTTTGGCGAGCAAGTCGTGCACGAGGATCTCGATCTCAAGGTCCGCAAGGGAGAGATCATCGGCGTAGTAGGCGGATCGGGCACCGGCAAATCGGTGCTGATGCGCTCGATCATCGGCTTGCAGATTCCCGACGAAGGCGAGATCGAGGTGTTCGGTCGTTCGATCATGGATACCAATCCCGACGACGTGATCGGCGTGCGCGATCGCTGGGGCGTGTTGTTCCAGGGCGGTGCGCTGTTCTCCACCCTCACGGTGGGCGAGAATATCGAAGTCCCGCTCAAGCAATATTACCCCGAGCTCGATCCCGAATTGCTGCACGAGATCGCGCGCTACAAGCTCAAGCTGGCGGGTCTCCCTGCCGATGCGCTGAACAAGTATCCTTCCGAACTCTCGGGCGGGATGAAGAAGCGCGCCGGGCTGGCCCGCGCGCTGGCGCTCGATCCCGAACTGCTGTTCCTCGACGAGCCGACCGCGGGGCTCGACCCGATCGGCGCGGCCGCGTTCGACAAGCAGACCGAAGAACTCTCGCAGACGCTCGGCCTCACCGTGTTCCTGATCACGCATGACCTCGATACGCTGCACGAGATCTGCGACCGGGTGGCGGTGCTGGCCGACAAGAAGGTGATCGCGGTCGACACGATTACAGAGCTGATGAAGCTCGATCATCCGTGGATTCAGGAATATTTCAACGGTCCGCGCGGTCGCGCGGCACTCAGCGCGCAGGCGCTCACCGAATTGCGCAAGGCGATGGACAAGCCCATCGACGACGATGCATAAGGCGCAGGAAGAAAGCTAGGGCATGGAAACCAGGGCAAATTACATCTGGGTCGGGGCGGTTACGCTGGCATTGCTGGCGGCGCTGGCGCTCGCCATCGTATGGCTCGCCCAGCTTGGCGAGGGGCAGAAGAAGGAATACGACATCTTCTTCCCGCAAAGCGTCGACGGCTTGGCGATCGGCTCTCCGGTCTCGTTCTCGGGCGTCGCCGCGGGCGAGGTCAAGCAGATCGAACTGTGGCCCGAAGACCCGAGCAAGGTCCGCGTGCGGATCGAGGTCAAGGAAGACGTTCCGATCCGGCAGGGCACCGAGGCCTTCGTCCAGGGCAGCTTTACCGGCGTATCGACCATCCAGCTGACCGGGGCGCAGAAGAACACGCCCCAGATCACCAAGCTCGGCCCCGAAGGCAAGCCGGTGATCCCGCCGCGCCAGGGCGGCCTCGGCGCGATCCTTTCGAACGCGCCCGAAGTGCTCGAAAAGCTCTCCACGCTGACCGAGCGGCTGAGCGAGCTGCTCAATTCGGATAACCAGAAGAGCCTCGCGGGCATTCTCGAGAATACCGAGCGCCTGTCGGGCAGTGTCGCCGATCAGGCACCGCGCATCTCCGCCACGATGGCGGAGCTCGACCGGACGCTGGCCGCCGCCACGGGCGCGCTGGAAGAATTCCAGAACGTCGCGGCATCGACCGACAGCTTCCTCAAGAATGACGGCACGAAGCTTTCGAACGAACTGACCGCCACGCTCGCGCGGTGGAAACAGTCGGCCGATACGCTCGACGAGACCCTGTCCAGCGTGCAGCCGGCGGCCCGCCGTGTGAACGAGACTACGCTTCCCGCTGCCGAAGCCGCGATCAAGGATTTGCAGGCGACCACGCGCGCGCTGCGCCGCCTGACCGAGCGGATCGAGGAGCAGGGCGCTACGGGCCTGATCTCGAGCCCGCCGCTGCCGGATTACGAACCATGAGGAATGCGCCGATGCGCCCGACGACACTTCACCGCACCGCGCGCCGCACCATGGCGGCCGGCGCTTGCGCCATGCTGCTCGGTCTTGCCGGCTGCATCAGCTTCGGCGACGATCCGCCGCCGACCCTGTTCTCGCTGACGGCGGACAATCCGGCTCCGGCCGAAGCCTTCGAGGGCACGGTCGAGAACGCGATTCTCGTCAACGAACCGTCGACCAGCGCCGAACTCGCCGTGTTGCGTGTGCCGGTGCAGATCGACGCGTCGAATGTCGCTTACGTGAAGGATGCGGCGTGGGTCGAACGGCCTTCGCGCCAGTTCCGCGCGTTGCTGGCCGAAACGCTCCGCTCGCGCAGCGATCGGCTGGTGTTCGAGGACGACGCGCCCACTTCGACCGGATCGTGGACGCTCTCTGGACGGTTGAACCGGATGGGCTACGACGCGCAGGCGCAGGCCGTGATCGTTCAATACGATGCGATCTCACGCAATGGCGACGGTCCCGCCCGCGCACGCCGGTTCGAGGCACGGGTCGATGGTGTGGCTCCGGAGGCCGAATCGATCGGTCCGGCACTGAATCAGGCGGCCAACGACGTGGCCGGACAGGTCACCAGCTGGATGATCGGCGGCTGAGCGGTTCGCTAGCCGCGCACCAGTCTCGTAAAATCGAAAGCCGCCTTGAAGTCGTCGCGCCGCTTGGCGCGGCGGGCTTCGGCTTCCTCGTCCTTGCCCCACAGATCGGCCTGCCAGCCTTCCTCGAGCTCGGCCGCATCCCATAGCGCATCGGCATCGGCTTCGTCCTCACGCGCCGCGAGCGCGATGCAGAGCGAGGCCGCGAGCGCCGTCATCGTTTCGACGCCCACCAGTTCGAGCGGATCGAGCGTCATGAGCCGCTTGCGCAAGGCTGCCATCGTCTCGTCGGAGGGCGAGCGGTGGACGATCCCGCTCACCCGTTCGAGCTTCACGCGTTCGCGATCCTCGACCCCGGCGACGAGCGGCTCCCACAGCTCCTGCTGACGCTTGAACAGCGCATCTTCGGGATCGGCGCGGTAACACAGCGTGTCGGTTTCGGCGTAGCGCAGCACGGTATCGACCGTTCGCTCGGGCTCTTGCGCGACATGATCGATCGCATGGTCGACGAGATCGCGATGGTAGAAACCGGCCGGATTGATCGTGTCGCCCTGTCGCGCCCATTCGTCCGCGAGTGAGTCGCCCAGTTCGCGGGAGGCTACGATTTGCGCTTTGCCACCCTGCGTCTTCACCGCGCGTCCATCGAGCGCGACCTGCCAGCCGCCATCGACGCTGCGGAGTTCCGCTTTTTCGTAAAACCGCTTCATCGGTCGAGCCTCATTCGGGGGGCGTGCGATAGCGCCGTGCGAGGATCAGCGGGAAGACGAAGAAGTCGAAAATGCCGAACACGACCAGCAGCCAGCCGATCGATTGCTGCATATCGATCCGGCCCGCCACGATCAGCATGCCGAGCACGATCAGCACCGCGCCGACCAGCCGGTTGGTGGCGATCATGAAGTGGTTTCGCCGCGCCCGCGCTTCGACGGCCTCGGCTTCGTCGCGGGGGTTATCCATCGAGCAGATCCTTCAATTCCTGTGCGGAGGTGGCGATCGCCTCGGCCCCGGCATCGAGCAGTTCTTCGGGCGCGTGGTAGCCCCAGTCGACGCCGATCGCGCGGGCGCCGACCTGCGTAGCCATCGCGATATCGTAGCTGGTGTCGCCGATCATCGCGCAGGTCTGCGCATCGCATTCGCGCATCGCTTCGCGCAGCATCGTCGGATCGGGTTTGGACGGGTTGCGATCGGCGGTCTGAAGCGAGCTGAACAGATGCGTCAGCCCGTGGGTTTCGAGCGTGTGCTTGAGGCCGCGATGCGATTTGCCGGTCGCGACGGCGAGGCACCAGCCTTCGTCTTTCAACGTGTGGAGCAGCTCCGAAATCCCGTCATAGAGCGGCTCGACCACGGCATTGCGTTCTCGCGCGGCGCGAAACGCATTCTTGTAGGCTTCGACCAGCTCGGCGCGCTGTTCGAGGTCGGCATCGGGAAACAGCGTCAGCATGGCGCTGGGCAGGCTGAGGCCCACCGAACGGCGGGTTTCCTTGGCATCGGGCACAGGCATGCCGAGCGCCTTGCAGGCGGCTTCCATGGCCTCGACCACGGCGGCCTGGCCATCGACGAGCGTGCCGTCGCAATCGAACACGGCTAGACGGACGGTATCGTTCACGAGGGCAGGCTCCGCATCAGATGGGCAATGGCACCGGCGCCCTGTTCATCGAGCCGGTCGGCGATATGGGCGCGGGTTTGGTCGGGCTTGCCCTGGTGAAGTTTCATCGTTTCGCGCCAGGCCATGACTTCCATTTCAAAGCCGACGATGCCGCGCAACAGTTTGTCGACATAGGCGGGATCGGCCTCGGCCATGCGCCATGGCTCACCGCCCTCGATCCGCGCTTCGTTGCGTGTGGTCAGTTCTTCCAGGTGCGCGCGCAGGCCTTCGTCGGCCATGCGCCGCACCGGGCCTTCCATCTCGACCGCGATGTAATCCCACGTGGGCACCTGTTTGGCGGGCTCGTCGTACCAGCGGGCCGAGACATAGCTGTCCGGCCCGTTGACCAGCGCCAGTGCGGTTGCCCCTTCAAGATGGCGGGTGATCCCGTTGGCGCGCGCGACGTGGAACTGGATCGCGCCGTCGCGGGTCGAGACGATGGGTACATGCGCCACACGGGGGCCATCGGGGGTCGAGGCGAACAGCATTCCGAACCCGACCTGGTCGACGATATCCTCGAGCAGCGCCCGGTCGGCGTGGCGGTAGGCGGGGTTGGGGTGCATCAGCGCCGCCCTTTGTTCGCCGGCCCCTTGCCCTTGGGACCCTTGGCGCCGGGTTTGCCGCGTGCCGGTTTCTTCTTCTTGACCGGGTTGCTCGTCACGCGCGAACGACGCTCGCCGCGTCGGGCCTTGCGATATTGCTTGGCGTGGGCGCGGGCCTTGGCCTTCTTGGTCTCTTTCGTGGGCGCGGGCGGCGACCAGTCCATGATCTCCTCGCCCAGCGACAGGTCGAAGCCGAGCGACGTCATCGTCTGCGCGAAGTGATCGGGCAGCGGCGCGACCACGTCGAGCTTTTCCTTGCGGCCCGGATGATCGATGATCAGGCGGCGCGCGTGGAGGTGCATCTTGCGGCTGACCTGACCGGTCAGCATCGCGTCGGAGCCGCCATATTTGCCGTCGCCCACGATCGGGTGCCCGATCGCTTCCATATGCGCGCGCAACTGGTGGGTGCGCCCCGTCAGCGGGTGAAGCTCGACCCAGGCGGCCTTGTTGCCCGCGCGTTCGATCACGCGGTAGCGGGTCTTGGCCGGCTGCCCCTCGGGATCGTGGTGCATCTTCTCGCCATGCGAGCCGGGCTGCTTGGCAAGCGGGGCGTCGATCATCCCCTCTTTCTCTTCGGGCACGCCGACGACCAGCGCCCAGTAGACTTTCGTCGCGCTGCGCCCGGAAAAGCGCCGCGAGAAATAGCTCGCGCTGCCCGGCGTCGCCGCGATCAGCAGCACGCCGCTGGTATCCTTGTCGAGCCGGTGGACGAGGCGCGGGCGCGGATCATCCTCTTCGTCGCGATAGGCATCGAGCAGGCGATCGACATGTTTGGTCATGCCGGTGCCGCCCTGCGTGGCGAGGCCCGGCGGCTTGTTGAGCACGATCGCGGCGCGGTCGCGGTGGATCACCATATCCTGCGCCTGCGACTTCTCGTCCTCGGTCAGTTCGACCCGGCGCGGTCCCTTGCGCTTGGGATCGCGCCCGCCCGGCGGCACGCGGATTTCCTGCCCGGCGGCGATTCGGTCTTCCGGCTTGGCACGACCGCCATCGACCCGGACCTGCCCGGTACGCGCCCAGCGCGAGACGGTGGCAAAGCCGATCTGCGGCAGGTGCCGCTTGAACCAGCGATCGAGGCGGATGCCATCGTCGTCGGCATCGACCTTGTAAGTGCGTACGTCGTTCTGGTCGTTCGGGCTCATGCGCCTGCCTTCAATCCGATGAACAGCGCGGCCATGCCCGCGAGCACCGATCCGCCGATATAGAGTGCTGCGAGCCCCGCCTGACCGCGCTCGATCAGAAGCACGCTTTCGAGGCTGAACGCACTGAAGGTGGTGAACCCGCCCAGCAGGCCGACGCCCAGCAGCAGCCGCCAGTGCTCGCTCCCGAAGCCCTCGGTCGTCCCGTGGCGTGCCAGCCAGCCTGCAAGAATGCCGATTGCCATGCTGCCGATGATGTTGGCCGCGAAGGTCCCCCAAGGCAGGGCAGGGCCGGCGCCGATCGCGCGGCCGAGCCAGTAGCGCGCAGCCGCGCCCGTCCCGCCGCCCAGGGCGACGAGTGCTGTTGCAGTAAAGGGAGTGGGCATGGCCATTGCGTTGCCCTATAGCCTAGCCTGCCGCCGCGTCACCCCCTGCAAACGCCCTGAGGGCGCTCGGGGGCCGGTTTGGCCTTGCAATTTGGTGGGGCAGTGCCTATTTGCGCCCCCGCATTGCCGATTTCCGGAACGGATTCGGCTATCTTCTCGTTGCTTAGATGGAGGCGCAACCCACCGAAGTGGGCTCTCGCCCGATTAGTGAGGTTGTTGAATTTTATGCAGATCATCGTTCGCGAAAACAATGTCGACCAGGCCCTGCGCGCGCTCAAGAAGAAGCTGCAGCGCGAAGGCGTGTATCGCGAAATGAAGCTGCGTCGCCACTACGAAAAGCCGAGCGAAAAGCGCGCCCGCGAAAAGGCTGCGGCCGTGCGCCGTGCCCGCAAGCTCGAGCGTAAGCGTATGGAACGCGACGGCATCAAGTAAGATCGGGTTGCGAGACAATCCAAGCTAAGCCATGAGGGCGCGGAGCATTCCGCGCCCTTTGCGTATCAGGACGATATTTTCATGACCGAAGTCACCCGCGTGCCGCTGCAACCGATCGCCAAGGGATCGCTGGCCAAGCTCTGGATCGGCGTCATCGTCGCCGTGCTGATCGCCGCCGGCCTCGCCTGGGCCGCGCAGCCGAAGGGCGTGTCGCTCGATACGTTGGCCGAAGGCACCGGCGCTACGCCGGAAGAAGGCCAGGTCGTGTTCGTCGATTACGTCGGCACGCTGCCCGATGGCTCCGAGTTCGACCGGTCGCAGCCGCTTCCGATTCCCGAATCGATCGTGCCCCGCGGCACGCCGATCCTGGTCGAGGAAGGCGCGGCCATTCCCGGCTTCATCGAAGGGCTCAAGCAGGTTCGAAAGGGCGGCAAGTACAAGCTCTTCATTCCGGCCGATCAGGCCTATGGTGCGGAACCGCCCGAAGGTTCGCCGATCCCCGCCGATAGCGATCTGACCTTCGAAATCGAAGTGGTCGACATCCTCGATCGCGCCGATGTCGAGCAGCGCTTCGCCGCCGCGCAGCAATACATGATGGCGCAGCAGCAGGGCGCTGGCGAGGGCGAAGGCGCTCCGGCTCCCGTCCCTGCACCGGCCCAGTAACTTCGGCCCAGTAACTTCGGCCCAGTAACTTCGGCCCAGTAACTTCGGCCCAGTAACTTCGGCCCAGTGACTTCAGCGTAGCCAACGCGAATTCGCAGAGACCCATTCTCCCCATGACGGGGAGGGTGGGCTGCGCTAGGCATCGTCCTGCCAAGGGGAGGACGGGCGATGGACGATATTGCGACGACACGGCGAATCACCGAGTGGGACATGCGCCCATGGGCCTTGGCCGCGCTGCTCGGCGCGGCGGGACTGCTCGTCTACATCCTGACCGACGGCTACGAAGATAGCGGGTTCCGCTCCGCGCTCGCGGCGCTGGTCACAGCCGGCGCGATCGCCTTTGCCTTCACGCTCGATCGCGACCTCTGGAAAGCCCCGGCGATCTTCGCCGCCATCGTCGGCCTGGTCCTCGGTGGGCTGGTGTGGCGCGCGGTGGGGCAGGGAGACGACCTCGCGGCCAGCCAATACGGCATCATGGCGGGCTTGCTCGCCGCCGGGCTATCGCTGCCGCTGTTCCAGGCGGGCTTTCACCATCTGCGCTGGCGGACGTCCTATCCCGAAACGCATTACCACGCCTGGACCGATGCGATCAGCGTCGGCGGTTCCTTCGCTTTCCTGGGCCTGTCGTGGATCGTCCTCTGGCTGGTCGCGCGGTTGCTCGACCTCGTCGGCATACCGCTCGACGAATTGATCCAGCAAGACTGGTTCGGCTGGACCTTCTCGGGCGCGGCCTTCGGCGCGGCGTTGGGCGTGTTGCGCAACCAGCTGAAGATTCTCGGCACGCTGCAATCGCTGGTGATGACGATCTTCTCGCTGCTCGCCGTTCCCCTGGCGCTGGCGGTGGTCCTGTTCCTCGCCGCGGTGGTCGTTTCCGGGCCGAGTGTGCTGTGGGATGCGACCGATAGCGCGACGCCGATCCTGCTGGCGATCGCGGCGGGCAGCTTCCTGCTCGTCAACGCGGTGATTCGCGACGATGCGGCAGGCATGACGCCCAGCCCGGTGTTGCAAGTGGCTGCGCGCATCCTCGCGCTTGGGGTGCTACCGCTGACGGTGTTCGCCGCGATTTCGATGGGCGTGAGGATCGACCAGTATGGACTGACGCCCGAACGGCTGTGGGGCCTTGCCGCCGCGGTCGTCGCGGTCGCCTATGGCACGGCCTATTTCGTCGATGTGGTGCGCGGCTGGAAGGGCGGGTGGTCGGCGCTCCTGCGTGGCTCCAATCTCAAGCTCGCGGTGGGGACCGCGGTCTATGCTCTGGTGCTGGCGCTGCCGATCCTCAATTTCGGCAGCCTGTCGACCGCGAACCAGGTCGCGCGGCTGGAAAGCGGCGCGGTGCCGCCGCAGGAATTCGATTTCGACGCCCTCAAATGGGATTTCGGTGAGCCCGGGCGCGAAGCGCTGGCGGGGCTGGCGGAATCTTCCGAAACACGAATCGCCACTCTCGCCAAACAGGCGCAGGCGCGCAAATCGAAACCATGGCGCTATCGCCGGGGTCCCCATCCGGATCGCGAGCGCAAGCTGGCCAAGAAGCGCCGCGACAATCTCACCATTGATGGTGGCTCCGAGGCCCAGCGCACTATACTTGCCGCTTGGGTCGGTGATTCCCGCCGGGCCTGTTACGACAAATGCCGCGCAATTTTCCTCGGGCCACTCGATGGCGGCACGCATGTCGCCATGGTTACGCAGGGTTCGCTGCAACACCTTCTGATAGCGGATGAAGGCACGGTTCGCCGCTTGTACAATTTTGGCGGATTGCTCCGGCAATCCGATGAGCGGGAAGGGCCGGTCGCGGTCGATGTCCCCGACCTTCCGCAAGACGGGGAAACCGAAATCCGCCCCTACACCGGGCGCCAGCTTTATATCGACGGCAAGCCGGTGGGAGATCCGTTCGAATAGGGCGCACCGACACGCTCATGCCCGCTTGATGCTGCGGCGCGGCAAGGCTAGTGCGGGGCCATGTCCGTAGACACGAAACAGGTGGCGAAAATCGCCTCGTTGGCGCGCATCGCGATGAGCGATACCGAATGCGAGAAGATGGTGCCCGAACTCAACAACATCCTCGACTGGGTCGAACAGCTCGGCGAAGTCGATGTGACCGGCGTCGAACCGATGACGGCGGTGATTCCCAACCACCAGCGCCTGCGCGACGACGTGGTCGATGCCGATCCCAAGACGGGCGGCAACCGGCGCGACGACGTGCTCGCCAATGCACCCGTCGCCGAACACGGCTTCTTCGGCGTACCCAAGGTGATCGAATGACCGAACTGACCCAACTCGGCATCAAGGCCATTCGCGATGGCGTGGCGGGCGGCGATTTTACCGCGCGCGAAGTGGGCGAGGCGTTCAACGCCGCCGTCGCCGCGTCCGATCCGCTGAATGCCTTCCTCGTCAAGACGCCCGAGCGCGCGCTCGAAGCCGCAGACCGGATCGATGCGAAGCGCGCCAAGGGAGAAGACCTCGGCTCGATGGGCGGCGTGCCGATCGGCATGAAGGACCTGTTCTGCACCGACGGGGTCGAGACCACCGCAGCCAGCGCGATCCTCGGCGGGTTCACGCCGCGCTATGAAAGCACCGTCTCGCAGAACCTGTGGGATGCCGGCGCGACCATGCTGGGCAAGCTCAACATGGACCAGTTCGCGATGGGTTCGTCGAACGAGACCAGCGCGTTCGGCAATGTGATTTCGCCCTGGCGCAAGAGCGATGGCGGCAATGCCGCTATGTCGCCCGGCGGCTCTTCGGGCGGGACGGCGGCCGCAGTCTCGGCGAGGCTGTGTCCGGCGGCGACGGGGACCGATACCGGCGGCTCGATCCGCCAGCCTGCGGCCTTCACCGGCATCACCGGGGTCAAACCGACCTATGGCCGCTGCTCGCGCTGGGGCACGATCGCGTTTGCCTCCAGCCTCGACCAGGCCGGACCGATGGCGCGCGACGTTGCCGATTGCGCGATCATGCTCGGCGCGATGGCAGGCTTCGATCCCAAGGATTCGACCAGCCTCGATATGCACGTGCCCGATTGGGAAGCGGCGCTTTCGGACGACCTCTCCGGCAAGCGCGTGGGCATCCCGCGTGAATACCGGATGGACGGCACCGACAGCCAAATCCTCGACAGCTGGGAGCAGGGCAAACAGTGGCTCAAGGATGCGGGCGCCGAGATCGTCGATATCTCGCTGCCGCACACCAAATACGCGCTGCCCGCCTATTACATCATCGCCCCGGCCGAAGCCTCGTCCAACCTCGCGCGCTATGACGGCGTGCGCTACGGCTTGCGCGATCTTCCCGATGGCGCCGGTTTGCAGGACATGTACGCCGCCACCCGCGCGGAAGGCTTCGGCGACGAGGTGAAACGCCGCGTGATGATCGGCACCTACGTGCTGAGCGCCGGTTTCTACGACGCCTATTACACGCAGGCGCAGAAGGTCCGCACGCTGGTGGCGCGCGATTTCGAGCAGGCGTGGGAAAAGTGCGACGTGATCCTCGCGCCCACCTGCCCCACCGCGAGCTTCGCACTCGGCAGCCTCGATGACGATCCGCTGACGATGTATCTCAACGACGTCTTCGCGGTGCCTGCTTCGCTCGCGGGTCTGCCCGCGATGAGTGTGCCGTGCGGGCTGAACGGCGACGGCCTGCCGCTGGGTCTCCAGCTGGTCGGCAAACCCTTCGACGAGCAGGGCGTGCTGAACGCCGGGCTGGCGATCGAGAAGCGGGCCGGGTTCTCCGCCCAGCCGGAGCAGTGGTGGTCATGAGCAAATACACAATTCAGGGCGCAACGGGCGAGTGGGAGGTCGTGATCGGCCTCGAAGTCCACGCGCAGGTCACTTCGGACTCGAAGCTGTTTTCGGGCGCCTCTACCCAGTTCGGGTCGGAGCCCAATTGCAACGTCAGCCTCGTCGACGCGGCGATGCCGGGCATGCTGCCCGTGCCCAATCGCGAGTGCATCCGCCAGGCGGTGCGCACCGGCATGGCGATCGAGGCGCAGATCAACGCGTGGTCGCGGTTCGACCGCAAGAACTATTTCTATGCCGATCTGCCGCAGGGCTATCAGATCTCGCAGCTCTATCATCCGATCGTGGGCGAGGGGCAGCTGGTGATCGATGCCGACGAGAAGGCTGGCATCGCGCAAGACAAGGTCATCGGGATCGAACGCATCCATGTGGAACAGGACGCGGGCAAGCTGATGCATGACCAGCATCCGACCATGTCTTATGTCGATCTCAATCGCAGCGGCGTGGCGCTGATGGAAATCGTCTCGCGCCCCGATATGACCTCGCCCGCAGAGGCCGGGGCCTATGTGCGCAAGCTGCGCTCTATCCTGCGCTATGTCGGCTCGTGCGACGGCAATATGGAAGAAGGTTCGATGCGCGCCGACGTCAACGTCTCGGTCCGCAAGGTCGGCGATAGCGAACTGGGCACCCGCACCGAAACCAAGAACGTGAACTCGGTGCGCTTCGTCCAGCAGGTCGTCGAATACGAGGCGCGCCGCCAGGTAGACGTGCTCGAGGATGGCGGGACCGTCGATCAGGAAACGCGCCTGTTCGATCCGGGCGCTGGCACCACGCGCACCATGCGATCGAAGGAAGACGCGCACGATTATCGCTACTTCCCCGATCCCGACCTGCTCCCGATCGAGCTGGAAGACGCTTTCCTCGAGGAATGTCGCGCGTCGCTGCCCGAACTCCCCGATGCCAAGCGCGCGCGCTACACCGGCGAGCTGGGTCTGACGGACTACAACGCCCGCGAACTGACCGCCGAGGTCGAGACCTTCGCGCGCTTCGAAACGCTGCTCGATGCCACCGCCAAGACGATCGGCAAGGATGCCAAGGCGGTTGCCACGCAGGTCGCCAACTGGGCGCTCTCGGTCGCGCCCGGCGTGATCAAATCGCTGGGCGACGAGGCCGATCCGGCCAACGCCACTGCCGAACGCCAGGCCAGCATCCTCGCGATGCAGGACAAGGGCGAGATTTCGGGCGGCCAGGCCAAGGAAATCTACGAAATCGTGCTGAAGCAAGGCCGCGAGCCCGACGAGATCGCCGAGACCGAAGGCCTCAAGCAGGTCTCCGACACCGGCGCGATCGAGGCCGCGATCGACGATATCCTTGCGGGCAACCAGGATAAGGTCGAACAGTACAAGGGCGGCAAGGACAAGCTGTTCGGCTTCTTCGTCGGCCAGACGATGAAGGCGATGCAGGGCAAGGCCAACCCGGCGGTGGTCAACCAGATCCTGAAGGACAAGCTGGGGTGATCGAACCGGCGCTGCCGCCGTCAGCGCGATCGCTCGCGATTGTCGGCGCTGCGCTGTTTCTCGCAGGGCTGCTCCAAGGGGCTGCGGTCGATCTGTTCGCCAATCCCCGGATGGCGCTCTCCGCACACCTCGACGCCGTCCAAAGCGGCGTAGCCGTTATGGTCGCTGCGCTTTTCTGGCCAAGGGTTCGCTGGAATGCGCGAACCGAGATTGTCGCGCGCTGGACGCTAGCCGCAGGGATGGTCGGCCTGTGGTTGGGGATCACGCTGGCTGCGACCACCGGTGCCAGCGAAGCGCTACCGATGGCCGGCGCCGGTTATTCTGCCGCCCTCATCGCAGAGAATGCGGTGACGACAATCATCGTCTCGTCGAGCGCAGCGCTGACGGTCGGCTGGGCATTGTTCCTGATCGGCCTGATCCGCGCGCGATGACCTCCATCGTTCTCGTCCACCCGGAAATCCCCGGTAATACCGGCGCGGTGGGGCGCACCTGCGTGGCGCTGGATATGGAGCTGGTGCTGATCCACCCACTCGGGTTCGAGATTTCGGACAAGCGGCTGAAGCGATCGGGGCTCGATTACTGGCAGCATATCCGGCTGGCGGAATTCGCGAGTTGGGAGGCGTTTCTGGAAGAGCGCGCGCCGCGTGACGACCAGATGTTCCTGTTCGAGGAATACGCGCCGCGCAGCTTTTACGAGCCCGCTTATCCCGACGATGCCTATCTCGTGTTCGGTCGCGAAACCAAGGGGCTGCCGCAGGCGATCGTCGATGCGCACGGTACGCAGATGGTGAACCTGCCGATGCGAAGTGACAAGGTCCGCTCGCTCAACCTTGCGAACACGGTTGCGGCGGCGGCCTATCAGGCGATGCGCGGGTCCTTGTCGAGATAGGGGCGGGCGAGGCCGCGGATATCGACCCGGGCCTTGAAGCGCGCAGCCAAGAGCGCGGTGCCGCTGATCTTGCGCTGGACGAAGATCGTTTCGGCAGGCGGCAGGTGCCAGGTTGCACGGTCGGTCGCCATGTCCATGCCCTGCTCGCGCAGCACCTGCACGAAGGCGCGGTCTCCGAAATCGAACGGCCCTTCGCGGGTCATCTCTGCGATCACGATGTCGATCATATCGTCGAGCGCTTCGCGATGGTTGGCGAGCACGCCGGGGCCGACGAAGCCCGCATCCACCGCCGCCGCGCGCACGGCATCGCGATCCTTTGCTAGCCCGGCGGCGAACAGGCGGCGATAGCTTTCGGCGATGGCCGGGGCGATATCGCGCGTGGCCCCGAAATCGAGCAGCACGAGTTTGCCGCTGTCGGGCTGGTAGCGATAATTGGCGAAGTTCGGATCGGTTTGCATCACGCCGAATTCGAACAATTCGCGCAGCAGCAGCGCGATCAGTTCGGCCATCGCGCGATCGCGGATCTCCTGCGGCTCGTCGTCGAGCGTTTCGATCGGCCTGGCCTCGACAAAGTCCATCACCAGCACGCGCGGCGTGGTGAGTTCGGCAATCGAGCGCGGAACCACGTAGCGATCGTCGCCCTCCAGCCGATCGGCGTAAAGGTCCATCTGCTCGGCTTCGCGCAGATAGTCGGCTTCCTCGTGCAATTGCCGCTTGGCCTCGTCGAGCAGCGGGGTGAGGTCGAGTTCCTTGGGCACCAGGCCCGAAATCCGCAGCAGGCTGGTGACGTTGTCGACATCGCTGTCGATGCTCTCGCGCACGCCGGGATATTGCACCTTGATCGCGACCTCGCGACCATCGGGCAGCACCGCACGGTGGACCTGGCCGATCGAGGCGGCCGCAATCGGCGTGGCGTTGAAGCTCTTGAACCGGTCGCGCCAGCCTTTGCCCCACTCGCCGTCGAGCACGTCGCGCAATTGCGGCGGCGGCATGCGATGCGCCTGCGACCGAAGGGCGGAGAGGATCTCGGACAGTTCGGGCGGCAGCATGTCGCCCGCATCCATCGAGATCATCTGGCCCATCTTCATCGCCGCGCCGCGAAGGTGCGAGAGCTGGTCGGTCAGCCGGCGCGCATTGCCCGGCGTCAGGAGCAGGTCGCGCATCTTCGGGCGCTCGCCGCGCGCCAGACGGCGGGCTCCTTCGCCCAGCAATCCGCCTGCGACGCCGCCCGCCAGCTTGCCGAACGCGCCCAGTCGGGATGCGCGCCCGCTCGGCACCTTGCGATAGCGGGCTTTGTCTGCGGGATCGGTTTCGTCGTCAGCCATGAGGCCTAGATAGGGACGCGAACGGGCACGAAAAAGGCCGCCGGATCGCTCCGGCGGCCTCTGTTCGTATTTACGCGGAGCTGGAAAATCAGCCCTGGCGCTCACCGGTGAGCGGCATGTCGCCGAACGCGCCGGCATTGACGGTGCCGGTCATCTGGTCACCTTCGACATTGGCGGTGCAGTTCAGCGTCATCGGCATCGGGACGGTCATGTCCATCTTCCAGTTCAGCGTGTCGCCGTCGATGGTGCCGTCCTTGACGTCCATCGAGCCCATGCCGCCGGCCATCGAGCCGGTGAAGGTCTTGCCATCGTCGCCCGGGACGACGGTGAAAGTGCCGCTCTGGTCGCCCATCGGGCTCTTCACGACGGTGTTGTAGGTTCCGGCTACGGACATTGAAAATCTCCTTGATTGCTTTGTGCCGCTCTCTTCGCGGCAACTTACATTTATGTCAATTGGCGGGCGCTTACTGTTCCATCTCGCGCACTTCGACCGGGAGACCCGTCTTTTCGAGCTGCGGGAGCACGACCTCGGCATCGCCGACCACGACATAAACGATGTCGTCATAGACGAAGTTCCGGGCGGCGACGTCGGCAATGGCCTCGGCACTCAGCGCGCGATACTTGTCGGCGATCGTTTCGTAGTAATTGTCGGGGCGGTCGTACTTCACGATGTTGACGATCCCGCCAAGCACCGCGCCCGAGGTTTCGAACTGGCCCGGAAGCTCGCGCACATTGCCGTTGACCGTGCGCTCGAGCTCGTCTGCCGTCACGCCGTAATCGCCCACGAAGTTGGTCACTTCCTTTTCCAGTTCGAGGATCGAGTCGCCGGTGCGATCGGCCTGGACCTCCGCCTGGATGATGTAGGCGAGGCGATCCTTGCTGCTGCTGACCGACGAACGCGAGCCGTAGGACCAGCCCTTGGTCTCGCGAAGGTTCATGTTAATCCGCGAGAGGAAGCTGCCGCCGAGCACTTCGTTCGCGGCATAGAGCGTGGTGTTGTCGTCCGATCCGCGATTATCGAGCACCCGGGCACCGAGGATCACCGATTGCGGCGAATTCGGGCGGTTGATGAGCACGATGCGCGCATCGGGTGCCGGGATCGGAGCATCGAAGTTCTTGGTCGGGGCAGGAGTGGCCGGAGCCTTCCAGTCGCCGAACGAGGCTTCGAGCAGGCGAACGGCTTCGGCCAGCGTAGTGTCGCCGACGACGAAGACCTGCGCATTGTCCGGACGGATCCAGGCATCGTGCGCGGCTTCCAGCGTGGCCGGCGTTGCCACTTCCACCGCTGTCGCATCGCCGAGGCCGGAGCCGGGAATGCCATAGGGGTGGTCGCCATAGACGATCTGCGACAGCGCACGGTAGCCAGCTGCACCCGGGCTCTTTTTTTCCGCAGCGATCCGGTTCAGTTGCTGGGCGCGGACGCGGCCCAGGTCATCCGCCCGGAATCCGGGGTTGCGGATGAAATCGGCCAGCAGGTCGAGCGACGGCGCGAGCCGGGTCGACAGGGCGGAAAGCTGGAAGCTGGTATCGTCGAGATTGGCAAAACCGTTGATGCTGGCGCCGAGCCGCTCCTGCGCGATCGCGAACTGCGTCGCATCGAGCGTCTTCGTGCCTTCATCCATGGTCTGCAGCATCAGCGACTGGACACCCATCGCATCGCGGCTGTCGGCGGTGTAGCCGGCATCGAAGACGACCCGCACCGAGACTTTCGGCACCGCGTCGCGGCGCGCGAAATAGACCTGCATGCCGTTCGAGAGCGTGGCGCGCTCGATATCGGGGAAGTCGAGATCAGTCAGCTGGCCGACGGCGGGCAGCTGCGAGCGATCCTGATAGCTGGTCGTACCCAGCTCTTCGGGATTGCAGTATTCCGGGTTGCAGTAATATTCGAGCGGCGCGGCGTTCAGGCCCATGCCCGTGGTATCGGTGAAGGCACCACCGCGGTTTTCGCCGCCTTCGGTGCGCTCGCCCGGCTCGACCACAAGCGCGAAGCGCGGCTTGGCGAGCCATTTCTGCACGACCGAGCGAACGCTGGCGGGCGTGGCCGCGACCAATTGTTCGAGCTGCTTGCGATAGTGGCCCGGATCGTCGTGATAGAGCTCGCCTTCGGCCAGGGTCACGGCCTTGCCGCCGAACCCGCCGACCGATTCCAGCCCGCCGAGCGCGCCCGAAACGATCGAGGTCTTCGAGCGGGCGAGTTCGTCTGCGCTCGGTCCTTCGGCGATGAACTTGGCGACTTCCTCGTCGAGCGCGGCTTCGAGCGTGGCGCGTTCGACGCCGGGCTTGAGGTCGGCTTGGACGATGAACACGCCGGCATCCTCGTTGGTCCAGGCCCAGCTCGAGACAGAGACCGCGAGCCCCTTGCCGCGCACCAGCGCGTTGTCGAGGCGCGAACTGGCGAGGCCGCCGAGCGTGGTCTGCGCGAGGCTCAGCAAGGTGCTGTCGGCGGAGGTCTCACCGGGGATCGGCCACATGCGGAAGATCCGCGTGGTCGAAACCTGGTCCTTGATGATCTTTTCCTTGTCCGCCGCAAGCTGCGGGACGGTGATTTCCGGATCGACCACATCGTCACCGCGCGGAATCGCGCCGAACCACTTGGCAACCTTCTCCTTGGCGGTGGCGACATCGATGTCGCCTGCCAGCACCAGCACGGCGTTGTTGGGGCCGTAATGGTCCTTGAACCAGTTCTTCACATCTTCGAGCGAGGCGGCGTTGAGATCGTCCATCGATCCGATGGTCGAGTGGAAATAGGGATGGCCGCGCGGGAAGATGTTCTCGTTCACCTCGTAGCGCAGCAGGCCATAGGGCTGGTTGTCGCCCCGGCGCTTCTCGTTCTGGACGACGCCGCGCTGGTTATCGAGCTTCTCCTGCGTCACCGCACCGAGCAGATAGCCCATGCGATCGCTTTCGAGCATCAGCACGCGGTCGATCGCGGCAGTCGGAACGGTTTCGAAATAATTCGTGCGGTCGGCATTGGTGGTGCCGTTGAAGCCGGTCGCGCCGACTTGCTGGAGCGGTTCGAAGAAATCGCCATCGGCGTTTTCCGAACCGTTGAACATCAGGTGTTCGAACAGGTGGGCGAAACCGGTCTTGCCCTTGGGTTCATGCTTGGAGCCGACATCGTACCAGACCGAGACCGCGACCAGCGGGGCCTTGCGATCGGTGTGGACCACGGTGGTCAGCCCATTGGGGAGCGTGAAGACATCGTACGGGATGCGGACCTCGTCGACGAGCTCGGCAAGGTCGCTGCTTTGGCTGGTCGCCGCGGGAGCGGTGGTGGGTGCCGCAGTCATCGCGGTGTCCCCGGTCGTCGCACAACCGCTTACAGCGAATGCGGCGATGGCAAGGATGCTGGCCATATTCTTCATCGATTTCTCTCCTGCGCGGCGACCATCTGCCGCCTGTCTATCACGTCTCGCGCGCGACCCTATCGGCCTAGCGCTTCGACGTCACCGTCTTTCGACCAACGGCATTTTCCATCACGTCCGGGCGCCAGAAGAACACGGGCTTGAGCTCGTGCCGCACGAACAGCGGTGCCTGGCTGGTGAAATTCGGATCGTCGGGCCTGGTCGTGGCGGCACCGAAAGGCTGAATGCTCTCGGACATGACAGGCTCGTCGCCCTTCCACACGGTGAACATAACGAAACTGTCGCCATGCTTCACCGACAGGCGGCCGTCATCGTCCACATCCCAAAGCGTCGATGCGCGTAGCGTGTCGCTCCCGCCGTCGAGCGGAAGGTCCACCGCATAGGGGCCGGGGCCCTGTCGTAGACGCAGAACCTCGCTCATCGGTGGATCGATCCGGCCGTAATTCTCGACCAGGAAATCGGCGGCTTTCACCAGCTCCTCGCGCGGATCGGGGAGTGGTTCGAGGTTGTAGTCCTTGCCCATATATTGCCGCATGATCAGCAGGGCGAGCGCATCGGCGCGGCCCACGCCGTCGGAATTGAGGTCCCAATCGGCGAGCAGAGCCTGTGCGTCGCGATAACGCCCCTCTTGCAGATCGAGCGCCGCAATCCCGTCGAGCGCGGCGGCGACGTAGCCCTCGCGTTCCCAGCCGGTATCGTATTTGATCCGTTCGAGATTGGCGCGGTCGATCAGGTTCGCCTCGCTCATCAGCCTGGCCGCACGCCGCGCGCGATTGGTGCTCTTGGTCTCGATGCCCAGTTCGGCCGGGAAATCCTCCGCCTTCAGATCGTCGGCACTTCCGGCGGCGGAGAACGGGTTGTTGTTGGCGTTGAACAGCCAGCCCGAAGACGGGTTTTCGTATTGCGGCAGCTCCTCGAAGCCGACGTAATCGGTCCAGATCAGTGCGCTGTCATTGCCCGGCAGGATGCCCCGCCAGTCCGGGCCTACCTGCCGGTCCGGGATCGCGGCGTTGTAGTAATAGGCGATATTGCCCTGATCGTCGGCGTAGATGAAATTGGTCGAGGGGATCTGGAGCTTGGAAAGGATGCCCTTCCACTCGGCCAGGGTCTTGGCCTTGTTGAGCCGGTAGTAGGCGTCGAGCTGAGAAATCGAATCGATCCCGCCATAGCGAATCGCGAAATAGCCCTTGTCGTTCTTGATCACCGGCCCGTGGACCGAGCGATAGACGGTGCGCTGGATCGGCAGCACGATCGGGCCGACCCGCACCGGAAGGGTGACATCCTTGCTTTCGAGCTCGCGCCATTCGCCGTCGAGCTCGTAGACCAGCTTGTGGTCGTTGCCGACGACTTCCTTGCTCACCGTCAGCTCGTAGACATCGTACATGTCGGGCTGGTTGACCGTGTTGGTCCAGCCGAGATTCTCGTTGTGGCCGAGGAAGGGATAGGGGCTGCCGGGGAAGGTCGCCCCGGCGAAATGCCAGCCTTCGCCGCTTTCGACGACCAGCTCGTACCATGCGACGCCGCCTCTCCACGGCTGGTGCGAATTGGAAACGAGCAGCGTTTCGCCGCCCGACTTTTCGGGTGCGATGGCAAAGGCGTTGGAGCCCATGTTGCGCTCTTCCTCGCTGCCCGGAACGGGGAGGGGCGACGGGTCGATCGGGCGGCCCGGATCGGGGAGGTAGTCCTTCCCTTCGACCAGCGCGCCGAGTTTGCCCGCAAGGCCGAAGAAGAAGGGCTGGCGCAGCGCGAATCCGGCGGCGATGTCGCGCCCGTCGACCGGAAAGAGATTGTCGAGCTTTACTTCGCCCGGATGGTCGGCGGCGTAATCGTTGAGCCCGGTGGCATAGGCATCGAGGATCGCGCGGACATCGGGGGCGAGTTCGTCATAGTGACGCTCGACCGTTCCTTCGACATCGAGCGCGTGAAAGGCGAAATCGAACGTCGCGCCGTCTTGTCCGGCGATCGCGGCGTAGCGCCCGCGGGTCATTGCGGCGACATCCTGCAAGGTCGAGAAATCGTCTTCGCTGTGCGCCTGCGCGATCCCGTAGGCGACATCGACGTCGCGCTTGCCGTAGATATGCGGCACGCCGAATTCGTCGCGCACGATCTCGGCGGTGTAGGTTTCGGGCGGCGGGGCGGTGCCTTCTTCGGCAAGCAGCGGCTCCCACACCGCGAGCCCCACGAATACGACGAGCACCAAACCGAGCACCGTAAATCCGATGCGGGCCAACCATTTTTTCATGCGTGCGATTCCTCTTCCCGGTGACAGGGGTAACGAGCCGACCAAGCAAGCGCAATCCGTCTGGGTAAAACCCCCGACGCCCCCTTCGTTAAGCTCCGGCGCCTCGCTAGCGTCGATGGCGTGAGGGAAAAGGTCGTCATCGGTCACGAATCGTCGGGCAAGCCGGTCGAATTCGATGTTGCGGAGCTGCTTGCCACGCGCCTGCTGGTGCAAGGCAATTCTGGCAGCGGCAAGTCGCACCTGCTGCGCCGCCTGCTCGAAGAGAGCGCCAAGATGGTCCAGCAGGTGGTGATCGATCCCGAAGGGGATTTCACTTCGCTCGCCGAGCCGTTCGGTCATGTCGTGGTCGACGGTGCGGCCTATTCCCCGCCCGAGATCGAGGCGCTCGCCCGCCGCATCCGCGAACACCGCGCGAGCGTCGTACTGGCGCTCGAAGGGCTCGAGGTCGAACAGCAGATCCGCTGCGCCGCGCAATTCCTTGGCGCGCTGTTCGATGCGCCGCGCGAACACTGGTTCCCCGCGCTGGTGGTGGTCGACGAAGCACAGATGTTCGCGCCCTCGGTCGCGGGCGAGATCGCCGAGGACACACGGCGGATGACGCTATCGGCGATGACGAATCTGATGTGTCGCGGGCGCAAGCGCGGGCTGGCCGGGATCGTCGCCACGCAGCGTCTCGCCAAGCTGGCGAAGAACGTGGCCGCCGAAGCTTCGAACTTCCTGATGGGGCGGACTTTCCTCGACATCGATATGGTCCGCGCGGCGGACCTGCTGGGCATGGAGCGCCGCCAGGCCGAGCGTATCCGCGAGCTAGAACGCGGCCATTTCCTCGCACTTGGGCCGGCGATCACGCGGGTGCCGGTGGCGGTCAAGATCGGCCCGGTCCAGTCGGGTCACAAGGCGCGTGCCGAAGGGCTGATGGCGCTGCCCGAAACTGCACCCGAAGACATGGCCTCGCTGCTGACCGACGGGCTGGCCGAAGTCGCTGCCAAGGCCGCGCCGCCACCGCCCGCGCCGCCGCCGGCCCCGCCGGTCGAGGATGTGAGCGAGAGCATCGCGCGGGCCGAGCAGGCGCAGGTGGCATCTTCCGATGGCGGCGATCCGGCACTTGCGGCCGAGCCGAACGAGACGGTGGCCCGCATCGAAGCGATCATCGGCGAGCTGGCGAATGACGATACGGTCGTCGCGCAATCGTCGAGCGCGCAATACCAGTCCTTCCTCACACGCTGCCGCCGCGAACGCCTGATCGGTCCGATGCCGGACATGGCCTCGTTCCGGCGCAAGTTTGCCGAGGCCGGGGCCGGGCTCGACGAACTGGACGAAGATACGCGCGCGCAGATCCTCTCGCTCGCCAGCACGGTCGACGACGATCTGCTCGGCCCGTTCTACGTCATCGCGCGCGCCGCCCATGCGGGCGAAGTGCTGGTAGACGAGGAAGCGCTCGCTCGCGCCTATGGCACCAGTTCGCCGGGCCGCATCCGCCGCCTGCTCGGCCACCTCGAACGGCAGGGCCTGATCGTGGTGCGCGAGGAATTCGGCGGCGGACGCACGGTGATGGTGCCGGGGCTCGACACCATCGGCGCGGGTTAGGCCTCGCTCAGCGGAACTGCTTGCGCGAGAGGTCGATCAGCGCGAGCACCACGGTGACCGCGCCCCCGACCAGGCCGATGACGATCGGCTCGCTGCCCGACGCCGGATCGACCGCACGCAGCGGCAGGACCCACGGAAACCAGTCAGCATCCTTGGTCTGCGTCATCGCGACGGCCAGAGCCACCAGCGTGCCTCCGATCCCGATCGTGAGGGTGACGATGAAATTGCCGAACCGCAGCGACGCCCACGCCAGCAGCGCGAACATGAAGGCCCCGGCGGCTAGGATCTTGGCCATCACGCCGAATGTCTTCGCGATTTCCGGATCGCCGGTCATGAACGGGCGGAACAGGGCGTTGGCCGCCCCGAACAAACCGTAGGTGTAGATCAGCAGCAGGAAATTCATCACCACCATCGCGACCAGCAACACGATCAGCTTGGCCGCGAAGATCTTGGGTTTGGCAAATGGCAGCGAAAGCACCTGGTCCCATGCCTTGGCCCGGTATTCGATCTGGCCGGCCAGCGCGCAAAACACGGTGATCGCCATCGGCATCAGGAACAGGAACCACAGCGGGAGCATGAGCTGGCCGATGACCTTGGTCCATCCCACGTCATCCGATTTCACAGCGAGGACGAGGAACACCAGCAAGGGCATGAAGGCCGGCACGAGCAGGGCGAAGATCTGCGCGAAGGAGCGGCGCAGCTTGGAAAATTCGGCGGCGACGAGGCGGATCATTGCGTGTCTCCCGCAGGTTGCGCCGCAGTCGAGCGGCGATAGAGATCTTCGAGGCTGGAACGCGGGCGTGCGATCGCGCTGACCGCGATCCCGGCTTCGACCAGCAAGCGGTTGGCGGTGGCCGTGTCGATCTCGCCGGGGGTTGCGGAAGCGCCCCGCACGGCGATCTGGTCGGCAGCGATTTTCTCAGCAGCCCATCCGGCCTGGCCCAGAACCGCGGCGGCGCGCTTGGGATCGTCGACCGACATATGCGCCTCGCCACCCCCGCCGAGCAATTCGTCGAGCGGCCCCTGCAACACCAGCTTTCCATCGCGGAGCAATCCGGCATGTTTGGCGACCTGTTCGATCTCGGCCAGCAAATGGCTCGAGAGGAACACGGTTGCGCCGGTGCGTTCGGGCAGGGCGCGGATCAGTTCGCGCATGTCCTGGATGCCTTCGGGATCGAGGCCGTTGGTCGGCTCGTCGAGCAGCAGCAGTTTGGGATTGCCGAGCAGCGTGCGGGCAAGCGCGGTGCGCTGGCGCATGCCGAGCGAATATTGCCCGGCCTTGCGGTTCGCATGTTCGGTCATTCCCGCCACTTCGAGCACGCGATCGGTTTCGCTGGCCGCGAGGCCGCGCTGGTGGCGGTAGAGCTCGATATTGGCGCGGCCGGACAAATGGTCGTAGAGGCCCGGATGCTCGATGAAGGCGCCGGTTTCGGCCAATGCGCCGATCCTGTCCCTGTCGAGATCGCGGCCCAGGATCGAAACGTCGCCCGCGTCGCGGCGGATCAGGCCGAGCAGCAGCCGCATCGCGGTGGTCTTGCCCGCGCCGTTGGGGCCGATGAAGCCATAAACGTCGCCCGGGGGCACCCGCAGCGCAAGGTCGTCGATGACCGTGCGTCCGCCCAGCTTCTTGCGCAGCCCATCGGTTGCGATTGCAAATTCCATCTTCGTCGGCCCCCCTTCGATCGCGGCAGGCATCCGTTCGGAACCCCTGTCCTGTCAGGTCTATCAATGCGCCGCGACCGGCCCGATTGGCAATGACGCTCGTCGATTGCACAAGGTGTTTTGTATAAACGACACACTAATCGCATAATGGCACTTGTGTTGCATGCAAGACACACCATCTTGCGAGCATCCAATTCCTGTTCCGGGGGTGTTTTGATGAATCTCGAAAAGTTCACCGATCGCGCCAAGGGCTTCCTGCAAGCCGCGCAAACCATCGCGATCCGCAATTCCCACCAGCGCATCACGCCGGTGCACCTGTTGAAGGCACTGCTCGACGATGGCGAGGGCATGGCGGCAGGGCTCGTGAGCCGCGCGGGCGGCAATCCCCGCATGGCCGAGGATGAAGCCGATGCCGCGCTGGCGAAGATCCCGGCGGTGTCGGGCGGCGGAGCGCAGCAGACGCCCGGGCTCGACAACGATGCGGTGCGCACGCTCGATCAGGCGCAGCAGCTCGCCGAGAAGGCAGGCGATGCCTATGTGCCTGTGCAGCGTCTGTTGCAGGCGCTCGCGCTTTCCACCACCAGCGCAGCGGGCCAGGCTCTGAAAGCAGCGGGCGTCGATGCCCAGGCGCTCGAAACCGCGATCCAGGACGTCAGCGGCGGGCGCACGGCGGACAGCGCCAGCGCCGAAGACGCCTATGACGCGATGAAGCGCTTTGCGCGCGATCTCACCCAGGCGGCCAGGGACGGCAAGCTCGATCCCGTGATCGGGCGCGACGAGGAAATCCGCCGCACGGTGCAGATCCTTGCCCGCCGCACCAAGAACAATCCTGCGCTGATCGGGGAGCCCGGCACCGGCAAGACCGCGATTGCCGAGGGTCTCGCTTTGCGCATCGCCAATGGCGACGTGCCCGACAGCCTCAAGGGCCGCACGTTGATGTCGCTCGACATGGGCGCGCTGATCGCGGGCGCGAAATATCGCGGCGAATTCGAGGAGCGGTTGAAAGCCGTGCTCGACGAGGTGAAGGGCGCGGAAGGCCAGATCATCCTGTTTATCGACGAGATGCACACGCTGATCGGTGCCGGCGCCAGCGAAGGCTCGATGGACGCGGGCAACCTATTGAAGCCGGCCCTGTCGCGCGGCGAACTGCACTGCATCGGCGCGACCACGCTCGACGAATACCAGAAATATGTCGAGAAGGACCCGGCGCTGCAGCGGCGCTTCCAGCCCGTCTATATCGACGAGCCGAGCGTCGAGGACACGATTTCGATCCTGCGCGGGATCAAGGACAAGTACGAGCTGCATCACGGCGTGCGGATCACCGATGGCGCGATCGTCGCCGCGGCGCAGCTGTCCAACCGCTACATCCAGAACCGCTTCCTGCCCGACAAGGCGATCGACCTGATGGACGAGGCGGCGTCGCGCATCCGGATGGAAGTGGAAAGCAAGCCCGAGGAGATCGAAGCGCTCGACCGGCGGATCATCCAGCTGAAGATCGAGGAATCGGCGCTCGCGAAGGAAAGCGACCAGGCGTCGAAGGATCGCCTCGAAAACCTGCGCAAGGAACTGGCCGATCTCGAGGGGCAATCCTCCGAGCTGACCACGCGGTGGCAGAACGAGCGCGACAAGATCCACGCCGAGAGCCGGATCAAGGAAGAGCTCGACGCCGCGCGGATCGAACTGGAGCAGGCGCAACGCGCGGGCGATCTCGCCAAGGCGGGCGAGCTTTCCTACGGCAAGATTCCCGAGCTGGAAAAGAAGCTCGGCGAAGCCGAAGGGCAGACCGAGAACGCACTGCTGCGCGAGGAAGTGACCGAGGATGACATCGCCGGCGTGGTCTCGCGCTGGACCGGCGTGCCGGTCGACCGGATGCTCGAGGGCGAGCGCGAGAAGCTGCTCAAGATGGAAGAGAAGCTCGGCGAACGTGTGATCGGCCAGACCCAGGCGGTCGAAGCCGTGTCCAAGGCCGTGCGCCGCGCGCGCGCAGGGCTACAGGATCCGAACCGGCCGCTCGGCTCGTTCCTGTTCCTCGGCCCGACCGGGGTCGGCAAGACCGAGCTGACGAAGTCGCTGGCACAATTCCTGTTCGACGACGATCAGGCGATGGTGCGCATCGACATGAGCGAGTTCATGGAGAAGCACGCAGTCGCCCGCCTGATCGGCGCGCCTCCGGGCTATGTCGGCTACGAGGAAGGCGGCGTGCTGACCGAAGCGGTGCGGCGCCGGCCGTATCAGGTCGTGCTGTTCGACGAGGTCGAGAAAGCGCATAGCGACGTCTTCAACGTGCTGCTGCAGGTGCTCGACGACGGGCGGCTGACCGACGGGCAGGGCAGGGTGGTCGACTTCTCGAACACGCTGATCATCCTGACCTCGAACCTGGGCAGCCAGTTCCTCTCGAAAATGACCGACGAGCAGGAGGTGGCCGATGTCGAGCCGCAGGTGATGGACGCGGTGCGTGCGCATTTCCGGCCCGAATTCCTCAACCGGCTCGACGAGATCATCCTGTTCCACCGCCTGGCGGAAGAACACATGGCGCCGATCGTCGAGATCCAGGTCGGCCGGGTGCAGAAACTGCTCAAGGACCGCAAGATCGTGCTCGACCTGTCCGACGCCGCGCTCAAATGGCTCGGCCGGGTGGGCTACGATCCGGTCTATGGCGCGCGTCCGCTGAAACGCGCGGTGCAGCGCTACCTGCAGGACCCGCTGGCCGAGATGTTGCTGCAGGGCGAAGTGCCCGACGGCAGCACGGTCAAGATCGACGAAGGCGACGGCGCGCTGGAAATGTCGGTCGTCTGACCGAGGTAGACGGGCGGCGCCGCGACGCGGCGCCCCCTCGATCCCACCTAGGCGCGACCCTCGCAACGCCCAACAAAAAAGGGCCCCGGTTTCCCGGGGCCCTTTCTTTTGTTCGGTTGCTTCGGATCAGAAGCCGAAGGTCACGTTCGCGAAGAACTTGCGACCCACGTAGTCGTAACCCGAGTACAGCGGCGCGTTGCCGATAGTGCTGAACCCGACCGCCGTGATCCGCGGCGGAGCCGTGTTCAGGAGGTTCCGAACACCGATCGTGAACTGCAGGTTGTCGTCGGCACGGAACTGCGCCGAGAGATTGTGCAGGAAGTAATCGTCGGCTTCGAGCACATACTGATCCTTATAGGCCTGAACCAGTTCCGGATCGGTTTCGCCCGTCTGTTCGTCGAACGCGAAGTAACGATAGGTTGCTTCGTCATCGCCACCGATCCACTCGAGACCGTAACGGAACGTCAACGGACCCGTGTTGTAGATCAGGTCCAACGTACCGGTCCAGTCAGGAGCAGTAATGATCCCGTTCGAATCCGTCAGGAATTCTTCGGGGAAGAGGCGCGTCGACTGTTCGGTGTACTTCGTGACGTTGGCGTTCAGGATGAACTGGCCATCAAACGCTTCCGTCGAGAAGCGACCGTTGAACTCGAAGCCCTTCGAGATATCGGTCGACAGGTTCACGAAGCCGCTGGTCACCGTCAGGCGATCGTTGGCGTCACGTTCCACGAAGCGGCAGAAGCCTTCGCTCGGGTTGAAGCTGGCGTCACCATAGCAACGGCTAAGGATCGTGCCGCCGCCCAAGCTCGCCACGCCGTTATCCACCTGGATATCGAAGTAGTCGAGCGCAAGCGAAAGCGAACCGATCGAGGACGGGATCGGAGGACGTGCAACGACACCCACGGTCCAGTTCTTCGACGTTTCGGCTTCGAGACCGGTCTCGGCACCACCACGGGTAAACGCCGTGATCCCGCTGGTCTGCGTGAACGTGGTCACGTCGATGCCGACAGCTGCACAGTTCGTGGCGCGGATCTGCTGATTCGGCGAGTAATCGGCCGGATCTGCAGGGAAGTTGCCGCCATCGCAGGGGTCGCTACCGCTGCCCAGGAAGCCGCTGGTCGCACCGAGGAACTGTTCCGCGAGAGCCGGAGCACGATAGGACGTGCCGTAGCTACCACGGATCCCGAGGCCGTCGAAGAATTCCCACTCGCCCGCGACCTTGTAGGTCACGTCGCTGCCGTAGGAATCGTAGTCCGTGTAACGGATCGAGGCATTGAGGATCAGGTTCTCGAAGAACGGACGATCGGCCAGAAGCGGGATGTAAATTTCCCCGAACACTTCCTTCACCGCGTCGCTGCCGCGCGTGGGCGTACCGGCGGTCAGGCCGTACAGATTGCCGTCGATTGCATTCTGATCGGGCGTATCGTCGATTTCCTGCTGGCGGTATTCCGCACCCAGGGCGAGCTGTACGTCGCCGCCCGGAAGGGCGAAGAGCGGACCGTCGAAGTTCAGCGAGTAGGTCGTCTCGCGGAATTTCGTGGTCCCGATCGTGTTGACCAGGATGTAGTCACGGAACGCCTGCGGGAGATCGCCGCCAATGGTCGCTGCGTTGAGAGGCGGTGCCGCGACGCAGTTCGGATTGGTAGCCGCGCTGGCACAGCTGATCGAACCATCCGGGTTCTGCACGACGTCGAGCGAATTCGCGAGACGGTCGGTCAGGAACGATTCGGTTTCATACGTGCCGTCGGTCCACGACTTGCCGACATAGGCATTGTAACGCCAGCCATCGACTGCCTCGAGATCGCCGCGGATACCACCGCCGATGCGAACGTAGTCGACTTGCTGCGCACTGTCCGTGAGACCGAAGCCGATGAACGCGCGAACGCCGAGATAGCCGTCGCCGGTCGTCTCGTTCGGGAACGCAATGACCGAGTCCTGGAACTGAGCCGGAACAAGCGGATTGACCCGACCGGTCGGCGTGAAATCGTCGTTCAGATACACCGGATAGTCGAGCGAAAGCTGACGATACAGGTACGCCGACGACTTACGACGCGTTGCGAGGCCTTCGAGGTAGATCTCGGCATTGCCGAGAGCTTCGAGGTCGTACGACGCGTTGAGGTAACCGGTGAGGATTTCGACCGGGGTGATGAGGTATTCTTCCTCTTGCTCCGGATCGAACGTGTCGCGCGAATAGAAATCGACGCCCTGGAAGCCGGGGGTCGGGCCAGTAAGGATATCCGCATTCGGCACGAGACGAGTGTAGCTGCCGATCGCGCCGGTGAGACGGTCCTGAGCGGCACGGCTGGAAACACCGATGGTGTTGATCGTCACGCCGCCATTATCGAGCGTGAAACAGGTCGAACCGTTGGGGCCGGGCGTGTCACCCGAACCGAAAGCAGTTCCCTCGCCCGTAAGGAAGCCGCCGACCGGGCAGTCGAAGAACGGCACGTCGTTGCGCGAAAGACCTTCGCGGTTGCGGTATTCGATCGAGCCGACGACATCGAGACGATCATTGCCGAAACCGAACGAACCGGCGACGCGATAGTCGCGACCGTCGCCCACTTCGGGAACGTTGACCTGCGCTTCGAGGCGGACGCCGCGAAGCTGATCGTCGGTAATGATGTTCACAACGCCGGCGATGGCGTCCGAACCGTAAACCGAAGACGCACCAGCCTTCAGGATTTCGATGCGTTCGACGATCGAGGTCGGCAGAACGTTAAGGTCGGCTGCGACGACCGAACCGCGCGTACCGGCCGGCGCCAAGCGGCGACCGTTGAGCAGGATCAGCGTACGAGCCGGGCCGAGGTTGCGGAGGCCCAGCGTGTTGGCGCCGGTGCCGCCGTCGGTCACGAAGCCGGCGAAGTAGTTGTTGATCTGGCCCGAACCCGCGGTGACGGCGGTGCTCTGCAGCGCGTCGGTGGAGCTGTTGAAACCAGCCTGGGTCACTTCGTCCTTGGTGATGACGGTCAGCGGCTCGGTGGTCGAGAACTCGTCGCGACGGATGCGCGAACCGGTAACGACAACGCGGTTTGCCTCCGGGATGCTGCCGTCGGCATTGTTGAGAGTTTCCGGCGCATCGCATTCGCCGTCGTCATTGACGTCCGGGCAATCGGCCGGGCCTTCGTCGCTCGCGTCCTGCGCGTAGGCAGGCGAAGCAAAAGCAAGAGCAAGAGCGGCGAGCCCGCTTCCTGCAAACAGCGCAGTCCGTTTATCAACGGAATAGCTAGACAGTTTCATTGAGTTGGTCCCCATGTGAAATGGATGGATTGATCCCTATCCAGCGTGGCAGAGAGCAAATCGGGTAATATTTCGCAAGCGTTTGGCGTCCGGACGAGCGGTTTCGAACCGTGTTTGTGAATCCTCGTTGCAAAAGTGTCACATCACTGTAGCGCGACTTTTATAGGCTTTTTGCCCTCGATGAACCGGCTGCTGGTGTCGATGAACAGCGTTTTGGATTAACCATCGCCGGTAGCCACGCGAAAGCGCACTGCCCGTGCGCGCGCCGTGCGAATCGCTTCTCAGCACCGCTCGCGAGACTTTGCTCGTCGCGCTTGTGCCGCGACCAGTCGATTGGCTCTGCCCAGTGCTATGTCGGGCACTGAGTGTTGCCCGCTTGCAGCATGGCGATTGGCAGTTTAATCGAACGGTTAAACGAATCCACGAGAGAGGACCTGACTATATGCCCGAAGCCTATATCGTAGACGCCGTCCGCACCGCAGGCGGCAAGCGGGGAGGGCGCTTGTCAGGCGTCCACCCGGTCGATCTCGCCGCCAAGTCGCTGGATGCGATCGTCGAGCGTACCGGTATCGATCCGCAGGCAATCGAAGATGTCGTGATGGGCTGCGTCCAGCAGGGCGGCGAACAGGCGCTGCAGGTCGGCCGCAATGCGGTACTGGCTTCGAAAACGCTGCCCGAGAGCACCCCGGCCGTCACAATCGACCGGCAGTGCGGCAGCTCGCAGCAGGCGATCCAGTTCGCCGCGCAGGCGGTAATGAGCGGGACGCAGGATGTCGTCATCGCCAGCGGGATCGAAAGCATGAGCCGCGTGCCGATGGGCTCGACGGCGTCGCTCTATATGAAAGAGGGGATGGGCCACTACAAATCGCCCGGGCTGGAAGAGAAATATCCCGGCATCCAGTGGTCGCAATTCGTCGGGGCCGAGATGATGGCCAAGAAGCACGGCTTCTCGAAGGACGAGCTCGATGAATTCGCGTTCGCCAGCCACAAGAAGGCGATCGCCGCCACCGAAAGCGGCAAGTTCGAGAACGAGATCGTGCCCGTGAAGATCGAAACGCCCGATGGCGAGGAATGGCACACGCTGGACGAAGGCATCCGCTTCGACGCCACGCTCGAAGGGATCGCCTCGGTCAAGAAACTGTCCGAGGAAGGGGTGATCACCGCCGCCACCGCCAGCCAGATCTGCGACGGATCGAGCGCGGTCCTGGTGGTCAGCGAACAGGCGCTGAAGGATTACGGCCTGACCCCGATCGCGAAGATCAGGAACCTCACCGTGACTGCCGGCGATCCTGTGATCATGCTCGAGGAGCCGCTATTCGCCACCGACAAGGCGCTCAAGCGCGCCGGGATGAGCATCGACCAGATCGATCTCTACGAGGTCAACGAAGCCTTTGCGCCGGTGCCGATGGCCTGGCTCAAGCATGTCGGTGCCGATCCCGACAAGCTCAACGTTCACGGCGGGGCGATCGCACTGGGCCATCCGCTCGGCGCGAGCGGGACCAAGCTGATGGCGACGCTGGTTCACGCGCTCAGGACGCACGGCAAGAAATACGGCCTCCAGACGATGTGCGAAGGCGGCGGCGTCGCCAACGTCACCATCGTCGAGGCGCTGTAGCAATTCATATCAATCCGGCGCAGGCCGGGATCTCGTGCTAACAGGCACTTCAGTTGAAAAAAGTCCCGGCATGCCCCGGGATGGCGAACTCAAGAGGACAACAATGGAAATCAGCAGCAACACTCCCGCCATCGTCACCGGCGGCGCATCGGGCCTCGGTGCCGCAACCGCGCGCGCGATCGCAGCCAAGGGCGCGAAGGTCGCGATCTTCGACATGAACGAAGAGAAGGGCAACGCTATGGCCGAGGAGCTCGGCGGCACCTTCTGCAAGGTCAATGTGACCAGCGAGGAAGATGTCGATGCAGGCTTTGCCAAGGCGCGCGAAGCCCATGGGCAGGAGCGTATCCTCGTCAATTGCGCCGGCATCGGCAATGCGATCAAGACCGCCAGCCGCGACAAGCAGACCGGCGAGATCAAGCACTTTCCGATCAGCGCGTTCCAGTTCGTGGTCGAAGTGAACCTGATCGGCACCTTCCGTTGCATCGCCAAATCGGCGGCGGGGATGATGAGCCTCGATCCGATCACCGAAGACGGCGGGCGCGGCGCGATCGTCAACACCGCCTCGGTCGCCGCCGAAGACGGCCAGATCGGCCAGGCTGCCTATTCGGCTTCGAAGGGCGGCGTCGTCGGCATGACCCTGCCGATCGCGCGCGACCTGATGAACGAGGGCATCCGCGTGAACACGATCCTGCCCGGGATCTTCCAGACCCCGCTGCTGATGGGCCTGCCCGAAAAGGCGATCGACGCGCTCAACGCCAGCGTGCCGTTCCCCAAGCGGCTCGGCAATCCGGAAGAATATGCCAAGCTGGCGATGTGCATGCTCGAAAACGACTATTTCAACGGCGAGGACGTGCGTCTCGACGGCGCGATCCGCATGGCGCCGCGTTGAGCGGGCGCCTTTCCTACAGGCCGTCTACCCGCTAGCGTGGGCAGATGATCGAAAACCGCCTCCTTTCCGTCGCTTGTGTCGACGCGGAACGGGGCGGTTTTTGTTTTCCAGGACAGTGTAACACCCGGTCCATGTGTTGCGCAGGAGCGACGAAATGAGCGCCTTCACCCAGATCCGTTACGAGGTCGAAGGCCCGGTCGCGACCATCGTGCTCGACCGGCCGGAGAAGCTCAACGCCTATACCCGCCACATGATGGGCGAGATCTGCGCCGCGCTCGACCGCAGCGATGCCGACGATGCGATCCGCGCCGTGATCCTGACCGGGGCGGGAGAGCGCGCCTTCTGCGCCGGGGCCGACCTGACACCTGACAGCGGCAGCGGCCCGTTCTCGTCCGACGAGGAAGTCGACGATCTCTCCGACGAACGCGTGCGGGACGGCGGCGGGCGGCTGGCGCTGCGGATGTTCAACTCCACGAAGCCGCTGATCGTCGCCTGCAACGGGGTTGCCGTCGGTGTCGGCGCGACGATGCAACTGGCCGCCGATATCCGGCTCGCCAGCGACAATGCCCGCTATGGCTTCGTCTTCGCCAAGCGCGGGATCGTCCCCGAAGCCGCCTCGAGCTGGTTCCTGCCGCGACTGGTCGGCATGCAGACCGCACTCGAATGGTGCTATACCGGTCGCATCTTCGGTGCCGGTGAAGCGCTCGATGCAGGCCTCGTCCGTTCGGTTCATCCTCAGGCCGAACTGCTCGATGCGGCGCGCGAACTCGCGCGCGAGATTGCGGATAATGCCGCACCCGTCTCGGTCGCGATGACGCGGGCGATGATGTGGCGGCTCTCGGCGCTCGACCATCCGATGAAGGCACACCGGGTCGACAGTCGCGCGGTCTATCGCATGTCGCGCGGGGCCGATGCGGAGGAAGGCATCGCCAGCTTCCGGGAAAAACGCGCCCCCGACTTCCCCGGACGGGTCGGTGAGGATATGCCCGAAATCTACCCGTGGTGGGAGGAGCCCGAATACGAATGAGCACTCCGAACGAAACCCTGGCCGACAATGCCCCGCCCGAGGCGCGCGATGCGCTGCTCGAAACCGCGAGCGCGATCATGCGCGAAGGCGATCAGGTCGACATCTCGTTGTCCGAACTGAGCCTGCGCTCGGGGCTGAACTCGGCGTTGGTGAAGTACTATTTCGGCAACAAGGCCGGGCTGCTGAAAGCGCTGCTCGATCGCGACATGCAGGCGATCGTGTCGTCGGTGCGCGCGCTGATGGCGAAGGACTTCCCGGCCGAGGAAAAGCTCCGCCGGCATCTCTCGGCGATGGTCGATACCTATTATGCGACGCCCTATCTCAACCGCCTTCTGATGCGGCTTGTGCGCGACAGCGATCCCGAGGAAGCACAGCGGATCGCCGATGAATACCTCACCCCGCTGAACCATGCCTACGCCCAGCTGATCGATGAAGGCGTGCAGGCAGGTGTGTTCCGCGACATCGATCCGCAGCTGTTCTACTTCATCGCCACCGGCGCGGCAGACCGCTTCTTCAGCGCGCGGCTGGTGCTCAAGCATTGCTTCGGTCGCGATTCACTCACCGAGAGGCTGCGCGACCGCTATCGCGACCAAGTGATCGAATTCGTGATGGCGGGGATACTCGCCGACGGGTAACCCCCGTCCAACGACAAAGAAAACACCACAGGCAAAGACGGGAGATCGCGTGAGCGACAACTGGTTCATTGGCATCATCGGCGGCTCGGGCCTGAGCGAAGGGCTGGAGCTCGAAGAGGCGCAGGAAGTCGCGATCAAATCGCCTTTCGGCGAGCCTTCCGGCCCGGTTACTCTGGGGCGGATCGGCGGGGTGCGCGTCGCATTCCTCGCGCGCCACGGGCAGGGGCACCGCGTGCCGCCTTCGCAAGTCAATTACCGGGCTAACATCGATGTGCTGAAACGCGCACGGGTCACCGACGTTCTGGCGCTGTCTGCGATCGGTTCTCTGCGCGAGGAAATCGCACCGGGCGAGTTCGTCGCTGTCGACCAGTTCATCGATCGCACCACCTCTCGCGAGAACAGCTTTTTCGGACCCGGCTGCGTCGCCCATGTCAGCCTTGCCGATCCAGTCTGTCCGCGACTGGCGCAATATGCCGGCGATGCGGCCAAGGCGGCCGGGGCTGCGCTCCATCGCGGCGGGACTTACGTGGCGATCGACGGTCCGCAATTCTCGACTCGCGCCGAAAGCCGGCTCTACCGCGCCTGGGCGGGCGACGTGATCGGAATGACGGGGATGCCCGAAGCCCGGCTCGCGCGCGAGGCGGAGCTGCCTTACGCGATGCTCGGCATGGCAACCGACTATGACAGTTTCCGCGACGAGGAAGCCGGTGTCGATGTGACGGATGTCCTTTCGATCATGCGCGACAATGCGAGCATCGCTGCGCAGACGGTGGTCGAGCTGTGCAAGTCGCTGCCCGCCGAACGCTCCCGCGTCCCGATCGACACCGCGCTCGAACACGCGATCATCACCGCGCCCGACGCGCGTGATCCGGAGCTTGTCACGCGGCTCGATGCCGTGGCGGGGAGGGTGCTGTCATGAGCAAGCCGGTTCTCTACGACTACTGGCGCAGTTCCGCCGCCTATCGCGTGCGGATCGCACTGAACCTCAAGGGCGTCGCCTATGAAAGCCGGGTGGTGAGCCTGATCGATGGCGAACAATCGCGGGCCGAAAACCGCGCACGCAATCCGCAAGGTCTGGTTCCGACGCTCGAGATCGACGGTCACGAACTGACGCAGAGCCTCGCGATTATCGACTATCTCGATGCGCGCTATCCCGATCCGGCGCTGGTGTCGTCCGACCCCGCCGCGCGCTCGCGCACGCTGGCGCGGGCCATGGTGATCGCCGCGGATATCCATCCGCTCGATAATCTGCGGGTGCTCAAATATCTCAAGAACGAGCTCGGCCACGAGCAGGCGGCGATCGACACATGGTATCGGCACTGGATTGCAGAGGGTTTCGCTGCGCTTGAAGCGCAGGCGCCCGATCGCGGCCTGTTCGGCGGCGATACGCCGGACCTGTCCGACATCTGCCTGGTGCCGCAAATGTACAATGCGCGGCGTTTCGAGACCGATCTCGCGCCCTATCCCAAGCTGGTGCGGATCGACGCGGCGCTCAATGGGCAAGATGCCTTTGCGCAGGCGACGCCCGAAGCCGTGAAGCCATAGGCGCGAGCCGGAGCCAATGTCGCGTCTTGAGTCTTTCCTGCCCTACAAGCTCTCGATCGCGTCGAACGCGGTGAGCGACCGGATCGCGCGCGAATACCAGTCGCGTTTCGGCCTCCGGATCAGCGAATGGCGGATCATGGCGGTGCTCGGCGACAGCGGACCGATGACACCTCGCGCGCTGGCGCAGGCGACGTTGATGGACAAGGTCGCGGTCAGTCGTGCCTGCCGCACGCTCGAGGCGCGTACGCTCGCCATGCGCACACCGCACGATCGGGACGGGCGTAGCCACATGCTCGCGCTGACCGAGACCGGGCGGGATGTGTTCGAGGAAATCATGGCCCACGCCATCGCGATCGAGGCCGAACTGTTCGAAACGCTGGAGCCCGACGAACGCGTGACGCTCGCCGGGCTACTAGATCGGGTGCACGCCAAGGCGCGCGAAAGCTGATCCTGACCCGCCGGCCTTAGCCGCCGCCCGGTCCGTCGCCGGCGAAAGCGTCGGCGATCGAACAGGCTGCCGGGCCGAGGATGACGATGAACAGGACCGGCAGGATGAACATGATGAGCGGCACGGTCATGATCGCGGGAAGGCGCGCAGCCTTCTCCTCGGCGCGCATCATGCGCTCGTTGCGGAACTCGGCCGACAACACACGCAGCGCCGAGGCGAGCGGCGTGCCGTAGCGTTCGGTCTGGACCATGGTCGTTACCACGCCCTTCACAGCTTCGAGGTCGACGCGGTAAGCGAGATTGTCGAACGCGTGCTTGCGCTCGTTGAGGAAGGACAGTTCGATCGCGGTCAGCGCGAATTCGTCGCCCAGCTCGGGATAGGCCCGGCCCAGTTCCTTGGCCACGCGGTTGAACGCGGCATCGACGGTAAGGCCGGCTTCGGCGCAGATCACCAGCAGATCGAGCGCGTCGGGCAGGCCCTTGCGAATCGCATCGGTGCGTTTGGTGATCTTGTTCTTGATGAAGATGTCAGGGCCTTTGTAGCCGATGAACAGCGCGGCGGCGAAGGCCATCAGCTTCTTCATGCCTCCCCAGTCGGGGAAGTAATTGGCGACATAGATCAGGAAGAACGCCCCGCCGCCCAGCAGGATCGGCAGGATCATGCGCGCGCCGATCACGAACACGGCGAGGTCTTTGTTGCGGATGCCCGCCTGGGCGAGCTTCTGGACCACTGCATCGACCTGCTCCTTCTGGAGCACGCGCAGCGTTTTGAGCGTATCGCGGACCTGGTCGGCCTTCTCGTTCTTCTTGACCAGCGAGGCCCGCTTTTTCGCGGTCGAGGTGATCATCCCCGTCTTGAGTTCGTTGCGCCGCGCATTGAGTGCGCCGACGCGTTTCGCCATCGGGTCCTTCACGGTCACCGCGGCATAGATCGCGAGCATGACCGCAAGCGCAGCGATTCCGGCAAGAATGCTGCCGATCAGGATGACGTCGAAGCCGAGCAGGGTAGGGCCGCTTGAGGTGTCCATGATATTACGCTTTCCCGTCCCCGATCAGATTTCGAAGCTGACCATCTTGGCCATGATGAATGCGCCGATGCCCATCCAGACGAGGCCGCCCAGGCCGGTCACGATCAGACGGTCCTCGGTAAAGAAGCCGCCGATATATTCCGGATTGATCCAGTAGATCATACCGAACACGATGAAGGGCAGCGCGCCGACGATGTAGGCCGACGCCTTGGATTCCGAACTCATCGCCTTGATCTTCAGCTTCATCTGCGCGCGCTTGCGCAGCACGTCGGACAGGTTCGACAGTGTTTCGGCGAGGTTGCCGCCGGTTTCACGCTGGATCGCCAGGGTGATGCAGAAGAAGCTGAATTCGGGTGTGTTGAGGCGATCGGCGGTTTCCTGCAACGCGTCTTCCATCGAGGTGCCGATCTTGATGCGTTCGACCACGCCCTTGAATTCCTCGCCCACCGGGCCCGGCACTTCCTGCGCAACGACCGAGAGAGTCTCGGTCACGGGCAGGCCTGATCGCAGGCCGCGGACCAGCAGTTCGATCGCGTCGGGGAACTTGGTCGTGAACTGGGTGGTGCGCTTCTTGATGAAACGATTGACCACCATGTGCGGCAGTCCGAATCCGATCACCGCACCCACGCCCAATGCCAGCAATGGCGCGCCCGTGCGGAGGAACACGATCGCTCCGACCAGCAGCGTCAGCCCGACAGACGCATAGAGATACTGACTTGTCGTCCAGCCCTTGCCGGTGCGGTCGAGCCGTAGCGCGAGCGCTTCCGCCCGGCTGCCGGAGCCGGCAATTCTGTGTGTCTTGGGTTTGCGCGCTGCGACGGCTTTCTTGAGCTGCGCCTCGACCTTGTTTTCGGTGCTGTCCGAGTGGCGATAGCGCAGTTGTTCGAGTCGGCGCTGGCTTGCCTTGCCCGGATTGGCGCCGGCAAAAGCGTAATAGCCCAGCATCAAGATGGCGAGGATGCCGGCGGCAATCACTGCGGTGTCAAGCACTGGCCATTTCCTTTCTCATTCTCGAACTGCTGCGACGCTTGTCGTCGGCAGGCGCCGGCAAGACAGCTCAGGCGTCGGCAGACGCCTTGTCCTTCTTGGCCAGCAGCGACTTGATGTCGAACTTGGAAAGCAGCGAGCTCTTGTCGCCGGCGGTCTCCACATCCTCATCGGCATCCGGATCGCTGATCAGGATGATCTTCTGCGCCAAGTCCCGGATACCCGTCGCTACCTTACTGGAGGTGTTGGCCTCGATCAGCGGGCGACCGAGCTTGGCTGCAGAGGTCGCGGCTTTCGCATCGTAGGGCAGGACCACGTCGACCGAGGTTTCGATCGAGGCTTCGAATTCCGACTGCGAGATTTCCTGGGAGCTCGAGCTTACCTTGTTGGCAACCACCACCGGCTGGACCTGCGAAGCATGGCTCTTGAGCCACGACAGAATCCGGATCGTATCGCGTGCCCCGGCGAGCGTGAATTCGGTAACGAGGACCATCACATTCACGTCCGACATGAGCTGCGGGAAGTTGATCAGGATGTTGCGCGGCATGTCGATGACGGTCACTTCGAATGACTGGCGGAATTCCTCCTCCAGCTGAACGAAGGCCGCTCCGTCGGTCATCAGCGGCTGGTGGATCGGCGCCTCGGCTGAGAGAATCGAGAGGTTGTCGTTCGCGCGGATCATGGCGCGTTCGAGGAACAGCCCGTCGATCCGGCCCGGATTGTCGATCGCATCGGTCAGGCCGCGGCCTGGCTCGAGATCGAGCGCCAGCGCGCCGGTGCCGAAATGCACGTCGAGATCGAGCAGTGCGGTTGGCAGCGACTTGTCGTGCGACAGATACCAGGCAAGGCTGGTCGCGAGCGACGAGGCACCCACCCCGCCGCGTGTGCCGACCACAGCAGCCGACATGTGCCGCTTCACGCCTTCGCCTTCACCAGCCTTGGGCGCCGAGAACACCGCCTGCGCTTGTGCAAGTGCATCACGCACCTGCCCAGCCGAGAGCGGCTTGAGCAGGTAGTCGTGGATTCCGCTCGCAAGGAGATCGCGATAGAGGCGCACATCGTTGACCTGGCCGACCGCGATCACGACGGTGCCGGGTTCGCAGACTTCGGCCAGCGCGTTGATGTCGTTCAGCGGATCGCCGCATTCGGAAAGGTCGACCACGAGGATATTGGGGCTCGCCGTGACGGCGAGCGACTGCACCGCATTACGCAGCCCGCCCTTGTTGCACTTCTCCGGCTGCCAACCCATTTCGACCGCTACCGGACGCAACACGTCCAGCGCTGTATCGTCGCACAGATAGGCGGCAAAGCTGTCGCGATTGCCCTGTCCTGCTTTCCAAGGTGCGTTCATCGGATCAGTCTCCTCCACCCGCGCTGGTATCCTGAAGGCCCTGTTCGCCGGTCGGCGCGGCCTTGCGATAGCTGTCGATCGCCTTGTCTGACGTCGCCACCGAGCTGCCGCCTTCGGACTGCTGGCCGCGCAACAAATCTTCCGGATCGGCGACCATGGCGGCGAGGTTGCCGTTCACCGCGCAGCCGTAGTTCGGATAGGTCGCATTGACATCGTTGAGATCGGATTGGGCCGACCAATCGGGGCAACCGGGCACTTCGGCACGCGATCGTGTCACCACCACACGGGCCGATCCCGGCGCGATCACGCCCTGCGTCACCGGGGCGGTGTCCTGCACAATCATGCCATAGCGCGAGGCGATCGCCTGGATGGCGTCACGTGTGGCCTGGCTTGCATTCGGATCATCGATCGCGATGCGATCTCCATATCCGAGTTCCATCGCCGCGAACCAATCGGCGAGCCGCCGCTGTTCGGGGATCGAGAGGCCCGAGGGCGAGGAGGCGAGATCCATCGTGTAATTGGTACGCGTCACCACCGGCTGCTTGGCGCTTTCGAGGCCGCGCCATTCCGGGGTGCCGCCGCAAGCCGCCGTCAAGAGGCCCAGCGAGAGCGCGAGACCGGCCGAAGCGCGTTTGATCAAAGTGCGATTCATCTGTGCGTTCCTTCTCAATCGAGGCTGAAGCCAGGGGTGGCCGGCTCGGCATCTTCCTGGCGACCGGCAATGACCGGCGCGCCGCTTTCCACGGCGGGGTTCGAAGCGGGGGCCGCAGCGCGCGGCTTGGGCCGCTCGGCGCCGGTTTCGCCGTCGTTTTCCTTCATCTGGACGAGGCGCTGGAAATCGCTCGGGCTGCGGAAACCGTCGGTCGGCAGCGCGATGCGACCGGCGTCAACCGGTTTGACCAGATAGGGCGTGACGATAATCACGAGCTCGGTCTCGCCGCGGCGATAATTGCTCGAACGGAACAGATTACCGAGGATCGGCACGTCGCCGAGGCCCGGCGCCTTGTCGATCGAATTCTGTGAATTGTTGCTGAGCAGGCCTGCGATCATCATGCTCTGGCCCGAACCCAGTTCGACGCTGGTCTCGGTGCGTCGTGTGGTGAGGGCAGGAACCTGGAACCCGTCCAGCGTGATCGCACCCTGGGCCGAAAGCTCGGAGACCTCCGGCCGCACGCGCAGCGAAATCCGTCCATTCGAGAGAACCGTTGGCGTGTAGGCAAGGCTCACGCCGTAGTTCTTGTACTCGATCGTGGTGGTGCCGAGGCCTTGGCTCAGCGGAATCGGGAACTCGCCGCCTGCGAGGAAAGTCGCGGTTTCACCCGACAGCGCTGTCAGGTTCGGATTGGAGAGCGTTGTCACCAGCCCTTGCGTTTCTGCGAGGTCGAGGGCGCCCAAGAGATCAAGACCGAGAAATGCGCCATTCGCAATGAGCGATGTGCCGCCTTCGACGCCTGGCACGATGGTGGCCGGTTCGCCTTCGTACGCGCCGCCGACGACGGGGGCGCCGGGCTGGTACTGAGTTGCGGAATTGCCTTGGGTAATACCGAACTTGAACCCGCTTGTCGGATCGTATGAAGACAAATTTACCCCGATCGCGCGGACGAAGCTGCGGCTCACCTCGGCGATCTTCACCTGCAAATTGACCTGCAGCGGCGTCGCCATGCGCAGGCGGCTGATAACCTGCGTATCCTCGCCGACGAAAGCCTGGACCAGGCGTGCGGCTTCGGCTGCATCGTCGGGCTGGCCGACCGTGCCGGTCAACAGGATGGTGGTCGGATTGATCGTCGCGACCGATACCTTGGCATCGGGCATGGCGAGCGTCATCATCTGGTCGATGCTGTCGATATTCGAGCCCACGCGCACATTGGCCGAATAGATCACCCGGCCCGACGCGTCGGAGGCGTAGATCGTGGTTTCGCCGCCAGCCTTGCCGAAGATGTAGAGCTGCCGCTCGGACTTGACCTGAACGTCGGCGATCTCGTCATTGGCGATGAAGACATCCGCCATCCGGCCGTCGACTTCGACGAGCTGACCGCGTCCGATGGAAAGCGTCATTTCGCCTTGCGGGGCAACCACGCCCTGCGCGATCACGGGAGCAGAGATGCCGGACAGCGAGACGCTGACCATGGCGACGCTTGCCAGTGCGGTTTTGAAGTTGCGTTTCATCGTCTTAGCCCTTTTCTGTATCGTTAGGCCGTGCATTTACTTGCCCGTGGGCACGACGGTGGTTTCCTTGCCGCGCGTCACGCGCACGGTCGGACCACTGGGTCGGGAAGGCGCAGCCTGGCCCTGCGGAGGCTGCGCGTATTGCATCGCTCCGGGCCCCTGCGGCGGCATCATGCCTTGCGGCGGCATCTGGCCCTGCTGCCCGCTTGGCGGCGGGGTGCGGCGCTGGAAGCGCGAGACGTCGGCACCGGTCACGTACGACCCGCGCACATCCTGCGGCTTGGTCATCGCGGCGCGAATGATCTTCTCTTCGTCTTCGGCGCTTGTTCCCTCGGGAATGTCGAGCTCGCCCGAAGCGATGGCGCTTTCGAGGTCGCCGGCATTGTCGGCGATCGATCGCAGCGCGATGCTGAGCGTACCGATGGTTTTCGAGACGGCGATCTTTTCGGCGATCTTGGGCGTCACTTCGACCGTGACGTAACGATAATCGGTGACGACGGTCTGGCCCTGTTCCTGAACGGCGTCGCGGCTCTTGTCGGTGGCGAGCACGCGCAGATTGCGCAGGATCGTTTCGGAAGCCTTCAGCGATTCGCCCTGGCCGCCCACTTCCTGGGTTAGCACCAGGTCGATCCGGTCGCCCGGAAAGACGAAGCCGGCAACACCGGTCTGATCGTCGACCTCGACGGTGACCGCGCGCATGCCCGGTCCCAGAGCCGCAGCGAGGAAGCCGCGATCGCCAGGCGAAACAAGCGCGCCCTGGGTGAGCGGCTGGCCGGCGGTGATCGGGAAGCGCACGACCGTGCCCAGAAGCTTGGATACGTCGGCTTCGCCATCGAGGAAGTAGGCGTCCTGCACCATGTCGGCAGGCCACAGTTGGAAGTTCAGGGCATCGGCCGTGATGATGGTGCCGACAGGAAGCGTACGCTGGGCGACCAGCACGCGCGGGCCCTGCGGCTGCGCAGCGGCAGCCTGTGCCTGCGGCGTCGGTGCGCCGCCTCCCAGCAGGCTTCGGGCCATCATTGCCGTTCCGATGGCGACGACGATCGCGCCGATCAGCAGAACGAGTTTCTTCCTATCCATGGCGAGACGCCCCCTTGAGAAAGTCCATTGCGGCTATTGCGGCCACTAATCGTCGTTACTGGTTAAAATCCGGTTCACGCCGTTGCGCCAGTCAGGCCGAGGAATGCGCCGTAGGTGCTGAAAATCGTCCACAATCCGGCCGCTGCGATGGCCATGCCGTAAGGGATTGCAATCTTGTCCTTGCGCCGGCGGGCGACGTGAAAACCGGCAAAGAGAATCGTCAGCAGACCGCCGATCAGCGCGGTCAGGAACAGGAATTTGAGATAGATCAGCGGGGCGAACCACAAGGCCAGGGCCGAGATCAGTTTCACGTCACCGCCGCCCATTGCTCCCAGTGCGAACAGACCGGCACCCACGGCAAAGGTCGCCACCGCCATTCCCAGCTGGATCGCCATTTCGGGCCACGGCTCCAGGGCCGCCACCCACCACCACACCGGGGCGAGAACAACGATCGCCAACACCAGCCAGTTGTAGATCTTGCGCCTGAGGAAATCGGTCGTCGCCGCGATCGCGAGTGCAATTGCAAGCGCGCCCAGCAATGCGTAGGCAATCATTTGGTAGTCCATGAAGTCCCCCGGGCCGTTGATCGGCGTTCGCTGGAGCTTCTACCGCGCCACCGGTTATCAATCGGTAACCATGTTTGAAGGTTCGCAAGAAAGCATGACCACGACCGCTATCGATCGTCGCGCCATTCCTGCCGGCGCGCAGGAAACTTTCTGGGAAGCGGCAGACGGCCATCGCATTCGCCGGATCGATCTGGCGCGGATCGACGACGCAGCGCGCGGTTCCATCCTGTTCTTCCCGGGGCGTGGCGACCATTACGAGAAGTACCTCGAAAGCATGGTCGAATGGCACCGGGCGGGATGGAACGTCACCGCCTCGGACTGGCGCGGGCAGGCCGGATCGGGCCGCTTCGGCGCAGATGCGATCACCGGGCATATTGCCGACTACGATATCTGGATCGACGATCTCGCCGCGTTCTGGATGCAATGGAAGGAGGAACATCCCGGCCCACGCGTGCTAGCCGGCCATTCGATGGGCGGGCATTTGCTGATGCGCGCGCTGGTCGATCGCAAGGTCGATCCCGACGCGATGGTGCTCTCGGCGCCGATGCTCGACTATTATGGCAGCATTCCCCGCGCGTTCGGTCATGCAGTTGCGAAAGCGATGGTCCGGATCGGCGATCCGCGCCGGCCCGCGTGGAAATGGAGCGAGAAGCCCGGCGAAATCCCGCGTGACCGGATGGATCTGCTGACCCATGACGAGGATCGCTACATGGACGAGATCTGGTGGCGCGACGAACGGCCCGAACTGAAGATGGGGCCGGGCAGTTGGGGCTGGCTCGAACGCGGTTTCGAATCGATCCGGCGCCTCTTTGCGAGAGGCCGGCTCGAAACCGTGACGACCCCGGTGCTGATCCTCAATGCGAGAGAAGACAAACTGGTCGATCCGACGGCCAATCGGCGCGCGGCGGACCGTCTGCCGAACGCGACGCTGGTCGAATTCGGACCGGAAGCCCGGCATGAACTGCTGCGCGAAGTCGACCCGGTGCGCGATCGCGTGCAAGAGGCGATCTTTACCTTCCTCGACGAGCATGCGCCCGTAGCAAAGTGAGCGTGCGGTACGACATTGCGATCGTAGGAGCCGGTATCGCCGGGGCTTCGCTGGCTGCCGAATGTGCGGGCCATCGCAACATCGTCGTGCTCGAAGCGGAGGATTCGCCCGGCTATCACACCACCGGGCGCTCGGCGGCGTTCTGGGAGCAGACCTATGGCGGGCCAGGAGTCCTGCCGCTGACCACCGCTTCGGGTGATTTCCTGCGCGATCGCGGTTTCCTCAAACGACGCGGGGGCCTGTATATCGGACGCGAGTCGGATTCCGGAGCCATCGCCGCGTTTGCCGATCGCTATGCCGGGACGGGCGCGCCGATCGAGCGGCTTGACCGGATCGGCATGCTCGAGAGGCTTCCCGACTTGCTGCCGCGCTGGCGGCACGGCCTGTTCGTGCCCGATTGCTCCGACATAGACGTTGCCGGACTGCATCAGTACTATCTCGCCGCGATGCGTCACGCCGGTGTGGAACTCCAATTGCGCTGGCGGGTCGAGCGGGTCGCGCGCGACGGCGATGACTGGGTGCTCACCGATGCGCACGGCCGGGAAGTGCGCGCGGGCCTGCTCGTCGACGCGGCGGGAGCCTGGGCCGATCGTATCGCGGGGCTGGCCGGTATCCGACCCCTCGGAATCACACCTTTGCGGCGCACGGTCGCGCAATTGCGGACCGCGCCCGAGCCGTCTCCCGACCTGCCGTTGACGCTCGACATCAACGGGCGGTTCTACTTCAAGCCAGAAGGTACGCGCCTGTGGCTTTCACCCCACGACGAGGAGCCGTCCGAGCCGTGCGATGCCGCGCCCGAAGGCGAGGCAATCGCCCATGCGATCGACCGGTTCGGCAACGTGCTCGATTGGGATGTCGTGGCGGTCGAGCGCAAATGGGCAGGCCTGAGGAATTTCGCACCCGACCGTCTTCCGGTTTACGGTTTCGAACCATCGCAGCCCGATTTCTTCTGGTGTGCAGGACAGGGGGGGTGGGGCATTCAGACCGCGCCCGCAGCGGCGCGCCTGGCAGCGCAGATACTGCTCGATCTGCCCTCCGACGCTATGACCGAAGGGCTTGATCGTGCACGTTATTCTCCCGATCGTTTCCGCTAGCGTCGCGCGATGGCCTCGGCCGCATCGCTGGCAAGGCTGTCGGCGCGCTCATTGCCTTCATGCCCGGCATGTCCCTTTACCCAGTGCCAGGACACATCGTGCCGCGCGGCGGCTTTTTCGAGTTCCTGCCACAATTCGGCATTGGCGACCGGCTTCTTTGCCGCGGTGCGCCAGCCATTGCGTTTCCACCCGTGAATCCACTTGGTGATCCCGTCCCGCACATAGGTGCTGTCGGTGTGCAGATCGACGACGCAGGGCCGGGTCAATGCTTCGAGCGCGCGGATCGCGGCGAGCATTTCCATCCGGTTGTTGGTGGTGTTCGCCTCTCCGCCCGAAAGCTCTTTCTCGTTCTCGCCCATGCGCAGCAACGCACCCCATCCCCCGGGACCCGGATTGCCCTTGCACGCGCCGTCAGTGAAAATTTCGACCCTGTTCATGGGGCGAAGGCCCTAGCGCCGTCATCGGTCGAATAGAAGCGTAGCCGGGCTGCAAATTCACCGGGATGTTTGGCGGTGACCGATGCGCCTTCGACCGGCGCGATCCAATCGCGCAGGCGGGTCGCGAGAATGCGCAGGCAGGCCGCGCGCGCGAGCAACGGAAGCGCATCGCGCTCGGTGGGCGAGAGCGGGCGTACAGCTTCGTAGGCCTGCAACAGGGCGTGCGATCGGTCGGCAAGGAACACCGATTCGCCGGCGCTGAAGCACCAGGCCGCATGCGCCATGGCAAAATCGGCCGCGAAGGGTGCGGTGCACGCATAGTAGAAATCGATCGCGCCGGAGATCCTGTCGCCATCGAACAGCACATTGTCGGGGAACAGGTCGGCATGGACTGCACCTGCGGGAAGCCCTTGCGGCCAGTGATCGAGCGTCTCGCGAAACGCGCCTGCCAGATCGGCTGCCAAGTTCGGCACCGCCGTTTCGATCGTCAGCGGGTCGAGTGCACGCACCATCGCGGCCATGTCGGGCAGCCCCATCGGATTCGTGCGGCGCAGCGCAAAATCACTGGCGGCCAGATGCATCCGGCCAAGCAGCGTGCCGACGGCTGCAGCCTGCGCCACGTTGGGTTCGCGCGGCCAGTCGCCGGAGAGAAACCCGGCTAGGACGGCAGGTTTTCCGGCAAGCTGGCCGTAGAACGCGCCCGATTTCTGCGCGATCGGCGCAGCCAGCGGAATGCCGTGTGCAGCCATGTGGTGCTGAAAACCGAACACGAAATCGAGCTCTGCGGCCCCGGTCTCCGGTTCGATGACAGTCAGCACGGCAGCGGCGGGATCGCCAGTGAAATCGATCCGCCAATTGCTGTTGGTCACACCGCCGGACAGTGGCTCGCGATCGCGCGCCGGGCCGAGATCGTATTGCTGGAGAAAGCTCGCGACCTCGCGATCGGAAAGCTTGGTATAGACCGCCACTAGTCGACGAGCTGGCGCGGCAGCTTGAAGATCATGCGCTCGTCGGTGGTCTTGACCTGGCGTTCCTCGACGGTGCGATACTCGCCCAGGCGCGCGATCACTTCGCGAACCAGCAACTCTGGGGCCGATGCCCCGGCGGTGAGGCCGACCGTCCCGATCCCTTCGAGCCAGCTTTCCTCGATCTCGTGCCCGCGTTGGATCAGCCTTGCATCGGTGCCGAGGCGCTCGGCGACCTCGACGAGGCGCAGCGAATTGGACGAGTTGGGCGCGCCGATCACCAGCAGCAAATCGCAGCTTTCGGCGATTTCCTTGACCGCAGCCTGGCGGTTGGAGGTGGCGTAGCAGATGTCTTCCGCTTTCGGCCCGGCAATATCGGGGAAGCGCTTCTCGAGCGCGGCGATCACGTCGGCAGTATCGTCGACCGAGAGGGTCGTCTGGGTGAGATAGGACAGCTCGGTGCCGACAGGAAAATCGAGAGTAGCGACATCGTCCACCGTCTCGACCAGCGTCATATCGCCCTCGGGCACCTGACCGAAAGTACCGATTACTTCGGGGTGGCCTTCATGGCCGATGAAAACGATATGCCGGCCTTTTTCGATCTGCCGTTCGGCCTGGCGATGGACCTTGCTTACAAGCGGGCAGGTCGCATCGAGATAGTCGAGCCCGCGCTGGTCGGCTTCGGCAGGCACCGCCTTGGGCACGCCATGCGCGCTGAACACGACCGGTACGCCGTCAGGCACTTCGTCCAGTTCCTCGACGAAAATCGCGCCCTTTTCCTTCAGCGCGTCGACGACGTAGCGATTGTGCACAATCTCGTGCCGGACATAGACCGGCGGTCCGTATTTCTCGATCGCGCGTTCGACGATTTCGATCGCACGGTCGACCCCGGCGCAGAAGCCGCGCGGCGCGGCAACGAGGACGGTCAACGCAGCGCGTTTCGTTTCGGCGGTGTGCAAGGGAGCATTCATGGACGCGCATCTAGCGCTTTCCTCCCCGCCTCGCTAGGGCGGTCGCGAACACGATACAACACTTGCAGGATCGACCCGCACATGAATGTCCGTTTCCGCCTTGCCGCCGCACTTGCTTTCACCACCACCCTCGCGGGTTGCCAATCGTCCGGCGACATTGTCGTCAACCAGGGTGTCGGCATCACCGCGGTACGCAGCACCTGCCCGGCGGTGGGCATTCCCGACTATACCGGCGATATCACCACCTTTACCACGCCGGGCAATTACACCACCGATGCGCTGGATGTTTCGGCGAGCATGACCAATCTGCGTTTCGAATGCGCGGAAAGCAGCGACGAAATCTACGCCACCGCAACCTTCGACGTGCTGGCCCGCCGCAGCGACGTGCGCGGCGCGCGGCAAGTGACTCTGCCCTATTTTGTTACGGTCGTGCGTGGGGGCAGCGCGATCGTTTCCAAGAAGGTCGGCTCGGTCACGGTCGCGTTCGCCGATGGCCAGGACCGCGCGGTCGCGCAGGGCACTGCAGCGTCCTACATCAACCGCGCCGAAGCGACGCTGCCCGATGACATTCGCGATCAGATCACGCGCCGTCGCAAGCCGGGGGATCCCGATGCAGCGGTCGATCCGCTGACCCGTCCCGAAGTGCGCGCCGCGGTTGCGCGCGCCAGCTTCGAAATGCTGCTCGGCTTCCAGCTGACCGAAGACCAATTGCGTTACAACGCCACCCGGTAAACCTGAACCTACTAGACCGATGACCCTGACAGATACCCTTCACGCGGCGATGGCCGCGCATGTGTCCCGTGCCCTCGATGCGCTCGAAACGGCAGGCACGCTGCCGGCCGGGATCGATCGCCGCAATGTCGCGGTCGAGCCGCCGCGCGATCCGTCGCACGGCGATCTGGCGACCAATGCCGCCATGGTGCTGGCCAAGCCTGCCAAGACCAATCCCCGCGCCCTGGCAGAGGCGCTGGCCGACGAATTGCGCAAGGTCGAGGGGATCGAGACGGTCGACATCGCCGGCCCGGGCTTCATCAATCTGCGGCTGACCGATGCGGTGTGGCGCGACGAATTGCGCGCAATCGATGCCTTGGGCGACCGCTATGGCCAATCGTCCATGGGCGAGGGCACGCGGGTCAATATCGAATATGTCTCGGCCAACCCCACCGGCCCGATGCATATGGGCCATTGCCGCGGTGCGGTGGTCGGCGATGCGCTGGCCGGATTGCTCGAATTCGCCGGGCACGAGGTTACGCGCGAATATTACGTCAACGACGCTGGCAGCCAGGTCGATACGCTCGCTCGCTCCACGCACCTGCGTTATCGCGAAGCGCTGGGCGAGGATATCGGCGACATTCCCGAAGGGTTCTATCCGGGCGAATACCTCAAACCCGTTGGTGCAGCGGCTGCACAGCGTTTCGGCGACATGTACAAGGATGCGCCCGAGAGCGAGTGGCTCACCCTCTTCCGCGGTTTTGCGGTCGAGCGGATGATCGAACTGATCAAGGCCGACCTCGCGCTCCTGGGTATCGAACACGACCTGTTTTCCTCTGAGGCCGAATTGCAGGCCGAGGGTAAGCCCGAAGCTGCCGAAGCGTGGCTGCGCGAACACGATCTCGTCTATGACGGTGTGCTCGAAGCGCCCAAGGGCAAGACGCTCGACGATTGGGAGCCGGTCGAATTGCCGCTGTTCCGGGCGACGAAGTTCGGCGACGACCAGGATCGCCCGATCAAGAAATCCGACGGAAAGTGGACCTATTTCGGCGCCGATCTCGCCTATCACTTCCAGAAGGCCGAAAACGCCGACGCCCTGATCGATATCTGGGGCGCGGACCATGCCGGCACGGTCAAGCGGATCAAGGCCGCGGTCGCAGCGCTGACCGAAGGCTCGGGCCGCAACGTGCCGTTCGACGTCAAGCTGGTGCAGATGGTGCAATTGTTGCGCGATGGCGAGCCGGTAAAGATGTCGAAGCGCGCGGGCACATTCGTGACGCTGGCGGATGTGGTGCGCGAAGTGGGCAAGGACGTGGTGCGCTTCACCATGCTCACCCGCAAGCCCGATGCGCAGATGGAATTCGATTTCGCCAAGGTGGTCGAAGCGTCGAAGGACAATCCGGTCTTCTACGTGCAATACGCCCACGCGCGGATCGCCTCGACCCTGCGCAAGGCGGGGGTCGAGCCGAGTGCTACCGGGCTCGATCGATTGGGGCCGGAAGAACTCGCGCTGGCGAAGACGGCGGCGCAATTCCCGCGCGTGGTCGAAAGCGCGGCCAAGGCGCGTGAGCCGCACCGGATCGCCTTTTTCCTCCAGGACCTCGCGGCCGAATTCCACAGTTTCTGGAACCTGGGCAACGATCGGCCCGAGCTCCGGATCATCGTTGCCGATGATGCGGAAATCACTGCGGCCAGGCTTTTCCTTGCCGAGCGGATCGGGCAGGTAATTCGCAACGGTCTCGCCATCCTCGGCGTGGAGGCCGTGGACGAGCTTTAGGAATTCGCGACCATGTCCGACGCCGCCTTTGGAAATGACGATCGCCTCGCGCTCGAGGAAGAGCGGAGCCTTCCATGGCTCGAGAGCGGGCTGGAGGAGGAAGAGGACGATTCGTTCGACACGCGGCGGATCGTGACTTTCTCGCTCGTCCTTGTGGGACTTATGCTGCTGGCGGTGGCGGCGATCTGGTATTTTACCCGCGCAACCGGCGATCCCTCGGCTACGGCTGCCGGGGAAGTGATCGCTGCACCCGAAGGACCGTACAAGATCCGGCCCGAGGATCGCGGAGGGCGCGAGTTCGAGCGGACGGGCGACAGCGCTCCCACCGCCGCCGAGGGTCAGAGCACGCAGGCCCAGCTTGCGGGCGAGGGCGGCGATGGTGGAGTCGCATCGTCCGCGCCTACGCCAAGCGCCACGCCGGCGAGTGGCGTTGCCGTCCAGATCGGCGCCTATCGCACGCGCAGCCGTGCCGAACAGGCGTGGGACCTGATCTCCGCTCGCGAGCCGCTCAAGAGCCGCCAGCACCGGATCGAGGAAGCGCGTTCCGATATCGGCACCGTCTTCCGTCTCCAGGCGCTGGCGCCGAATGCGGCGGGCGCAAACTCGCTGTGCGGTGAATTGCGCGGGATGGGGATCGATTGCCGCGTGATCGAGTAGTGACTGGTACGGCGGTGCGCCGGGCCACTTTGCACCCGGACGCGCAAGCTTCGTCCGGACTCGCTTTCCACACTTCCCGTCGCTCGACTGCTTGCGCATTTACGCATGCGAGGCGCACATTTCTTCAATGACACCCGCAATATTCGGCATGAGCGGACCCACGCTGACCGATTCGGAGCGCGATTTCTTCCGCGAGGCCGATCCGGCCGGTTACATCCTGTTCGGCCGCAATGTCGAAAGTCGCGAACAACTGCGCGCGCTTACCGACGATCTGCGCGCGCTCATGGGCCGCGAAAAACTCTTCATTTGCATCGATCAGGAGGGTGGACGGGTCGCGCGGATGAAGCCGCCGGTCTGGGCTGCCTATCCGCCGGGTGAGGTGTTCGATCGACTCTACCAGGTTGCGCCCGCTAGCGCGATCGAGGCGGCGCGCGCGAACGCCGAAGCGCTGGGGCTCGATCTGACCGAGGCCGGGATCACGGTCGATTGCCACCCCTCGCTCGATGTTCGGCAGGAGGGGGCGCACGACGTGATCGGCGACCGCGCTCTCGGCCATGATCCGATGCGTGTCGCGGCGCTCGGTCGCGCGATTCTCGACGGGTTCGATCGCGCCGGAGTGGCGGGCTGCATCAAGCATATTCCCGGGCACGGGCGGGCGGTGGCCGATTCGCACAAGGAATTGCCGCGCGTCTCGGCGAGCGAGGAAGCGCTCGACAGCGATCTCGCACCGTTCCGCGCGCTGGCCGATTATCCGATCGGCATGACCTGCCATCTCGTGTTCGAAGCATGGGATGCAGAACGGCCGGCCACCCAATCGCCGACGGTCATCGCGGACATCATTCGTGGAGGTATCGGGTTCGACGGCCTGCTCCTGACCGACGATATCGACATGCAGGCGCTCGACGGTCCGATCGCCGAACGTTCGGTCAAGGCACTCGAGGCCGGGTGCGACCTTGTGCTCAATTGCTGGGCGAAAATGGACGATATGCAAGGCATTGCCGAGCGGTGCGGTACGCTGGGCGAGACTGGGGCAGCGCGGCTCGAACGCGCGCTGGCGGTTACCGATCTGACCAAGGGCTCGCCGCAGCTGCGCAGCGAGCTGATCGCCAAGCGTGATGCGCTGATCGATGCAGCGGCGCTTCCGGCATGAGCGATCTGCTCGAAGGTCTGACGGTCGAAACGCCCGAGGGTGCGGATGACTGGGATGGGGTCGCGTCGGGTCCGACGCCCGACGATGCGCTCTATCTCGAACTCGACGGTTGGGAAGGGCCGCTCGACCTGCTGCTCGATCTCGCGCGGCGACAGAAGGTGGATCTGCGCAACATTTCGATCCTCGCCCTGGTCGAACAGTATCTCGATTATATCGACCAGGCCGAGGCGCTGCGGCTCGAGCTTGCAGCCGATTACCTCGTGATGGCGGCCTGGCTGGCCTATCTCAAATCCGCGTTGTTGCTGCCGAAGGACGAGCAGGAAGAGCCGTCTGCCGAGGAGCTCGCTTTGCGGCTGCAATTGCGGCTCCAGCGGCTGGCGGCGATGCGCGATGCGGCGGCACGGCTGATGGGCGGCGACCGGATCGGGCGCGATACGTTTCTGCGCGGCAATCCCGAAGGGCTACGGATCGACAAGAAGCATCGCTGGAAATGCGATAGCTACGCTCTTGTGCAGGCCTACGGGCAGGTCAAGGCACGCACCGCGCCCGCGATCCACATGGTGCGCGAGCGGATGGTGATGACGCTCGACAGCGCGCTCTCGCGAGTCAGCTCGATGCTTGGTGTGAGCGTCAAGTGGATAGAAATCCGCGATTTTCTGCCCGATCATGCCAACCCCCAACTCCAGAAATCGGCGCTGGCCTCGAGCTTCGTCGCGGCGCTCGAACTCGCGCGGATGGGCAAGGCGGAGATCGCGCAGGACGAGATTTTCGGGCCGCTGCGATTGCGGGCGATGCGCGGGGGCAAGCAGGCCGCATGAGCGCTCCGGACGAACTGGTTCGCGCGGTGGAAGCGACCTTGTTCGCCAGCGAGGAGCCGATGACGCCGGCCGAAATCTCCGCCCATCTGGGCGATGCAGACGTCAATCATGCGCTTGATGTATTGCAAAAACACTATGAGACACGGGGCATACGTCTTGTCGAGCGCGGCAAGCGCTGGTTCTTCCAGACCGCGCCCGATTTGGCGCATCTGCTGCGGCGCGAGAAGGAGCAGGTGCGACGCCTGTCGCGCGCGGCGACCGAAGTGCTCGCGATCATCGCCTATCACGAACCGGTCACCCGCGGCGAAATCGAATCGATTCGTGGCGTCCAGACGAGCGCCGGGACGCTCGACGTGCTGATGGAAGCAGGCTGGGTGCGGATGGGCCCGCGCCGCGAAGTGCCGGGCCGCCCGCTGACTTATCTCACGACGCCCGATTTCCTCGTCCATTTCGGGCTCGAATCGCGCCGCGACTTGCCGGGCATCGACGATTTGCGCGCTGCAGGCCTGCTCGATCCGGTCGACGAGGCGATGGAAGCGCTCGATTTCGACGGAGAGGGCGAGGCAGAGGCGGAAGACCAAGACGAGCACGTCGCTTCGGATTTCGACAATACCGAGACGGCTGGCGAATAGCGTTCCAAGCGCCTATAACGGTGGGCGAACCAACAAGGAAATTCCCATGTCCCTCGGACCTGTCCAGCTTATCATCATTGCGCTCGTCATCCTCGTCCTGTTCGGGCGCGGCAAGATTTCGGAAATGATGGGCGATTTCGGCAAGGGCGTGAAGAGCTTCAAGGACGGCATGGCCGACGAGGACAAGCCGTCCGAACCGACCCGGCAGATCCCGCCGCCGAATGCCGCCGAAGGCGCCGTGCCGCCGACGCCGGCGTCGACAGAAGCCAGGGACGCCCCCAAGGACGTGCGCTAAACACGCCCGGCGGACAACCCCATGTTCGATATCGGCGCGTCCGAAATCCTGATCATCATCGTCGTCGCGGTGGCCGTCATCGGTCCCAAGGACATGCCTGCCGCTCTGCGTCAGGCAGGGCGCTGGATGGGCAAGATGCGGCGCATGTCGAACCATGTCCGCTCGGGGATCGATACCATGATCCGCGAGGCGGAGATGGACGACATGGAAAAGGAGTGGAAGGCGCAGAACGAACGCATCATGCGCGAGCATCCAGATGCGGCGGCGGACATCGCCGAGTTCGAACCCAGCATGCGGCCTCATACACAAAGCGCCGAAGAACCTGAAATGCGCCCGCTCGCGCCGCCCGCCGAATCGGACGCGCCTTCGGGTGAGCCGAAAGCTCACGATTCGGACGAATTGCCCCCGGCATCGGAACTGCCCCAGTTGCCGTTTGGCGAGGGGAAGGGCTGATGGCGCTGATCGACGATCTCGACGAGACGCAGGCTCCGCTGGTCGAACACCTGACCGAGCTGCGCAGCCGGTTGGTGCGAGCGTTGGTGTTCCTTGCGGCGGGTTTCGCGATTTGCCTGCCCTTTGCCGACATAATTTTCGGTTGGCTGGTCTTGCCGCTGACCAAGGCGTTTCCCGATGGCCAGGGCCAGCTGATCTTCACCAAGCTCTACGAACAGTTCTTCGTCGACATCAAGGTGGCACTGTTTGCAGGCTTCCTGCTGTCCTTCCCGTTTATCGCAAACCAATTATGGTCGTTCGTGGCCCCGGGGCTCTATGCGCGCGAGAAGAAGGCGTTCCTGCCTTTCCTGCTGGCGACGCCGATCCTGTTCCTGTCGGGCGCATCTTTGGCCTATTTCGTGGTCATGCCGACCGCGTTCGAGTATTTTCTCAGCTTCCAGGGCGAGCGCGGCGGGCTGACGGTCGAAGCGCTGCCCGCCGTGGGCGAATATCTTGCGCTGGTCATGCGCTTCATCATCGTTTTCGGGTTGAGCTTCCTGTTGCCGGTCCTGCTGCTACTGCTCAATCGGGCTGGCATAGTCGAACGCGCGCAGCTGGCCCGGGCACGGCGTTACGTGATCGTCGGGATCGTAGCCCTCGCGGCGATCGTGACGCCGCCGGACGTGTTTTCGCAGGTTCTGCTGGCGGTGCCGCTACTGATCCTGTTCGAGGGCTCGCTACTGCTCATGCGGCTGTCCGAACGTCGCAAAGCGAAGCAGGCGCGGGAAGACGCGTCCATTGCCTCGGAAGAATCCCCTTGAAATAAAAAAAGCGGGGCACTGAGGCCCCGCTTTCTAAAAGTCTTCAATGTCCAACCGCTTACGGGCTGACAGGCTCGTCGTCGCTGTCGGCGACCAGAACGATCGCAGTGACGATCGCAGCAAATACGGCGAGGCCGAGAAGCGGACCGCCACCGAAGCCCTGCTCACCCGCTTCAGCGGGAGCAGCGGTACGATCGGCCTGGGCCATTACCGGCGATGCGATCAGCATGGCTGCAGCGGCACCGGCAAAAGTGTTCTTAAGAATAGTCATTTTCCCTCCAGTTGTTGTGGGCATGTCGATTAAACGCTCTGGCGGCTTAGAATGCCTCCAACTTGCGGTCAAGCGTGGCATTGCCGTGCCGGGTGGCCGAAATGCGAAAACCGCACGCGGTTCTGGTGAAAGAAGGATGTACCAGAACTCGTTTGCGATAAAGACACGCCCGCGCACAATTCAGTCTGGACCAATTGTCGATCCAAAACGGTATAAAAAGCGGGGCTCGAAGGCCCCGCTTTTCAAATTCGATAAGCTGTACGGCTTACGGGCTGACAGGCTCGTCGTCGTCATCGGCGATCACGACGATGCCGGCCACGACTGCGGCGACCGCAAGAAGGCTGAGCAGGATGTTGCCACCGAACAGCTGCTCGCCATCCTCGGCGGGTGCAGCAGTCCGGTCAGCCTGGACCTGAGCCATTACGGGCGAAGCAACCAACATTGCTGCAGAAACGCCAGCGAGCGTATTTTTGATGATAGTCATTTTCCCTCCATTTATTTGGGGTTCGTACGTTAAACCAATAAAGAGGTAAAAATGTCCTTAACATGCGCTCAAGTGTTGTCTGTGTGTGCTGGATGCACAATCGTTCAGTCCACTACGACAAGCCGTCGAAATATGATGGTGATCACGCTGCGCGCGATGGTGGCGTCGTAATTTTTGTGACGTAAATGAAACAGGCATAAAAAAAGCGGGGCTCGAAGGCCCCGCTTTCAAAATACTGTAGGTCAGCAAATATTACGGGCTGACGGGAGCGTCGTCGTCGTTGTCGACGAGAGCGTAGATGCCAACGCCGAACGCGACGACGGCGAGAACGAGCAAGATGCTCGACGAGCCGAAGCCTTCTTCCGAAGCCTGCGCCGGAGCAGCGGTGCGGCTGGCGTCGGCCTGCGCCAGAACCGGCGTGGTCGTGAGAGTCAGCGCCGCAGCAGCGGCAGCAATGGAACGGAATTTCATATCTAAAGTCTCCTTTGAGCTCATTCAGAAGAACCTATAGGCGATTCGAGTTAACGAAACAACCCACAGTGTGAAAACGGCCCTGATTTTACTCGTTTACGGCCTGTTGCCCCTCCGTCACTCCCTCCCTGTAAAGTCGGAAGAACATCGTGGCACCATGTCTTCGAACAAAGGGCTATAATGCTTGTTCCCGAAGGTAAAGCGTCCGGACAAACTCTGTCAGATTGCGACTAATTTGCCGCACTGGCGTCGTAGACTTTTCTTCCGCCGATCCAGGTCTCGAGCACGCGTGTGTCTCGCAGCTGGCTGGGGGATGCCATCGTCGGGTCGCGATCGACGAACAGGAAATCCGCCCGCAATCCCGGTGCAATACGGCCCAGGCGATCTTCGGCGAAGGCGGCATAGGCAGCGCCGGTGGTGAACCCCGCCAGCGCCTGCTCGAAGTTCAATGCTTCGCCGCTGCGCCAGCCGCCGAACGGTTGTCCGTTCGCATTCTGCCGCGACATTGCCACCGCCAGACCGGCAAAGGCATCGGCCGGTTCGACCGGAGCATCAGATCCGAAGGCCAGCACTGCGCGGCCTTCGAGGATCGACTTCCAGGCATAGGCCCCGTCGAGCCGATCCGGCCCGAGGCGCGCTTCGGCCATGAACATGTCCGAAGTCTGGTGGAGCGGCTGCATCGAGGTGATGACATCGAGCGCGCCGAACCGGGCAAGGTCCGCCGGATCCACGATCTGGGCGTGCTCGATCCGCCACCGGCGATCGCCCTCATAGGTATCGTCGAGATCGTCGATCGCATTGAGCACATCGGCATTGGCGGCATCCCCGATCGCGTGAACTGCAATCTGGAATTTACTCAGCGCGGCGCGGCTCATGAGGTTGCGCAATTGTGCAGGGGTGAGAAGCGGCAGGCCCGCCTGCCCCGGTGCGTCGCTGTAAGGCTCCTTGAGCCAGGCGCCGCGCGAACCGAGGGCGCCGTCGAGATAGAGTTTGACCCCCGCGAGTTTGAGACGGTCCTGGTAAAGCCAGGGGGAGGGGCCGGGGCCTCCGATCAGAACCATATTATCGATACCGGCGGCGTAGCTGACGATCCGCACGTAGAGAGAACCGGCATCGCCTGCGCGCCGGAAGCTCTGCCAGTCCTCGATCGTGGTGCCCATGTCGGCCACGGCGACGATGCCCTGCGCAGCCAGGATTTTCTGGGCTTCGACCAGTGCCAGGTCGCGATCGACCGGGCGTGGCGGCATGACCGCCTGCTGCACGAGTTCCATTGCCGCATCGACGAACACGCCCGAGGGAGTCTTGCCGTCGGCCAGGCGTTCGATGCGACCGCCGGTCGGTGCGACGCTGTCGGCGGTGATTCCGGCGATTTCGAGAGCCTTGCTGTTCGCCCAGGCGGCATGCCCGTCCACCCGCTCGAGCCAGACCGGGCGATCTGGTACTACCGCATCGAGTTCGGCAGCGGTCGGGAAACGGCCGAGGCCCCACAATTCCTGGTTCCAGCCGCGCCCGAGGATCCACGGTCGATCGGGGTTTTCCGCGACATAGGCGGCAATCGCAGCCTGCGCTTCCTCGAGCGAGCGGGTCTGCGACAGATCGAGTGTCAGCGCGCCAAAGCCGATGCCCATGACATGGACATGCGCATCGAACAGGCCGGGCATCATCACGCGTCCGCGGCCGTCTTCATGATAGTCTACGTCGCGCGGCAAGTCCTCGCCGCGGCGATAGACTTGCTCGATCGTGCCGTCGTTGCCAACGAGCACGGCGACGAAGCGTTCGACCCTGCCCTCTTCATCGAGGGTGATGCCCTGGACATTGTCGAACAAGGTATCGGCCTGCGCGACCGACCCCGTCACCCACATGGCCAGCGCCGCCCATACGACCCGCAATACTCTCACCGCTTCACTCCTGCTTACCCGTTCCCGGCGCGATCCGGCGGACCAGCGCACTCGTATCCTGCCGGCCGCCACCCAGCGCCTGTATTTCGGCATAAAACTGATCGACCAGCGCGGTCACCGCGAGCGGCACGCCGACGGCGTCGGCTTCGTCGAGCGCCAGTTTCAGATCCTTGCGCATCCAGTCGATCGCGAAGCCGTGGTCGAATTCGCCTGCCATCATGCTGGCCCAGCGATTGTCCATCTGCCAGCTCTGCGCCGCGCCGCCCGATATGGCCTCGAACACCTTGTCGGGATCGATGTCTTGCGCTTGCGTGAACCGGACGGCTTCGGACAGACCGGCGAGGATGCCCGCAATGCAGATCTGGTTGGCCATCTTGGCGGCCTGGCCTGCGCCGGGCGGGCCGACATGGACGATCCGTGCGGAATAGGCCTGCATGAGCGGGCGGGCGAGCGCGAATGCTTCCTCGCTGCCTCCGCACATGATCGCGAGCTTGCCCTGTTCGGCGCCGGCCTGGCCGCCCGAGACCGGGGCGTCGATTGCATGGACCGCCTTCGCCGATGCCTGCTCGGCCAGCCTGCGCGCGAGTTGCGCCGAGACGGTGGTGTGGTCGATCAGCAAGGCGCCGTCGTCCATTGCCGCAAGCGCGCCGTCGGCACCGAGGAACACCTCTTCCACATCCGCATCGCGGCCCACGCAGGCGATCACCGCGTCCGCGCCCGAGGCGCCCATGGCCGGCGTGTCGACGCGGATCGCGCCGCTATCGTCCTGCGCCAGCCAGGCATCGGCGCGCGCGTCACTGCGGTTGTAGACGATTACCTCGTGCCCGGCGGAGGCGAGATGGCGTGCCATCGGCCCGCCCATCGTGCCCAGCCCCAGGAAACAGATGCGCTTGCTGTCGGTCATCGGGCGCGGCTTTGCATTGCCTGTGGCCCGCTTGCAACCGTTTGGAAGACGGCATTGGCGCTCGATCCCTTTTTTCGCTAACCGCCCGCCATGACCGATCAGACTGCCACTTCGCACGAAGGCTTGACCCTCGACACCATCCGCGCCGCCGCCGAGCGGATCGAAGGGCAGGTCGTGCGCACGCCGACCCGCCATTCGCGCACGCTGAGCGAGATTACCGGCGCCAATGTTTGGCTGAAATTCGAAAACCAGCAATTCACCGCCAGCTACAAAGAGCGCGGCGCACTGAACGCGCTGCTCCAGCTCGACCGGACCGAAGCGAAGCGCGGAGTTATCGCCGCCTCGGCCGGCAATCACTCGCAGGGCCTCAGCTATCACGGGACGCGGCAGGAAATCCCGGTCACCATCGTGATGCCCAAATCGACGCCCACGATCAAAATCCGCCAGACCGAGATGGTCGGCGGCAATGTCGAACTCTTCGGCGAGACCTTCGACGAAGCCTATGCGCATGCGCTTGAACTGGAAAAGGAGCGCAACCTCACTTTCGTCCACCCGTTCGACGATCCGGCGGTCGCATCGGGGCAGGGCACGGTCGCGCTCGAAATGCTCGAAGACGCGCCCGAACTCGACATGCTGGCGATCCCGATCGGTGGCGGCGGCCTTTCTTCTGGCATGGCGACCGCGGCCAAGGCGCTGAAGCCGGGGATCGAGGTCGTGGGCGTCGAAGCGCAGCTCTATCCCGCGCTCTACAACACGCTCAACGGCACCGACTTGCCGATCGGCGGTGATTCGATCGCCGAGGGGATCGCGGTCAAGGAGCCGGGCCGCTTCACCCGCAAGGTGCTAGCCGACCTGCTCGACGATCTCGTGCTGGTCGATGAAGGCCAGATCGAAAGCGCGATCGCCTTGCTGCTGACGATCGAGAAGACCGTCGCCGAAGGGGCCGGCGCCAGCGGGCTGGCGGCATTGATGCAGCACAAGGAAAAGTTCGCCGGTCGCAATGTCGGGATCCCCATCTGCGGCGGCAATATCGACACCCGCCTGCTGGCAAACGTCCTGCTGCGCGATCTGGTGCGCAAGGGCCGCTTCGCGCGGTTGCGGATCATGCTGACCGATCGTCCGGGCGAACTGTTCCGCGTGATGAAATTGGTGGCCGAGGCCAACGTCAACATCATCGACGTGATCCATCACCGCGTCTTCACCGCGCTTCCGGCCAAGGATTCGATGACCGACGTCGAATGCGAGGCGCGCGATCGCGAACAGCTCGACGGACTGATCCAGCGCCTGCGCGACGAAGGCTTCAAGGTCAGCCGGGTGGAAGTCGACCAGCGGCCCGACTGATCGCACGACAACCGTCGCAGAAGCGCTCGGTCGAATTGCGACTCAATTTGGGACGATTGCCGGGTCGAGCCGGTCGAATCGGGAAAAATCGGCCAATTTCCGAATTTTTCTTGGTTAAGACTCTTTTAACGTCCCATTATGGTCTGCATACATCGTGACGCAGCGTGCGGGGGAATGCTTCGCACAGGAACAGAGGACGAGGACAAAATCCGATCGTGACGGCCCCGGTTCGCTTTCCCCGCTTCTATGTCACAAGCCCTGCGCCGTGCCCCTATTTGCCGGGCAAGACCGAGCGCAAGGTATTCACCGAATTGTCGGGTCCCAATTCCGATGCGCTCAACGAAGCGCTGGGCCGGATCGGTTTTCGCCGCAGCCAGACGGTCGCCTATCGCCCGTCATGCCTCGATTGCCGCGCCTGCGTATCCGTGCGGGTGGTGGCGGACCAGTTCAAGGCATCGTCGAGCCAGAAGCGTACGCTAAAGGACAACCGGGATCTCGTGGCGAGCGAATGCCGCCCATGGGCAACCGCCGAACAGTTTGACCTGTTGCAGAAATATCTTTCGGCGCGGCATCCGGGCGGCGGCATGAATTCGATGGACGAAGTCGATTTCGCGGATATGGTGGAACATACTCCGGTGACCAGCTATGTCATCGAGTATCGGGAGCCGGGTGACGGGGTCGTACCGGGCAGGCTCGTTGGATGCTGCCTCACAGACAGGCAGGGCGACGGGCTGTCGATGATCTATAGTTTTTACGACCCGGAACACGTAGAGCGCAGCGGTCTTGGAAACTACATCATCCTCGATCACATCGACCGCGCTCGGGCGCAAGGGCTCCCTCATGTCTATCTCGGCTACTGGGTCGAAGGCTCCTCGCGGATGCAATACAAGGTCCGCTTCCGCCCCCTCGAACTGCTCGGCCCCAATGGATGGGAGCCGATGTCCGACACGCGCCAGGCCGAGCTCATCGCCGATGCCTGCCGCCCCCGCGACAAGAGCTTCATGTTCCCAGGTGAAAACAAGGATGGCGTCGGCGGTGGCGCGCCGCTCCACGTCGAGGGCTGACCGCTTTCGCACGACCTGGCTGGCCGCGGCGCTGATTGCGCTGGGCCTCGGCGTCACTCCGGCGCAGGCGCAGGATCGCGATACCGACGCGGAACTCGAAAATCTCATCCCCGACAGCGCGATCGACAATCCCGAGGATTGGGCGAACAGTGCAGAGGGCGAGCCCGAAACCGAAGCGGGAATCGATCCCGAGGCGCCGCTGCCCGATATGGACATCAGCATCGAATGGCCCGAACCGCCGTTCGAACTTGCCTTGCCCGATCCGGTCGACCCCGATCCCGAACTGGCCGAGGCATTCGATGAAGCGCAATCCGATCGCATCGTCGAGCCGATCGTTGCGGCGGGCGAGGAATTCCAGGTCAACGACACGCTCACCCTCGTTTTCCCGGCGGGCGGTGACGAATTCCCCGAAGGAACCGAGTTCCTCGAACGCTTCAAGTCGCTATCGAGCATCGTCGAGCTCGAAAGCGACGATTCGACCATTGCCCAGATCAACGCGCGGGCGGTGAAGGATGAAGAGCTGCTCAACCAGCTGCTCGACATCTACGGCTATTACGATGGCCAGATCTATCGCACCGTAGGGGCATCGGACAGCGATGATCCGGCAGGAGCCGGCGCCAACATCCGGTTCGACGTCGTACCTGGCGAACAATATCATTTCGGCGCAATCGAGCTGGGCGATCTCGCCTCGACCGGCAGCGACTATCCCGATCTGCGGGCCAGTTTCGGCAAGCTCCGGGGCGACGAGACCGACGACCTCTCCCCGCGCGAGGAAAAAGAGCGCGTGGAGGTCGAGGAGCCGTCGGACAAACGCGATCCGCTCAAAGTCGGAGACCCGGTCAAGAGCGACGACATCGTTCTGGCCACCGCGCGGCTGAATACTGCGCTCGGCGAAAGCGGCTATGCTTTCGCCTCGGTCGGCGAACCGTCGCTGCTCATCGATCACGCCCGGGTCGAGGGCGATCTAACGGTGCCGGTCGAGACCGGCGGCAAATACGATTTCGCGGGCGTCCAGTCGAGCGACGAGGACTTCCTGTCGAGCCGCCATCTGCAGCGGATCGCGCGGTTCGAGCCGGGCGAGCTATACATGCAATCCGATGTGCAGGATCTGCGGCAGGCGATCCTTGCGACAGGCCTCGTCACCTCGGTTTCGATCACGCCGCGCGAAACCGCCGCGCCCGAAGGCGAGGAGGCCGGCGACGTCCTGCTTGATGTCGAGATGACCCGCGCGCCCCTGCGAACCTGGGCTGGCGCGGTCGGCTTCGACAGCCAGGACGGCTTCCGTCTCGAAGGCAGCTGGGAGCATCGCAACCTTTTCCCGCCTGAAGGCATGCTGCGTGTTCGCGCCGTGGCCGGCACGCGCGAACAGCTTGCCGGGGTGCTGTTCCGCAAGAACAATTTCATGGGTCGCGACCAGATCCTGTCGGTCGATCTCTATGCGTCGACGGTCGAGCGCGATGCCTACGCTGCAGACACGGCGGCGCTACAGGCGCGCTTCGAAAAGGAAACCACGATCCTGTTCCAGAAGCCGTGGTACTGGTCGTTCGGATTCGAAGCGATCGCGACCAACGAGCGCGAAGGCAATGTGAACGACGTGTCGACGCCGCGCGAGACCTATTTCGTCGCCGCGCTGCCCTTGTCGGCCACGCTCGACAGTTCGGACGATCTGCTCGATCCGACCACGGGTTTCCGCCTCAGCGGTTTCGTCTCGCCCGAGACGTCGCGCAATGACGACGTGCAATCGAACTACGCGCGGATCTGGCTCGACGGGCGGGCCTATTTCTCGCTCTCGGACGATATCGTGCTGGCAGGCCGCGCCAAGCTGGGCTCGATTCCCGGCGCGCCGCTCGAAGCGATTGCGCCGTCGCGGCGTTTCTACGCCGGCGGGGCGAACTCGGTGCGCGGCTATGGCTACCAACGCATCGGCCCGCGCAACTCGCTCGGCGATCCGGCGGGCGGTCGTTCGCTGACCGAAGTCAATCTCGAGGCGCGCATCGGCACCCCGCTGTTCAGCGGCGCACTCTCGGTCGTGCCCTTTATCGATGCGGGCGCGGTCGACAACGGGACCACGCCCAGCTTCGACGATATCCGGATCGGGGCCGGCGTCGGCGTGCGCTACGAAACCAATTTCGGCCCGATCCGTGTCGATGTCGGCGTGCCGTTCAACCGTCGCGAAGGCGATAGTGCGGTCGCGGTCTATGTCGGCCTGGGGCAGGCGTTCTGATGGCGGCGAAGAAGCTTTCGGTTCCGGCGCGGATTTCCAAATGGATCGTCATCACGGTTGGCGGGCTGCTGCTCACGCTGATCGTTGCGCTGGCTGTGCTCAATTCGCCGATCGGTGAGCGTTTCGTCGCCAATCGCATCGCCGAAATCGCGCCCGCATCGGGCCTCAGGATCGAGGTCGGCCGCATCGAGGGCGATCTCTATGGGGAAGCGACGCTGCACGATGTCGTGCTGTCCGACCCCAAGGGCAAGTTCCTTGAAATTCCGCTGGTCGAACTCGACTGGCGCCCGTTGAAATGGTTCACCAGCGGCCTCGACGTGCGCAACCTGGTTGCCCACCGCGGGACCTTCCTGCGTCCGCCCGAACTCAATCCGGGTGACGACGACGCACCGATCCTCCCGAACTTCGATATCCGGGTCGATCGGCTCGAACTGATCGATTTCACCGCCGCAGCCGGGGTGATCGGCGATGAAAGCCAGGTCATCAACGGCGTCCTCAAGGCCGATATCCGTTCCGGTCGCGCCTATGTGAACGCCAGGGCCGATATCAGCGGCGAGGACAATTTCTCCTTCCTGCTCGACAGCGAGCCCGACGCCGACCAGTATGACCTGCAGCTCGATTACAACGCGCCTGCGGGCGGCTTCCTCGCCGGGCTGGCGGGGGCGAGTGAGGATTTGCGGCTTCGCGTGTTCGGCAACGGCACATGGTCGCGCTGGAAAGGCGGGCTTTACGCCACCCAGGCCGACGAGCGGCTCGCGGCGATCCGCTTCGTCAAGCAGGGTGAAACCTACGAACTGCTCGGCCAGATCGATCCGCGGAACAACCTGACCGGCCTTCCGGCCCGCGCCGTGGGACGCACACTCTCGCTGCGCGGAACCGGGTCGCTGGTCGACAGCGTGCTCGAAGGGACGTTCGCCTTTGCCGGTGCGGCACTCAATGGCGAGGCCGAGGGGGCGGTGGACCTCGCGAACAATCGCTTCGACGAACTGTCGCTCAATGCCGTGCTCACCGAACCGAACCTGTTTTCCGACGGGTTGACGCTCAACGGCACGCGGCTTCAGGCGACGCTCGACGGCGCGTTCCGCGATCTCGAGATCGAACATCAGCTGTCGGTCGATCGCCTTGCGCTGGGCGACTACGTGGTCGACGGGCTGACGCAGTCAGCCACCGCGACCTTCGACGGGACGCGCTTCGTTCTTCCGCTCGATGCGCGGGCGCAGAAGATCGTCACCGGCATGGCGCAGGTCGATCCGCGGCTCAACGATGTCCTCGCCAACGGGACGATCGTCTATACCGGGGGCCGTCTGCTGTCGGACGATCTCGCCCTGCGTGCGCCGGGCCTTACGGCCGACCTGCAATTGCGCGGCGATGTCGGCGCGGGCGATTATCGCCTGACCGGGCCTGTCCGCGCCAACGGGCTGGCGATCGACAGTGTCGGCAAGGCCGGTGGCCGCGCGCGGATCGATCTGCGACTGCGGCCCGGCGGCGGGTTCAGCCTCGCGGCCGATCTCGATGCCGCCATCACCAATGTCGCCAACGGCACGGTCGCAAACCTCGCCGGGCCGCGGCTCGATGTCGACGGTATGGTGCGCCTCGCCAGTGGTCGCCCGATCCTGTTCGACAATCTCAAGGTGAAATCGCAAAAGCTGTCGCTGACCGCATCGGGGCGGCGTCTTGCCAATGGCGATACCACGCTGGCCGGCAGCGGCCGCCACACCCAATATGGCGCGTTCGAATTCGACGCCGATCTTGGAGCGGACGGCCCGGTTGCGACGCTGAAGTTCGACGAACCGCTGCCGGCGGCACAGATTCGCAATGTCGAAGTTGCGATCGCACCGATCACCGACGGGTTCGACATCAAGCTGGCAGGCGACTCCATGCTCGGCGCCTTCGATGGCGATATCGACTTCTACGCACTCGAGAACCAGCCGCAGCGGATCGAAATTTCGCAATTCACCGTAGCCGATACGAATGCGACCGGGACGATCGAATTGAGCGACGGCATCGCACAGGGCATGATCGGAATTGATGGTGGCGGCCTCAATGGCGACATCTCCCTGATGCCGATGAACGGCAATCAGGGCTTCACCGCGCGGCTGACGGCGGACAATGCGCGCTTCGGGGGAGAAAACCCGATCCGGATCGCGAAGGGCACGATTTCAGGCCGTGGCTATTTTGCCGAGGGCGATACTTCGGTCGATGCCGATGTCGCGCTGACGGGCGTTTCGCGTGGCAATCTGTTCCTCGGCCAGCTCAAGGCCGATGCGACCTTGCGCAATGGCGAGGGCACGGTGAACGGCTTCGTCGCCGGACGCCGGGGCAGTCGCTTCGCGCTCGATTTCGATGCGAGGATCGCGTCCGAACAGGTCTCGGCGGCCTTGCAGGGCACGTATGACGGACGCCGGATCGCGATGCCGCGCCGTGCGGTGCTGACCAAGCAGCCCGATGGTGGCTGGCAGCTTGCGCGCTCGCAGATCTCCTATGCCGGCGGCAGCGTGATCGCGTCGGGAAGCTTCGGCGGCGAAGGCGAAACGCAGTTCAACCTCGCGCTCGACGAGATGCCGCTCGGCGTAACCGATATCGTGGTGTCGGACCTCGGGCTCGGCGGCAAGATGTCGGGCCTGGTCGATTACCGTGTCAACGCAGACGGCCTTCCGGTCGGTTCGGCAAAGGTCAAGATCGACGGTCTGACGCGCTCGGGCCTCGTGCTCAGCTCGCGACCGATCGACCTTTACCTTGCAGCCAATCTTTCGCCGACGCGCTTCGAGACCCGCGCGCTGATCATCGAGGACGAACGTACGCGCGGAAGACTGCAGGGGCGGATTGCGAACCTGCCAGCGGAGGGCGACCTGCCCTCACGCCTCCAGCGTGGCGCGCTCGATGCCCAATTGCGGTACAACGGTGCCGCCTCGGCGCTGTGGCGCCTGACGGCGATCGAACTGTTCGACCTGACCGGTCCGATCGAAGTCGCGGCCGATTTCAGCGGTTCGCTCGGAAGTCCGAAGATCAACGGCTCGCTCGCTAGCAACGAGCTTCGCTTGCAGAGCGCGCTGACCGGCACCGATCTCCAGGCGATTACCGCGCGTGGTCGGTTCTCGGGCGCGCGCCTCAATCTCTCGCGCTTCTCCGGCACGACGCCCGGCGGCGGCAGCGTCAGCGGATCGGGCTTCATCGACCTGTCGGGCCTGGGCAAGCAATTGCCGACGATCGACCTGAAGCTGGCGGCACGCGATGCCCAGCTGCTCGAGCGCGACGATCTCGCCGCAACCGTCACCGGGCCTTTGCGCGTGGTCTCGGATGGCGATGGCGGAACGATCGCCGGTCGCGTGCGGATCGAAAACGCACGCTGGTCGCTCGGCAGCGGCCCCGCGCGCGAGCGGTTGCCGCAGATCGCAACGCGTGAGATCAATGGCCGCGCCGATGCCGCGCCGTCTTCGACCCGGTCCAAACCGTGGCGTTACATGATCGATGCCGTCGCGGCGAACCAGGTCGCGGTGCGCGGCATGGGCCTAGACAGCGATTGGGGCGCCAACATCAAACTGCGCGGCACGGTCGACAATCCCGCGATCGCGGGTTCGGCCACGCTTCAGCGCGGGACCTATTCGTTTGCCGGCGCGCGGTTCGAATTGCGCGACACGAGCCGGATCGATTTCACCGGTGGCAGCCCGCCCAATCCGCGCCTGAACATCACCGCCGACAATGACGGGGGCGAGGTGCAGGCGAGCGTGTCGATCACCGGCACAGCCTCCCAGCCGATCATCAATTTCTCGTCCCCCAGCGGGTTGAGCGACGAGGAAGTGCTCTCGCGGCTGCTGTTCGGCGATTCGGTGACCGACATTTCCGCGCCCGAAGCGCTGCAACTGGGCGCGGCGCTGGCCAGCCTGCGTGGCGGCGGCGGCGGGCTCGATCCGATCAACAGCTTGCGCAGCGCCATCGGGCTCGATCGTCTGCGCGTCGTTGGGTCCGACCCCACGGTCGGGCGCGGGACGTCGGTTGCGGTAGGCAAGTATTTCGGTCGCAGGTTCTATGTCGAACTGATCACCGACGGGCGCGGCTACAGCGCAACCGAACTCGAATTCCGGATTACCAGCTGGCTGTCGATCCTAGCCTCGATCTCAACCCTGTCGGGCGAATCGCTGAACCTCGAAGCGCGCAAGGACTACTAGGCGAGCGAAGTTCGGGGGCGCGGCGGGATCGTCAGCGTCGCAGGCCCCGATCCCGCGCTAGGGCGTGAATCAGTCTTCGCTGTTTGCAGGCAGCTTGCGCAGGACGCCGTCGACCGGAATGACCACTCCGTTGCTCGCTTCCGACGCGCGAGCGACGAGCAGGCGCACCTGAGTACCGTCCGCGCCACGTGCGACGATGGCATTACCGTCTATCGCGAAGGTCACCGGATCGCTGCCGACAGTCGACATCCGCACGGTGCCGTCCTCCGCCGCTTCGAGAGCGGCGCGAAGATCCTGCGGACGCAAATGGCCGGTAACGATGTGATTGCGCATCAGCGCGATGACAGGCGCGGGATCGGCATCGGCGCCGAAGATGTCGGCGGAGGGCCCCAACGCTTCGAGCGCCTCGTCGGTCGGCGCAAGGATGGTGTACGGGCTGGCCCCGTCGAATACGCTCGACAGATTGGCATCGCGAATCTCGCGATTGAATGTCGAAATCCCGTCGATATCGGAGATGGTGGCGGAAAGGGTCTCTCCGCTCGGCGACGCGGTGGGTGTCTCGTCCGCGCTGTTGTCTTCGGCCTTGCTGCAGCCGCCGAGGGCGAGTGCGCTGGCGAACAGCGGCGCCAGCCACATCGATCTTTTCATCAGGCTCTCTCCCATGATCAACTCAGCAATTCGATGGCCGCGGCAACGAGCCGGGTTTTGGGATCGACCTTGTAGATATACCCGTCGCTATAGCGGTAATACGCCTCGGGTCCGTCCTGATAGCGATCGCGGTAGCCGAGCGGGACGTTGTACACGTCGTAGCCCTGCGGCATCGCCTGGCCCACGGTGATATCGTCGCCCGTGATCAACGCCGCGATCGACGTGATCGCCTGCGTTTTCGGATCGAGCCGATAAAGCGTGTTGTCATAATACCGGTAGCTGTCGCCGAGATTGTAATAGGACCGGTAGTAGTCCGGCACACTTTGCACGCCGAACTGTCCGGGCCATTCCTGGCCCACCGACAGGGCGCCGGCGAGCAACGGAATGTAACCGGCAATGCCATTGTCGCCGTAGCGAACCATATAGCCGTCGCGATAACGATAGTCGTCTCGCCCGTCGAAGCCGAACCAATTGCTGCGATAGCGATCGTCGCGCTTCTTGGCCTGGCCTGGCGGCAGGCAGCCATTGTTCTTTTTCGCAAGCCCCGGAGGGCATCCGTCGATCAGGCCCTTGTTGCCGCCGCGTTCGAAACGGGCGAAAAACGGCCCGTCATTGTCGCGATACCGGTCGTCACTGCGGTAATAGTCGCGATCGCGTTCATCGCGACGATCCGGGCCGCGCGTGTCGGTCATGCGAGCAGGGGGGGTTCCGGCCTTGCCCTTGGCCGCTGCCATGGGGGGAGGGTCGCGCCGGTCAGGCGTGCGTTCCATCCGCGTATCCTGCAATCGCGCCTTGTCATTGCCCGGACTATTGCCGCGTGCCTGCATCTGCGGGCTGCGATCCTTCATTTTCGGACCGCGATCGGCCTTCTTCCCATTACCCTTGCCTGGGTGCTGGGCTTGCTCGCTCCCCGGACCCTTGTTCTTGTCGTGTCCGCGCCCCTGGGCATCTGCGGGGAGCGAATACGCGGCCGTCATCGCGGCGATGGCCACCGCGGCGGTCCCGATCAGTACTCTGCGCATTTCAAAACTCCTTTGACCAGCAACGCGAGGTTCCCGTCGAAGGTTCCTACGATGAACCCGAGCTAAACAGCGCCGCTTCCTCTCTGCGGCGGCGGACCAGCCCGGCCAACGGCCTGCGATCATTGTAGATCCAGCGGGCAAATTCGCGCGTCGCCCCAGCATGATCGCCGGCACGGTGCTTCTTCGTCAGCGTGGCGCGGAAGATTGCGCCGGTGTTGTAATGGAAGCTGACCAGGGCATCGAACTGCGCCTGTGTCGTCGGTGCGCCTTCGAGCGCGCGCTCGACCTCGGCGGCATAGCGTTGGAGGTCGGCATCGAACCGCGCATCGCACTGCGCACGCGTCCAGACGGTGCCTTTGGCAATGCCGGGTCCGGTCGAGCCCCAGCCGATCGTCCAAGGATGCCCGTCGGCGCTGCCGGGATCGGGGTAGGCATCATAGCGGCCATCGGCCCGCCGTTTGTGGCAGCCCTCCCATTTGCGGATCAGCGCCTTTCCCCTCGGGCCCAGCCGGAAGGCTTTCGGCACACTGGTAGCGCGTTTCATGGGGTGGGGTGCGTTGGCAGCGATGCCCCCTGTAGCGAGATCTATGGCATGGTCGATCCGGTCGACCTCCGCCTGCATGAAACCGCGTCCGATCAGATCGCGGACGGTATCGAAAATGGGCTGACGATTCATAAGAACGGCGCTCCTCTCAGGTAAAGAAGGGCCGGACCATCTACGCGAATTGCGTCATGTAGGAAAACGGGGCGGCTCGTATCGGGCCGCCCCGCTTGGTTCAGAACTTCGCGAGCAGCGTGATCACACCCTGCTGGCGCCGGACGTCGACCCCGGTACCTGCGCCGTTGACGCGGTATTCTCCGTAATCGGAGAAGCGGTATTCGGCACGGATCGCCAGGCTCTTGCCGATCGGGAATTCGGCACCCGCACCCAGTCGGAAACCGTCCATATTGTCGGTCGCACGGAAGGCCGAGCCGGCACCATCGTCGTAATCGACCGTGATCGCGGCGTTGGTGTAACCGCCCTTGATGTAGAGGATGCCCTTGCCGACTGTCGCGCCGAGACGGACCCCGGCATAGATGTCGCGCCCGGCCGAGATCGCGGCGGTGTCGCCCGCCACGAACAGGCCGTCCTCGACCACATCGGTGCTGCTTCCGGCCAGTTCGGCCTCGGCACCGATCACCACGCCGCCAAGCACGGCATCGTAGCCTGCGGTTATGCCGTAGATCACACCTTCCTCCGATCCGCTGGTGATGCCGTCGTCGATGGTCGCGCTGTCGACGCCGACGATCGCGCCGAGCTTGAACCCGCCGGCGTCGGACGCCGCATCGGCATCCTGGGCGAGCGCAGGCGTGGCCATCATGGCGATGGCAAGGGCGGTGGTGGCGATGATCGTTTTCATTGTATTTCTCCAAACCTGAAACTGAATGCTTCCCGTCATTCGGGACGATTCCGGTCTAGAGATGCGCGGCGCGGAAAGGACGGGCAGGGTCTGACCGCTTCAGTCGGAAGGTGACACCATAAACCACCCGCGAGAACCGAGCCTGTAAAGACCTCTTGACTGTCAAATGCTCTTTACAGTAAAGAGCTCTTTACAAGGCACAGAGGTCATCGAGTGAACAACCGTGTGAAGCATTTCCGCGAGACGGCGGGCTGGAGCCAGGGCGAACTGGCCCGGCGGCTCGGCGTGTCGCGGCAGACGATCAACGCGGTTGAGACCGACAAATACGATCCCTCCCTGCCGCTCGCGCTGCGCATGGCGAAACTCTTTGCCGTGCAGGTGCCCGAGCTTTTTCTGGACGATTGGAAGCCCCAAGATGACTGACCTGACGACCGAGACAACCCGCCAGCCGAGCAAGATCAAGAAGACCGTGTTCGCATTGCTCTTGGGTGGGGTAGCCGGGTTCGCGGCGACTTTCCTGTTCCTGCGCTTTGCCGATAGCGGTGCGGTGGGAGAGTTGGGCACATCGCGCGAAATCGCATCGTTGGTGGGCCTCGTCTATCTGGTTGCCGCAGCTGCCGTGCTGGCGGGGGTGCTGGCACCCAAGGCCGGGGCGAGCTTTCTCAACGTCGAGGATGCCGAGGAACTGCGTGAGCAAAAGGTGATGCTGGGCGCGAGTGGTATCGGAATGATCGCGGCGGGGGCGGCGCTGATCGTTGCGGCGCTGGCTGCTCCGGTCGGCCCCATTGCCAGCGGTACGGCGCTTGCTCTGTTCGTGGCCCTGATCGCACTCGCCGTGTTCGCCTCTTACGTTTCGCAAAAGCGGCAGGACGAGCTGATGCGCGCCATGGGTCAGCAGAACGGGGCGACGGCTTTCTACTTGTTGTTCTTCGCTGGTGGGGGATGGGCGCTCGCGGCGCATTGCGGCTTCGTTGCCGCACCCGCGCCGCTCGACTGGCTGACGATGATGTGGGGGTTTGGCCTGATTGCTGCATTCGTTACTACAATACGGCGTGGCATGTTCATGATGCGGTGAGGGCGCGTTAGCCCTTCTCCGGCTCGATTTCCGAATCCTCGTCATGGGTCGCGGCCCAGACCACGCTGCCGGCGCTGAGGCCGTGGACGAGGGCGGAGACAAGGATCGTGAACACCACGGTCGCCCATAACGGGCCTTCGTCGACCAAGTCGAGCTGCGCACCGGCATAGGCGAGGTAGTAAATCGAACCGATCCCGCGCACGCCATAGAAGGCGACCACCCCGCGTTGTTTGATCGACAGTTTCGTTCCGATCAGCGAGAGCATTCCGCCGGCTGGGCGGATGATGAAGATCAGCGCCAGCCCCATCGCGGCATGCGACCAGTCGAGATAGGGCCATAGGGCCGGGATCGCGCCGCCGAGGAACACCAGCAGGATTGCGGTGACCGCGTGTTCGAGGGCTTCGGAGAAGCTGTGCAAACGGCCGTGATATTCGTGATCACTTTCGGCGCGGCGCAGGACCAGTCCCATCACGAAAGCGGCGATGAAGCCATAGCCCTCGATCAGTTCGGTCGCGCCATAGGTCATCAGCACGCCAGCCAGCGAGATCACGCCGGTGCCGGTCTTGGCCAGAGGGTTGCCGCGCGGCAGCGCGAACAGGATCTTGCCGAGCAGCCAGCCCGCCGCGATCCCCGCAAGCACGCCCACGGCGATCTTGTAGCCGACATAGAGCATCAGCCATTCGCCGATCCAGTCGCCCACGCCGCCTTGCGCGGCGACGAGGAAGATCGCGAGATAGACGAAGGGGAAGGCGAGCCCGTCATTGAGGCCGGCCTCGGTGGTGAGCGCGAGGCGTACCGGATGTTCGCCGCCTTCGAGTGGCGGGCCGACCTGGACGTCGGCGGCAAGCACCGGGTCTGTGGGAGCAAGCACGGCGGCGAGAAGGACGGCGCCCGCAATGGTCAGCCCGGCCAGCGTGCCGACGAATACCACGCCGAGCATGCTGAGCGGCATGGCGATGGCGAGCAGGCGTACGGTCGGGCCCCACACCCCGCCGCCAGTGATCCGGTCGATGCGAATGCCGGTGCCGAACAGCGCGACGATGACGGCAAATTCGCTCGCCACTTCCCAGAACTTCGGCCGTTCGATCGGGTTAAAGGCTTCCGGGACGCCCGGCATCAGGCCGAATACGAGCAGCCCGCCGAGGATCAGCAGGCCCGATGCGGCAGGCTCTCTACCGGAGAAATAGCGCGGCAGCCAATAGGCGGCGACGATCGCCAGCCCGCAACCGAGCAGGAGGATGTGATAACCGGCAATGCCGAAGAAAGGACCGTCCATGCGAAGCTAACGCACGATCACGGCGGATGGACCCCGGGCCAAAAAGATGAGGGGCGCAGGTAGGTAACCCGCGCCCCTCGCTCGGTGGTCGGTATGCGTCTGGATCAGGCGCTGTAGTACATGTCGAATTCGACCGCGCTCGGCGTGGTTTCGAGGCGCAGCACCTCGTCCCATTTGAGCTCGGTATAGGCTTCGATCTGTTCCTTGGTGAACACGCCGCCTTCGGTGAGGAAGTCGTTGTCTGCCTCGAGCGCTTCGAGCGCTTCGCGCAAACTGCCGCACACGGTCGGCACGTCGGCCAGTTCGGCGGGCGGCAGATCGTAGAGGTTCTTGTCCATCGCTTCGCCCGGGTGGATCTTGTTCCGGATCCCGTCGAGGCCGGCCATCAGCAGCGCCGAATAGGCGAGGTAGGGATTGGCCATCGCATCGGGGAAGCGGAATTCCACACGCTTGGCCTTTTCGCCCGCACCATAGGGGATGCGACACGAGGCCGAACGGTTGCGCGCCGAATAGGCGAGCAGCACCGGTGCTTCGAAGCCCGGGACGAGGCGCTTGTAGCTGTTGGTCGTCGGGTTGGTGAACGCGTTGAGCGCCTTGGCGTGCTTGATGACGCCGCCGATGTAATAGAGGCAGGTGTCCGAGAGGCCGGCATATTCATTGCCCGCGAACAGCGGCTTGCCGTCCTTCCAGATCGACATGTGGGTGTGCATGCCCGAGCCGTTATCGTCCTTGATCGGCTTGGGCATGAAGGTCGCGGTCTTGCCATAGGCATGGGCGACCTGGTGCACGACGTATTTGTAGATCTGCATCTGGTCGGCGCAGGTCGTCAGTTCGGAGAACGTCAGGCCGAGCTCGTGCTGCGCAGCGGCCACTTCGTGGTGGTGCTTGTCGCAGTCGAGGCCCATTTCCATCATGGTAGAGACCATCTCGGCGCGGATATCTCCGGCGCTGTCGACCGGCGCGACCGGGAAATAGCCGCCCTTGGCGCGCGGACGGTGGGCCATGTTGCCCATCTCGTATTCCTTGCCGCTATTGGTCGGCAGTTCGATATCGTCGAGGCGGTAACCCGAGGCGGCATAGCCGTCTTCGAAACGGACATCGTCGAACATGAAGAATTCGGCTTCGGGGCCGACATAGATCGTGTCACCGATGCCGGTCGATTTGAGATAGGCTTCGGCCCGCTTCGCGGTCGAACGCGGATCGCGGCCGTAGAGTTCCCCGGTGCTCGGCTCGACGATGTCGCAGAATGCGATCAGCATCGGCGTGGCGCTAAACGGATCGACATAGACGCTGTCGAGATCGGGGCGCAGGATCATGTCGCTTTCATTGATCGCCTTCCAACCGGCGATCGACGATCCGTCGAACATGAGACCGTCTTCGAGCATGTCCTCGTCCAGCGCGCCGGCGACCATGGAGAGGTGCTGCCACTTGCCCTTGGGATCGGTGAATCGAAGGTCGACCCATTCGATTTCCTCGTCCTTGATCTGTTTCAGAATGTCTTTTGCGCTGGCCATGGGTGTCTTTCCTTCTTGCTCCCCTCCCGCCTGCGGGAAGGGCTGGGTGTGGGCTTTGTCGCGGCGGTTCGGGTGGCGGCCCATCCCGCTGCGACCAGGACTTGCTGTGCAAGCCCAAGTCTCGCTGCCCCTCCCGCAGGCGGGAGGGGAGTATTCTAAATCGCGTCGTCGTCGCGTTCGCCGGTGCGGATGCGCAGCGCGCTGTCGATCGTGCTGACGAAGATTTTGCCGTCGCCGATCCGTCCGGTCTGCGAGGCATTGGCGATCGCTTCGACTGTGCGTTCGGCCAGATTGTCCGACACGACGACTTCGAGCTTAACCTTGGGCAGGAAATCGACGACGTATTCGGCGCCGCGATACAGCTCTGTATGGCCTTTCTGCCTGCCGAAGCCCTTGGCCTCGGTAACGGTGATTCCCGAAACACCGACTTCGTGAAGCGCTTCCTTCACCTCGTCGAGTTTGAACGGTTTGATGATCGCTTCGATCTTTTTCACCGTGCGGCTGGCCCCCTTGTTAGCTTGTCGACATTGCCGCAGCGCAGAATCGCACGACGGAATCGTTCAACCATGGCGGGTTACGCTAGTGGATCGTTGCGCGACGCGAAAGGGGTCTATTGTGCACTGCGGCAAATAATGCACGGTTTGCGGCAGGCTTCAGACCTTGAGGCCCGTTTCTTCGGCAATGCCCGCCATCAGATTGAGGTTCTGGACTGCGGCGCCGCTTGCGCCCTTGCCGAGATTGTCGAGCGTCGCCACCAGCTTGGCCCGTCGATCATCGTCGGAGGAAAGCAGGCGGAGCACCAGGCCATCCCAGCTCGCCGTGTCGCGTTCGACAATAATTTCGTCGGGTACGCTGTCTAGGAAGCGGATCACGCGGCTGTCGCGATAGGTTTCGGCCAACAGCTTTCGCATCTCGGTAACAGAGCTCGTCCCCGTCATCGCATCGAGCGGCAGCGGGACTTCCACCACCATGCCGCGGAAGGCGGGCACGACGGCGGGCGAAAAGATCGGCGCATGCGCCAGCCCGGCATGCTGGCGCATTTCGGGCAGGTGTTTGTGTTCGAGCGAAGTTGCATAGCCGCGCCACGCCACGGTGCAGTCGTCGTCTTCGAACCGTTCGACCAGTGTCTTGCCGCCGCCCGAATAGCCGCTGACCGCGTGGACGCCATACGGCCAGTCTGCGGGTAGCATTCCGGCTTTCACCAACGGTGCGAGCCCGGCGAGGAACCCGGTCGGGTAGCAGCCCGGATTGCTGACCAGCCTTGCCTCGCGGATGGCATCGCGGAAGCCGATTTCGGGGAAGCCGTAGGTCCAGCCAGTGGCGGTGCGGTGCGCGGACGAGGCATCGACGATGCGCACTTTCGCGTCGTCGTCGATCAGGGCGATGGCATCCTTGGCGGCCACGTCGGGCAGGCAGAGGACGGCGAATTCGGCAGCGTTGAGCGCTTCGCGCCGTGCCTCGCGATCCTTGCGGCGCTCTTCGTCGAGCTGGACGGGCACGAATTCGGGGTGCGCCTCGAGACGCTGGACGATTTCGAGCCCGGTCGTCCCGGCGGCACCATCGACGAATACTTCGATCACGCCGGGAAACTCATTTGTACGCTCATTGGTCAGGCGCGCCGAGATCTTCGAGCCGGACCCAACCGACCAGGCCACCCAATCCGTCTTCGGCATCGCTGTGCTGGATGCCCCAGGCCCATTCGCCGGCGATATCGAGGCAGTCGAAAATCGTGCCTTCGGCAAGTTGTCCGCGATTGTCTTCCGGCTTGTCCGCCCCGACGCAAAGGGTGGTCGCCTTGACCACGGGGCGCGGCTGGGGAACGGCGTAATGCGGCACGAGATAGCGCCCTGCCAGCGCGATATGCGCCAGGTCGCCGCGGATGGGCGCGCGGGTATGGTCGGGCCATTTGACGGGCCCTTTCAAACCGAATTTTCCGCTGACTATGTCTTCCAAAGGTCTTTTCCGCCCCGCTGTTCTGCCGCCCCTAAAGCCAAGCGCATTTCGCCGCAAGTTAGGCGTAACGCGCCTTCAACATGTGCCATGCCGCGCGCAGGCCCAGCGCCGCGCCGCCCTTGGGCCGGCCGGGCTTGGCGGCGGGGCGCCAGGCGAACGTGTCGAAATGCGCCCAGTCGATGCCGTCGCCGACGAATTTGTCGAGGAACAGCCCGGCGACGCTTGCCCCGGCAAAGGAATTTGCGTGGGCATTGGCCATATCGGCGATGTCCGAATTGAGCCATTCGCGATAGCTGTCGGCCAGAGGCAGGCGCCACGGCTCGTCATCATGCGCGCGGCCCGCTTCGATGAGCTGCTGGGCGGTTTCGTCCTCGCGGGTGAACAGCGCGGGCAGGTCCGGGCCTACCGCGACGCGTGCGGCGCCCGTCAGCGTGGCGAAGTCGATCATGAAATCGGGGTTCTTCTCGCTCGCGCGGGTCAGTGCGTCGCCAAGGATTAAACGCCCTTCGGCATCGGTATTGGTGATCTCGACCGTGATCCCCTTGCGGCTCTTGAGTACGTCGCCGGGCCGGAAGGAATTCGATGAGATCGCATTCTCCACCGCGGGCACCAGCAGGTGTAAGCGCACGGGCAGCTTGTTTTCCATGATCAGCCTGCCGAGCGCGAGTGCATGCGCCGAACCGCCCATGTCCTTCTTCATCAGCTTCATGCCCGCCGCGCTCTTGACGTCGAGCCCGCCGCTATCGAACACCACGCCCTTGCCGATCACGGCGACGCGCGGGTGGCTTTCGTCGCCCCATTCGATCTCGATCAGGCGCGGCGCGTGGCTGCGCGCGGCGGCGCGGCCGACGGCATGGACCATCGGATAATCGCGTTCGAGTGCATCGCCCTTGATCACAGAGATCGAGGCCTTGTGCCTGTCGGCCATATCGCGGGCGACGTCTTCGAGCTGTTCGGGGCCAAGGTCTTCGGCCGGCGTGTTGACGAGATCGGCGACGAGGTTGGCGGCCTCGGCTTCGGAGATCAGTGCGTCGATCTTTGCCGCTTCCTTGGTCAGCAGCACGCGCGGGCCGCGATCGTCGGGATCGGACTTGTAGCGCGCGAAGCTGTGCTGCGCGGTCATCCAGCCATAGAGTGCAGGGCCGGGCTCTCCGCCGCCATTGTCGTCGGCGCGGCGATAGGTGCCTTCGGGCAGTTTCTCGGCGAGTGCGGCCATACACCAGCTCGACAGGTCTTTCGGATTGGCCACGCCGCCCACCGCGAACCAGCCCTTGCCGTCTTTTGCCGGGACGATGCCGACCTCGTAGCCCTTGCCGGAAAAGCGCTGCGCGGCGAGGGCATTGCGCTGCGCCTCGGTCAGGCTCTTCGCCCAATCGTCGAAGCCATCGGCATTGATAAGGTGGATGGCAATCGCGTCCTGTCCGCGATCGGGCTGGATTAGTTGGGTTGTTTCGCTCATAATTGTTCCTGACCGCTTCGCCGCGGTTTCTGCAAGGAGATCATCCCCATTATACGCCTTTTTGCGCTCGTTTGGGTTACGTTTGCCTTGTCGGCATGTTCCGGCGAGCGTCGCGAGGGCGATGTTCAGCCCGACGCGGTCGAGCGTGCGAAGACGGTAAAGGCGGGCGGCGACGGCGTGTCCCAGGCCGAGGATGACAGCAGCGACGGCGCGCGCACCGTCTCGCTCGAAACCGAGCTCTACATCTTCAGCTATTCTTATCCCGGCGAGGTCGGCGCGCGACAGGGTCTGCGCATGGTGCTCGATCGCCAGCTAGAGCAGGGGCGCACGACCTTGATCCAGCAGGCGCGCAAGGCGAAAGCGGATTCGGACAAGAACGGCTATCCCTTCCGCCCGCATACCTCGGAAACCGAATGGCGCATTGCCGCCAGGCCTGCGGGCTGGCTGAGCCTAGAGGCGGAGGAATTCACCTATTACGGCGGCGCACATCCCAATACCGGGTACAAATCGCTCGTCTGGAGCGACGGCGCGAAAAAGGCGTTTCAGCCGGTCGAACTGTTTACCTCTTCCAAAGCGCTGAACATGGCGATCCGCACCCGCTTTTGCGACCTGCTCGACGAGCAGCGCGAGGAAAAGCGCGGAGAGCCGATCGATCGCGAAAGCGATGCCCTGTTCGAGGATTGCATCGATCCGGTAGCCGAAGCCGTGATCGTCCCGCTGAGTTCGAACGGCAAGGCGTTCGATCGCCTCCGTCTCGACGTGCCGCCTTACGCTGCCGGTCCTTATGTCGAGGGCTCGTATCAAATCGAACTGCCGGTGACTAAGGCGTTGCTCGCGGCGGTGAAGCCCGATTATCGCGAGGCCTTTGCGATCCACGCGCCGAAAAAGGACGCCGGGAGCAAGGCAGAGGACTAGCACACGGCTGGCGTTTCGCCGGTCTCGCGCCTATATCGCGGGGCATGACACGCTATGAAACCATTACCGGCGACGAACCGCTAATCCGCGACGGCACGATCAAACTGCACGGCCCCGCCGGCTTCGAAGGCATGCGCAAGGCCGGGCGCCTGGCCGCCGAAATCCTCGACGCGATGTACGATCATGTCCGCCCCGGGGTCACTACCGGAGAGCTCGACGACATCATTCGCCAGATGATGCTCGATGGCGGCAGCGTGCCCGCCACGCTCGGCTATCGCGGCTATACGCACAGCTCCTGCATCTCGCTTAACCACGTGATCTGTCACGGGATTCCGGGCGACAAGGTGCTGAAGGAAGGCGACATCCTCAATATCGACGTGACCCCGCAGCTCGATGGCTGGCACGGCGATACGAGCCGGATGTATTATGTCGGCGAGGTCCCGCTGAAGGCCAAGCGGCTGGTCGAGACGACCTATGAATGCCTGATGCTCGGCATCGAAGCGGTGAAGCCCGGGGCACGCCTCGGCGATATCGGGGCCGCGATCCAGAAGCATGCCGAAGGGCGTCGCTATGGCGTGGTCCGCGAATTCTGCGGTCATGGCGTCGGCCGTCTGTTCCACGATGCCCCCGAAGTGATCCACGCCGCGCGCGCGGGCACCGGGCCGGAATTGAAGCCGGGCATGTTCTTCACCATCGAGCCGATGATCAATGCCGGCAAACCGGCGGGCAAGATCCTTGAAGACGGCTGGACCGCCGTCACCCGCGACCGACAGCTTTCGGCCCAGTTCGAACACTCGATCGGAATCACCGAGGACGGGGTGGAGATCTTCACCGAAAGCCCGACCGGGCGGCATAACCCCGCCTGCCTCTAGCGCGTCATCCCAGCTTTCGCTGGGACTGCGCCCCGTTTCACTCTCGAGCGGCCCTGATCGCCGCGCCCGAGGCGAAGGGGGCGAGGGCCAGCAGGACAAGACTTGCCGCGCCGGTCAGCGCAAGGGCGCCGTCGCCATTGCCGTCGAGACTGCCCGCGCCGAAAATCAGTAGCGGGATCGCCAGCGGGATCGCCAGCAATCCGCCCAGCGCCGCGCCCGATCGCAGGGCGGCGGTGAGCGCGGAAACCAAGGTACCGAGCGCCGCCAGTCCGGGCGTGCCGATGAGCAGGCCAAGCTCGAGCGCGAGCAGCGTTTCACCCGATAGCCCCATCAGCGCCGCACCCGGTAACGCGGCGAGCATCAGCGGTGGGCCGAAGCTGAGCCAGTGAGCGATGATCCGCGCCGCAATGCTCGCTTCCTCGGCCACACCGCGCAGGGCCAATTGGTCGAACAGGCCGAGATCGAGATCGGGGCGCACCAGCCGCTCGATCGGCAACAGCGCGGCAAGCAGCGCGGCTACCCAAAGCACGCCGCCGCCGGTCCGCGCGAGCAATTGCGCATCGCTCCCCACCGCAAACGGATAGAGCGTCGCCACGGCGAGGAAGAACAGCAATGGCAGGAAGGCCCCACCGCGTGCGCCCGAACCGAACATGGCCACCAGATCGCGGCGCAGCAAAGCCGAAAACACCTTCATGCGCCTTCCTCCGGAGAGGGTGAATGCGCGTCCAGCTCCAGCCGTCCGATCCCGTCGATGGCCAGCGGCTGGTGCGAGGCGATCACGCAAATGCCACCGCCCACGCAATGTGTGGCGATCAACCCCTCGACCGTGACGGCGGCGTGGGCATCCAGCCCGTTGAGCGGCTCGTCGAGCAGCCAGATGCGACAATGGCGGTTGAGCAGGCGGACGAAAGCGGCGCGTTTGCGCTGGCCGGTCGAGAGAAATCGCACCGGCACGTCGAGGAGGTGATCGACCCCCATCGCGCGCACATTGCGCTCGGGCGCAGCGCTGCCGTCCAGCCGCTCCCAGAAGCGCAGCGCCTGCCCCAGCGGCAGGTCGGGATCGAGCGCGGCGTGTTCGTCGATCCAGCCGACCTCGCCTTCACGCTCCACAGTGCCGGCATAGGGCCGTGCGAGCCCGGCGAGCAGACGCAACAGGCTGGTCTTGCCGATCCCGTTGGGCCCGGCGAGGTGCAGTGCGTTACCCGGCGCCAGATCGATGTCGAGACCGGCAAACAGCAGCCGGTCGCCGCGGCGGCACGCGAGATCGCTGGCTTTGAGGCGGGGCGCTTGCATCGCGAGGGGGCTTAGGCGAGGGGAGGGCGAGCGACAAGAACAGGAGTGGCCCATGTCCGTATCCCAACTCACCCAAGCCGAACGCGATGCGGCGCTGGCCGAACTCGACGGCTGGAGCCTGCGCGGCGATGGCAAGGCAATCGAATGCGGTTTCGAATTCGACGATTTCGTCGATGCCTTCGGCTTCATGACCCGGGTCGCGATCCTCGCACAGAGCCAGGATCACCACCCCGAATGGTTCAATGTCTACAACAAGGTCGAGATCACGCTGACGACGCACGATGCCGATGGCCTCAGCCAGCGCGATGTGAAGCTGGCCAAGGCGATCGACAAGCTGGTCTGAGGATCAGTCCTCCGCTTCGGGGCCGCCCGGAACCCAGTTGCTGTCGCGGGGCCGCGGGCCGAGATCGAGCCTCAGGCAGCGATAGAACAGCCGCTCACGCCCGCTGCGCGCGGCTTCGGGCGTGAGCGCGATCGTGTTCTGCGCCGTGCATTCGGTATCGAGTAGCGCCTGTTCTTCGGCTGTGCGCGGCTCCGCTTCGCGGCCCAGCAAGTCGCCGCCCGGCCGGTATTCGCGGTCGGCCGTGCCGTAGAACATGCGGAACGCGTCGAGCGCGGCGGTGTGGTAGATCGTGCCATGGGTCTCGCTGTCGCCCAGCGGGACGAATGACCATTTCCACCCTTCCGGAGCGGAGGCCTTCAGCGCATCGACGAAGCGCTCGACCCCTTCCTCGTGACGATAGCCTTCATTGGCGAGCGCGACATAGACCCGTTCATCGCCCGGCTGCATCATCGTGGCCGCCTGTCGGGCCAGCTTCATATCGTCGTACCAGAGCGAAGGTGACACGGAGATCCAGTCATCGAACAGGTCGGGCTGGGTGAGCAGCGTCTCGACGATGAACAGCCCGGCCAGCGATTCCCCCATCACCGCGTCATGGCTAGCGGTGCGGAAATTGGCCTCGACCCACGGCTTCACGTCGTCGGCGATGAAGGCGCGGAAATTGTCGGCGCCGCCCGGTGTCGCACCGAGCGATGCGGTATAGGCTTCGAGCTTATCGGCGGAGACTTCGGGCGAGATTTCGGCGCGCCGATTGACGGTTTCGATACCGACCAGGATGAAACGCTCGAAGCTCCAGTTCAATCGCGGCTCTGCGCGATCCCGGCGATATGCGGGAAGTCCTGCTCCGGGCCCCCGTCGATCACATAGACCACGGGAAAGCGCATTTCGGGCTGTTCGACATAGCCCGCGGGCAGGCGAACGGTCATCCGGCGCTCGCCCTCGAAAGCGGTTGCAGGGATCGTATAAGTGGTCCCGATCGTCACCGGTTCGCCATCCGCGGGTTGCGCGGCGGCGGGCGTCGCCATCAGCAGGGCGAGGGGCGCTGCGATAAGCGTCGCAAGCGTGTGGATCACGCTTTCTCTCCCATCACGCCGGCCATCTTCTTCGATCGCTTGCGCAGCTTGCCCGGCATCCAGCGCGCAGCGAAGCGCAACTGCTTTGCGGTCTTGCCGACGACGACGTGGAGATCGTCGCCATGCACCGCATCCCACACCGCCTGCGCGACATCCTCGACCGGAGTCAGTTCCAGCCCGGCGGCCTTCACCCGGCCGCGGATCGATTCATTGCTGCCGCGATTGGGCGCATGGTCGAGCAGCGGGGTTTCGATGAAGCTCGGCATGATCGCCGCGACCTTGATCCCGTCGGGCGTCCATTCGGCATCGAGGCTTTCGCTCATTCCGCGCACGCCGAACTTGGTGGCCGAATAAACCGCTGCGCCGCCCGTGCCCCAGATGCCTGCCGCGCTCGCCGTGTTGATCAGGGCCGATCCGGGAGCGGATTCCTTCAGATAGGGATAGGTCGCCATCGCGCCGTGGAACACGCCCTTCAGATTGATATCGATGCAGCGCTCGACCTCTTCGGTGGAGTTCTCCGCCAGCGGTCCACCCAGCGGGACGCCGGCATTATTGAACAACACGTCGATCCGGCCACCGGCTGCCGCCTTGAAGGAGGCCAGCGCCTTGTCCCAGCCTTCGCGGTCGCGCACGTCGAACTGGTGCGAATAGTGATAGCCGCCCGGCAGCAGCTTCTCGGTCTCGCGCATCGCGTCCATGTCGACATCGCCGAGACCGACGAACCAGCCTTCCTGGCCGAACTTGATCGCGGTCGCCCGCCCGATGCCGGACCCGCCGCCGGTGATGAAGATCGCTTTTTTCATGTCGGCACACTCTCCCTCAGAAACGAACAACCCCTCCCGCAAGCGGAAGGGGCAGCGAGACTTGCGAGCTTGCTCGCCAGTCGCAGCGGGGTGGGCCGCTGCAATCGCTACGATCGCTTCATGCCCACCCCCCAGCCCTCCCGCAAGCGGGAGGGGAGATTGCGCCTTATTTGATTGCTTCGGACAGGCCCTGCACGAAGTCCGCGCCTTCGACGATCTCGGCGGTCGATGCGCCCACCGTATCGCCGATCGGTTCGGCGCGGCCGCCAAGGCAGGTGGCGAGGAAGTTCTCGGTCACCGCGTTGAAGGCGATGTTGTTTTCGGGCTTGGCGAAGCCGTGGCCTTCGTCCGGATAGAGAACGTAGGTCACCGGGATGCCTTTTTCCTTCATCGCATCGACGATCTGGTCGCTTTCGGCCTGATTGACGCGCGGATCATTGGCGCCCTGGCCGATCAGCAGCGGCTTGGTGATCCGGTCCGCCTTGTAGAGTGGGCTGGCGTCGATCAGCAGTTGCTTGCCTTCGGGCGTCTCGGGATTGCCCATCCGCTCGTGGAACTGCGCGATCACCGGGGCCCAGTAGGGCGGAATCGTGGAAAGCAGCGTCTCGAGGTTGGACGGGCCGACGATATCGACCCCGCAGGCGAAAGTTTCGGGCGTGTAGGTGAGGCCCACCAGCGTGGCGTAGCCACCATAGGAGCCGCCCATGATCGCGACCTTGTCCTTATGTGCGATGCCTTCGTCGATCGCCCACTGGGTGGCGTCGATCAGATCGTCATGCATCGCTTTCGACCATTCGAGGTTCGAGGCGTTGATGAAGTCCTTCCCGAAGCCGGTCGAGCCGCGATAGTTCACGCTCAGCACCGCATAGCCGCGATTGGCGAGCCATTGGTGGTAGGGATTGAAGCCATAGCCATCGCGTGCCCAGGGGCCGCCATGGACGAACAGGACCATCGGCACCGCCTGGTCGGGCTTGCCGTCGCCATCGCTGTCGCTGCCCGGCGGGAGCGTCAGGTACGAGGGCAGGGTGAGCCCGTCGCGCGACTTGAGCTCGAGCGTGTGCATCGGCTGAAGCGGTGCGCCGACCAGCTCGGGGCGGGTCACGTAGAGCTCAGTCAGCGTGTTGTCGGTGCGATCGTAGAGATAGCTTTTGCTGGGCCCGACGACCGGATCGTTGCCGACGATCCACTTGGTGTCGTCATCGGTGCGCGAGCCGATCCCGAATTCGCCTTCGAGATTGGCTTCGAGGAAGTCGAGCGAGGCTTTCACTTCCGGATCGAGCGCGGTCCATTCGTTTTTCAGGTAATTGACCGAATAGGCTTCGACTTCGCCGGTTTCCTTGTCGCGGATCGTGCCGCCGATATCGGCCTTGGCGTTCTCGGCCACCATGCGGGTTTCGCCGGTTTCGACATCCATCGCGACCAGCGCGCCGGTGTTCCGGCCACGGCTGTCGAGCCAGTAGAGCGTCTTGCCATCGGTGGTGAAACCGGCCGGGCTGGTGGTCAGCGAATCTTCCAGCGTCGTGTTGCCGAACGGCTCGGCTTCGACTTCGTTTTCGACCACGCGGAAGAAATCCATGCCGCCTTCGGCATTGGGACGCAGGGCAAGGCGAACGTCGAGATTGTCGTCGGCGACGAACCCCGCATAGCCGTTGTTCTCGATCATCTGGGTCAGCTCGCCGCTGTTGAGATCGAGCATGTAGACATCGTGGAACCGCGCATCGCGATTGTTGAGGCCGACGAGGACCTTGTCCTTGATCCGGTCCGAACCGCCGATCAGCATGACGCGGGTGTTCTCGAAATCGGTCAGCGTGCGTTCGTTGCCGCTGGCGATGTCGATGCCGTAGAGCAGGAAGTTCTCGTCCCCGCCCTTGTCCTGGATGTAGAGCAGGCTGCGACCGTCGGGGGCCCAGAAATACTGGCGGATCGGGCGATCGGTTGCCTTGGTCATAACCTTGGCCGCGTCGGGATCGTCGACCGGCGCCATCCACACGTTGAGCACGCCGTTATCGGGCGCGAGCCAGGCGAGCCATTCGCCATCGGGGCTGATCTGGGCCGAGGCGCGGGAGGGGTTTCCGAACAGCGACTCGCGCGGGATGAGCGGAGCGGCTTCGGCGGTCTGGGTCATAGATGGGCTTTCATTCATTAGGTTCGCGCTCGCGGCGCCCGGTAGCGTCATTGCCATGGCGGCCAGCGTGCAGGTGGCGAACAATCTAGTCTTGATATTCATCGTCTCAACTCCCCTTGATTGGATGACATGGAAAGTAGGCTTTACGTGATGGAAAGTCCATTTTCCATCGACCAACGGCCTACAGGGCCGGATTGTTGTAGCTGTGCCACGTGAAAATAGCCAATGCGCCGCGATGCGGGCGCCAATCTTCGGCCAGTGCGCGGGTTTCCTTTTCGCTTGGGCGATCAGTCAGTTCGAGGATTTTGCCGATGCCGACCTGCACCGCGAGATCGCCTGCCGGCCAGATGTCGGGCCGTCCCTCGGCGAACAGCAGATAGATCTCGGCCGACCACCGGCCGATCCCCTTGATGCGGGTCAATTGCTCGATCGCAGCTTCGTCGTCCTCCGGCAGGTCGTCGAGGTCGAGCTCGCCGCTTTCGACAAGTTCGCAAAGCGAACGCGCATAGCCCTGCTTCTGGCGCGAGAGGCCGCAGGCGCGCAATTCATCGAACGAGCTGGCCAGCAAGCGGTCGGTCGGCACGTCCTCGCCCAGATGCCCGGTCAGCTTGTTCCACATCGAAGCTGCCGCCGCGACGCTCACCTGCTGTCCGACGATGGTGCGCAGCAGGGTGCGGTAGCCCGTCGGCCGGATGCGCTCCTCGGGATAGCCGACCCGCTGCACCGCTGCCGCGATCGCGGGCTCCTGCGCGGCGACGGCATCGATACCCTCGACCAATTGCGCTTTCGAAAGACCCACTCTTGCGCTCCTTGCCAAAATTCCTCCTGCGCCTTAGCAGCCGGTCGAACGCGAATATAGCAGTCGAGGAAAATCCATGCCCAAGCTCACCGTCGTCACCCGTGAAGGCCAGGAAAGCACGATCGATGTCGAAAGCGGGCTGACCGTGATGGAGGCTATCCGCGACAACGGGTTCGACGAATTGCTTGCGCTGTGCGGCGGCTGCTGTTCGTGCGCGACCTGCCACGTGCATGTCGATCCCGAACATTTCGGCAAGCTCGCCGGCATTTCGGAAGACGAGGACGATCTGCTCGAAAGCACCGATCACCGCACCGAATATTCGCGCCTGTCGTGCCAGATTCCGTTCGATGACGCGCTCGACGGGCTGAAGGTCACGATCGCCCCGGAAGACTGATCGGCGCCTGTTCCGAAGGACATGGCGATCGTTCGCAATTGACGCGCGCGGGGGAGTGCCTACTTTGGCGCCATGGCCATCAACGATCGCACGGCGCAGGAACCGCCGCCGTTTCTAGGAACGCGCCCCGGGCGGCGCGCGCAGGCGATACAGCGCCTTCAGATCGGCGGTCTCGGCCTCGGCGTGATCCTGCTCGTTATCGGCGTCGCCAATGTGGTGATGGACCGCGCGCAGGAAGTCGAACAGACCGCCGTGCCCGAAGCGAAGCTCAACACGCCCGCACCGGAAGAAACCCAGGCTTCTGATCCGCTGGCGGATATCGGTGTCGTGCCGTCGCCCGAACCGACGACGCCCACTCCCGAACCGACCTCGACCGCAGGCGATGCCCCTAAAGCGCCGCCAGCTCTTTAAAGCGTCACTGCTTGCGGTATGCGTGTTGTCGGGCGCGGCATGCCATCCGTCTGCCGGGGCCGAACAGGCCGCAGCATCCGAAACGGCGGAGCCTGCGCGCAAGCCGATCGCTACCGCGCTGTTTTCGAGCCTGCCGATAGCGCGTCCGGAAAACGTGGCGATGGAAGACCTCTTGCGCGAGGATGTACCAGCGCATTGGGCCACCAGCCTGTTGTCCGATCGCGGCGAGTGGCGGGCGGTCGACTGGCTGGGCATTCGCGACGATGGCTATGATGCGCTGGCCGGGATCGACCTATTGGTGTTGGCGCAACCGCGCCCGCTGGCTCCGGAAGAGAACGTCGCGCTCGACAATTTCGTGCGCGATGGCGGCACGGTGCTGCTGTTCGCCGATCCGCACCTGACGCAGGAAAGCGCCTATGCGCTCGGCGATCCGCGTCGCCCCGCCCACACGGTATTGCTCTCCCCCATTCTTTCGCGCTGGGGAATCGAACTCGAGCACGATGAGAGCGACGAGAAAACCGGTGCCGACTGGAACGGCGTGACGCTCCCGCTCTCCGAGCCCGGTCGATTCCGGTTGAAACCCGATGCCGGGGAATTCGCGGGACGCTGTATATTGGAAGCCGATGCGCGGCTGGTGTCCTGCGACATCGGGAAGGGGCGCTTGCTTGCTCTGGCCGATGCCGCGCTGCTCGAGCCCGATACGGGCGGAAGGGCCGAAATTCGCCGGGCGCTGCTAGAGCGAATGATGGATGCGGCGCTGGCCACCAAAGTCGGGAAATCACGGGACTAGTCAGGTTGGAGTCGTGGGCTTGCACGCAAATCCATGCCTTTGGCGCGGATTGTGGTAACTCTTTGTTAAGGAATGGAGCGAAGTGCGCTTTTAAAATATCCTTACAAAACAGGTATTTGCCGCAAAAGCCCGATAATTCCCGTAAAATCCCCTTTTTTCACGCCCTTTCACGCGTTACACAGTGACTCCATCGGACGAACTGATGATTCCGCGCGCCCCGGTTGACTGCGGGGCCGCCCCGAAGCCGTGCGCTTCCGGGGACGGGTTCGCTTTTTCGGTCGGGGAGATGAAAGCGGGGAACGCGACGTGTCGCTCGGAGTGGGAAAATACAGCGGTCAGGGCTTTTCGCTTCGCGGCGAAAAGGATCGCTACGTCCTGCCCCCGATCTTCCGCAAGGCCGTCAAGGAAAGCTCCGAAGGGCGCGTATTGTGCCTCGCCAAGCATGAGCGCTGGAACTGCCTCGTCGGCTTCGGTCTCTCGCGTCGTCTCGAGCTCGAAGCCCAGCTGGACCGCGAAGAGCGGATCGCGATCGAACGCGACAAGGATTTCGACCGCGACCTGCGCGCGATGCAATTGTTCGGATTTGCCGAAATCCCGTTCGACGACAGCGGCCGCTTCGTGATGCCCGAACATCTCGCCGAACTCGGCAAGCTGGGCGACGACGTCTATTTCCAGGGCGCGGGCGGTTTCTTCACCATGTGGAACCCGGACCAGCTCTACGCCAAGGGCGAAGGCTGGGAGGGCGCGCAGGCGGCCTGCCGTGCGCTCGCCGCCGAAGCCGCTGCAAAGGCTGCCGCGAAGGCCAAGGGAGGCGCACGCAAATGATCGAAGCCAACACGCCCCATATCCCTGTCCTGCTCGACGAAGTGGTCGCCGCACTCGATCCGGCGCCGGGTTCGGTCATCATCGACGCAACCTTCGGCGCCGGCGGCTATACCCGTGCGCTGCTCGATCGCGGCGCGACCGTGCACGCCTTCGATCGCGATCCCGATGCGATAGCCAAGGGCCGCGAATGGCCCGAACACAGCGCCGAGCCGCAGCGCCTCGTACTCCATCCGCGCCGGTTTTCGGAAATGGCCGAAGCGATGCAGGAAGTCGGCGTTGCGCAGGTCGACGGTATCGCGCTCGATCTCGGTGTTTCGTCGATGCAGCTCGACCAGGCCGAGCGCGGTTTTGCTTTCAGTGCCGACGGTCCGCTCGACATGCGGATGAGCCAGTCGGGCACCAGCGCCGCCGATTTCGTCAACGACGCGGGCGAAGGCCAGATTGCCGACGTGCTCTACCAGTATGGCGAGGAACGCCAGTCGCGCCGGGTCGCCCGCGCGATCGTGGCCGCGCGCCCGCTCCACACCACCGCCGATCTCGCCGCCGTGGTTCGTCGCGCGCTGGGCTATCGGCCGCATTCCAACCAGGGCCGTGCGCCCAAGGATCCGGCTACGCGCAGCTTCCAGGCAATCCGCATCCATGTGAACGGAGAGCTCGACGAAATGGCAAATGCGTTGACCGCATCCGAGCAGATGCTGCGTGCGGGCGGCAAGCTGGCCGTGGTCAGCTTCCACAGCCTCGAAGATCGCATGGTCAAGCGCTTCCTGCGCGCTGCATCGGGCGGACAGTCGACGACATCGCGCCACATGCCCGAGCGGCTCGACGATCATCTCCCGACCTTCGAGAAGCCCGGCAAGGCGATCAAGCCCACCCAGGGCGAGCTCGATCTCAACCCCCGCTCCCGTTCGGCCATCCTGCGCGAAGGCACCCGGACCGGCGCACCGGCGAGGGTCGCCGCATGATCGTTACTCGCTCCCGCGTAAAGACCGTTGGCTGGGCCGCGGTGCTGGCTTGCTGCGCCGGCGCCGTCACCATGCTTGCGTTTAAGGTCAATGCAGTGCGCAGCGAAGTGCGCCAGGCCGAAGAGCGGATCGTCCAGCTCGAACGCGACAACCTCTATCTCGAAACCGAATTCGAAACCCGCGCCAGCCAGCAACAGCTTGCTGCGCTCAACCGCATGGAATTCGGCTATGTCGCGCCGGGGCCCGCGCAGTTCCTGGCCAATGAGCGCGCGCTCGCGGCGTTCAGTGCGCCGCGCTCGAAGGATGCCCCCGAAATGATCCGCGTCGCGCGCGAAGACGTTGCCGAGGTCGAACTCGCTTCCTTTACCGAGGATGTCGACGCGGCGCGCCCCGAGCCTGAAAAGAAGTCCGAGCGCAAGCCGTCCGAACCGACGGAAAAGGCACCGAGCTTCCAGCACGCCGTCGTCGAGAAGGTGAAGGCCGAGGATAAAGCCGAGCCGAGCTTTGCAGCGCTGTTCGCCAATTACCGCCTCGACAAGGAGGCAGCTGAATGAGCTTCGCGCCGATCGGGGTGACCGCCGCCTCGCCGGCATACCGACTGTACCACGAGCGACGCCGTGTGCTCTACATGGCGAAGATCCGCGGGCTCTGGATCGCGGTGGTGTTCGCTGCGCTGGCGGTGGTCGCGCTGGGGCGGATCGCCTGGCTCGGTGCGGTCGAACCGGGTGCACAACCGATGTCGATGGCCGCTCGCTTGCTGCCTTCGCGCGGCGAGATCGTCGATCGTAACGGTGTGCCGCTTGCGCGTGCCTTTCGCGCCCGCGCGTTGTGGTTCAACCCGAAAGCGATCGGCGACGGCGGCCCGCCGTTGGTCAAATCGCCCGAACAGGTCGCCGCTTCGCTCAAGGCGATCTTTCCCGATGCCGACGAAGCACGGCTGGCACGCAAGCTGAAGGCTGGCAAACCGACCTATCTCGCGCGTCGCATCCTGCCCGCCCAAATGGAAAAGGTCCACGCGCTGGGAGAGCCTGCGCTCGAATATCCGCCTGAAAAGGAACGCTATTATCCGCAAGGGTCGCTCGCCGCGCATGTCATCGGCTTCGTGGACGCCGATGGCGCGGGCAAGGTGGGCATGGAAGAAGCGCTGCAGGACGAACTGCTAGACCCGGCCCATCGGGCAGAGCCGGTCGAACTGTCGATCGATGCGCGGGTGCAGGGCGCCCTCGAGGATGAATTGGCCGCGGGCATGGAAATGCACGATGCGATCGGCGCGGCAGGCGTGATTCTCGACGTCAATACCGGCGAAGTCATGGCGCTAGCCTCGCTCCCGTCGTTCAACCCCAACCGTATCGATCGCGAAGGCGCGAAGAACATCTTCAACCGGGTGACCAACCAGGTCTACGAACTCGGCTCGACCTTCAAGCCGCTGACCGTCGCCGCTGCAATCGAAGCGGGGACGATCAAGGATCTGTCGCGCCGGTTCCAGGCCAACAAGCCGCTCCAGGTCGGACGCTTCCGCATTCGCGACAGCCACACGATCGGGGCAAGCCTGAACGTGCCGGAATCGCTGATCCATTCCTCCAACATCGTCACCGGACAGATCGCCGACGAACTCGGCACCAAACGGTTGCAGAAGACGATGGTCGATCTCGGCCTCGCGGACCGTCCGCAGATCGAACTGCCCGCGCGCGGCTATCCGCTGTTCCAGAAGGACAAGTGGTCGCGGGTGAAAACGATCACTGCATCTTACGGCCATGGTGTTGCGGTCACCCCGCTGCATCTTGCCAGCGCCTATGCCGCGATGGTCAATGGCGGGATCTATCGTCCAGCTACGCTGATGAAGCAGACACCGGGCAAATATGTCGAGGGTCGGCGGGTGTTCAGTCCTGCTACGTCGGCACGTATGAGGCAAATGCTGCGTATGATTGTCGTGTTTGGCACCGGTCGGAAGGCCGATGCCGCGGGTTTCCGGATCGGCGGCAAGACCGGATCGGCCGAAAAGCCGGGCAATGGTGGATATCGGCGCAAGAGCCTCGTCTCGACCTTTGCAGCGGCGTTTCCGATGGATAAGCCCCGTTATGTGATCATCGCGATGTTCGACGAGCCCAAGGGCAATGCCGCCAGTTCCGGCCAGCGCACCGCCGGCTGGAACGCCGCGCCCGCTGTCGGCCGCATCGTCCCGCGGATCGGACCGATGCTGGGTATCGAGCCCGACGCAACGCGCGACATCGATCTTTCGGACCTCAGACCACTTGTCGTAACCGGGGAATAGTCATGCGTTTGTCCCGGTTGTGCGAACGCGCAGGTGTTGCCCTTCCCGAAGGGGCCGAGGACGTCGAGGTCAACGCCTTTGCGATCGATCATCGCAAGGTCGCACCCGGCACCGTGTTCGGCGCTTTCGAAGGCTACAGCGTCAATGGCGAGGACTTCATTCCGCAGGCCATAGCGAGCGGGGCGATCGGTGTGATCGCCCGGCCGCCGGCGAAAGTCGAAGGCGCAGTCCATTTTGCCGACGACAAGCCGCGCCGCCTGTTCGCGCGTCTCGCGGGCGCGTTCTTCTGTCCGTTTCCCGAAACGATCGTCGCGGTAACCGGCACCAACGGCAAAACCTCCACGGTCGAGATGACCCGCCAGTTATGGCGCATGGCGGGAGAGCGTGCGGCCTCGATCGGCACGCTGGGCGTCACCACGCCCGACGAGAGCGTATCGACCGGCCTTACCACGCCCGACATCGTCACGTTCCTCTCGAACCTGCGCGGGCTGGCGCGCGAGGGTACGACCCACATTGCCTACGAGGCATCGAGCCACGGCCTCTCGCAATATCGCAACGAAGGCGTGCCGGTTAAGGCGGCGGCGTTTACCAATTTCAGCCGCGACCACCTCGATTATCATGCGACGATGGAAGACTATTTCGAAGCCAAGATGCGGCTGGTCGAAAAGGTCCTCGACGATGACGGAACGGCGGTGATCTGGGCCGACGATCCCAAGGCTGACGACGTGATCGCTCGCGCAAAAAAGCGCGGCTTGGAGGTGATGACCGTCGGTAAAACGGGCGAGGATATCGTGCTCGTCTCGCAAGTGCCGACCGAACTGGGCCAGGAAATCGTCGTGCGCCATGCCGGCATCGAGAAGAAGATCGCGCTGCCGCTGATCGGGGCCTACCAAGCCGCCAATGCGCTGACCGCGGCGGGCCTCGCGGTCGCCACCGGGGTTTCGCCCAGCCAAGCGCTCGACGGGGTAGCGCGCCTGCAGCCGGTCGCCGGACGGCTTCAGCGCGCGGCGATCAATCGCGATGGGGCACCCGCCTATGTCGATTATGCCCACACGCCCGATGCGCTCGAAGCTGCGATCGCGGCGTTGCGCCCGCATTGCAAAGGCGAATTGACGGTGGTGTTCGGTGCCGGCGGCGATCGCGACCAGGGCAAGCGCAAGCCGATGGGCGAGGTCGCAGCGAAGGCAGCCGACAAGGTCATCGTGACCGACGATAATCCGCGCGGGGAAGATCCCGCGACGATCCGCGCTGCGATCCTGGATGGTGCTCCGCAAGCGCAGGAGATAGGCGACCGCCGCGCGGCGATCGACGCCGCGATTTCCGGGGCCAAACGCGGCGATATCGTGCTGATTGCAGGCAAGGGTCACGAGCAGGGGCAGATCATCGGCAGCGGCGAGAATGCGCAGGTGCTGGCCTTCGACGATGTGGCGGTGGCGCGTGAATGCGCCGGGGGTGCGGCGTGATGGTGCATCCGGCCATCCTCGACTGGCCTGAAGAAGCGGCTGACGAACAGCCCCTTGCGCTGTGGGATGCGGAAAGCATCGCGGCAGCGACTGGCGGGACCGTACGTGGTGAATTTCAGGTTTCGGGCGTCGAGATCGACAGTCGCGAGGTCGGCGAAGGCGACCTGTTCGTCGCGCTCAAGGGCGCGGAGATGGATGGCCATCGCTTTGTCGCAGGTGCGTTCGAGCGCGGTGCGGCGGGCGCATTGGTGTCGCAGCCAGTGGATGGTCCGCACGTCTTGGTCGAGGACACACAGGCAGCGTTGGAAGCGCTGGGCGCGGCGGCGCGTGCGCGGGCGGATATGAAAGTGGTCGGGATCACCGGCTCGGTCGGCAAGACCAGCACGAAGGAAGCGCTGTTCGCCGCGCTCGACCGGGCGAGCCGCGGTGCCGCCCATGCCTCGGTGAAGAGCTACAACAATCATACGGGCGTGCCGCTGTCGCTCTCGCGTACCCCTGCGCGCAGCGCCTTCGGCGTATTCGAAATGGGCATGAACCATGCCGGAGAAATCGCAGCGCTGACCCGCCAGGTGCGCCCCGATGTCGCGATCGTGACGGCGATTGCCCCGGCGCATATCGAGAACCTTGGCAGCGAAGAGAGCATCGCCCGCGCGAAGGCCGAAATTTTCCAGGGGCTCGCGCCGGGCGGGATCGCAATCATTCCCGCAGACAGCCCGCATTGCCGGACCCTCTTCGCAATGGCTGAGGCCGACGGAGCAAAAGTCGTCACCTTCGGTCTCGACGAGAAAGCCGACATCAAGCTCCTCGAACGCGTGATCATGCGCGACGGCGGATCGCTGCTTACGGTCCAGGTCCACGAGCGGCGATTGTGCTTTTCGATTGGAAATCCTGGCCGTCACTGGATTTCGAACGCATTGGCGGTGATCGCTGCATGTGATGCGCTCGGCACCGATCTGGGTGCGGCGGGGCTCGCGCTGGCGGAACTCGAAGGTTTGCCGGGGCGTGGTGCGCGGCACACCATCGCCGTCAACGACGGTGAAGCGCTGCTGATCGATGAAAGCTACAACGCCAACCCAGCCTCGATGCGTGCGGCACTTGCGCAGCTTGGCGAAACCGAGGCGACCCGGCGGATCGCAGTGCTCGGAGCGATGAAGGAATTGGGCGAGCATTCGGATCGTTTCCATGCCGAACTGGCCGATCCGCTGTTCGAGGCGAACGTCGATCGCGCGATCCTGGTGGGCCCTGAGATGCACGCCCTTGCTGAGAGGCTGGGGAAAGAGCGAAGCGATTCCCTTGGCAAAACAGTGCAATTCACGCATTGCGAGACGGCTTCCGCGGCGCGCGCGGCGCTTGACGAGATTGATCTCGCCAAAAGCGACGCGGTGCTGGTGAAAGGATCGAATTCGGTCGGTCTTGCCGCGCTGGTCGCAGGCCTGACCGGCGGGGACTGAATATGCTTTTCTTGATCGCCGAGTGGTTCGATTTCCCCGGGGCTGCCAATCTCATCCGCTATCAGACGTTCCGCGCGGGCGCGACGCTGATGACCGCGCTGATCATCGGCCTCATCATCGGACCGAAATTCATCGCCATGCTGCGCGTACGGCAGGGCAAGGGTCAGCCGATCCGCGAGGACGGTCCGCAAAGCCATCTCGCCAAGCGAGGTACGCCGACCATGGGCGGGTTGATGATCCTGGTCAGCCTGACCAGCGCCATGCTGCTTTGGATGGACTTGTCGAACCCGTTCGTCTGGGCCTGCCTTGCGGTGACGCTGGGTTTCGGGCTGATCGGCTTCATGGACGATCTCGACAAGGTGCGCAAAGCGCATCACGCGGGTGTGTCGGGCAAGGTTCGCCTGCTGATCGAATTCGTCATCGCGGGTGTGGCGGTGTGGCTGATTGTCAGCAAGATCGACACCAATCTCTACGTGCCGTTTCTGGTCAACACCTACATTCCCCTTGGCCCGTTCTACTATGTGTTCGCCGCGGTCGTGATCGTTGGTGCGGGCAATGCGGTTAACCTGACAGACGGGCTCGACGGACTTGCCACCATGCCGGTGATCATCGCCGCCGGAGCCTTTGCGGTCATCGCCTATCTTGCGGGGCGCGTGGACTATGCCGAATATCTCGGGATTCCCTATGTCGAAGGCGCGGGAGAGCTAGCGATCCTCTGTGCCGGAATCATGGGGGCGGGACTTGCTTTCCTTTGGTTCAACGCACCGCCTGCCGCGGTTTTCATGGGTGACACCGGCAGCCTTGCCCTGGGCGGGGCGCTGGGCGCGATCGCGGTCGCCAGCCACCACGAAATCGTGCTCGGTATCGTCGGCGGCCTCTTCGTTCTCGAAGCGGCCTCGGTCATCATCCAGGTGTTCTGGTTCAAGCGCACTGGCAAGCGCGTGTTCCGAATGGCGCCGATCCACCACCACTACGAGCAGCTCGGCTGGAGCGAGAGCACCGTCGTGATCCGTTTCTGGATCGTCGCCATCGTGCTCGCGCTGATCGGGCTTTCGACGCTGAAGCTGCGGTGAAGGCGCTGGGCGCCTTTGCCGGAAAGCGCTATGCGGTGCTTGGCCTTGCCCGCTCGGGCCGTGCGGCCGTGCACATGCTGGTCGATAGCGGCGCGCAGGTCACGGCCTGGGACAGCCGCGAGGAGCAGCGCAGCACGCTGCCCGACGATGTGGCTATCGGCGATCCAACCGCGATCGATCTGACCGGTTTCGATGGCGTCGTCGTCTCTCCCGGCGTTCCGCTCAACCGACATCCGATCGTCGACGCTGCAAAGCGGGCGAGTGTGCCGTTGATCGGCGATATCGAGCTGTTCGCCCAGATGCGCGACGAATTGCCGCCGCATCGGGTGGTCGGCATTACCGGCACCAACGGCAAATCGACCACCACCGCGCTGATCCACCATATCCTGCGCGAAGCCGGCGTGCCGAGCCTGATCGGCGGCAATTTCGGCAATCCGATCCTGGGAGAGCAGCAGCTTGCTCCGGACGGCGTCTATGTGCTCGAATTGTCGAGCTACCAGATCGATATCACGCAAACGCTGAGCTGCGATGTCGCGGTGCTGCTGAACATCACGCCCGATCATCTCGATCGCTATGCCGGGTTCGAGGGTTATGCCGCTGCCAAGGCGCGCTTGTTCGAAGTGCAAGCGCCCGATCGCCATGCGGTCTTCGGCACTGGCGATCCGCAGACCCGTGCCGTTTCGCAGCGTGAAAAGGCGCGTCGCGCGCCGGGGCTTGTCCACGATGTCGATGGGGCGGAGCTTGCTGACCGCCAAGGCGACTGGCCTTCGCTCCAGGGTCCGCATAATTTGCAGAATGTTGCCGCCGCGGTCGCAACGGTCGAGGCGATCGGTCTGACTTCGGATCAGTGGCTACCTGCGCTCACGAGCTTTCGCGGTTTGCCACACCGGATGGAACGCGTAACCGATCATGGCGGCGTCACGTTTATCAACGATAGCAAGGCGACCAATCCCGCCTCCGCTGCCCCGGCACTCGCGGCCTTTCCACCGGATCCCGACCCACGGATCCACTGGATTTGTGGCGGATTGCCCAAGGGCGACACGCTCGAGGAATGCGAGCAGTATTTCGACTACGTCAAGGCGGCCTACACGATCGGTGATGCCGGTGCGCTGTTCGCCGATCTGCTTGCCCCTCATACGCGCGTCACCCGATCTGAAATGCTTGGCGATGCGGTGCGCGAAGCGATTTCAGCCGGCGAGCCGGGCGACGTCGTGCTGCTGGCTCCGGCCTGTGCGAGCTTCGATCAATTCCGAGATTACGAAGCGCGGGGCGACGCCTTCCGGCAGATCGTCGAAGCGCTGGTCGGGGATATGGAGATCGGCGCATGACCGCGACGCCATCGCTCCATGCCGCGCGTAATCAGCTTCCCAACATTCGCCCGCGCAGCCGCGGCGAAGAGCTTGCGATCTGGTGGCGCGAGCTGGACAAGGTCCTGCTCGGCCTGATCGTGGCGTTGGCGACCATCGGAATCGCGGCGGTGGCGATCGCCTCGCCATCGAGCGCCGCGGACCTCTCGACGTCCAAGGAGACGCTCGATCCGCTCCACTTCCTCTACATCCATCTGCGCTGGCTGGTCGTGGGTTTCGCGGCGATGATCTTTGTCTCGATGCGTTCGCGCACGCAGGTGCGACGCGGTGCGCTGCTTGCAGCGGCGGTATTCACCACCCTTCTGCTTCTGGTTCCGGTCATGGGATACGAAGTGAACGGCGCGCAGCGCTGGATCAGGCTCGGTATGGGCGTGCAGCCCGCCGAGTTCCTCAAACCCGCTTTCGCGGTGACACTGGCCTGGATCCTGAGCTGGCGCTTGAAGGATCCGGACCTGCCCGTGGTGGCGCTTTCGGTCGTGTATTTCGGATTGATCGCCGGGTTGCTGATGATGCAGCCGGATTTCGGCTCGACGGTGCTGTTCGGCGGGGTTCTGGGCGTCACGGTGCTTGTTTCGGGCGTTCCGATCCAGCGTTTCGCACTGTTTGCCGGCGGTGCGGTGGCGCTGCTGATGGCGGTGCTGCTGTTCTACGAGAACGGGCGCAACCGCATTCTTTCGTTCTTCTCGGGCGGCACCGAATTCGACCAGGTCGATCTCGCCGCGCGCACCATGCGCGCGGGCGGATGGCTCGGTACCGGACCGTTCATGGGCGAACGCAAGATGTCGCTGCCCGAGGCGCATACCGACTATATCTTTTCGGTGATCGGTGAGGAATTCGGACTGCTCGTGTGCGGGCTGATTATTTGCCTCTACCTCGCGCTGGTCATCCGCGTGTTGTCGCGTATCGCGGACGAAGAGGACCTGTTCACGGTGCTCGCCTCGACCGGGCTGATCGCACTGGTGGGCGGGCAGGCCTTCATCAACATCCTGGTCAATCTGCAGCTGTTCCCATCCAAGGGTATGACCTTGCCGCTGATTTCATACGGTGGCTCGTCGACCATCGCCTTGTGCTTGTCGCTGGGAATGTTGCTCGCACTCACGCGGCGCAATCCCTATCTGACCCGCGAAGGGCCGCTATGGGCCGAACGGGGAGAGGAAATGTGAGCTCGACCAGTCGCCAATTCGTTTTAGCCGCCGGTGGCACGGGCGGGCATCTCGTTCCCGCGTTCGCGCTGGCCGAGGAACTGCATGCGCGCGGCCATCACGTCGCGCTGGTAACCGATGCGAGAGGCGATGCGATCCCGGGCAAGCCCGAATGGCTCGAAACCCATGTCGTGCCTGCCGGTCGCTTCTCGAAGAACCCGATCCAGCTGTTCAAGGGATTGCGCGCGGTGCTGGCCGGCCGGCGGATGGCGTTGCAACTCTTTGAAAGTTTCGAGCCGACCGCCGTGGTCGGTTTCGGCGGCTATCCCTCGCTCCCGACACTTCTGGCCGCACGTTCGACCAAGGTGCCGTCGGTGATTCACGAGCAGAATGCCGTGATGGGCCGAGTCAACCGCCTGCTGGCTGGCGGGGTCGATGCGATCGCGACCAGCTATCGCCGGACGTTTCGGCTCGACGACAAGCATCGGCACAAGGTGGACCTGACCGGCAATCCGGTCCGCAAGCCGCTCCTGGCGTTGAGGGACGAGCCGTTTCCGCCGCTGGATAAAGACGGTCTGCTGCGCGTGCTGGTGACGGGAGGCAGCCAGGGCGCGCGAGTCCTGTCCGAAGTGGTGCCCGATGGCCTCGCCATGCTGCCCAATGCGCTGCGCAGCCGATTGCAGGTGGTCCAGCAGTGCCGCCCCGAAGACATCGAGGCGGTCCGCGAGCGCTATGCCAACCATGAGATACCGGCCGAGCTCGGTACCTTCTTCGAGGACATGCATTATCGCCTGTCCCGCGCGCACCTGTTTATCGGACGTGCCGGGGCATCGACGATCGCAGAGCTCACCACGGTGGGCCGCCCCGCCATCCTGATCCCGCTTCCGATTGCGACCGACGACCATCAGGCCGTCAATGCACGCGAAATGGTTCAGGCGGGCGGCGCACGCTCGATCCGGCAGGAAAACTTCGTTGCCAAGGAACTGGCCAAGCAGATCAAGGTGCTGGCCGAGCGGCCCGACGCCTTGGCCAATGCCGCCCATGCGGCATGGAACTGCGGGCATCCCAATGCGGCCGCCAAGCTGGCCGACCTTGTCGAGAGCTTCGGCGGAGCACCGCTGATGGATGTCATCCGCATGGGCGAGAGCGGCGAGCGCGAAGCATCGGCCCTGACACAGGGAGCAGGCGCATGACGGCTAAGGGCAAACCGCTGGGCGGAATGCGCGATATCGGCACGATCCATTTTGTCGGGATCGGCGGGATCGGCATGTCCGGCATCGCCGAGGTGATGCACAACCTGGGCTACGATGTGCAGGGTTCGGATATCGCCGAAAGCCAGCGGGTCGAGAGCCTGCGCGAAGTCGGCATTCCGGTGTCGATCGGCCATGCCGCGGAAAATCTAGGCGAAGCTGCGGTTGTGGTGACCTCGACCGCGGTGAAGCGCACCAATCCCGAAGTCGCCGCCGCGCTCGAAAAGCGCATTCCCGTGGTGCGCCGCGCCGAGATGCTCGCCGAATTGATGCGGCTGAAGCGTACTGTCGCCGTGGCCGGCACGCATGGCAAGACCACGACGACGAGCATGATTGCCGCACTGCTCGATGCGGGCGGGGTCGATCCGACCGTGATCAATGGCGGAATCATCAACCAGTATGGCTCCAACGCGCGCCTGGGCGACAGCGACTGGATGGTGGTCGAAGCCGACGAAAGCGACGGCAGTTTTCTGCGGCTCGACGGTACGATAGCGGTCGTTACCAATATCGATCCCGAACATCTCGATCACTACGGCAGCTTCGACGCGGTGAAGAAGGCCTTCGTCGAATTCATCGAGAACGTGCCGTTCTATGGCGCGGCGATGCTGTGCGTCGATCACCCCGAGGTGCAGAACATCATCCCGATGGTGCGCGACCGCCGCGTGGTGACATATGGTTTTTCCGCCCAGGCCGATGTGCGCGGGCAGAACATTCGCCCGACCGCGTCTGGCAATTGCTTCGACGTCGTGATCCGCGATCGTGACGGTAGCGAGCGCACGATCACCGATATCGATCTGCCGATGTCGGGGCGCCACAATGTCCAGAACGCGATCGCAGCGGTCGCCGTTGCAGCCGAAATGGGCTGCGACGACGAATATATCTGCAACGGCTTCGATCAGTTCGGCGGGGTCAAGCGGCGCTTCACCAAGGTCGGCGAAGTCGGCTGCGACGGCGGCAACGCGACGATCATCGACGATTACGCCCACCACCCGGTCGAGATTCGCGCAGTGCTTTCCGCCGCGCGCGAGAATGTCGCCGCAGCAGGGGAAGGCGGGCGCGTGATCGCGGTCTGCCAGCCCCATCGATACACGCGCCTGCGCGACCTGATGGGCGATTTCCAGGGCGCCTTCAACGATGCCGACATGGTGTTCGTGACCCCGGTCTACGAAGCGGGCGAAGACCCGATCGAGGGCGTCGACGCTGCCGCGCTTGTTTCGGGGCTGCGCGATCGCGGTGCCCGCGCGGCAGAGGAAGTCGCCGATCCCGAAGCGCTGGCCGCCCGGCTTGCGGAAGAGCTGCGCGGCGGAGACCTCGTCGTGTGCCTCGGCGCGGGCGATATCACCCGCATCGCTGCCTCGCTCGCGGGGCAGATCGAGGAGCAAAAGCAATCGTGATCGACCAGCCCGACGACTGGAAAGCCGCAATGGCCACCACCGTGCCCGATGGCGCGATCGACGAAGCGATCGTCGCGCGGGTGCCCGAAGATGTGGCGCGCGGATCGCTGACCAAATGCGCGCCGCTGGCCAAGCTGGTCTGGTTCAAGAGCGGTGGTCCGGCAGACTGGCTGTTCGAGCCCGAAGACCTCGACGATCTGCGCCTATTCCTTGCGCGACTGAATCCGGCGGTACCGGTCATGGCGCTGGGGCTGGGCTCGAACCTGATCGTCCGCGATGGCGGGATTCCTGGCGTGGTGATCCGCCTCGGCAAGCCGTTTTCGGGCTGTGAGGTCGAGGACGATTGCACGATAAAGGCCGGGGGTGGCACGCCCGGCATCCTCGCCGCCTCGACGGCGCGCGACGCGGGGATCGCTGGTCTCGAATTCATGCGCGGGATCCCCGGAACGGTCGGCGGCTTCGTCCGGATGAATGGCGGCGCCTATGGCCGCGAAGTGTCCGACGTACTGGTCGATTGCACGGTGGTGATGCGCAACGGGGATTCCATGGTGCTCCCAGCGAGCGCGCTGCGATACTCCTATCGCCATTCGGAATTACCGCCCGGCGCGGTGGTGGTATCGGCGAGGTTCAAGGGCGAACCAGGCGATCCGGAGGCGATCGGCGCGGAAATGGACCGGATCGCCGATGCGCGCGAGCAATCGCAGCCGCTTCGGACCAAGACCGGAGGCTCCACATTCAAGAACCCCGACGGTGCCAGCGCGTGGAAGCTGGTCGATGAGGCAGGCTGTCGCGGGCTCGAACTGGGCGGCGCGCAAGTGAGCGAGAAGCATACCAATTTCATGATCAATACCGGTGATGCCACCAGCGCGGATATCGAAGGCTTGGGCGAAGAAGTCCGCCGTCGCGTGCGAGACCAATCAGGCATCGATCTCGAATGGGAAATCCAGCGCGTGGGGCGTCCGTAATGGGAAGCATGACTGAACTTCCCCGCCTCCATGTGGCCGTCCTGATGGGCGGTTGGGCGAATGAGCGCCCGGTTTCGCTGATGAGTGGAGAGGGCGTCGCCAAGGCGCTCGAGGCGAAGGGCCATACCGTCACCCGGATCGACATGGATCGGCAGATCGCGGCGCGGCTTGCCGACGCCGCGCCCGATGTGGTCTTCAACGCGCTCCACGGCGTTCCGGGCGAGGACGGCAGCGTGCAGGGCATGCTCGACCTGATGGGCATCCCTTATACGCATGCCGGGCTTGCCGCCTCGGTGATCGCGATCGACAAGCAGCTGACCAAACAGGCATTGGTGCCGCACGGGATCCCGATGCCCGGTGGCCGGATCGTCAAGAGCGCGGAAATCCACCAGCGCGATCCACTGCCCCGACCCTATGTGTTGAAGCCGGTCAACGAAGGCAGCTCGGTGGGTGTCGCGATCGTCACCGACGAGAGCAATTACGGCAATCCGATCTCGCGCGATGTCGCAGGTCCCTGGCAGGACTTCGCCGAATTGCTGGCCGAACCTTTCATCAAGGGCCGCGAGCTCACCGCAGCGGTGCTCGACGACGGCAAGGAAGCGCGCGCGCTGGGCGTGACCGAATTGAAGCCCAAGCAGGGCTTCTACGATTTCGACGCGAAATACACCGATGGGCTGACCGAACATGTCTGTCCGGCCGAAATCCCCGACACCATTGCCGAATTGTGCAGGGATTATGCCCTGCGCGCGCACAGAGTGCTGCGTTGCCGCGGCACCTCGCGGACCGATTTCCGCTGGGACGACGAGCAGGGCGAAGACGGGCTCTTCGTGCTCGAGACCAACACCCAACCTGGGATGACCCCGCTCAGCCTGGTGCCCGAGCAGGCGCGCCATTGCGGCATCTCCTACGAAGATCTGGTCGAGGCGATCGTCGCCGAGGCGTGGAGCCGCACGAACGAAAGCGGCGGGGGCACCGATGGCAAGGGTTAAACGCAAGGCGACTCCCGCGCGGACCACTGCCCGGCGCAAGAACACCCGTGCGAAGGCGACTGCGGCCAAGAAAAAGGGCGCATCGGCGCTCGATCAGGCGATGGGCGCGATCCCGCTGAGCCAGAAGCAATGGCAGGGCGTGTTTGCGGCGTTCATCATTGCCGTCGGCCTGTTCCTCGTCTGGACCGTCGCGGTCGCTGCCGGAGTGCCGACCATGCTGCGCCATCAGGTCGCGGTGGTTGCCAACGATGCCGGGTTCGAAGTCGTTCGCGTCGATGTGCGCGGAACCGAACACCTCAACAAACGGCGCGTATATGACCGCGTGCTCGATATCGAACAGCGTGCTCTCCCGCTGGTCGATCTGGACCTGTTGCGCGACGATCTGCTGACGCTGCCCTGGGTTTCCGATGCACGCGTTTCGCGCCAGCTGCCCGATACGATCGTGGTCGATATCGTCGAACGCGAACCGGTGGCGGTGTTGCGCAAGGCGGATCGCTTGGTGCTGGTCGATCGTGAAGGAAGCGAACTCGACGTGATCGGTCGCGAAGGGGCCGAAGACTATCTCGTGCTTGCCGGGGCGGGGGCCCCGGAACGCATCCAACCGCTTGAACGGCTGCTCAAATCCGCGCCGGCGCTGCGTCCGCAGATTGCCGAGGCCGAATGGATCGGCAATCGCCGCTGGAACATCCATTTCAAGACCGGCCAGGTGCTGGCTCTTCCCGAAGGTGATCGCCGCGCGAGCGAAGCCTTGATCAAGTTCGCCCAACTGGACGGGCGCACTCGGCTGCTGGGCGGCAAGGCCACCAGTTTCGACATGCGCAATCCGCCGCGGATTTACATGACCGATCCCGGCCGCAGTAAGCGGGAAGTCTCGGGCGTAGGCACGGGGGCGCCCGAATAATGCCTGCTTCGACGGCTGGCCGGATCATCGGCGCGGTCAATCTCGGTAGTTTCCGCGTTTCGGCACTCGTCGCGCAAATCGGCGAGGATGGCGAAGTGACCGTGCTCGGCGCCCACCATCGCAAGGCGGACGGGTTCAGGCGCGGCTACGTGGTCGACATGAACGCTGCCAGCGCTGCAGTACGCCACGTGATCGACAAGGCCGAGCAGATCGCCGAACGCAATGTCCGTGCGGTCTGGGTCGGGTGCTCCGGTGCCGGTCTCCGGAGCGAGATCGTGCCCGCCGATTGCGAGATCGGAGGCCGCCGGGTCGAGCCCGAGGACGTCGAGACGCTGCTGCTTCTCGCGCGCGATCAAATCGGGCGTGACCGCGGGCTGCTGCTACACGCGCAACCGGCGCTATACACGATGGACGATGCGCAGGGTGTGCTCGATCCGGTCGGGATGCATGCCGAGCGACTTGGGGTCCACGTCCATGCGGTGCTGGCCGACCATGCGCCGATCAAGAACATCCGTGAAGTGGTCCAGAACGCGCATTACGATGTCGCAGGGCTGGTCGCTTCGCCAATCGCGGCGGCGCAGGCTTGCCTGACCGAGGAGGAACTCGATCTCGGCTGCGCGCTGGTCGAATTCGGCGGCGAGGTAACCACGATAGCACTGTTTTCGCGCGGGCGTCCGGTGGGGCTGCAGACCCTGCCCTGGGGCTCGGCCGACATGACCGAAGCGATCGCCTCGCAATTCGGGATCCGGCGCGGCCAAGCCGAGCGGTTGAAATGCGTTCACGGCTCCGCGCTCGCCTCGCTGACCGATCAGAAGGAAATGCTCCCGATCGTCGGCCTCGAAGCTGAAGGCGATGCCGGTGAGGAAGCGGGGCAGATCGCCCGGGTCGACCTGATCGGGGTCATCGGGCAGGAGTTGGCGGGCTTTACCGCCGATATCGGTGCTGCGCTCAAGGGGCTGGGCGGCAATGCCGGGGCGGGGCGACAAATCGTGCTCACCGGCGGCGGAGCCGAACTGGCAGGGATTGCCGATTACATGCAGGGCGCACTCGGGCGGCCCGTGCGGCTTGGCCGGCCAGGCTTCGTGCGCGGGATGGCCGAAGCGCATTCGGGCCCCGGTTTCGCGACGCTTGCGGGTCTCGCGCTCCATGCCGCCAACCCGCCACTCGACCTTCGACAGCTGCGCGCGAGCAGCGATCGCAGCGGCGGGGTCGGTGCGCTGGGCAAGGTCCGGCGCATCTGGCAAATGATGAAGGACGGGTTTTGAGAGGCTTAGACCATCCGCGTCGTGCAATTGCCTTGGGGATTAGCACCCTCAGCGCTTGGAACCGCACCCCGCTTTGTGCCATTAACGCAACCAATTGCCCAAATATGGGGGAGAGATGCCCCCAGGAGACGAAGATATGAGCATCAACATCGCACCCGCCGACATGGATGAACTGCGCCCGCGGATCGTCGTGATCGGCGTCGGCGGCGCGGGCGGCAATGCGATCTCGAACATGATCGATGCCGATATCGAAGGCGTCGATTTCGTCTATGCCAACACCGATGCGCAAGCGCTGAACAGCTCGAATGCAGAAACCCGTATCCAGCTTGGTCCGGAATTGACCAAGGGGCTGGGTGCTGGCGCGCGGCCCGAAGTCGGTCGCGCGGCAGCCGAAGAGACCATCAACGAGATCGAAAAGGCGCTCGAAGGCGTCAACATGGTCTTCATCGCGGCCGGTATGGGCGGCGGCACCGGTACCGGTGCGGCTCCCGTGATCGCGGAAACCGCGCGCAAGATGGGCATCCTCACCGTGGGCGTGGTGACCAAGCCGTTCCTGTTCGAAGGCACGCGACGCATGCGCGCGGCCGAGCAGGGTATCGACCAGCTCCAGAGCCATGTCGATACGTTGATCGTCATCCCGAACCAGAACCTTTTCCTGGTCGCCAAGGCCGAAACGACTTTCAAGGAAGCGTTCCTGCTGGCCGATGAAGTGCTGCAGCAGGGCGTACGCTCGATCACCGATCTGATGGTGATGCCGGGCCTCATCAACCTCGACTTTGCAGACATCCGCTCGGTGATGCAGGAAATGGGCAAGGCGATGATGGGCACGGGCGAGAGCGATGGCGAAAGCCGCGCGCTCGAAGCGGCCGAAATGGCGATCGCCAACCCGCTGCTCGACGGTGTTTCGATGCAGGGTGCGCGCGGAGTCATCATTTCGATCATCGGCGGCGAGGACATGCGCCTGCTCGAAGTCGACGAAGCGGCCAACCATATCCGCGAACTGGTCGATCCCGATGCCAACATCATCTGGGGTTCCGCGTTCAATCCCGATCTCGACGGCAAAATCCGCGTTTCGGTGGTCGCCACCGGGATCGAGGATCACGTATCCGGCTCCTACGAAAGCGGGGCGCGCAAGCCGGCCTACGCGGCGACGACGAGCTATTCCGATCCCGCCCCGCGGCCTCAGCCCGAGCCTGCCCCCGAGCCCGTAACGGAAACCGAGGGCAGCTATGACGATGCCGATGCGGATAACGACGATTATGGCGGATCCCCGCTTGTGCAGCGTGGCCAGGCCCGTCCGGCACGCGATCTCGATTCGAGCGAAGGGTTCGAAGACGCCGACGATGTGACCGAACCCCCGTCGCCGACCGACGACAGCGCCTATGCCGTTCCCGGCGAGGATGGCGGCTACGCGGACGATGGCGGGAACGAACCGCTCGACCTCTCGCTCGACTTTGCCGAGGACGAGGAAGGCGAAGACGACGTTCCGCAGGACGCTTACGCCGATCTTTCGGGCGGCGGTTTGCCGCGTATGCCCAAGGCCATCGACGAGGACGACGAGGACGAGGGTGGCGACGAGCTGTTGCTCGATGCATCGCGTCTGGCAGAGGGCGGCGGCACTTCCGGTTCCGACGCACCGGCCGATCCCGCACCTCGCGTTCCGCAGGGTATGGGCTCGGGCCGTAGCGGTGGCTCGGGCGAAAACGTGACGGCTGAACGGACACCCGGCCCCGCATCGGGTCAGCCCGCCGGACAGTCCGGTGGTCAGCCCGGCGGCGCGCCTCCCGTGCCAGGTGGCGGAAGCACCCTGTTCGAGCGGATGGCCAATCTCTCGCGCGGCGGTTCCGCGCCGACGCCTGCCGCCGGATCCGAAGATGAGGACGAAGATGACGATAATGGCGCCGTCAACATTCCGCGCTTCCTCGGTCGCCAGAATAACCAGTAAACGCGCTACCGCCGCTTTGGCTGCGCTGGTTTGTGCCGGCGCGGCTTTTGCGCTGCCCGAAATGGCGGTGGCTCAGGAAGTGGTCCAGCGCCTGCCGCCGCCCGAAGAGCAGGCGCTGAAGGAGGCGCTGCAAGCGCTCGCGCGCAATCCGGACGACATGCGATCGCTGCTGATCGCCGGCCGTTCCGCACTCGTGCTCGGCGATAGCGATGCTGCGCTCGGCTTTTTCTCCCGCGCCCGAGATCTCGACCCGGGCAGTGACGAAGCGCTGGCAGGGATCGCGGCGGTGCAGGTGCGGCGCAACGATCCCGTCGCTGCGATCGCGCTGTTCGACAATGTCGGTGAGCAGGCGCTCGGCGATCCGGTTATCGATGCCGAACGTGCGCTAGCCTACGACCTGGTCGGTGCGCAGGGCCGCGCCCAGACGCTCTATCGTGCCGTCATGGCGCGGTCTTCGTCGGAAGAGTTGATCCGGCGCCTTGCACTGAGTCTCGCCATTTCGGGCGATCGCGAAGGCTCCGAAGCAACGCTGCTTCCGCTTTTGCAACGACAGAACAAATCGGCCTGGCGAACGCGCGCTTTCTCGCTTGCGATCTTGGGGGCGAGCGATGAAGCGGTCACCGTCGCCAATGCCGTCATGCCCGCCGGGCTCGCTCGCGAAATGGAACCGTTCCTCAGGATCATGGAACGGCTTACCCGCGCGCAACAGGCCGCTGCCGCCAATCTCGGCCGGTTCCCCGGCTCGAGCGAGATAGGACGCGACACCCCCGAAATTGCGGCCTACGCGGCCCAGCCGCCGGTACGGAAGCCTCGCCGCAGCGCGGGTGACGGTCTTGTGCCCAAAGGCGAACCGCTGGGAGGTCCGCCGCGTCGGGCTTCTGCGGCTGCTCCCTCACGCCAATCGAGCGAAGGCCAAACGACTGCGCCTCCCGCATCGCGTACCGACGAGCCCGACCGGCTTGCACGGCAGGCGGCAACATTGCGAGATCAGGAAGAACAGCGCCGCCGCGAGGGCCCCACCGGTCGGTCGAATCCGCCTGCTACAGGACCCGTTGCCGAGAATACCACTCAGCCGCCCGCTCCGACCGTGGCCGAGCCGGTGGTGCAGGCACCTTCACAGGCTCCTGCGCAAGACGTGGCACAATCACCGGTGCGCGAACCCAGTCCAACCGCTGGGCCGGGTTTCGATCTGGCTACGGTGCCGGGCACGATCCGCGACGAGCCGGTGCAAGAGCCTGCGCGCGAACCCGATTTTGCCAGCGCGTTCGGCGATATCGGCAAGCCCGATGCCATGCCGGAAGCCGAAGCGTCATCGGGAGCGGTTGACGTCACCGCGATCAAGCCTGCGCGGCCCGAGCCTGAAGATCCCCCACCGCCGCCCAACCCGGCGCGAATCTGGGTTCAGCTGGGGATCGGACGCGATGTCGATGCGCTCGCTTTCGACTGGCGCAGGCTCAAGCGAAAATACGAGATACTAGACGGGCGCGACGCCTATCGCTCGGTTCTCGGCCAGACGAATCGCATGGTCACCGGGCCGTTTGCCTCGCGTGCGGAAGCGATGAAAATGGTCAATGCGCTTAAGGAAGAGGGGCACGAAAGTCTCGTCTGGCGTTCAGGTGATGGCGAGGAAGTGGTGCTGCTTCCGGACGGTTGAACTTTGCATCAACCATTCGGCACAACCATTTTATCCCCAGCAATTCCCGGGCTTTTCCACAACAATACCACAGGCTTATCGAGTTATACGCAGCTGCGAGTCAGCCGCTCATTGCGCGAGTGATTCATCGCGATTCATAAGGGGCCCCATGGATATGAGGGCATCATGGGCGCGGTAGGAACGATCGAAATCGGCAACGATGCCGCGCCTGTCGATATGCTCGCGGCGCTGTTCGAAGCGCATGGCTGGCCGTTCGAGTACACCGGCGAGGACGAGATTTCCGGCGAGATCAAGGGCAGCTGGACGACTTACCAGCTGCGCGGTGTCTGGCGGCGCGACGATCACGTGCTCCAGCTGCTGTGCCTCCCCGAAGTACGGGTGCCGAAGGAAAAGCGGGACTCGGTGGTCGAGCTTCTCGCGCTGGTCAACGAACAGCTTTGGCTGGGTCATTTCGATATCTGGTCGAATGGGGGCATGGTACTGTATCGCCATGGCCTGATGCTCGGCGACGATGGCTTGCTGAGCCTCGCGCAGGCGAAAACCGCGGTCGAGGCAGCGGTCGAGGAGTGCGACCGGTTCTACCCCGCCTTCCAGTTTGCACTATGGGGCGACAAGGCTCCCGCCGAAGCGCTCGCCAATGCACTGGTGGACGCGGCGGGGGAAGCGTAATACTCCCCCAGCCATGTTCGAACGCATTCTCGTCTGCGGATATGGCAACATGGCTTCGGCCATGGTCGACGGTTGGCTGAAAAGCGGCATCCCGCCGCATCATTTCACGATCTACAATCCGCGCCCAAAAACAGTGCCGACCGGCACCCGCCTGGTAACAGACCTCCCACCGACCCCGTTCGATGCTGTGGTGCTTGGTTTCAAGCCGCACATGCTGGCGGAGATGGCCACCAAAATCGCGCCAGCCACCAACGGTGCGACGGTCGTCTCTATCCTTGGCGGCATCGATCTCGACACGCTGCGCAGGGCTTTTCCAACAGCAGGCAAGGTAATCCGCCTGATGCCGAACCTCTCCTGCGCGCTCGGCAAGTCGCCGATCGCGCTGGCCGGACGCAATCTGTCCGATCGCCAGCGTCAGGCGATCGAGGAGCTGGCGCGTCCGCTCGGTCCGATCGCCTGGGTCGATGAGGATCGCTACGATCTCGTCACCGCACTCACTGGCTCGGGACCGGCTTTCCTCTATCGCTTCATCGACGCGATTGCCGGTGCGGCGCACGATCTCGGGCTCGAACGCGAGGATGCGGACAGGCTTGCCCTGGCGATGGTGGACGGCGCAGCCGATCTCGCCGCCGCTTCGCGCCACGATCCGGGAGCGCTCGCTCTACGCGTCGCGAGCCCGGGCGGCATGACACAAAAGGGGATCGACGTTCTCGACGATGGCAACGCCCTACGCGCGTTGTTGCGCGAAACCCTCACCGCTGCGCGCGACCGCGGCGTGGAGCTGGCGGCAGAAGCACGCAAAATCTCGCGCTGACGCGGTTCGGCAGCTTGTCCGATTACGCTTGAATTTCGCGCGCATGATCCCGATATTACGGATTACAAGTCGGCGCCTATGGTGGCGCCAACGGGATAGGAGTTAATCATGGCCGATTGGAACGACCAGCGCAGCGGCGTCGGTTACGAACCGGGCATTTCGAACGCGTCGGTTCCGAACACCGTGCGCGACGCAGGGCTGCGCAAGCATATGCTCTCGATCTACAACTACATGACTTCGGGCGTGCTGCTGTCCGGGATCATCGCGCTCGTCATGGCCAACACCGGCATGACGACGGCGTTGTATTCGAACCCGATCCTGCCGTGGATCATCATGCTGTCGCCCCTCGCGATCGTGTTCGCGATGAGCTTCGGCGCGAACCGCTTCAGCGCAGGTACCCTGCAGCTGATGTTCTGGGCGTTCGCCGCGCTGATGGGCGCATCGCTGTCGACGATTTTCCTCGTCTATACGCAGGCCTCGATCGCTCTCACCTTCTTTGCGACGGCCGCCGCCTTCGCAGGCCTCAGTCTGTTCGGTTACACCACGAAGAAGGATCTGTCCGGCATGGGCACGTTCCTGATCATGGGCGTGGTCGGTCTGCTGGTGGCGATGCTGCTGAACATGTGGCTGCAGTCGAGCGGGTTCGCCATGGCAATCAGTGCCATCGGTGTGCTGATTTTCGCTGGCCTCACCGCTTACGATACGCAGCGTCTGAAGGCCCAGTACCAGTATGTGCGCGGCACCGACATGGCCGGCAAGGCAGTGATCCTCGGCGCGCTTACGCTGTATCTGGACTTCATCAATATGTTCCAGTTCCTGCTGAGCTTCCTCGGCAGCCAGGACTGACGCACACGTCATTGACGATAAATGGCCCGGCGGGAGCGATCCTGCCGGGCTTTTTCTTTGCCTGTGTAGTGGCGCGCGGATTCAGCTTCGGCTAAGAACGTATGTCGCAGGGACAGTTGCAGAATACACGGGAGATACGGGATGGCTGGTCGCACACTCAAACAAACGGGAATCGCGTTCGCGATGGTGGTAACGCTATCCGCTTGCGCCACACCCGCGCCGCCGCCCCCGCCTCCCCCGCCACCCCCGCCGCCGCCGCCGGTGGTTGTGGTCCCGCCGCGTCCCGCTCCGCCACTCGGCGTGACGGGCGGTGTGGTGATCCCGCCGACCGACGTCTACGGCGTGCGCAACACCGTCAATCGCAACATCTCGACCGCGCAGACGGTGTGGAACTTCCGCAGTGCGCTCAACGTTGCAGCGCTCAACTGCATTGGCTCCGATTATTCGCTGCTGATCGATAATTACGGAGCGATGCTGAAACGCCAATCGCGCGAGCTTGCAGCCGCCAATCGCGGGATCGAACAGGAGTTCCGCAGCAAGCACGGTGCCGGCTATGTCGGCCCGCGCGAGAGCTTCATGACCAAGGTCTACAATTATTTCGCTTTCCCGCCGACGATCCCAGAATTCTGCGAAGTCGCCAACCGGCTGAGCTTCACCGCCGCCAGCATCGAGCCTTCCGGTTTCACCGAATTTGCGACGACGGGCCTTGCCGAAATCGATGACGTGTTCATCCGGTTCTACGACAATTTCGAGCAATGGCGCCTCGATGTGGCCGAGTGGGATGCGACTTATGGAGAGCGGTTCTCGCCGATCCTCGGCTGGGCGCCGAATGGCGCGCAGCCCGCACCTGGTGCGATTACAGCCGAGCCGTTTATCGGGCCGGCCACCGACGGATCCGACGACGCCTCGCAGACACCCGGTTTCACCCCGCTGCCCGATCCGGATCCGGTCCAACCGTCGCCCACGCCGACCGCATCGCCCAGCGCCGAGCCTGCTTATGGACCAAAGCCGGGCAAGATGGGGTAGCGCGATTAGCGCTTGGCAGGGGCGCACCCTTTGGCTAATGGGCGCCCCTCGCGAGCGCAGATTGCCCGAAAGGGCCGGTTTGCGAAGATGACTGGAACGGGGCCGTAGCTCAGTTGGGAGAGCGCGTCGTTCGCAATGACGAGGTCAGCGGTTCGATCCCGCTCGGCTCCACCAGTTTCCAATTCGGCCGACCCCTCGGGGTCGGCTTTTTCGTACCGAGGCTCCTTTCGGATGAGCCGGGTTGCCGCGATCCAGAGCCTTCCCTTCCGGCGAGAACCGCCCTACCGCGATCCGATGCATTTCCTCGACCAGGCCAAGATCTTCATTAAATCCGGCGCGGGTGGCCCAGGGGCCGTCAGTTTCCGGCGCGAGAAGTACATCGAGATGGGTGGACCCGACGGCGGCGATGGCGGCCGTGGGGCCGACGTCGTGTTCGAGGCGGTGCCTGCGCTCAATACGCTGATCGATTTCCGGTATTCGCAGCATTTCAAGGCCCCTCGCGGCGCGCACGGCATGGGGAAGGATCGCACCGGTGCCTCGGCCAAGCCGCTGGTCATCAAGGTGCCTGTGGGCACGCAGATCCTTTCCGAGGACAAGGAAGAGATCCTCGCCGACCTGACGGAGGAGGGCGAGCGCATGGTCTTCCTCGAAGGCGGGCTGGGCGGTCGCGGCAATGCCAGTTACAAATCCTCCACCAATCGTGCCCCGCGCCAGCACCAGCCGGGCGAGCCGGGTGAGGAAATGTGGGTCTGGCTGCGGCTGAAACTGCTCGCCGATGTCGGCCTTGTCGGTCTTCCCAATGCGGGCAAATCGACTTTCCTCAACGCCGTTGCCAACACCAAGGCGAAGGTCGGCGCCTATGCCTTCACCACGATCGCGCCCAAGCTGGGCGTGGTGCGGCACAAGGGGCGCGAATTCGTGCTCGCCGACATTCCCGGCCTGATCGAGGGCGCGGCGGACGGCAAGGGGATCGGTGACCGTTTCCTCGGCCATATCGAGCGCTGCCGCGTGCTGATCCACCTTATCGATATCGAGGGCGAAGATCCAAAGGAAGCGCTCAAGACGGTCGAGGAAGAGCTAGCGGCCTATGGCGAGGGGCTTGAGGACAAGCCGCGCCTGGTGGCGCTCAACAAGCTCGATCTGGTCGATGAGGAATTGTTCGAAGCCTTTGCCGACGAGCTGAAAGCGGAGGGCGTGCAGGAGGTCTTTCCCATTTCGGGCGCGACCGGGGATGGCATTCCCGAAATGCTCGACGCGGTGCTGCGTTATCTGCCCGAGAAGAAGACCGGCGCGCCCGGCAGTGCCGATGTCGACGAGGTGGACGACGAGGATTGGTCTCCGATTTGAGCGTGCTGGCGATCACCGGCGGCACCGGTTTCGTCGGCCGCACGACTGTCAATCATACGCTTGATTCAGGCCATAGTGTTCGGGCGCTCGCTCGGCGCGATCAGACACTGCGTGAAGGTGTCGCATGGATTCGCGGCGACCTGTCCGATGCGGCTGCGCTGGAAGAACTGGTGCGTGGAAGCGACGCCGTTTTGCACATTGCCGGGGTGGTGAACGCGCCCGATCGCGCAGGCTTCGAGGCGGCCAATATCGGCGGCACGCAGAATGTCATCGCGGCGATGGAGCGGGCGGGGACCAAGCGCCTCGTGCTGGTTTCGTCGCTCTCCGCGCGCGAGCCGCAATTGTCGCTCTATGGCGCTTCGAAACGCGGAGGCGAGGACGCCGTGCGCGCCTCTTCGCTCGACTGGACGATCGTGCGCCCGCCGGCGATCTACGGTCCCCACGATACCGAGATGTTCGATCTGTTCCGCGCGGCCAAGGCGCATCTCGTGCCCATGCCACCCAAGGGGCGCACGTCGATCGTGCATGTCGACGATCTGGCGCGCCTGCTGGTGACACTGGCGGAGCAGCCGACGAGCGGGGCGATCTACGAGCCCGACGATGGCCGGATCGAGGGCTGGGAACATGCCGAGCTGGCCACGGCGATTGCCGATGCGGTCGGCACGCGGGCGCTCGTGCCGCGCGTTCCGGCTCCGCTGCTCCGGCTGGCAGCACGGGCGGACAGGCTGATGCGCGGCGACAAGGCCAAGCTTACGCTCGATCGGGTCGGCTACATGGTGCATCCCGACTGGGTCGCGAGCGCGGACCGTAGACCGCCATCGTCACTGTGGCAGCCGCAGATGGAAACGCGGGCAGGACTGCGCGACACGGCGCGCTGGTACGAACGCGAGGGCTGGCTCTAGGGCTCTTTCTTGCCCGTATCGATCCGCTGCGCGACAGCGGCGATGAGCTGGTCGAACTGTTCGTTGCGGCGCAGATTGAGGTCGCGTTGCGGGAACGGGATCTCGATGTCGTTTTCCTGGAACAGCCACCACAGCTTCTTGAGCACTTCGGAGCGGACATTGCCGACGCCGTCTTCCGGGTCCTTGATCCAGCACTGGATCACGAAATCGACGCTGCTGTTGCCGTACCCGTCGAGCCACACCGTGGGCGGGGGAATGTCGAGCACGCGCGGGCAGGCATTCGCGGCCTGCAGCATCAGCTTTTCCGCCACCGTGATATCGCAGCCGTAGGACACTCCCACCGGCACCTGCATGCGCACGTTCTTTGAGGAATAGGACCAGTTTTCGACCTGGTTGATCATCAGGTTTTCGTTCGGAATAAGATATTCGCGCTGGTCGCGGGTGGTCACCGAAACCGCGCGGATGCCGATCTTGCGGATCTGGCCGAAGCTTTCCTTGCCCGCCTGGTCGGTCACCGCGATCACGTCGCCCGGTTTGATCGAGCGGTCCATCAGCAGGATGATCCCGGCGATCAGGTTACCGAAGGTCTTCTGCAGGCCGAAACCGATGGCCAGGCCGAAGGCGCCCGAAAACACGGCGAGCGCGGTGAGATCGATCCCGAGCATGTCGATCCCGATGAAGAACGCCATCGCCCAGACGGCGATCGAGACGAGCTTTTCGGCGAGCAATTGCTGGGTCGCGTCGAAACGCGAGAAGCGCCGGATGCCGCGCCGCACGAGCTTGCCGAAGCCCCACGCAAACAGCACGACGCCGCCGATAATGCCGAACACCACCAGTATATCGAGCATCGAAATCCGGTGATCGCCGAACGTGACCGCGAGCGCATCGAGTGCATCGACCACCGTGCCTGCGGCTTCGCTCTGCGACGCGGCTTCCTTTAACCCGTCGGTCACCGTCAGTGCCGGGGTGGCGGTCTCTTCGGGCGCCGGAGTCGCATTGGCAGCGTCGTCGAGCCGTCCGAACAGATCGTCGAACGGGGCGGGGGTCGCATCGGGCGTGGCAGGAGGCGAAGCGGACGTGGTCATGCGTGCATCGCAGCAAAAGCCTGTTCGAGGTCTTCGATCAAGTCCTCGGTGTCTTCCAATCCCACGGAAAACCGCACGCCCAGCCGATCTTCGGGATCGCAGCCGGCGGGTGGCCATGCGATCCGGTCACGAATACGTTCGGGGTCGAAGGGGATGGCAAGGCTTTCGAACCCGCCCCAGCTGTACCCCATCCCGAACAGATCGAGGGCATCGAGGAAACGCCCGCGCGCTGCCTTGTCGGCATCTTTCAGCACCACACTGAACAAGCCGCATCCGCCGGTGAAGTCGCGTTTCCACAATTCGTGGCCCGGGCTGCCGGGAAGCATCGGGCACAGCACCTGCGCGACTTCGGCACGGCTTTCGAGCCATTGCGCCAGCGCAAGCGCGTTGGCCGTACTTTGTGCGAGCCGCATCTGCATGGTGCGCAAGCCGCGATGGGCGAGGGCGGCATCGTCGGGCGAAACGTGCTGGCCCTGGACCTGCGCGGCGAGGCGGATCGCGCGGTAGTATTGCTGGCCCGCTGCCGCGCTGCCCATCAGCAGGTCCGAGTGGCCGCCGACATGCTTGGTCAGCGACATGATCGTGATGTCGACGCCATTCTCGAGCGCGGCGAAGCCGAGCGGGGAGGCCCAGGTGTTGTCGAGCAGCACTACCGCGTCATGCGCATGCGCGATCTTGGCGAGCGCGGGCACATCGCACACTTCCATCGTCTGGCTGCCAGGGCTTTCGAGCATGACCGCCGCGATCCCGCTGCGGCACAGATCTTCGAACCTGTCGAGGTCGAGCGGATCGAAGGTCATTGTCTCGACGCCCATCTGCGCCAGCGGCCCGAACGCGATCTGGCGGGTCGGCTCGTAGGCATTGTCGCTCAGTGCCAGCCGATCGCCGCTTTTGAGGACCGCCGCGAGGGTCGAGAAGAGGGCCGCGGTCCCCGACGGATAAAGCATCGTGCCTGCCGAACCGGGTTCGATCTCGGTCAGCGCTTCGGCCAGCGCCCATTGTGTCGGTCCGCCGCGGCGCCCGTAATGGAAATGACCGTCTGCATTGGGCTTGCCGGTAAGGAGATCGGCATGGCTCTCGTAAAGGTGGGTCGACCCGCGCCAGACGGGCGGATTGACCACCGCGCCGGTCCATTCGGAGCGTCGGCCGCCTTCGACCAGCCTAGTGGCCGTGCGGTGTTTCGTGCGGTTGCTATCGTCGGTCAGCGTGCCGGTCCTGTCTGTTTGGGAAGGGCGGGATCGGCACCCCATTCGGCCCAGCTCCCGTCATAGAGCGCGACATCGTCCTTGCCGAGCAGCTGGGCTGCGAACAGCACGACCGATGCGGTCATCCCGCTGCCGCAGCTCGTCACCAGCGGACGATCCATATCGACACCGGCACGTTCGAACGCGGCGCGCAGCCCGTCCTCGTCCTTCAAGGTGCCGTCTTCGCGGTAAAGCCACCCCACCGGCAGATTGACCGCGCCTGGGATATGCCCGGCCCCCATCCCCTCGCGTGGTTCGGGCGTAGCGCCTTCGAACCGCTCGGCCGGGCGGGCATCGACGACCTGTTCGGCACCGCTTTCGATATTGGCGAGCATATCCGCCTTCGAGCGCACGCACTTTCCGCTTTCCCAGCTGGTGAAGTGTCGCTGGCGCCGTTCGTTCGCCCCCTGCTCCAGCGGGCGATCCTCGGCCTGCCATTTGGCTAAGCCGCCATCGAGCACGGCGACATTGTGTGCGCCGAAGTGGTGAAACATGAACCAGGCGCGCATCGCGCTCTTCACCTGGCTGCCATTGTCGTAAACCACGATCCGGCTGCCATCGCCGATCCCCAAGGCCTGCATCCGGCTGGCGAATTTTTCCGCAGGGGGAAGCGTGTTCGGGACGTCGGTCGACGTGTCGACGAGCTCGCCAAGGTCGAGGAACAGCGCGCCGGGAATATGCCCGTCGAGATATTCGGCCCGCGGATCGCGATCCGGTTCGAACGGGTGTTTCGAGGCATCCACGATGCGCAGGTCGGCGGCGTCGCACTCGCCGGCGAGCCATTCGGTAGAGACGAGGCTTTCCACGCAGAATTCTCCCGGTGCGTGTCCTGACGGTTACCGCGCGCGCAGGCTATCGTCCACCCTTGCGGACAAGCCTAGGCGGCGCGCGGCACAGCCACTTGCTGGCTGATTTCCCGATAGACCCGCGGGCCCGCATCGAGCCGCAGTGGGGCGAGTTGCGCTCCCTGTCCGGGGATGCCGAGCAGGACGCTTCGCTGCGCGATGAGCGGTTCGCCCCCTGCCGGGGTGCCGGCCGCCCGCAAGCGCGCGATCGGAAGGAACAACCGCGCTTCGCCGCGCAGGATCGGTTTCAAATGTGTGAGCGGAACGCGAAATTCGCCGGTCAGTTCGTGCACTTCGCCCGCAGCGAGCGTTTCGAGCTGGTGCGAGATCGGCAATTGGCCGAGCGGCGGTTCGATCTGGCGCTCGATCGCGATCCGGTCATTGGCCGCTTCGACGATGCCGCCAACCATAATGTTGTCCAGCGCGTCGTTGCCGCGATTGGACAGCGTGATACGGTAAGCCAGCGTCGCCGCCATCATCGTGATCGTGAGATTGCGCGTCTCGAAAGCGACGTGCAGCGCCCCCTTGGAGAAGCTCACCGCCTCGGCGCGCGCAGGTGCCTTCGCCGCCCCCGTCATCGGAGCGACCTTTGCGGGTGCCGAGGGCGATGCCGGGGCAGAGGGTGCGGGCGTCGTGGGTGTCTCGGTGGATTTCGCCACCGGCTCGGGGCGTTCGATCGAGGGCACGGCAACCGGGCCGCCGATGGTCTCGCGCCTGCGCCACCAGACGAATGCGCCTGCTAAGGCGGCGAGGAGGCCGACCAGCGCGATCCAGAGCCAGGGACGGCCGCCGCTGTTCCCGGATTCGGGTTGCGGTTCGGAGGAGGCAGGCGTCGAGGCGCCGGTCGTTGTGGAGGACGCCGACGGGCTGACGCTTGGCAGGTCGAGCGGCGACGGTGACGGCGCGGAAGGTCGCGGCGTCGGAGAGGCCTGAGGAGTGGCCTGTTGAGGAGGCCGCTCCTGCGTCGGCTGGCGCGTCGAGCGTGCACCGGGCTGCGGCTGGACGACCGGGCTCTGTCGCGGCGCCGGGGTACGCGTGCCCGTCGGTTGCGGGGCAGGCGCCCGGTCGGGGGTTGCCGATTGGGTCGGCTGCGGCGTCGGGCGTGAGCCTGGCGGCGGGATCGGGACCGGGCGCGGGCGCGGGCGGGTCGAATCCTGCGGCCCGTAGACCGGGCTCTGCGTCGGCGTCGGCGTGGGCGCGGGCGGCAGATCGTAGCCCTGCGCGGCGACCTCGGCAGGCGCGAGCGCCAGCAATGCGGCCAGCGACAGCAGCGGCAGCGAAAATTTCGAAAGGGCGGTGTGCTTGGTCATCGGGTTCTTGTGCACGAGGAGAATGGCTTGTGCGCGAGGAGGGTGGAGCCTCGTCAAGCGGCGCTGAATAGGGGGTTAAGCGAGCGCTCGCCAGCCCCATGCTTGCATGCGGACCGCATGTCGGCCAGAGCTTGTGGCATGAGCGACACACCTATCCATCTCGGCCAGACCAGCGCGCTGCCCGAATCGCCCGAGCAGGCGGTGCTCGATTATGTCGAAAATCCGCGCCAGGGCGCACTTTACATGGTGCGCTTCGCCGCGCCCGAATTCACCTCGCTGTGTCCGGTGACCGGCCAGCCCGATTTCGCGCATCTGGTGATCGATTACGCACCCGGCGCGCACATCGTCGAATCGAAGAGCCTCAAGCTGTTCCTCGGCAGTTTCCGCAACCATTGCGGGTTTCACGAGGACGTGACGGTCGGCATAGGCCAGCGCCTTAATGCCGAGATGAAACCGGAATGGCTCCGCATCGGCGGTTACTGGTATCCGCGCGGCGGCATCCCGATCGACGTGTTTTGGCAATCCGGCCCGCCGCCCGAGGGGCTGTGGGTGCCCGATCAGGGCGTCGCCTCCTATCGCGGTCGCGGCTGAGACACGGCTCAGCCGCTGCCGACGGCCCCGGTCATCAGCATGTAGGTGCCGAAGCCGAGAGAGGCGAGGGCGAGCCCGCTCGCGACCAGCATCAGCAATCCGTCGCGCACCATCAGCGCTAGGCCGAAGCAGGCGATCGCCAGCATCGGCGCGCTGCTGGCGAATGGCAGCAGCTCGAGCGGCGGCACGGTGGCGCAGAGCAGCAGGATCAGCACACCGGCGATCTTGTTCCATGGGTTCTCCGTGAACCGCCGCCAGCGCCCGTGAAACCAGCTGTCCAGCCGCTTGCCGATCGGACGCAGCTTGTCCGAGGCCTTGTCCAGCTTGTCGGCCTCGACGCAGCGATCCTCGACGAAACCCGGCATCCACAGATGGTCCTGGCCGAAAATCATCTGCACTGCGACCAGCGCGATGACGGTCGCGAGGAAGGTCGGGACGCCCGGAATGCCGCCGATCGGGGTCAGTTCGATGAGCGCGGGAACCATGATCAGCGGCCCCCAACTGCGCGCGCCGAACGCCTCGACCGTATCGGCGATCGACACCCGGTCGTTGTCGCTCGCGAGTTCTTCCAGTGCGTCGAGGATATCACCAACGGAATGCGGTGTTTTCAATGGTCTCTCCTGCCGGGATGAGACACACCAACGGGCAAAGGAGGGAATGGTGCCGGTTGCAGGAATCGAACCCGCGACCTTCGGTTTACAAAACCGCTGCTCTACCAGCTGAGCTAAACCGGCACTTGGCAGCGCCTTTGTGCGAAAGGGGCTGTAAAATCCAGTCCTTTTGCCTAACGCGCGGGCATGGACCTGCAACAGATCGTCGACGACACCTGGAATGCGCTCGCCGACGAGCGCGGATCGGGCACGCCTGCCGGCTATATTCCGGCGCTCGCGCAGGTCGATCCGACCAAGTTCGGCATTGCGATCGCGACTCGCGACGGCAGCGTCTTCTGCGCCGGCGACGCCGATGAGCAATTCTCGATCCAGAGCGTGTCGAAAGTGTTCGCGCTCGCCATGGCGCTCGACCGCGAAGGCGCGGCCTTGTGGGAAGCGGTGGGGCGCGAGCCGTCCGGCAACCCGTTCAATTCGATCGTCCAGCTCGAACGCGAGAAGGGCAAGCCGCGCAATCCGTTCATCAATTCCGGCGCGATCGTGACGACCGATCGCTTCATCGGCGATCGCGGCCCGGATGAAGCGGTCGCGGATCTGCTCTCCCGCCTGCACAACATGGCCCGCGACACGCGGATCACGATCGACGAGGACGTCGCCCGCTCCGAAAGCGAGACCGGCGCGCGCAATCGCAGTCTTGCCTATTTCATGGCCGATTTCGGACGCCTGCTGAACCCGGTCGAAGACGTGCTGTCGGTCTATTTCCGCCAGTGCGGGATCGCGATGAGCTGCCGCCAGCTGGCCGAAGCCTCGCTGTTTCTCGCTTTCGACGGGACCGACCCGGTGACGGGCCTCACCATGTGCAGCACCGAACGTGCGCGGCGGATCAATGCGCTGATGCTGCTGTGCGGCCACTACGACAATTCGGGCGAGTTCGCCTTTGATGTCGGCTTTCCCGGCAAGTCCGGCGTGGGCGGCGGGATCCTGGCGAGCGTGCCGGGCCGCGCGACGCTCGCAGTGTGGTCCCCGGGGCTCAACCGGGCGGGCACCAGCCTGCTCGGCGCGCGGGCGCTGGCGCAGATCGCCGACCGCACGGGATGGTCGGTTTTCAGCGGGACCTTCGAGAAAAGCTAGCGGTTGGCGAGACGCCAGGCGGTTTCGACGTGACCGACGAAGGCGGTTCGGTACTGCCGTAACGTGGCTTCCGCAGGTTGATCGAAATTTGCGGTCGCGGCTGCACGGGTCAAAATATCTCGCTCCGCTTCGAGGTAAAGCGTCCGGATTTCTTCCAAATTGCCAGATTGTTCGGTCATGATCATAGCCAGAGGGATTGCTGCATTGATACGCGCCGGGTGGCCAGGTGGGTGGGCACTCGATGCAATCGCCCAAGCTGCCCGAAGAATATTCTCGGCTTCGTCGAACTTGGCTTGTCCAGTAATGCTGGTGGCGAGCATCGCCAGCGTAGCGGCGAGATCGGGGTGGCCTTTGGGCAGTCTCTTGAGGCGGATCTCGAGTGCCTTGCTGAGGTAAGGTTCGGCAGCGGCATAGGCCCCCATTTCGATCATCATCGACCCGGCATTGTGATAGCTAAGGGCAGTTGCGGGATGATCGTCACCGAGTGTTTTCGCGCGCAGCAAAAGCCCACGCGCTATCAATTCACCGGCCTCTTGAAACGCCTGCTGTTCTATGAGCGACAGAGCCAGCGCCTCCCAGATGTCGGCCATCAGCGGCTCATTTTCTGGTAACGCATCGGCGTACAAGTCTGCGGCCAATCTCAGCGTTGCGGCGGCTTCTGAGTGTCGTTTTTGTTGATACAAGGCTACGCCGAGATTGTGATATGCCTTGGCAAGCCCGAGGCCGTCCGCAGACGGCATGTTTTGCATTACCGACAACGCTTCTCGAAGAGCCGTCTCGCCTTCCGCATAGTGCCCCCGTTCGGTCAGGACGGTGCCGAGATTCCCATAGGCAGTGGCATAGGCCGGGTTATCCTCCGGCAGGCTGCGCGCGACAAGCCGCACGGCCTGACGCGCATGGCGCAGTGCGTCATCCCGCTTGCCGGCAGAACTACTGGCTTTCGTGAGCGCGAACAGCAGATCGAGGCATTCATCGGCGACTGGGTCGCTGGCGGCGCAATCGCGATAGGCTTGCTCCAAAAGGGTTTGCGACAGAGTAAACTCGCCATTTGCATACGCTTCGTAAGAGCCGCCCGGAAACGGCCAGCGGTCAGGTTCGCTTGCCAATGTCGGAGATGCAGTGCCAAGCAAGGCGGATGTCAGCAACAATCCGATCATTGCTGTACCATGCCACCAGCGGCGCAAACCGTCTGTAGTGAATTTCTGACACAGGCTCCATGCAGCTCCGCTCCGATGGGGGCGAGTAGCGATCAATCATGTGTCCGGTGCGGACAAGGTTATCCGCGGCGTCCGCGGAAACCTAGCACGGCCTGGCGCTTGGTATCGATTGTGCGGCCTGCCCACTAGCGCGCGCCGAAAGTCCAGCCTTCGGTGCGCGCAATTGATGCCGTGAGCGCAGGCGGCGACCAGCGCGCGCGCTCGCTCCCGACGGCGCGCAGCCAGGCCGTAGTCACCAGCGCATCGGTGCTGTGCTCGTCGAGCAGGCCGGTGCGGTAGATGGGCGCACTGCCCAGTGCCGCCAGCGCGATGTCCAGTTCCTCTCCGGTCCGCATCTTGGCACGTCCGGCGCGGCGACCCGCAGCTATGGCGGCGATGGTTGTGTATATTTCCACGATCACAGACCCTTGCTCGGGCAAGGGATCGATGGGCCAGACGGGCACCGCACCCTGCAGCCGATGCAAAACCCTCATGCCTGTGAGGCTCGACTTGCCGACCTGTGCCGCGCCGACGAGGTTGAAATTGCTGTAGGGCTTACAGCCCATCGCCGCCTGCGCCTGTTCAGTCACCCGGAAACGACCGCGACCGTGGCTGGCTTCGTCGCAGCGGAAGCGGGCACCCTCGCGCCCACCGTGGCGGCGGAAATAGGGCGCAAAATTGGGGTGATCGATGAAACTGTTCGCGCCGAGATGAGGGTCTTCCAAGCACACATCGTCGACCAGCGCCCAAAGCGACCGAGCATCGGGCGGGCTACTCGCGAGGTCCGGGAAAAACGCCCCGCAATCGGCGAAGGGCAACGAAATCCCGAGATCCATCCCCACCAGCGTGTCGTCGGGCAGGTCGCGCAGGATGGCGAGCACATCGGCGCGCGACCAGGCGCGTTCGGGCTCGATCAATACCGGCGGGCCACCCTCTGCGTCCGCAACGGCAATAGCTATACCCTTATGCCGCTCTCCCTTGGCCCCCGACCAGTCGATCGCGACGAAGTGGCGGAAGCGGTCAGCCCGCACCGCGCTCGCGCCGTAGCTTGTCCCAGTAATCGAGGCGCTTGTTCACCTCGCGCTCGAACCCGCGATCGACCGGCGTGTAATAGGTCTGCGGCTCCATTTCCTCGGGCCAGTAATTATCGCCCGAAAAGCCTTCATCGGCATCGTGATCGTAGCTGTATCCTTTGCCGTAGCCGATCTCTTTCATCAGCTTGGTCGGCGCGTTGAGGATGTTCTGAGGCGGCATCAGGCTGCCGGTCTCCTTGGCGCTGCGGAAGGAGGATTTCATCGCCTTGTAGGCGGCGTTCGATTTGGGCGCGCTGGCGAGATAGAGGCAGGCCTGCACCAGCGCGAGCTCGCCTTCCGGGCTGCCGAGAAACTCGTAGGCATCCTTGGCTGCCATGCATTGCACCAGCGCCTGCGGATCGGCGAGGCCGATATCCTCCACCGCCATGCGCACCAGCCTGCGCGAAAGGAAGCGCGGTTCCTCGCCTGCGGTCAGCATGCGCGCGAGATAATACAGCGCCGCCTGCGGATCGGAGCCGCGCACCGCTTTGTGGAGCGCCGAGATGAGGTTGTAGTGACCCTCGCGGTCCTTGTCGTAGACCGCGACGCGGCGTTGCAGGAAACCGCCGAGCGCGGCGGGATCGAGCGGATTTTCGATCTTGGCGTTGTAGAGCGTTTCGGCCTGGTTCAGCAGGAAGCGCCCGTCGCCATCGGCGCTCGCGACCAGCGCATCGTGCGCGTCCTCGGTCAGTGGCAGCGGCCCTTCGAGCCCTTCGGCGCGGTCGAGCAATTCGGACAGCGCGGCATGGTCGAGCCGCTGGAGGATCAACACCTGCGCGCGGCTGAGCAGCGCGGCGTTGAGTGCGAAACTGGGGTTCTCGGTGGTCGCGCCCACCAGCGTCACCGTGCCGCGCTCGACGAAGGGCAGGAAACCGTCCTGCTGGGCGCGATTGAAGCGATGGATCTCGTCGACGAACAGCAGTGTGCGCTGTCCGGCCTGGGCGGCCTTGTCGGCGGCGGCGAAAGCCTTCTTGAGGTCTGCCACGCCCGAGAACACCGCGCTGACGCTTTCGAACCGCATGCCCACGGCATCGGCGAGCAGCCGCGCGATCGTGGTCTTCCCGGTGCCGGGCGGGCCCCACAGGATCATGCTTGAGAGCTTGCCCGCCGCGACCATTCGCCCGATCGCGCCTTCCGCGCCGGTCAGATGATCCTGCCCGATCACTTCGCCGAGGTCGCGCGGGCGCAGACGGTCGGCCAGCGGCGCATCCTCGCGCGGGGCATTGGCAGCAGGGGCTTGGAGCGGGTCGTCGGAGAACAGGTCGGCCATCGCGACCCTACCTAGTGATTTCGGGGCGAATTGCCATTGCCGCACACCGTGCTAGCCTGCGGTCCGGGGCGAAAATTGGGGAGAGCAATAATGACCGATACGAAAACGCCATGGCACCTGTGGGTCGTGGGCATTCTTTCGCTGCTTTGGAATTCGGTCGGAGCGACGGATTATGTCCTGTCCAGTCTTGGCAGCGAATGGTGGTTCGACGTTATGGAATATCCACCAGAAGGCGTGGCCTATCTCGGTGCGTTTCCGGCCTGGGCCCATGGCGCATGGGCGCTCGGCACGCTAGCCGCGTTTGCCGGTTCGATCCTGCTGCTGGCGCGAAGCCGCCATGCCGGGCTCGCCTTCGCTGTCTCGATTGCAGGCATAGCGCTGACGACGATCTACGAAGCCGGGGCCGAGATGCCGGTTGAGCTTGCAGAGATGCAGCCAGCGTGGTTCCCGGTCATGCTATGGGCGATCACGATCTTCCTGCTGATCTACAGCATCGCGATGCGAAGGAAGGGCGTGCTGCGCTAGATCAGCCGCGCTCTTTCAGGAGCTCGAGATAGGTCTGTGCGACGGCATCGTTGACGCCGTCCCAATCGAATTCGTGCGCACGGGCGAGGGCGGCTTGGCCATGGGCCTCGCGCAGGCTCGCGCCCTTGCAATAGGCTTCCAGCGCATCGGCGAAACCCGCGATGTTGCCGCGTTCGATCAAGCGGCCATTGACGCCGTCCTGCACCAGATGATCGCTGCCGATCGTATCGACCGCGACGACCGGATGCGCGCAGGCCATCGATTCGAGCGTGACGTTGGAGAAGCCTTCGGTGCTCGACGCATTGAGCAGCACGTCCATTCCCGCAACCGCGCGGGCGAGGCCTTCGCCGATCTGGAAGCCGGCAAAGCGGGCATCGGGCACCCGCTCGGCAAACCAGTCGCGCGCCGGACCTTCGCCGATCACGAGCACTTCGTGTTTCACGCCGCGCTCGCGCAGTTCGCCGATCACTTCGGCGAATTGGCCCAGCCCTTTTTCGAGCACCAGCCGGCCGAGATAGCCGATCGCGACCGCATCGTCGGCGATGCCCATTTCGCGCCGCCATTCCAAGTCGCGGCGACCGGGATTGAAGATGCTCTTGTCCACGCCGCGCTGCCAGATGCCGAAGCGCTCACCCAGGCCGAGCTTGCGGTATTCCTCTCGGATCACCTCGGTCGGGGCGAGCACGATGTCGCAGCGATTGTAATAGCGGCGCATGATAGCGAGCAGCGGCTTTTCAGCCCAGGCGGCACCGTAATAGGCGGGGTAGGTCTCGAACCGCGTGTGGACCGAAGCGACCGTGGGGATGCCGCGCTTGCGTGCCCAGGTCAGCGCCCGGTGTCCCGAAACGTCGGGCGAGGAAAGGTGCACGATCTGCGGATCGAACGCTTCGAGCGTTGCCTTGTTTTCCTCCGAGAGGCCGAGCGGGAACTGGTATTCCGTGCGCGTCGGGATCGGCTTGCTGGGGAGCGAGTGCAACTCGCCCTCGGGCTCGAACGCAGGCGTATCGGTGGTGGGCGAGAACACCTTCACCTCCGCGCCCTGGCGCAGCAGATAGCCGACCAGGCGGTTGAGCGCCTGATTGGCACCGTCCTTCTCGTAATTGTAGTTGCCGCTAAAGAGCGCGATACGCGTTCCGGCAATGGGGTGCGGTTCGGCCATGGATCGCCCATAGGCAAGGGCGGGCCGTTAGGCAAAGGGGAGCAAGCGCGCGATGGGGTTAATGGTAGTACTGACAGGGCTGATCGCACTGGTATTTGCCGCGATTCACGTCTTCATCGGCAGACTGCGCTGGCTCGACACCATGCCGCGCAACCGCGGGCTGAGCTTCGCCGGCGGGGTGGCGGTGACCTATGTGTTCCTCCACATCCTCCCCGAAATCGCCACCCATCAGCGCGAATTCGCCGATGAAATCGGGCTGACGGGCATGGCGGTCGAGCGCTGGATCTACGCGCTCGCGCTACTCGGACTGGTGGTGTTCTACGGGGTCGAGCGCCGGGTGAAGGTCAGCCGCGCGCAGATGGCCAAAGCCGGGCAGGGCAACCGCACCGGAAATCGCGAATTGTGGATTCATATCGGCAGTTTCGCGGTGTTCAATTTCCTGATCGGTTACCTGCTCGTCCACCGCGAGGAGCCGGGTCTGCTGAGCCTGTCCGCCTACAGCGTCGCGATGGCGCTGCATTTCGTCACCGCCGATTTCGGCATGCGGCAGGACCATGCGGCGGCCTATGACGGTATCGGTCGCTGGGTGCTGGCGGTGTCGGTAACGGTCGGCTGGCTGGTGGGACAACTGATCGCATTGCCGCCTCTGGCCGTGGGCGGCCTGTTTTCCTTCCTTGCGGGCGGGGTGGTGCTGAACGTCTTGAAAGAGGAACTGCCCGAAGAGAGGCAGAGCCGCTTCACGCCATTCCTGCTCGGTGTCGCGATCTATGGAGCGCTGATTTTCATCGAAGCCAGCTACGGGTGAGGCCCAGAGATGGTAGCCACCGGTCGAGCTTGACTCCGGTCATTTAGGCATTTAGCTAAATAGCTATGACGAGCGTGTTCGATGCCCTGTCGCATCCGATCCGTCGCGAAGTGCTCGAGCTGCTGAAGTCCGGCGGCAAGAGTGCGGGTGAGCTGGCCGATCGGTTCGATGTATCAAAGCCGACGATGTCGGGCCATTTTGCCAAGCTGAAGGCGGCTGGCCTGATCCTGGGCGACAATCGCGGCGGGACGATCATCTACACGCTCAACATGTCGACGCTGGAAGAAGCGCTGCATGGCTTCATGGGCCGAATGGGCATGGCCGGCGGACGCGACGAACAGGAGGAGTTCGAACGATGAAGACCAAGGGCCTTGTGATTGCCTCGCTGTCTCTGGTGGCTGCAATGGTGGTGTTCGCCTTCGTCACCGCCGCCCGGCTGCCCGCCGATGCGGTGTTGCCTACGCACTGGAATGCCGCAGGCGAACCCGACGCGTTCAGTCCTGCGCTTCGTGCGCTGCTGTTCCCGGCGGGCATGGTGGTGCTGCTGACCGTGCTGTTCGCCTGGACCCCGCGGCTGGAGCCGCTGCAGGACAAGCTCGAAGGATCCGCCCCCGTGCTGCGCGCCGTGTGGATCGGCATTCTGCTGCTGTTCGCGCTGATCGAGCTGGCGATCGGGCTTCCGGCCTACGGAATCGCGGTCCCCGTCAACATCATCATGATCGGTGTCGGCGTGCTGCTGTTCGCGCTCGGCAACGCCTTGCCCAAGAGCCGGCCCGGTTTCTTCGTCGGCATTCGCACGCCTTGGGCGATCATGGATACCGACAACTGGATCGCGACCCATCGCCTGGGCGGGAAGCTGATGATGCTGGCGGGTCTCGCGATCATCCTCGGCGCGCTGTTCCTGCCCCCCGAAACGCAGATTTTCGTCACGCTCGGCGCGGTCTTCGTCGCGGCAGTGGTGCCGTTCGTTTACAGCTGGTGGCTCTGGAACCGGAGCAAAGGCCAGCAGAAAGGGAATTGATATGAAATTCACCGCTGGAATCCTCGTCTCGCTCGCGCTGTCGAGCGCCGCCCTTGCCGGAGAGCCGATTGCCACCACGCATGATGGCATCGCCGCCCCGCTGCACGGCACCCTCGAAGGGACACTGGGAGAGGGCGCGCCGGCAGTGCTCATCATTCCCGGCTCGGGACCGACCGATCGTGACGGCAACAATCCGACGGGCGTGGCCGCGCAGACCTACAAATTGCTTGCCGAAGCGCTGGCGGCGCAAGGCATCGCGTCGGTCCGCATCGACAAGCGCGGCATGTTCGAAAGCGCCGATGCGATCCCGGACCCCAACAAGGTCACGGTCGAGGATTACGTCGCCGACATCGAGAGCTGGGCCGCGACGATCTCCGCTCGCAACGATGAAGAATGCGTCTGGCTGCTGGGCCATAGCGAGGGCGGCCTGCACGCGATGGCGGCTGCGGCGAAGGCCCCGGATGCCTATTGCGGACTCCTCCTGGTCGCGAGCCCCGGCCGCAACACCGCCGATGTAATCCGCGCCCAGATCGCGGCCAATCCTGCCGCCACGCCCCTATTGCCGCAGGTCGATGGCATCATCGCCAGGCTCAAGGCGGGCGAGAGCGTGCCTGCCGACGAGATCCATCCCGGCCTGCTGGCGCTGTTCGCTCCGCAAGTGCAGGGCTTCGTGTCGAGCCTGTTCCAGCAGGAGCCGGCCGAGCTGATCGCGGCGCACGATCTCCCGGTGCTGATCGTCAACGGACGCGAGGACATCCAGACCCCCGCCGCCGATGCCGAAACGCTTGCCGAGAGCCGCGAAGACGCGACCCTGGTGCTGCTGGGCGGCGTGAACCACGTCCTCAAGGAAGTGCCCGAGGGTGACCGCGCGGCCAATCTCGCCTCCTACGCCGATCCCGACCTGCCGATCGCGCCGGGCGTGGTCGAGGCGGTGGTCGCCTTCGTGCTCGACCCGATGTAGCGTCGCGTCAGGCAGTCGCGGCGGCGGGTTCGGTGCCTTTCCAGGTCGCCTTGCTGACCAGCCAGATCGCGATCCATGCCGCGATGAAGCCCGGCACGATCTCATAGAGCCAGCTCGACCAGCCGAGCGCGATCCATGCCGCGACCGTCGCGGTGCCGACCACCAGGCCTGCCACCGCGCCCGATCCGGTCATCCGGTTCCAGGTCAGCGACAGGATGATCAGCGGGCCGAAGGCCGCGCCGAAGCCCGCCCAGGCATTGGAGACGAGGCCGAGCACCTGGCTTTCCGGATCGCTCGCGACGACGATCGCCACCAGCGCCACCAGCAGGGTGGAGAGGCGCCCGATATTCACCGTCTCGCGCTCGCTCGCTTTCTTGCGCAGGAACAGGCGATAGAAATCCTCGGTCAGCGAGGAGGAGGCGACCAGCAATTGCGAGCTGATGGTCGACATGATCGCCGCCAGCAGCGCGGCCAGCAGGAAGCCGGTGACCAGCGGGTGGAACAGCAGGTCCGCCAGCACGATGAAGATCGTTTCCGGATCCTCGACCACCATGCCGTTGCGCTCCACATAGGCGCGGCCCGCAATGCCGAGGCCCACCGCGCCCAGCACGCAGACTCCCATCCAGCTCATCGCGATATTGCGCGCGGTCGATACCGCGGCGACCGATCGCACCGCCATGAAGCGCACGATGATATGCGGCTGGCCGAAATAGCCGAGCCCCCAGGCCACCGCGCTGAGGAATCCCAGCGCCGTCAGCCCTTGCGTCAGGCTCAGGAACCCTTCCACCGGCACGTCGTTCAGCGATCCGCCGGCCTCGCCGCCCGCGCCGAACATCACCACCAGCGGCATCAGCACCAGCGCCACCAGCATGATGCAGCCCTGCACGAAATCGGTCAGGCTCACCGCCAGGAAGCCGCCGACCATCGTATAGGCCAGCACCACGCCCGCGGTGATCCAGATGCCCAGCATGTAATCCGACAGCGGCACGTCGGGCAGCAGCGCGGGGAAGGCGGTGGCGAACAGCTTGCCCCCGGCCACCAGCCCGCTGGCGGTATAGACCGCGAAGAACACCACGATCACCAGCGCCGAAATGGTGCGCAGCGCGATCGCCTTGTCGGGGAAGCGGTTGGACAGGAATTGCGGGATCGTCAGCGCATTGCCGCGCTCCTCGCTTTGCTGGCGCAGCCGCGGCGCGACCACGATCCAGTTGACGAAGGCCCCGACGAACAGACCGATCCCGATCCACGCCTCGACCAGCCCGGCGGCATAAAGCGCCCCCGGCAGGCCGAGCAGCAGCCAGCCCGACATGTCCGACGCCCCGGCGGAAAGCGCCGCCACCGCCGGATGCAGGTTGCGCCCGCCCAGCAGATAACCCTCGGATGTGTCGGTCGATTTGCGCCACGCATACAGCCCGATGGCCAGCATCAGGATGAAATAGGCGGCGAGTGAAATGAGTGTCCCTGTTTTCATGGGCGGGTGAGCTAACAAACCTGCGCCGCTATGGCCAGCGAAGTGCCCAAACGCGCGGTCCGCGCCGCGCTGGGGCGACAACATGGACCGGGTGTTACACTGTCCAGTGCGCGAAAAAAGGAGCGATCGGGCGGGTGACAAAGGTGACAGCGTGTCACTTTAGCGCACGCCGAAATTATCGCGGCGAACCAGTTGCTTGAGGCATGACGCGCCCCGCGGACGGACAGGAGGCCAGGGCCATGATCGCCGGTCGCGCGCCTAAATGCGTTCCAACGCGCGCGCCCATGCACAGGCTCGGCCCGTGGGCGGTGGGATCGACGGTAGGAAAGAGCGCGCCGATCATAACGCGCAGGCGCGGTGTAGGAAAACGGGGATAAGATCGCTTTGTTCTTTAAATGTTCTTGCGCGCTGGGAAAGATTTTGGCACTACGCTACAATTATTCCCTCGGAGGTCTGGTTTGTGCGTCATACTTTCACTGAATTGAGAGAGCTAGCCGGGCTTTCGGTTGAGCAGGCAGCTTCGGAGCTGGGTTATTGCGCTAGCACGATTTATCGATGGGAGCGGGGCGAGGCTGGCCCACGCCCGTCTGTAATGCGAGCCTTGGAAGTTTTGGGTCGCTATCCGGAGAAACCGATGAAGTCCGTGCATTCGACTGAAGAGAAGCTCGGCTTTCGCTTCATAGATCTATTCGCCGGAATTGGCGGTCTTCGGATCGGTTTTCAAGGCATCGGAGGGCACTGTGTGTTTACGTCCGAATGGGACAAATATGCGCAGGAGACCTATCGAACGAATTTCCGCGACAATCATCTTCTGCAGGGAGATATTCGCGAGTTTTCGGGCGAACCAGAACTTGTGCCCGAGCATGATGTTCTCTTGGCGGGGTTTCCTTGTCAGCCCTTCTCAATCGCGGGTGTTTCTAAGAAGAACGCGTTGGGGCGGCCCCATGGTTTTCTGTGCGACACCCAAGGGACTCTCTTTTTCGATACGGCCCAAATTATCGCGCACCACCGTCCTGCCGCGTTTGTGCTGGAGAACGTAAAAAATCTTGAGAATCACGATCGGGGGCGGACGTTCAAGACTATCATGCATGTCCTGCAGGAAGAGCTTGGCTACCATACTCAGTTTCGAGTGATAAGTTCAGCGCCTTGGGTTCCACAAAAGCGAGAGCGCGTATTTATCGTGGGATTTCGTGAAAAAACTGACTTCGATCTTAACGCATTGAATTTGCCGGCAATCGAAAATGGCCCGAGACTTAATAGCATTCTGGAGCCAAATGATTCCGTCGATCCCAAGTATACGCTTACGCCAAGGCTGTGGGAGTATCTCCAAGAATACCGAAAGAAGCACGAGGCAAAGGGAAACGGTTTCGGTTTCAGTCTCGTAGGACCGGATGATGTGGCGCGGACCCTGTCTGCAAGATACTACAAGGATGGATCGGAAATTCTGATCGAGCAGGCTGGCGCGCGTCCAAGGAGGCTTACTCCACTCGAATGTGCCCGACTAATGGGCTTTGATCGCGGTGATCGTCGGTGGCAGATTCCGGTTTCGGATACCCAAGCCTACAGACAGTTTGGAAACGCGGTCGTGGTGCCGGTTGTTGAATTTCTTGCTCGCTCAATGAAGGATGCGCTTGCAAGGTCGCTTGGAAAATCGGATTTACTTCAGACCACGGCTGGAAGTGAGCAAGTCGGCGAACTCGGGAAAGTTGCGCCCGTTGGCTGACATTGTATCCAAAGCGAAGCGCAGCAGAATGATGTCTGGCATTCGCTCGAAAAACACGAGGCCTGAGTTAATCGTTAGGAGCGCGCTCCATTCGCGAGGTTTTCGGTATCGCCTTCACGACCCTAATTTGCCCGGGAAACCGGATCTGGTTTTTCCGTCTCTTAAATCGGCGATTTTTGTAAACGGATGCTTCTGGCATGGGCACAGTTGCAATCTTTTCAGGCTACCGAAAACGAACACCGATTTTTGGGCGGGTAAAATTGAAGCCAACAGGATGCGAGATGCGAGGGTTCGCGAAAGGCTGGACGCGATTGGTCTTCGGCATTTTACTGTCTGGGAGTGCAGTCTCAGGGGCAGGAGCCAAGATGAGATGAAAGGGACCATCGATGAATGCGTCTGTTGGTTGGAAGCGGCGCGCGAGGGAGTCGTATGAAGCGCGGTTATTTGTCCCAGTATTTTTCGGGAGTCGCGCTCAAACGCCTTAGTCCGGTGGAAGCCGATTTCCAGGCATCCAATCAGCACGAATTCAACGGCTCGGCTGAAATAGAATCGCTTCTCGGAGACGCGGATCGGAAGAATATTCCAACGCGCTTTATGTGGGTAGGACAGGACCAAGACCAAAGCGAGGCGGAGAGCGGTTTTCTATCTTGGTACGACGCGCGTCGCGCTCATCCTAAAAGGTCCGAGTATCGACTTTACTACGAGGGTAATGCTGTCACCCGAAAGATGGTGGCAGGTGATGCTTTCTTTCTGGCTGCCCGCCAAGACAGCACAGCGCTGGCGATTTTTACTCCTGCAGATAGTACTGCATATAACCAATTAATTTGGCTTTTTGGAATAGATTCCGAACTGCAAGAGAGTTTTGATTTTACACCGATCGAAGGAAATCGTGACGCTGAACTCGGCTTTGTTTCGAGATCGGTTCTTGAAGCGCTAGAGATCGAGCCGGATGAGCCTGAAGCGGGTCATCTGGATTCCCTAGTAGAACCATTCGGCGTAAAGATGCCCAAAGCAGCAGTCCTTTCCGAACTGGCGAGGACATCAGTCGGCACCGAAATTGCGATACAGGATCCCGATAAAGCCATCATCGACTGGATGGAGCGCGAAACGCTTTTATTCCGGAGGATAGAACGCAAACAGGTCGCCAAACGCATAGCCGAGGGGTTTGGCCAACAAGGCGCCGAGGATGTGGACGGCTTTATCAAGTTCTCCCTGAGCGTTCAGAACAGGCGCAAAGCCAGAGCGGGGCTGGCACTCGAAAGCCACATCGAGGTGGTGCTTGAGGCCAACAATGTCGGTTTTGTCCGGGGTGCTATAAGTGAAAATAACAACCGGCCGGATTTCCTCTTTCCGTCCGCCGAAGCCTATCACGATCCGGAATTTCCCTCTGCGCGATTATTGATGCTGGGCGCAAAATCGACCCTGAAGGATCGTTGGAGGCAGGTGCTGTCTGAAGCGCAGCGTATTGAGGAGAAGCACCTATTAACCCTTGAGCCTGCTATTTCTGAAAAGCAGACGGCCGAAATGAAGGCAAAAAAGCTGCAATTGGTGCTGCCTCGCTCAATACACACTTCGTACCACACAAATCAGCAAAGCTGGTTGATGTCCGTGCGCGACTTCATTGAACTGGTGAAGAGCCGCAATCCCTGACCGCTATTGCAACTGATTATCATTGACCGTTAGGCGTCCGCCGCCTAACCGGCGCGCGTGTCACGGCGTGCTATCCGATTCTGGTTTCTGCTCCACAAATGGAGCAGCATCGTGCCGATGGCGTTCCTGCTGTTGCTGTGCGTCACCGGGCTGCCGCTGATCTTCCACGACGAGATCGATGCGCTGGTCGATCGCGATGCCGAGGCGGCGATGGTGGGCGAGGCGTCGGCGCGCGGGGGGCAGCCGCTCGATGCGGTGGTCGCCGCCGCGCTGGCCGAGCGGCCGGGCGAAGTGCCCTTGTTCATGGGGTTCAGCCAGGACAGTCCGTTGCTGACCGTCACCACCGGGCCGACGCCCGATGCCGCGGGCGGGGACATGACGCTGCTCTATTTCGATCGCGCCACCGGCGAAGCGCTGGGGCCGGCGCCGACCAACGCGTTCATGGACACGGTGCTGGGCCTCCACACCGACCTATTGCTGGGCCTGCCGGGCATGCTGTTCCTCGGCGTGATGGGGATCGGCTTCGTTCTCTCGCTGGTCTCTGGCACGGTGCTGTACGCGCCGTTCATGCGGCGGCTGCGCTTCGGCACGGTGCGGCGCAATCGCAGCGAGCGGGTGCAGCGGCTCGACCGGCACAATTTCCTCGGCATGGTGACGCTCGCCTGGGCGCTGGTGGTGGCGGCGACGGGGGCGATCAACGCCTTTGCCGATCCGCTGACCGATAGCTGGCGCGAGAACGAGCTCGCCGCGATGACCGCCTCGCATGGGAGTGAGGCCGCGCTGGCGCCGCGCGACTACGGCTCGCTCGATGCGGCGATGGCGGCGGCGCAGGACGCACTGCCGGGCCGCTCGCCGCAATTCATCGGCTTTCCCGGCGGCGACTGGAGCACCGATCGGCACTATGCGATCTTCTTCCAGGGCGATCGTCCGCTGACGAGCCATTTGCTGACGCCCGCGCTGGTCGATGCGGCCAGCGGCGAGCTGGTCGATGCGCGCTCTATGCCCGCGCTCAACCAGGCGCTGATGATGTCCAAGCCGCTTCATTTCGGCGATTACGGCGGGCTGGCGCTCAAGATCCTGTGGGCGCTGCTCACGCTGCTGACGATCCGCGTGCTGTGGACCGGGCTGCTGCTGTGGTGGCAGCGCCGCCGCGAGAATATCGAGCGCCGGGTCGACGAAATCCGCACCGGCGCGCGGCGCGGGGCGATCGCATGAGCGCCCTGATCAACAGGCGGATCACCAGGCGGATCAACGGGCGGGTCAGCCTGCGCGCCAGCGGCCGCACCAATCGCCGCCTGCGCGCGCACGAAGTCTTCGCCGCGCCGCTGCTGATCGCGCTTTCCACCCTGGCCGGGCTGGTGCTCGGCCTGCTGGGCGACGGGGCGTGGGATATCGCCGCCGCCGTGCTGGTCGCGCTCCCCGTGCTCAGCGTCATCGTCCTGCGGCTCACCGGCCGCGCCTGAATTCCCCTCGACACTTCGATCAGAAAGACCGTCATGAACTACCGTATTGCCGCCTCGCTCCCGACACTCGCGCTTGCGATCGTGTCGACCACCCCTGTCATCGCGCAGGAGACCGACGACGGGGTGGGGCCCGAAAACCGCGTCGTCATCGTCGCGCAGGCCGAGAACGAGACCCAGGTCGACAATGGCGGCGATCTCGGCGTGCTGGGCGACAAGCCGGCCGAGGACCTACCCTTCGCGGTGCGCTCCTACGACGAGAGCCTGATCCTCAACCAGCAGCCGCTGACGCTGGGCGAAGTGCTCGAGAACGACCCGACGATCCGCACCACCTATGGCTATGGCAATGCGTCCGAACTGTTCGTGGTGCGCGGCTTCCCGCTGTTCGGCGACGATGTCGGGCTGAACGGCCTCTACGGCGTCGCCCCGCGCCAGCTGGTCGCGCCCGAACTGTTCGAAAGCGTGCAGGTCCTCAACGGCTCGAGCGCGTTCCTCAACGGCGCGGCACCGGGCGGCTCGGGGCTCGGCGGCAGCGTCAACCTCGTGCTCAAGCGCGCCGGAGCCGATCCGCTCAACCGCGTGACCGCGGGCTTTGTCGGCGACGGGCATGTCGGCGGCAGCTTCGACGTCTCGCGCCGCTTCGGTGAGGCGGGCGAGTGGGGCTTGCGCGTCAACGGCGCCTGGCGCGACGGCGAAGTGTCGATCGACGGCGAGGATCGCCGCACACAAGTGCTGGGCGGCGGGTTCGATTACGACGGCGGCAATCTGCGCGTCGGGCTCGACCTCGCCTATCAGGACGTGCGGGTCGATCGCCTGCGGCCCAAGGTGACGGTCGCCAGCGCCACCGTTCCCGCCGTGCCCGATGCAAGCGCTAATTATGCGCAGGACTACACCTACACCGATCTGCAGGACGTCTTCGGCACGCTGAGCCTGGAATACGACCTCGCCGACAATGCGATGTTCTACGCCCGGGCCGGTGCGCGCGAAGGCGACGAGGAAGGCATTTACGGCGGGATCACCGTCAACGACGCGGCGACCGGCGACGGCACCAGCGGATTCCACTCCTACATCCCGTTCAAATCGAGCAACCAGGCGGTCGAAGCGGGCCTGCGCGCGCAAGTGGGCGAGGGCGCGATCACGCACGAATTCAATTTCGGCGGCAACATCGTGTGGCAGGAAGATCGCACGGCCTACGATTTCTTCACGCCGTTCGACACCAATCTCTACGATCCGGTCCAGGTCTCGCAGCAGCCGACCGCCTTTGCTGGCGGCGATCTCGACGATCCCTATCCGATCGCCAAGCGACGCCTGACCAGCGGCTTCGTGTCCGACACCGTCGGACTGTTCGGCGACCGCGTGCTGCTGACCGGCGGATTGCGAATCCAGGCGATCCGGCAGGAAAGCTTCAGCTATTTCGGCGGTGCGCTGGATACTCGCTACGATGCCGATGCGGTGACCCCGGTGGCGGGCATCGTGGCCAAGCCGGTCGAAGGGCTGTCGCTCTATGCGAACCGGATCGAAGCGCTCCAGCAGGGGCCGACCGCGCCGCTCGATCCCGCGCTGGTGAGCAATCCGGGCGCCACGCTCGCGCCGCGCAAGTCCACGCAGTATGAGATCGGCGGCAAGCTCGCCCTGGCTGATCTCGGACTGGGCGACGTCTTCCTCGGCCTCGCCGCCTACCGGATCGAGCGTCCGGGCGAGGGCGTGCTCCCCGATGGCAGCTTCGGCTATCTCGGCGACCAGCGGCACGAAGGCGTGGAGTTCACCGTCAACGGTTCGATCCTTCCCGGCCTCCGGCTGATCGCCGGTGCGGCCGTCACCGATGCCACGCTCGATGGCGGCGCCAAGGTGCCCGGCGTGCCCGAATTCACCGCCAATGCCGATGTCGAATGGGACCTGCCCTTCATCCCTGGCCTGACGCTGACTGGACGCGCCATGCATACCGGCGAGCAGTGGATCGACGCAGCCAACACGCTCCAGCTCGACAGCTGGACCCGCTTCGATGTCGGCGCGCGCTATGTGCTGGCCGCGGGCGAGGTGCCTGTGACGCTGCGAGTGACCGTCGATAACGTCGCCGACAATGCCTATTGGGCGAGCGCCTTCGACACCTTCTCTTCGGCGATCCTCCAGGGCCAGCCGCGCACGGTCAAAGCCTCGATCTCGATGGATTTCTAGGTGCGATAGCCCCCTCTCGCATGCGGGAGGGGGCTGGCGATCAATACCCGCTTGCCTGGCCGTCCTTCCGCATCTCGGTCGCGCCGGTATAGGCGCCGGTCGCGGGGTCGCGGACGATCGCCTGATAGCCGCCGAAGGGAATGCCGGTGGTCTCGATCTCGACACTGTGGCCCATGGCGCGCAGCGCCTCGATCGTGGCAGCGGGCGTGCCGGGCTCGACGAACAGCGTGCCGAGACTGTCGATCTCGTAGGCATCGGCAGGGCTGCCCTCGAGCGGATCGGTCGGCTGGCGGCCACCATCGTGCATCAGCCGTGCGGCGTCGCCCGCTTCCTGCAAATTCATCCCGTAATCGACCAGGTTGACGAGGATCTGCACGTGGCCCTGCGGTTGCATGCCGCCACCCATCAGGCCGAAGCTCATCCACGGCTTCCCGTCCTTCGTCACGAACGCGGGAATGATGGTGTGGAACGGCCGCTTGGAAGGCGCATAGGCATTGGGATGCGCGGGATCGAGGCTGAAGAGCTCGCCGCGATCCTGGAACATGAACCCCAGGCCATCGGCCACCAGCCCGCCGCCCATGCCACGATAGTTCGACTGGATCAGGCTGACCATCATGCCATCCTTGTCGGCGACGGTAAGATAGGTCGTATCGCCCGGACCTTCCAGCTTGGGTGCGGTCGGTGCGCCGGGTGCGAAGGCGGGGGTGGCCTTTTCGGGATCGATCTCGGCGAAGCGCTCCCGCCCGTATGCGTCGGTCAGCAGCCCTTCGGGCGTCGAGGCGAATTCGGGATCGGCATAATAGCGCGCGACATCCTCGAACGCGAGGCGCTTTGCCTCGGTGATGTAGTGCAGCACTTGCGGGCTCCCGCGGTCCCACTGGGCGAGGTCGACGTTCTTGAGGATGTTGACCATCTGCAACGCGGCAAAGCCCTGGCCGTTCGGCGGAAGCTCACACAATTCGTAGCCCTTGCGATAATGGACGCAGGAGACGTCCACCCACTCGCTGTCATGCGCGGCAAAATCCTCCAGCGTGAAGGCGCTGCCCTGTTCGCGCAGGTAATCGACGATCCGCTGCGCGGTTTCGCCCTCGTAGAATTCGTCGCGACCATTCCTGGCGATCCGTTCGAGCGTGTCGGCCAGATCGGGGTTGCGGAAGATGTCGCCGGCCTCGGGCGCGCCGTTGAGGAAGTAGGTCGCGCGGGCATTGTCGAAATCGAAATCGTAGCGCTTGAGCCGCGCCTCGTAGGCGGCGAGCGAGCGCTGGAGATACATCGCGATCACCGGCGCGACCGGATGCCCTTCGCGGGCATAGCGGATCGCCGAGGCGAGATCGTCCGCGATCGGCAGCTTGCCGAAGCGCTCGTGCAGGTCGAACCAGGCATCGACGGTGCCGGGAATGGTGATCGGCAGCGGCCCGACCGGCGGGATCGATGTCGCATCGTCGCCGAGCTTGCTCTTCAACTGGTCGAGCGTCTGGTCCGAGGGCGAGCGGCCCGATCCGTTGATGCCGTAGAGCCTGTCGGTCTTGGGATCGTAGACGATCGCGAACAGATCCCCGCCGATGCCGTTGCCGGTCGGCTCCATCAGTCCGAGCGCGGCATTGGCCGCGATCGCCGCATCCACCGCGCTGCCCCCGGCCTTGAGGATATCGAGCGCCACCTGCGTTGCCAGCGGATGCGCGGTCGCCGCCATGCCATTGGGCGCGAGCACCGGACTGCGGCTCCAGTCCGCCCCCGCCGGCCGCGCACCCGGGCCGATACCCTGAGTTGCTTCCTCGGTCGTGGTGGCGGCAGCGTCCTGCGCCTCCTGGGCGGCAAGGGGCCCAGAGATGTTCACGCCCAGCAGGGCGGCGCCTGCGAGCAGAGTGGTGGTGATGCGCATGGAAGGTTCCCCGTATGGCTCTGTGCACGAGGCTAGGGGGCGAGGGCCGGGGCGGCAAGCGTCAATCGAGCACATCCAAATCGAGAATTCTCGAAACACACGGCGCCGCCACCCATTGATCGGCTGAACCAGTCATTCAGGAGCTTCGCATGCAACGTTTCACCGACAAAACCGTCATCGTTACCGGATCCTCGAGCGGGATCGGCGCGGCCATCGCGCGCCGCTTTGGGGAGGAGGGCGCCAATGTCGTGCTCAATTCGCGCAATCGCGAGGACATCGCGGAGGTCGCGAAAGACATGGACACGGCGCGCACGCTGCTGGTGGAGGGCGACGTTTCCGACCCCGAGTTTCCGGAGCGGATAATTCGCGAAACCGTCGACCGGTTCGGCGGGCTCGACGTGCTGGTCAACAACGCCGGGGTCGGCACCAACGGGCCGCTGGCAGAGGCGGAGGACGACGATATCGACGGTGCGATCGACATCAATGTGAAGGGCGTGCTGCGGATGTGCCGCGCGGCGATCCCCGCGCTGGTCGGGAGCAAAGGCAGCATCGTCAACACGTCGAGCGTCTCGGGCACCGGCGGCGACTGGACGATGCCGATCTACAATGCCTCGAAAGGCGCGGTGACGAACCTTACGCGCGGGTTGGCGCTGCAACTGGGCGGCCAGGGCGTACGGGTGAACGCCATCTGCCCCTCGATGACCCGCACCGATATGGCCAGCGGGATCACCGACAATGACGAACTGTTGGAGGCCTTCAACCGCCGTATGCCGCTCGGCGCCCCGGCAGAGCCGGAAGACATTGCCGGCCCGGTCCTGTTCCTTGCCAGCGACGATGCGCGGATGGTGACGGGGGTTAACCTGCCGGTCGATGGCGGCGTCAGCGCGAGCAACGGCCAGCCGAACTTCGCGGCGTTTCAGTAGGACGCAGGGGTAGGCTGGCGGGAAAGGTTCGCGTGGGGAGGCGTTGAGCCGGTATGAAACACGCTATCCTCCCGCTCGCCCCGCTCGCGCTCGTCGCACTCGCTGCCTGCTCGGCCGATCCCGCGCCTGCCGATCCCGAAGACACGGCCAGCGCTCCGGAAATGTCGGTCGAGACGCCCGCGGCCACGCCGAAGGCTCCGCCCATCGCAACCGGCACGCCGGCGACCGAAGCCGAACTGGCCGAGGACGCCGCGACGGTCCGCAATGCCAAGACGGTGTCGACGATCCCGGAGCGTTTTCAGGGCACGTTTGCCAAGACCCAGGCCGATTGCGACAATCGCAGCCATGGCGTTTTCACCATCACCGGCGACGAGATCGAGTTCTTCGAATCGCGCGGCAAGGTGCAGAGCGTGAAGGTCGACGGCGATTACGCCGCCGCGACGGTCGACGAAACCTATGTCGAGACCACGCGCTACATTTTCTACATGGCGCTCGAAGGCGCGGACCGCCTGCGCTTCCGATACGACAAGGGCGAGCGGTACACCTATATGCGCTGCACATAGGCGCTCGCTCGCCCGATAGGTCGGCTGATCAGCCTTCCTTGCGCGACATCTTCTTGCGCTCGTGCGGGTCGAGATAGCGCTTGCGCAGGCGCACGTTCTGCGGGGTGACTTCCACCAGTTCGTCGTCCTGGATGTAGGCGATCGCCTGCTCGAGCGTCATCTTGCGCGGCGGGGTCAGCTTGATCGCGTCGTCCTTGCCGGTGCTGCGGAAGTTGGTCAGCTGCTTGGACTTGAGCGGGTTCACCTCGAGGTCCTGCGGCTTGGCGTTCTCGCCGATCACCATGCCCTGATAGAGCTTCTCGCCCGGCTTCACGAACAGCACGCCGCGATCTTCGAGCGCATTGAGCGCGTAACCGACCGCTTCGCCCTGTTCCATCGAGATCAGCACGCCGTTCTGGCGGCCTTCGATCTTGCCCTTGTAGGGGCCGTATTTCTCGAACAGGCGGTTCATGATCCCGGTGCCGCGCGTGTCGGACAGGAACTCGCCGTGATAGCCGATCAGGCCGCGCGACGGGGCGGAGAAGGTGAGGCGGGTCTTGCCGCCGCCCGAGGGACGCATGTCCGTCATCTCGGCCTTGCGCTGCGCCATCTTCTCGACGACCGTGCCCGAATGCTCGTCATCGACATCGACGACGACCGTTTCATAGGGCTCCATCCGCTCGCCGTTTTCCTCGCGGAACAGCACGCGCGGGCGGCTGATCGACAGCTCGAAGCCTTCGCGGCGCATGTTCTCGATCAGCACGCCGAGCTGCAATTCGCCGCGGCCCGCCACTTCGAAGGCGTCCTTCTCGGCGCTTTCGGTGATACGGATCGCGACATTGGTCTCGGCTTCGCGCTCGAGCCGTTCGCGGATCACGCGGCTCTGCACCTTGTCGCCTTCGCGGCCCGCATAGGGGCTGTCGTTGACGGCGAAAGTCATCGACAGCGTCGGCGGATCGATTTCCTGCGCGTGGAGCGGCACGGTGACTTCGGGCGCGGCGATCGTATCGGCCACGGTGGCCTCGGTCAGACCGGCGATGGCGACGATGTCGCCCGCCTTGGCGTGCAGCACGGGGGTGCGCTCGAGGCCTTCATAGGCGAACACCTTGGTGGCGCGACCGGCCTCGACGACTTCGCCCTTCAGGTTGAGCGCGCGGATCGGCATGCCGACTTCGAGGCGGCCGCTTTCGATCCGGCCGGTCAGGATGCGGCCGAGAAACGGATCGCGATCGAGCAGCGTCGCGAGCATCGCGAAATCGCCGTCGGGATCGAGATCGGGCTCGGGAACGTGGCTCACCAGCGTTTCGAACAGCGGGATCAGGTCGCCATCACGCACGCTGTCTTCGGGGCCGGCATAGCCGGCACGGCCCGAAGCGTAGAGCACGGGGAAATCGAGCTGCTCGTCATTGGCGTCGAGATTGACGAACAGGTCGAACACTTCGTCGAGAACTTCCTGCGGGCGCGCATCGGGGCGGTCGATCTTGTTGACGACCACGATTGGCTTGAGGCCGAGGCCGAGCGCCTTGCCGGTGACGAACTTGGTCTGCGGCATCGGGCCTTCGGCAGCATCGACCAGCAGGACGACGCCATCGACCATCGACAGGATGCGTTCGACTTCGGCACCGAAGTCGGCGTGGCCGGGCGTATCGACGATGTTGATGCGATAGGAGTTCGCCTTGCCTTCGGGCACCCACTCGATCGAGGTCGGCTTGGCGAGAATGGTGATCCCGCGTTCCTTCTCGAGATCGTTGGAATCCATTGCGCGTTCTTCAATGCGCTGGTTTTCGCGGAAGGTGCCGGATTGGCGGAACAGCTGGTCGACCAGCGTGGTCTTGCCGTGGTCGACGTGCGCGATGATCGCCACGTTGCGGAGCGAAGTGGTCATTCGAGGATATCCGTAATGCGTGTTTCGTCGGCGGCTGCGTTCGTTGTGCGCCGCACAATCGGGCGCGCCACTAGCCGACAGGGGGCGTGCAGGCAAGATGGTGCCTTGTGGCGCGATTGCAACAGAAAGGCGGGTTAACGCCGTCAAACCGCGCAAAAGCGGGCAAATCGAGCGGAATCGACGACATTGCGATTGTCGCGAGCTAATCGATCGATTAATCATAAGGGGTCTAGGAGAACCGCGTGGAACCGCCAAAGCGGCCACGCTCCATGGGAGAGTAATGCTTCATGATTACCCGTTTCAGCGGCCGTAAAGCCGGTTTCCGTTTCGCCCTTCTTGCCGGTGCGGCAAGCATGGCGCTGCCCTCGATCGCGCATGCGCAAGATGTCGACAAGGCGTCCGACGAAGACGATGTCGAGATGGCGCAGCCCGATGACGGCGATACGTTCGATGCGCAGGAAGATGTCGCGACCGGCAACCGTGTTGTCATCACCGCGTCCAAGCGCGAAAAGACCCTTCAGGAAACCCCGATCTCGGTCAGCGTGACCGGTGGTGAAACGATCGAGCGCGCGGAAATCCGCGACCTCATCGATCTTCAGACGGTCACCCCGTCGCTCCGCGTCAGCCAGAACCAGAGCTCGGCGCAGACCACCTTCATCATCCGCGGCTTCGGCAACGGCGCCAACAATTTCGGCATCGAACCGTCGGTCGGCGTGTTCATCGACGGCGTCTATCGCTCGCGTTCGGCGGGCCAGATCGCCGACCTCGCCAACGTCTCGCGCATCGAAGTGCTGCGCGGCCCGCAATCGACCCTGTTCGGCAAGAACGCCAGCGCGGGCGTGATCTCGGTCGTGACCGAGGCTCCGCAATTCGAATTCGGCGGTTCGGCTTCGGCGACCTACGGCAATTACAACCAGGTCGTGGTCAAGGCCGACGTGACCGGCCCGATCGGCGAGTCGCTCGCCTTCGCGGTCGATGGTTCGTACAACACGCGTGACGGTTACGTCGAAGTCGCAGGCAGCGACGAGACCATCAACGATCGCGATCGCTGGGCCGTGCGCGGCCAGCTGCTGTTCGAACCGAGCGCCAGCACCAGCTTCCGCCTGATCGGCGACTACAGCAAGATCGACGAACTGTGCTGCTATGCCGGCACCGTGGCGGCCGGCCCGACCACGCCGCTGCTCTTCGCGGTGGGCGGCGCGACCAATACCGGTCCCAACAGCATCTTCGACGACGTCACCTATCTCAACCAGCTGCCGGTTAACGACATCGAGAACTACGGTGCCTCGTTGCAGGGCAATTTCGATTTCGGTCCGTTCTCGCTGACCTCGATCACCGCCTACCGCGCGCTGCGGTCCTTCAACGACCAGGATGTCGATTTCTCTAGCGCCGACGTCGTCCGTGAAACCCGCGACCAGGCCGTCGACACGTTCACCCAGGAACTGCGTGTGACGGGCGAACTCGGCCCCGTCGATGTCCTGCTCGGTGCCTATTATTTCAACGAGAGCATCGACCAGACCTCGAGCCTTAACAATGGCGAGGATGCACGCCTGTTCTTCGACCTGCTTGCAGGTGGTGGCGCTCCGGGCACGCTGGCGTTCATCGAAGGGGCCCTGGGCGTTCCGGCGAATACCTTTTTCCGTCCCGGCGCCCTGACGGCGGAACAGTTCTCGCTCGACAACGAAGCGCTGTCGCTGTTCGGCACCTTCGACGTCGCCCTGGGTGACCGCATCACCTTCACGGCCGGGTTCAACTACACGACCGATGAAAAGAACTTCGCGCTCTCGCAGCAGAGCTTCGACGTCCTTTCGAGCCTGAATTTCGTCGATATCGGCATCATCCAGGGCAGCGGTGGCGCGGTGACGACGCCGGAACAGTTCCGCGCGTTGCCGGAGGCGGTCCAGGCCGCGTTGCTCGCCGGCGCGACCAATCCGGCAACCAACCCGCTGCTTGCGCTGACTCCGCTGCAGTTCGTGCCGCCGTTCCTGAATACGCCGAATGCGGTCGAACCGGCCCGGACGAAGGATGACGATTTCAGCTACACGCTGCGGCTCGCGGCCGATCTCTTCGACGGGATCAATATGTATGCGACCTATGCGACCGGCTTCAAAGCTTCGTCGGTGAACCTGTCGCGCGATAGTCGCCCGGCGGCGACCGATTTCACGCCGGGTATCGGTGGCAGCGTGATCGCGGCCCCCGATTCGCCGATATTCAATGCCGGACTGATCGTCCCCAACCTTACGACCGGCACCCGCTTCGCCGGCCCGGAAGATGCCGAAGTCTTCGAAATCGGCGTGAAGGGCGAATTCCCCGGTATCTCGTTCGCGCTCGCGCTGTTCGACCAGAAGATCAAGGGCTTCCAGTCCTTCGCCTTCACCGGTACCGGCTTCGCGCTCACCAATGCCGGTGTCCAGTCGACCTCGGGTTTCGAATTCGACATGACGCTGCTGCCGGTCGACAATCTCGTCGTGACGGCATCGACCACTCTGCTCGATCCGAAGTATGACAGCTTCCCGGGATCGTCGGTCGGTGACCTGACCGGTGCGACACCGGCGGGCATCCCGGAAATCACCTTCGCGACTTCCGCGACCTACACGCTGGATCTCGGCAATTCGGGCAATTCGATCGTGTTCCGCGGTGATTACTACCACGAATCGGACACGCAGATCCTCGACGGACTGCCCGATTTCGCGACCCGTGCGCCGACCGGCGAAGTGATCGATTTCGGACCCGCGATCACGGCGGCCCAGCAGTACTCGCGTGAAGTGAACCAGGTGAACGCCTCGATCACCTTCATCATGGATAACGGCTTCGAGCTCGCCGCCTGGGCGCGCAACCTGCTCGACGAACGTTACCTGACGACGATCTTCCCGGGTGTTGCCCAGTCGCAGACGATCTCGGGTTATCCCAGCCAGCCGCGCACATACGGTGTGACGGCGCGCTACAAGTTCTGACGCTACAAGCGTTCAATCGAATACGGGGAAGGGGGGCTTCGGCTCCCCTTTTCTTTTGCGCGACGCTCACGCGGTCGAGAGATCCACGAAGCAGGAATGACGAAGGTGTGGGCAGTAGAGCTGCGCCGCAGTCGCTCCGGTGGCCTAGAGCGTGCGCAGCGCCTGTGCAGGCTTGGCTCTGAGGAGCGGCAGCGAGCCGCCTATCGCCACCACCAGCACGGTCGCTACACCGCCGCTGAGCACCGCAAGCACGGTCGGCCAATGCGGCAGCCAGTCGAATTCGAACAGCTGGGTCACCACCAGCCAGGCGAGGCCGCTACCGATCGCCAGCGCGACACCCGACAGAAGCGTGGCCAGCAGTGCATATTCGGCGAGCTGGAGCAGCAGAAGCTGCCGCCGGCTCGCGCCAAGCACGCGCAGGACGACATTGTCGTAGAGCCGGCTCGCCCGGGCTGCAGCGATCGCGCCGACGAGGACCGCAAGCCCCGCCAGCACAGCGACCGAAGCCGCCGCGAGGATGGCGATGCCTACCTGTTCGAGCAGGTCGCGCGCCTGCTTGAGGATCCCGCCCACCTCGATCGCCGAGGAGGAGGGGAACTGGCGCACCAGCGCCTGCAGCAGCGCGGCGGTCGCGCCGTCGGGTGTCTCGATCGTCGCGGCAAGGTTGTGCGGCGCATCCTCGAGCGTGTTGGGGCTGAAGACGAGGACGTAATTGAAGCCGAGCGCTTCCCAGTCGATGCGGCGGAAATTGGCGATCCGCGCGGTCCGCTCGACCCCCAGCACGCCGATCGTGATCGTGTCGCCGATGCGAAGGCCGAGCACGTCGCCCAGCTCGGCATCGACCGAGACGAGCGGATCGCCCTGCCACATCGGCCCCCACCACTGGCCTTCGGTGATCGTGTTCCCTTCGGGCACGGCGTCGGCATAGGTCAGGCCGCGCTCGCCGCGCAACGGCCAGGCCCCTTCGGGCAGTTCCTCCAGCTCATCGACGCGGACCTCGTCGTCTTCAGGGCCATAGGCGAGGATGCGACCGCGCAGCGCGGGCACGGTGCGAACGACCGATCCCGGTGCGGTCTCTTCGACCAGCGCACGGAAATCGTCCGCCCGGTCGCGCGGCACGTCGAGCACGAAATAGTCGGGCGCACGCTCGGGCACGCTCAGCTGGATATTGCCCGCAATGCTGGTCTGGATCGCCGCCAGCAGCACGAACGCGGAAAGGCCGAAGCCGAGCGCAGTGACGAGCGCGCCGGTTTGCGCGCCCGGCCGGTGAAGGTTGGCGAGTGCGATCCGTGCGATCGGTTGCGAAGGGCGCGGCACGCGGGCGGCCAGCTTGCGGATCGCCCAGCCCAGCAGCGCGAGGAGGCCGAGCATCGCTGCCGCTCCGCCGAGGAAGATCAGGCTCAGCATTTTCTGCGAGGCGGTCGCCAGCACCAGCGCCAGCAGCAAGGCGAGGCCGATTAGCACCGGCAGCCACGCGCGTCGGTCACGCGCGATCGGCGTGGCGCGGGCGCGCATCAGCGCCATGGCGGGGAAGCTGCGCGCGCGCGCCAGCGGCGGCGCGGCGAAGATCAGCGCGACCAGCAGCCCGAACAAAGGCGCGACGATCAGCGCGCGGGTATCCAGTGTAACCCCCGCAGCAACCGGCAGCAGCCCTTCGAGCGCCTTGCCGATCAGCGGGGTGAGGGCCACACCTGCAACCAGTCCCAGCACGCTGCCGACCAGCGCCGCGGCCAGGATCTGCAGCAGGTAGATTTTCGCGACATCGCCGCTGGTCGCTCCGAGCACCTTGAGGGTCGCGATCGATTGCCGTCGTGCTTCGAGATAGGAGGAGACACCGCCACCGATCCCGATCCCGGCGATCACCAGCGCGGCAAGGCCGACCAGAACGAGGAATTGCCCCATCCGCGAGACGAAGCGCTCGGCCCCCGGCGAGGCGCGCTCGGCGGTGTCGAAATCGTAGCCTGCGGTGGGAAAACGTTCTTCGAGTGCCTCGACTGTCTCGTCGAGGTCGCGCGGCGTATCGAAGGCGATGCGGGTTTTCGACTGGTAGAAGGCACCCGGTGCGGCGAGCCCCGCCGCCTCGGGAAACCCGGCGCGCACCAATACTGCGGGGCCCAGCGAGAAACCTTCGCCGAGGCGATCGGGTTCGGAAGCGATGATCCCGCCGACGCGCACGTCGCGTCCGCCGATCGCGAAACTGTTGCCGGGCTTCAGATCGAGCCGGTCGGCGGCGCCGCGGCTGAGCCAGGCTTCGTCCGCCGCTGGAGGGCCGACCGCGCGGCCATCCTCCAGCGTCAGTGTGCCGACCAGCGGGTAGGCCTCGTCGACCGATTTGAGTTCGATGGGAGAGACGAGATCGCCGTGGCGCGCCGTCGCCTGCATCCTGAGGCCGACCGAGACGTCGCCCAATTCCTCGAACGCGGCCAGTTCCTCGTCGGTGGGCGCGCGCTGCCAGACCTCGGCCTGGACGTCTCCACCCAGGATTTCGCGCCCGCGCGTTTCGAGCTCGCCTTCGATCGCTCCGGTCAGCGAATAGATCGCCGCCAGCGCGCCGACGCCGAGGAACAGGCACACCAGCAACAGCCGAAGCCCGCGAAACCGCGCGTTGAGTTCGCGTCGCGCGATCCGCCAGGCAGTGGACCAGTTCACATGTTGCTCCCTGCCATGGGGAGGGTGTTACCGGGCATCGTCGCTCACGATCCGGCCGTCGCCCAGCGTCACGATCCTGTCGCATCGTTCGGCCAGGGCCGGGTCGTGCGTGATGATCACCAGAGTGGCCCCGGTCTCGGCGCGGCGGGCGAACAGGACATCGACGATCTGTTCGCCGGTCGCGGCGTCGAGATTGCCGGTCGGTTCGTCGGCGAAGATCAGCGTCGGACGCGGAGCGATCGCGCGGGCGATGGCCACGCGCTGCTGCTCGCCGCCCGAAAGCTGGGTGGGGTAGTGATCGAGCCGGTGCCCGAGACCGACCGCTTCCAGTTCCGCCGTGGCTCGTTCGCGCGCCTCGCCCATCCCCGCCAGTTCCATCGGGGTCGCGACATTCTCGCGCGCGGTCATGGTGGGCAGCAGGTGGAAGGCCTGCAGCACAATCCCGATCTTGCCGCGCCGCGCCGTGGCCAGCGCATCCTCGTTCATGGTCGCGAATTCCTCACCCGCGACCATCACCCTCCCACCGCTCGCGCGTTCGAGGCCGGAGAGCACCGCCATCAGCGAGCTTTTCCCCGAGCCCGAGGGGCCGAGCAGGGCGAGCGTCTCTCCCTCATACACTTGAAGGTCGATGCCTTTGAGGATTTCGACGGGCCGCGCGGTATCGCCGAGCGTCAGGCGGACATCGCGTGCGTCGATGGCGAGGGGGCTATTGGTCGGTTGGGGACTTGTCACCGCGCTGCGATGGCATAGCTTATGGCGAACTCGCAAGGAGGTTTCCCAATGAAACGCATATTGGTGTCGACGAGCGCCCTGCTGCTGCTGGTCGGCTGCGGCTCGTCGGACGATAATAGCACCCAGCCCGTGCCGCCCGAAAGCGCACGTACCGAACGCCCCGGAAAGCAGGTCGATCCGCAGGGCGAACCGGTGCAGATCCTCGCATTCGGCGACAGCCTGTTCGCCGGTTACGGGGTGGAATCGGATGAAAGCTATCCGGCCCAGCTCGAGGCCGCTTTGCGCGAACGCGGAATCAATGCGAGCGTCGCCAATGCCGGCGTATCGGGCGATACGACGCAAGCCGGGCGCGATCGGCTCGCTTTCACGATCGAGGCGCAGACAACCGCGCCCGATCTGCTGATCGTCGAATTGGGCGGCAATGACATGCTGCGCGGCATCGAGCCCGAACAGACGCGTTCGAACGTCAAGCGGATGCTCGAGATCGCGCAGGAGAAGGGTGTGCCCGTGCTGTTGTTCGGGATGCGCGCGCCGCCCAATATGGGCAAGGACTATGTCAGGCAGTACGATGCGATCTATGGCGATCTGGCCAAGGAATACGGCGTGCCGCTGGTTCCGTTCTTCCTTGAATCGATTTACCAGGACCCGGAAAATTTCCAGGACGACCGGGTCCATCCGACCCCTGCGGCGATCGGCACCCTGGTGGATGCGACAATCGACCAGATCATCGGCGCTTTCCCGAAGGAATTGACCGACAATCTGAGCGTCAACGCCGAGTAACCGCGCCTTCCGCCACGTCCCAGCGCGCCGCCTCATCGAGAATATCCTCGAACGGCGCCGCTTCGGTGCCGGTCAGCCAGACCTGTGCATTCCCGTTGCGCAAGCGCTCGAACAGCGCCGCGCGCCGTTCCGGATCGAGATGCGCGGCCACTTCGTCGAGAAGAAGGACGAGCGGGCGCTCGGCTGGCATGAGCCCGGCATGGGCGAGGACCAGCGCGATCAGCATGGCTTTCTGTTCGCCGGTCGAACAATCGCGCGCGGGCCGCTCTTTCCCCGCCATCGAGGCCACGAGGTCCGCGCGATGCGGACCGACGAGCGTGCGCCCGGCCGCGCGTTCCTCGCGGCGACGTTGACCAAACGCGGCGGCGAGTTCGGCCGCGTCAGGCGGCCCGCCGCCTTCGAGCGCAAGGTCGGGCCGGGCGAACGGTTCGTCGGGCAGCACGGCGAGCGTATTGGCGAGGCGCTCGACGAGCCTCGCGCGCGCGGCACTGATCGCTGCTCCGTGCTCGGCCAATTGCGCTTCGAGTCCCGCAAGCCAGTCCGGATCGGGCGGGCGGTCGTCCGACAACAGGCGATTGCGCTCGCGCAGGGCAGCTTCGTAGCGGGTCGAATGCCGGGCATGTCCGGGTTCGAGCGCCAGCACCAGCCGATCGAGAAAGCGCCGGCGGCCACCCGGGCTGTCGGTGAACAAGCGATCCATCGCCGGGGTGAGCCACAACATGCCGAGCCATTCGCCGAGCCGCCCCAGTGGCGCGTCGGCTCCGTTGATGCGCGCGGTGCGCCTGCCGGGACGTTCCGGAGTGACCTTCGTCCCTAGGCGAACGATTTCTTCGCCTGCGCGCAGATCGGCGCCGATGGCAAAGCCACCCGGGCCGCCTTCGCGCGCCATTTCGCCCGCAGCAGCGCGGCGCATCCCGCGTCCCGGAGAGAGCAGGGAGATCGCTTCGAGCACATTGGTCTTGCCCGCTCCGTTGTCGCCCAGAAGCAGGTTGAACCGCCGCGCCCCGGTGAGTTCGCTGAGCGCGTGATTGCGGAAATCGGAGAGGGTCAGCGAGGCGAGCGCCATGGCGATTGCACTAGGCGAGGGAGAGGGCACAGGTCACGCGCGAAATCGCCAAACCAAGAATTGGGGAAATTTCCCACAACGTGGCATTCAGCATCCAGACAGGTTTCGATGCTTTGTGCAGGAATGGCGGAGTTCTGCGGTTTTTTCAGTTTGGCACGCCCCCTGCAATGTCTCTGGCATGGTCGGACACAGGGTTCGACCGGATAAGATAAGGACGCAAATAAATGTCTAGCTTCACTTCGCTCCGTAACCAGGTCGCCGCCGCTGTTTCGGCTCTGGCCCTCTCGCTGGTACTGATCACGGGCACCGTCGCCATGCCGACCGATGCCGCCAACGCCAGCACCGTCGTCATCGGTCAGCTCGCATGAGCCAGCTCGATCGCCATAACACTCCCGGGGCACCAACCAAGTTCCGCCTCGGCCGCGCCGATGCCAAGCTGATGGGCGTGTGCTCCGGGATCGCCAATTATTTCGGCTGGGACGTCACCATCGTTCGCGTCGCCTGGGTGCTGGCCGCCCTGTTCGGGATCGGCGCACCGTTCCTGATCTACCTCGCGATCGGCCTGATCGCGGACTGAGACCGGAGGCTTCGGCCTCCGGCCCCGGTATCCACGGCGCGATCGGTCGATCGCGTCATGCTGCTCAATAATAGCAGACCACTTCCCACTCTATCCCGTCCCAATCGAAGAAATAGAACCGCCGGCCGGGATCGTAATCGGCATGGTTGAACGGAACCAGGCCCGCTTTTTCCACCACAGCTTCTGCGCCGTCGAGGTCGTCGACCTCCAGCGCAACGTGGTTGAGGGGCAATCCCTTCACGAAGCCGCCGATTACGCGCGGCGCCGTATAAAGAGCGATATAATTGCTCTCGCTCCCGATATGGATCGTATGGCCGCCACCGGCCGCCGGTCCTTCCCAGCGCACCTTCCATCCGCACATTTCGGCCAGCAAGGCAGCCATGCGGCGATTGTCAGAGACGCTGATATTCACATGTTCGAGCAAGCCCTTGGGCATCGGTATTCTCCTGATTTCGAATAAGTCCAATGCCCCTCCTGCGGGAGGGACTTGCCTCATATGCAAGCTGAAGTTAGGTTTAGGTCAACAGTGAAATTGCCGATGATGGTAAACGGCTCAAGCGATGCCGTGCCGCAAGCCATCGATTGGGGGCGCGAATGGCGATGCATAAAAACGATCTCTTGCCGATCGGCGCGCTGGCGCAACGCACCGGGCTGGCCGTGTCGGCGATCCGTTTCTACGAAAAGAAGGGCCTGATCGAGAGCCTGCGCACGCCGGGCAACCAGCGCCGCTTCCTCCGCTCGGACATCCGTCGCCTCAGCTTTGTCCTGATTGCGCAGAAACTTGGCCTCAATCTCGAGGAGATCGAGGTCGAGCTGGCGAAACTGCCGCAGGGCCGCAATCCCACGAAGGCGGACTGGCAGCGAATCAGCCGCTCTATGCGAACCATGCTCGATGCCAAGATCAAACTGCTCCACCGCACCCGAAACAAGCTCGACCAATGCATCGGCTGCGGCTGCCTCAGCCTCGAACGTTGCGCGCTCTACAATAAGGGCGATCGCGCATCGGCGATGGGGGCGGGGCCCCGTTTCGTGCTCGAGTGATCACTCGGCGGCGAGCAATTCCTCTGCTCCGCCCAGATCCACGCTGACCAAGCGTGAGACGCCTTTTTCGACCATCGTCACACCGAAAAGGCGATGCATCCGGCTCATCGTTACCGCGTTGTGGGTGACGATCAGGTAACGCGTCTTGGTTTCGCGCGTCATCGCGTCGAGCAGGTCGCAGAAGCGGTCGATATTGGCATCGTCCAATGGCGCGTCGACTTCGTCGAGCACGCAGATCGGGGCCGGATTGGTAAGGAACAGCGCAAAGATCAGCGCGATCGCGGTGAGCGCCTGTTCGCCGCCTGACAGCAGCGTGAGCGATTGCAAGCGTTTGCCCGGCGGCTGCGCGTAAATCTCCAGGCCTGCTTCCAATGGGTCGTCGCTGTCGATGAGCGCCAGATGCGCCTTTCCGCCTTCGAACAGCCGGGTGAACAGCCGCTGGAAATGCTCGTCGACCGCATGGAACGCGGCGCGCAGCCGTTCGCGACCCTCGCGGTTGAGATTGCCGATCGAGCCGCGCAGGCGGTTGACCGCTTCGCCCAGTTCTTCCTGTTCGGCAATGCTTGCGCCGTGCTCCTGCTCGGCTTCCTCGAGCTCGCTCTGCGCCACGAGGTTCACGGGGCCGAGCCGGTCGCGGCTCGCCACGAGACGGTCCATCTCGGCGCTTTCCTCTCCCGCTGCCTTGACCGCATCCTCGTCAAATTCGAACTTTCCCGGCAGCATCGGTGGAGGACACTGGAAGCGTTCGCCGGCGACCGCCGCCATCTCGCGGCGCCGTTCATCCTCGCTTTCGGCGCGGGTGGCGGAGGCGGCGCGGCCCTCGCGCGCGGTCGAGAGCGTCTCCTGCACATTGCGCAGCGCCTCGTCGGCATGGCGGGCGTTTTCGCCAGCCTCGGTGACCGCCTTGTCCGCCGCTTCGAGTTCCTGCGTCAGCCGCGCGCGGACCACATCGCCCTGTTCGATTTCCTTGATCAGCCCCGCGGGCTTGGCCGCGATCACCGCGCGTTCCTCGGCGATCTCCTCGAACCGGCGGGTCATTTCGGACAGGCGTCGCGTGGCGTCGTCGCTGCGCGCCTGCCAACCGGCGATATCGGCCTTCTGCCGCTCGGCGCGCTCACGCGCCACTGCAAGGTTCTGTTCGTGCCCCGCCAGTGCACTCGATGCGGCCTGCAATGTCGCGCGCGCGGCGTCCTGTTTGGATTGCGCCGCCGCCAACGTCGCGCGACCGGTTGCCGGGTCGGGCAGTTCGGCCTGTTTGGATCGCGCGTTGTCGAGATCGAGTTCGGCCTGCTTGCGCTGCTCGCCCAACTCTCCTTCGGCTCGGTCGATCTCTTCGGCGCGGCTGGCGAGGCGGGCCTTGAGGGCTTCGGCGCGATCGACATCGCGCAGCGCCGCGCGTTCGCTTTCGACGGCCTCGTTGACTGCGCGTTCGGCAGCGACGAGCTCGGTCTGGAGATTGCGCAGGGCATCTTGCGCTTCGCTTTGCCGGGTGTCCGCATCCTCCACCGCCGCGCGCAATTTCGGGACTTCCGCGTCCAGCTCGGCGAAACGGTTCTCGGCTTCGAGCCGCGCTGCTTCGGCACCGCCTTCGCCGCGCGCGACGAACCCGTCCCAGCGCCGCAGTGCGCCGCCCTTCGTAACCAGCCATTCGCCCGGACCGAGCGTGCGGCCGTCATCGGCTTCGGCGATATGCACAAGCGCGAGCCGTGCGGCGAGTTCGGACGGGCAATCGGTGACGTGGGCGGCGAGGTTGTCGGCGACCGGCGCGGGCTTTGCCGCCCCCGTCCAATAGCGGCCATCCTGATCATCGGGCGCATCGCCGAGCATCGCCTTGGCATCGCGGCCCAGCGCGGCGGCGAGCGCGCGTTCATACCCCTTCTCGGCGCGCACCTTATCGAGAGCCTTGGGCAGCGCGCCCTTCGATTGCCGTTCGCGCGCCTCGCGGTCGCGCTTCAAGGCCTGCCATTCGCGCTCGACACCCGCCAGCTCGGCTTTCGCCGATGACAGGGCAGAGGAAGCCTCGTCGCGCGCGGTTTGCAAGCCGTCCTTGGACTCGCGCTTGGTTTCGAGCGCGGATCGGGCTTCGACAAGTTGCTGTTCGGCTTCGGTGCGCGCCTGTTCGGCCTCGCGGAGCAATTGCTCCGGATCGCCTTCTTCGGAGAGCGCGGTACGGGCATCGGCCAAGCGCCGTTTCTCATTCTCCAGCCGGTCTAGGCGGGACTGCGCCTGTTCGAGGGCAGCCTCGGCAACGCGCCATTCGGCTTCGACCCCCGCCTGGTCGGCCGTCGCCTTGGCCAGAGCGAGCTCGGCGGCGCGCGCTGCGCTCTCCGCCTTTTCGACCTCCGCAGCCAGCGCCGGCGCGCGCTCTTCATCCGCTGCAAGCGCCGCGGCGCCCTGCTGCAATTCCTTTTCGAGACGCGCCAGCGCTTCGGCGGCGTCTTTGGTCAACCGGTCGGCATCGCCGCGATCCTCTTCGAGCCGCTGCTTCTGGCGGTCGAGATCGGCGAGCCGTTCCTCTGCCGCCTGCAACTGGTCCGACAAGGCTGACATGCGATGGCCGTGGGCGGATGCATCGTCGCGCCGGTCGGCCTGCTCGTCGCGCGCCTCGGTCAGGCGTTCGGCAGCGGCGGCCTGGGCCTTTTCGGCGTCCTTCGCACGGGCCTGCGCTTCGGTGACACGCGCCTCGGCAGCGGCGGCTTCCTGCTTGGCGGCATTGGCGGCGGCGGCCGCATCGCGCCAGCGGGCGAATACCAGCCGCGCCTCGGCGACGCGGATCTGGTCGGTCACCTTGGTATAGCGTTCGGCCGCCTTGGCCTGCCGCCGCAGCGAAGAGATCCGGCTGTCGAGCCCCGCCATGATGTCTTCGAGCCGGGCAAGATTGGTCTCGGTCGCGCGCAGTTTCTGCTCGGCATCCTTGCGCCGGACATGAAGACCGGAAATGCCCGCCGCCTCTTCGAGCATCTGGCGGCGCACGGTGGGCTTGGCCGCGATCACCTGCGCGATCTTGCCCTGGCTGACGAGGGCAGGGCTGTGCGCGCCGGTCGCGGCGTCGGCAAAGGTGAGCGCGACATCCTTGGCCCGGACATCCTTGCCGTTGAGGCGATAGGCGCTGCCCGCGCCGCGCTCGACCCGGCGCAGCACTTCCAACTCGTCGCCATCGTCATCGGCGGCGGAGAGCTGGACTTCGGCGAAATCGCGCGGCGGGCGCGATTCCGTTCCCGCGAAGATCACGTCTTCCATTCCACCCGATCGCAGCGATTTGGGCGAGTTTTCGCCCATTACCCAGCGGATCGCCTCGAGCAGGTTGGATTTGCCGCACCCATTGGGGCCGACGACGCCTGTCAGGCCGGGTTCGATGCGCAGTTCGGCAGGCTCGACGAAGCTCTTGAAGCCGCTCAGTCTAAGCCGCTTGAACTCCATCCGTGCCCCCCGAGAGCGCGCTTACCGCGCGCCCATCGCCTCCAGGCGTTGCTTCAACCGAGACCATTTGGTCTCTTCGAACTTGTTGCCGTTGACATAGATCGTCGGCGTTCCGGTGATATCGTATTCCTGGGTCCATTGCTGCGACTGATCGGCCAGCTTGGTCGCCGTGTCCTGATCCGCCAGGCAGGAGGCGGCCTCGTCTCGGCTGATCCCGCGCTGGGCGAAAAAGTCGAGCATCCCCGAAAGTTCCGCGAAGGCGAGTTTCTGCTGCTCGGGCGGCATGGTTTCGATCTGCCGCAAGCGAGGATCGGAGAAGCTCTCGGTAAACTCGTCGAAGCGGGCGAAATGCTGTTCGGCCAGCGGAATCACGCGCTCGGGATTGCCGCATTGCATAATCTGGGTGCCGATAAGATCAGGCCCCGCGCGCAGGTAGTTGCGATATTCGTAGGACACGCGCCCGCTGGAGACGAGCTCCTTGATTTCGGCAGCCCCCTCGTTCGAAAAATCGGCGCACACGTGGCAGGTTAGCGAAGCGAACTCTAGCACCTTGATCGGAGCGTCCGGATTGCCCATCCGGAACCCGCCTTCATCGGTCTTTACGACGGTCTCGGTCCAGTCCTGGCCGTCCGGCGCAGGGATGGCGGCAATCGGCTCACCATCCAGTTCGACCCCGGTGCTGGCATCGTCTCCGCCGCCGCAGGAGGCGAGCGCCAGGGCGAGCGGGCTGAGGGCGAGAAAGCGGAAGGCACGGTTCATGAACGTAAAACCTCGTGGGAACGGGAGACAAGTCTAGGCGAAGCTGCGCGCGAGCCGAAAGGCGCGCTTCCGCTTCTCCACCGGCTTTGCACAGATTTGGGCCCCGTAACAGGCGAAACTTGGACTATTTCGGCGCGTTCAACCGCTCGCCAAGCCAGCTGGCGACGCCAGCCGCGCTGTTCGTGGGAAGCCGCGCACCGTCGAAGACGAAGGTGGGCGTGCCGGTGATGCCTTGCGCTGCGGCTTTATCCGTCTGCGCGATGATCGGCTCGTAGATGGCCGGGTTGCCGAGACACCGGTCGAGTTCGGCGCGGCCGAGGCCCTGCTTCGCCATCATGTCGTAGAGACCGATATCGCTAGCGACCGCCTGCAGGCGCTGTTTGGGCGTGCCGACTTGATAGCGCTGGCGTTGCGCGTCCGTTGCATTGAAGAATTTCGGCGACCACTTTTCGTAGCTCTTCAGCATCGCTGCGTGCCCACGGAAAAAATCCTCGTCCGGCAGGCAATGCACGGCCGAAGCCACGGTGAGATCGGCGATATTGAGAATGAAGTGACGCACTTCGAACCGCATCCTGCCATCGCCGACGAACTGCGTCTTGATCGCATCGGCGCCGTCCCGCTCGAATTCGAAGCAGTGGACGCAGGTGTAGCTCATATATTCGGTGAGCGTGTGCTTCGCCTTCGGGTCGCCGACGATATGCGACTTTTCCGGGGTCGAGACGACATTGGTCAGCCAATTGGCCACGGGGGCCGGAGCGGCAGCGATCGAGGCGATGGCGATGGTCGCGGCCAGCAGGCTCTTGCGGATCATGGCGAAGTCTTGTCCCTGTCTATCTCGGTCCGGGCCTGTCTCAGTCCGGGGTCTGGTTGGTCAGCCCGCGCGCCAGCCCTTCGAGCACAGCACGCAGCTCCGGATCTCCGATATCTCTCAGCGAATCGCCCAGCTCGACCGGAATCGGTTTGAGACTGGGCGGTGCGGCAGGAGCTTTGCGCTCGGGCGCCTTAACCGCGCCTTGCCGCAGCTTGACCTGGGCGACCGCATTGTAACCGAAAAAGCGGTTCACCCGCTCGACGATTTCGGGCGTGACGTGCTGGATCATCGGCGCATGGGCGGGCAGCACGACGAGTTCGAGCGTGCCGCCATCCTTTCGCCCGCGGGCGAAGCGGATGCGTTCGGGCTGGCAGGTGCGGGCATGCTGCGCGCCGACGATTTCGGGCCAGCGGGTCACGATCGAGCTTTGCACGAAGCCGAATTTGCGGAACGCTGCGCGTCCGATATCGGGCACCAGTTCGCCCAGCCGCCGTGCGCCCATGCCGCGCGGGCGCTCATAGCGCTTGCCAGCCTTGGACTTGCCCTTGGTGGGGCGCGATTTGGGAGGATCGGAGCGTTCCATGCGAAGCCGCTTCATGCCATGGCTGCGGCATGACTTCCAGCCCGATCGCGACCCTGCTGCTCGATTGGTACGCCGATCATGCGCGCGTGCTGCCCTGGCGCGTGCCGCCTGGCGGAGAGGCTCCGGCGGATCATGTCTATCGCGTGTGGCTGTCCGAAGTGATGCTGCAGCAGACCACCGTCGCCGCGGTGCGCCCGCGTTTCGAGGCATGGGTGGAGCGCTGGCCGAGTGCCGCCGACCTCGCAGCCGCGAGCGAGGAACAGGTGATGGCCGCCTGGGCGGGACTGGGATATTATGCGCGCGCGCGCAATCTCGTGAAAGCGGCGCGAGAAGTGGCGGGGCGCGGCGGTTTTCCGACCACCGAGGCGGAATTGCGCGAATTGCCGGGGCTGGGGGATTACACCGCTGCTGCCATCGCCGCGATCGGCTTCGGCGAGGACGCGGTGCCGGTCGATGCCAATGTCGAGCGAGTGGTGGCGCGATTGTTCGCGATCGACGAACCCTTGCCGAAGGCGCGCAAGGCCATCCGCGAGAACGCGCGGGCGGTCTGGCCACGCGGGCGCGCGGGCGATTTCGCACAGGCGATGATGGACCTGGGATCGAGCATCTGCACTGCGCGCGATCCCAAGTGCCTGTTGTGCCCGCTGCGTGCACATTGCGCAGGCTATGCGATGGGCGAGCCCGAACGGCTTCCGGTCAAGCCGCCCAAGAAAGCCAAGCCCGATATTCGTGGAACGGCGTGGTGGATCGAGCGTGACGGTCAGGTATGGCTCGTGCGCCGCCCGGCCAAGGGCATGATGGGCCGCATGCGCGCTCTACCCGACGATGGCTGGACCGCGCGCGCCGACGGCTCTGGCCCAGCGCCGTTGGCGGGCGAGTGGCAGGATGTGGGCGCAATCGAACACACCTTCACCCATGCGCGCCTCACGCTGACGGTGAAGCGGCTGGAACCCCGAGAGGAACCCTCAGGCGAAGGTGAATGGTGGCCGATCGCGCGCCTCGATCACGCCGGGCTACCGACATTGTTTGCAAAAGCGGCGACGCGCGCGAAAGCGGCTATCGACTGAGGCTTGCCTAGAAGATGCCGCCGCCGATGCTCAGGCGGATCACCGCGACCAGCAATACGATCAGGTTGAAGTTCCGCCCCGATTTGTTGGGCGAAAGCTGGCCCACGATGATGCCCAGCGCGATGATGGGCAAGGCGAACCAGTTCCCCCAGCCGAGCAGTGGGATGGTGGCGGGGATCACGATGATCAGCGACAGCAGGCCAAGGAGCCAGGATATAAGGTTTCTCATGTGTCCTATATAGGTAGCACAGCTTCGCCGTTCAACGGCTGCTTTTGGCAGTCGGTCGTTCAACCGGCTTGCAGCTTGGCGCGACTAGTGCGACGGTCACACCCAGTCAGTGAGAGGAAAATATCGCCCATGCGCCCGATCGATTTTGCCACGCCCGCTCTTTCTCGTCGCCGCTTCCTGCGCGGTTCCGCCAGTGTCGCCGGAGGCGTGGCTGCCAGTTCCGCCTTGATGGGCGCACCCGCCTTCGCCCAGGGCGATGCCGCGCGCGATCTGTGGCCCAGCGTCGCCAAGCTGACCGAAGATTGGGTCGGCGGCGACAAGATCGTCAACATGGTCTCGGTGCTGGGCTTCGGGCAGGAAAAGTCGGTCGTGATCGCGTCCGGTCCGCAGACTCGCGGGCAGTCTACCCCCGCGGGGATCGACAGCCTCTATCGTATCTATTCGATGACCAAGCCGATCACCGGCATGGCCGCGATGATGTTGATCGACGAGGGCAAGATCGGGCTCGACCAGCCCATCGCCGAACTCATCCCGGCCTTCGCCAACACCAAGGTCAAGACCTCGGGCGGCGGCACCGAGAAGCTCGCGCGGCCGATCACCGTGCGCAATCTGCTCACCCACACGGCAGGCCTCGGTTACGCCATTCCCGGCTCGCCCGGCTCGAGCGAATATGGCGAGGTCGGGCTGACATCGGGCCAGGTCACGCGCCTGCCGATCCCCGGCCTGTCGGGCGGCAAGTCGGTCCAGAGCCTCGAGGAATTCGCCGATGTGCTGGCCAAGCAGCCGCTGATCTATCAGCCGGGGACGCGCTGGTCCTATTCGACCGGGCTCGAACTGCTCGGTCGGGTGATCGAGATCGGCAGCGGCATGCCGTTCGACCAGTTCCTCAAGTCGCGCATTTTCGAGCCCTGCGGCATGACCAGCACCTATTTCCAGGTGCCCGAGCGCGACAAGTCGCGGCTGACGACCAATTACGGTTCGATGGGCGGAAACCTGATCCCTCTCGATCCGGCAGTCGCCTCGATCTATCTCGACAAACCGCCGATCTATTGGGGTGGTTCGGGGCTGGTGTCCTCGCCGGCCGATTACGACGCGTTCCTGCGCATGCTGCTGGGCCTGGGCGAAATCGACGGCAAGCGCGTGATGAGCGATGCTGCCGTGCGTCTCGGCACCTCCAACCTGCTGCCCGAGGCCGTTTCGACCAAGGGCACCTGGGTCGATGGAGAGGGCTTCGGCGCGGGCGGTCGCGTCGGACTGGGCGAGCGTGAGGGCGTCTATGGCTGGGGCGGCGCGGCAACGACCGTGGCCTTTGTCCACTTCGGCGCCAATCTGCGCGCGGGGATGTACACCCAGCTTATGGTGCAGGGCGAAAACAAGCTGCAATCCGCCTTCCCCGATGCGGTCGAGAAGGACGTTTCCGCCATGGCGACCGCCAACGCCGCGTGAGCCTGCCCCCTGCAATAGCCTTCACCGGGTCGCCGATCGACCGGGCGGACCATTTGCGTACCGATCCCGAGGCGCTGGCGGGCCAGATGAACTGGCGCGCGCGGCTCCTAAAGCTCGATGGTCTGACGCCCGAGATCGACGATCTGGGCGCACTCGCCTGGGGCACTCTGGCCGATTGCGATCCGGATGCCGAGCTCGTGTTCCTCGGCACGATGGAAGGCAAGCCATGCTTCGCAGCCGTCCCGCCGGAAGGCGCGGACGGCCCGGCCTATGCCCAGCCGCAAATCTGGTCGGCGATGAACCTGCTCTCGGACAAGGACCTCGCCACCTATGGCGGGGCACGGAGCCTCGTCGACTGGCACGCGCGGCACCGCTTTTGCGCGCGTTGCGGGAGCGCCACCGAGATCGCGAAGGGCGGCTGGCAGCGCAATTGCCCCGAAGAAAAGGGTGGCTGCGGCGCGCAGCATTTTCCTCGCACCGATCCGGTGACGATCATGGTGGTCGAACATGATGGACGGCTGTTGCTGGGGCGCCAGCCGAACTTCCCGCCGCGCGTATTTTCGGCCTTGGCGGGCTTCGTCGAACCGGGAGAAAGTGTCGAGGAAGCGGTCGCGCGCGAGGTGAAGGAGGAGGCCGGCATCGCTGTGCGCGACGTGCGCTACGTCTCCAGCCAGCCCTGGCCGTTCCCCTCGCAATTGATGATCGGCTGTCACGCGATCGCAGACGACGACGCGCTGACCATCGACAAGACCGAACTCGAGGACGCGGGCTGGTTCACCCGCGCCGAACTCGAAGATGCGCGCGCTGCCGGCGCGGATGGCAACGACACGCTCGTGTTCCCCCGACGCGTCGCGATCGCGCATCATCTCGTCACCTGGTGGCTGGAGCAAAAGACATGAAGAACCTCGCAATCGACATCTACTCGGACGTGATGTGCCCGTGGTGCATTATCGGCTATCGCCAGCTGCTGAAGGCGCTCGACGAACTCGAGGGCGAGATTACGGTCGAGACGCGCTGGCGTCCGTTCGAGCTCAATCCCGATATGCCGCCCGAAGGTGAGGAGCGCACCGCACATATCGCGCGCAAATACGGTCGCAGCATGGATCAGGCACGCGAGGGCGCAGCCCATATGCAGGCCATGGCCGAACGGGTCGATTATTCCTTTGCGTGGGAAGGCGAGGGCGAGGAACCGCCCGCGCTGATGCGGAACACCTTCCTTGCCCACAAATTGCTCGCCCACGCGCTGGATGCGGCGGGATGGGAAGTGCAGACTTATCTTAAACTGGCGCTGTTCGATGCGCATTTCCGTGACCGGCGCGCTATCGGCGATCCGCAGGTGTTGCTGGACATTGCGGCGGGTGTCGGTCTCGATCGCGAGGCTTCGGCGGCGGCGCTTGCGGACGAGGCGCTCGGCGAACGGATTCGCGAGGAGGAGCAGGCCGCTTTCGATGCGAATATCACCGGCGTTCCGGCGATGGTGATCGAGGGCAAGTTCCTCGTTCCCGGTGCGCAGGAGCCCGAAACCTACGTCAACGCGCTGCGGCGGGTGGCACAGAAAGCGTAACCGCCGCCCTTGAGATCGGCAGGAGCGGCGGAGACTTGTTATCGGATGATGAGAGGATCAGCTCTTGCGGCTGTCCTGCATCGCGGCGAGCGTCTTGTCGCCCTTCTTGGCGTCTTCGGCCGGATTGTCCGAGCCGACGACCGGTTCGCGATTGTCGGGATCGGTAGCGCGATGAAGATCGGCGCGGCTGCCGACGCGGGTGTTGACATCGCCGCCCGAGGAACTGCCCTGCGACGGGGTTTCCTCTTCGGTGATGCGGTCGATCAGGTCGTTATCGGGGTGACGCGATTGGCGTTCGGGCATAAAATCTCTCCTTTCCCTATCAACGGGGAAGGGCGGGGCGATGTTCCGAATTAGACGAGGCCGAGTTTCTTGAGTTTCAACTGCAAGCGCCCCGGCAGAGCATCGCCGATATCCTCGCCCTCGGCCAGATCGCGCGGGGCCAGTTCATCCTTGAGATAGCGCCAGCCCTGATGGGCGCGCTTGGGCTTGGGGTGGACGCGGATCAGGCGCGGTTCGAGATTGATCCACCAGCGCCCGTCGGGGCGCTGCTCGAAACCTTCGATCGGGGAACGCGCGACCAGCGAATGGTCGAAAATCCAGTAGAGCGAGCCGCCTGCAAGTTCGTCGACCCGCTTGGGGCAATAGCGCGTGTTGAGCCGGAATTCCTTGCGGTTGGCGTACCACGCCTGGATGTCGGTGAAATTCTTGGCCCCGAAGGCGATCTTGGTCAGGTGGAGCGGCATGGGGGTGATGTAGTCGCTATTCTCGTCATTGCGAGCCGCCGGAGGCAACGCCTCGCTGCGATGCCGATCTAGCCCACCAATCCGCTCGCCACGGCGAGGCCGAGGAAGGCGAAGAAGCCCATCGAATCGGTAATCATCGTGACGAACACGCTCGAGGCGACCGCCGGGTCCACATCGAGCCGGTCGAACACCACCGGCACAAGCACACCCGCCAGCCCGGCGATCAGGATATTGATCACCATCGCCGCCGCGATCACACCGCCGAGCGGGGGCGTGAACAGCAAGGCCACCGCCACCCCGATGAGCACCGCGATGGTTACGCCATTCAGGAAGGCAACGCGGAACTCGCGCCAAAGGATGCGCTGGGTGTTCGATTCGGTCAGCTGGTTCGTCGCGATCGCGCGCACGGTCACCGCCATCGTCTGGGTGCCGGCATTGCCGCCGATGCTGGCGACGATCGGCATCAGGATCGCCAGTGCCACGAGCTTCTCGATCGCCGCGCCGAACGCCGCGATGATCAGGCTCGCGACCACCGCCGTGCCGAGGTTCGCAATCAGCCAGCGCACGCGGGCCGAATAGGCCTCGCGGATCGGTTCGTTGATGTCGCCTTCGCCCGCGCCGGACAGCAGCAGGGCGTCTTCGCCCGCTTCCTCGGCGATAACGTGGGCGATATCGTCGGCCGTGATTTGGCCCACCAGTCGCCCGTCATTGTCGATCACCGCAGCCGAGATAAGCGCGTATTTCTGGAACCTGAGGCCGACTTCTTCCTGGTCGAGGTCGACCGGGATCAGCGTCTGGTCGCGCTTCATCACGTCTTCGAGCTTGACCGTGCGCGGGGTGCGCAGGATCCACGACAGCTGGCAGGTGCCGAGCGGACGCATCCGTTCGTCGATCACGAAGACTTCGTAGAAATCGGTCGAGATGTCGCGCTGGTCGCGTAGATAGTCGATCAGGTCGCCGACCGTCAGGTGACCCGGCACCGCGACGAATTCGCGGCTCATCAGGCGCCCGGCGGATTCGTCCGGATAGGACAGCGCGGTCTCGATCGGGGCGCGGTCTTCGGGATCCAGCTCGGCGAGAATGGCGCGCTGGTCGACTTCGTCGAGGTCTTCCAGCATCGCCACCGCATCGTCGGTATCGAGCTGTTCGGCGATTTGCGCGGCGGCACCGGCCGAAAGCGCTTCGACCAGCAATTCACGTACGTGGTCGTTCAGCTCGGCGATGACTTCGGCGGTCATCAGTTCGGCGATCGCGGTGGCGAGCTGCGGGCGCTCGTCCTCGTCGATCAGTTCGAACAGGTCGGCGATGTCTGCCGGGTGGAGCGGCTCCACCAGATCGTGCACTTCGCCGTCTTCGCCCGCTTCGAGCGCATCCTCGACCTTGCGGACGAATTCTGGCCTGAAGCGGTTGTCCTCGTCGAAATTATCGGTCGCGCTGCTCACATCGCCCCGGGTCTCATCCATGGCCACCCCGTCATCGGGCGCATCGAGCAGGTCTGTGTCGCGCGGGTGGGCCATGCCCGTCGTCTAGGCATACCGCACATAAAGGCAAGGTGCGGGTGACAATGGTCCGCAGGCGAGCTAGGCGGCGGGGCAATTCAAAGGAGATTCTCATGGCCGACAAACTGACTTTCTCGATCGACACCGGCGACGGTGAGCCCAAGGACGTGGTGATCGCGCTGCGCCCCGATCTTGCGCCGCAACACGTTGCCCGGATCACCGAGCTTGCGGGCGAAGGCTTCTATGACGGCGTGGTATTCCACCGCGTGATCGACGGCTTCATGGCGCAGGGCGGCGACCCGACCGGGACCGGGATGAGCGGTTCGGACAAGCCCGACCTGAAACAGGAATTCAACGACGAGCCGCATGTCGAAGGCGTCTGCTCGATGGCGCGCACGATGGATCCGAACTCGGCCAACTCGCAGTTCTTCATCTGCCTCGACGATGCCAAGTTCCTCGATCGCCAGTACACCGTCTGGGGCAAGGTCGAGAGCGGCATGGATGTGGTCCACGCGCTTCCCAAGGGCGAACCGCCGGCCAATCCGGGCAAGATCGTCAAAGCCACGGTGGGTTGATTTCCAACGGTTCTTTCCCGTGACGGGGAACCGACGCCCGCCGGAGCGGTTGCGACCTAAGTAGGTTGCACGCTATCTCCGGCGGGCGTTAGTATTTCGGGCGTTGTTTTTTGACTGACCAGACATTCGACGACGAGCCAAAGCGATCGACCTACGATCAGACGCATGATGAGGCGCCGGCACGATTCCGTGCGAACCATCCCGAGGATCAGTTCATCGGGGCGTCCGGCGTGCTGTTCGAGCAGGCGATGGCGCAGACGCGCATGGCGATCTCCCTGTGCGATCCGCACACCGAGGACATGCCCATTGTCTTCGCCAACCGCGCCTTCCGCGAACTAACCGGCTTTCCCGAGGATGAAATCCTCGGGCGCAATTGTCGCTTCCTCCAGGGGCCGGGCACCGACAAGGCTGCAGTGCAGCGCATTCGCGACGCGCTTGCGAACGAGGATGTCATTGTCGTCGAACTGAAGAACTACCGCCATGACGGCACGCCCTTCTGGAACGCGCTGCATATCGGGCCGATCTACAATACCGAAGGCGAGCTGATCTATTTCTTCGGCAGCCAGTGGGACGTCACCGAGGTTCATACCGCGCGGGCCGAGGAACACCACACGCGCATGCTCAACCGCCAGCTATCGCACCGGATGAAGAACATGTTCGCGGTGATATCCTCGATCGTGAACATGGTCGGTCGCGCGCATGGTGAAAGCGAGACGGCGCGGGCGATCAACGAGCGGATCATTGCGCTCGGCCGAACCTATGAAACGACGCTCGATGCGCCTGATGCCGATTCGATCGCACTCGAATCGACCATCGTGGCGGTTGTCGATGTCCATGACGACGGCCAAGGTCGCATCGTCAAGGAGGGCCCGGCGATCGAGGTCCCGTTCAGCCTCGTGTCGGTGATCGGCCTTGTGTTGCATGAACTCGCGGCCAACGCGTCCAAGTTCGGCGCGCTGTCGAATGACGGCGGAAAAGTCCACATCGGCTGGAAGATGATCAACGGAGATCGCCCGCGCGCTCTTCAGTTGCGCTGGGAGGAAAGCGACGGTCCGGCCGTTTCGCAGAACGCCGATCCGGGTGGCGGTTCGCTGATCGTCGATCGCATGATGGCGCAGCTGGGAGGCAATTTCGAACGCGAATGGCGCGAGAACGGTCTCGTCGCCACGCTGACAGTGCCGGTCTGAAGCTGCCCGAGTGAGAGGAACCGTCCTGTGAGCTGCTGTATCCTGCTCGTCGACGACGAGCCCCTGATCCTCATGGATCTCGAATTCGCTGCCGAGGATGCCGGGTGCGATTACCGCAGTGCGAGGGGTGTCGATCAAGCGCTTGATCAGTGCGCCGAACACGACATCAGTGTCGCGGTGCTCGACGTCAATCTGGGGGCGGGGACCAATTGCGTGCCGATCGCGAAAGCGCTCGATGACAAGGGCATTCCCTATCTACTCCACTCCGGCGATCTCGACCGGCAGGACGAAACCGTTCGCTCGCTCGACGCAGAGCTGATTCCCAAACCTGCGGCAGCCGATCAGGTCATCCAACGCGCCATTGCGCTGGCGATTTAGTGTCAAATAATCGTCTGGCTTCTAATATTCCGCTTCCAGAACCTTAATTGACAATCCAGCGTAAATAGTTTTCTTTTCCTTTTGGGGGAGAGAAATTATGGATTTTCGGTTCATTTCCAAGGTGTTTTTTGTGTTATTGCTTGCGCTGCCGCTCGGCGGATGCGGTGCTTTGAGTGCGGCTCTTGGTTCATCCCGAATGGATTGCACCACTGGCGAAGTGAGGGGCGGATGGTGCGAAGGTACAAGGCTCGCCGCCGCGGAAGCGTGGCCGTACGCCATGATGGCTGCGCTGTCCTACAAGGAAGCGGAAAAGGAATTCGCTCTGCCGGGGGCGTGGCGTACGAGGGTGAGGACGGACAACGACCCGCGCGGTTTTGCCTATTCGGTCTTCGACAAATTTGAAAACGGCAAGATTGTCGCGACGGCGATCGCTTTCCGCGGCACCGAATTCAACAGTTTCGAGGACTGGTGGTACGGGAATCTCTGGCTGGTTCAGAACCGGCGGGGCCGGACGATCTTCGAGCAGGTACGCAAGGGCCTCGACGACGCGGGATACGCGGAGGTACCGATTTATCTTGCCGGTCATTCGCTCGGCGGTGCGATCGCGACCTATTCCGGCCGGACCGCAGTGCGCCCGGATGTCGTAGAGGCCAGCGAGACGGATCTCGCCGACACCATTTACGCTTTCAATTCCTCGCCGCGCGACGGTTGGGGCGGCAGCGGTGCGCGGCGCAGGGCGATCAACGAACGCGGCGAAATTCTCGCAGGACTGCGCTCGATCTTCCTTCAGCAGGGCGGTTCCACGCTCACCATCAACTGTGCGCCGGGTTTCCGTATTGTCAGCGATCATTCCATGGCGCAGTTGGCAGATTGCCTGACCTGGATCGCCGCTTACGAAAACGATGCGAGCGAAGCTCTGCGCGCATTGGGAAACAATCCGGCGATCGTTCGCCCCGCTACGCAGAGCGCTGATGACGAAGCCCCTGCGGGAAGCGCTGAGGCAAAGACATATGTGCCGGTCAACGTCCACTATTTCAGCGGCTGGACAGACGGCGTGGCGGTCGTCGAAACACTGCATCAACTGCTGCGTGAGCATCCGTTGTTCGAACCGGTTGCAAAGCCGGCAAGCGCTTATGCAATTCACCTCATCCCGCGCGCTTCGCGCGACGATCCGGAGGTGGAAACGATCAATTTCGTGATTGCCTGGACGCGTAATTTCGATCTCGGAACGATCTTCGAACTGACCTGCAAGCGCGATGCGTTGCACGAATGCCTAAAGCCCGTGATCGAGGAAGGTGAGACCTACTACAAGGTCCGCGAGGTCGGGGTTTAAAGCCCCGCGCCGATCAGCCAGTCGTGGAACTGGCGCACCGCGCGGGTTTCGAGCGCTCCGGGGCGGCAGACGAACCAGTAGCTGAACGGACTTTCCACTTCGATCCCGGGAAATAGCGCGGCCAGGCGCTCGTCCTTGGCACGGGCGAGGTGATCGTCGTGCATGATCGCAATGCCGAGGCCCTGCGCGGCAGCTTCAAGGATCAGCTGACCGCTATCGTAATGATCGATCGCCGCCGGATTGAGATCGGGCAGACCGATCGTCTTGCGCCAGGCATTGAAGCTCTCGGCCAGTTCATTGTGAACCATGAAGGTCTGCCGCGCGAGCACTGTTGCATCGGGAGTCTCGCCGACGGCTTCGGCCGTTTCCCGGTCGGCGATGGCGAAGACCTGATTGTGGTCGAGCCGCACCGAATAGAGCGCCGGATCGGGAGCCTCCGAAAGCACGATCGCGGCATCGAGCGTATCGCCGACCCGCGCTTCGAGGTGCGGGCTGGTGTCGATGTCGATATGCAGCTGCGGATAGAGCCTGCGCAGTTCGCCCAGCCGGGGGAACAGGCGCTGGCTGCCGAACAGCGGCATGACGCCGAGGTGGAGGCGATGCAGGCGCCCGTCCTCGACCTGCCCGTCGATCGCATCGGCCAATGCATCGATCCGCGGGGCTACCGCGCGATAGAAGGCATCGCCCTCATCGGTCAGCTTCATCGCTTGCTTCTGGCGCGAGAACAGCCGCTTGCCGGTGAATTCCTCGAGCGTGGCGATGCGGCGCGACAGCGCGCTGGGGCTCAGCGCGAGCTCTTCGGCCGCGGCGCGCGCGCTGCCCAGCCGCACGGTGCGGGTAAAGGCTTCGAGCGAGCGGAGCGGGGGAAGCCTGCGCATCAAACGTCTTCCTCGTCGGGAGTGTCCGCCTCGGGTGGGTGGAGCCGCACCCTCTCGACCCGGCGTTCATTGCCTTCGAGCACTTCGATCGTCCAGCCGCTGTCGTGCTTCAGGATCGCGCCGGGCTGCGGCACCTGTTCGGCCAGCACGAAAGCGAGGCCACCGAGTGTATCGACGGCTTCTTCCACTTCGGCGAGGCGCGGATCGATCGCCTTGGCGATATCTTCCAGCTCGCAGCGGGCGTCGGCTTCCCAGATCCCGTCGCCCACTTCGCGGAACGACTCTTCGGGTTCGTCGTCGTGTTCGTCCTCGATCTCGCCGACGATTTCCTCGACCAGGTCTTCGATCGTGATGATCCCGTCGGTGCCCGAATATTCATCGACCACGATGGCGAGGTGGGTGCGATGCCCGCGCATGTCGGCGAGCACGTCGAGCGCGCCGCGCGCCTGCGGCACGAACAGCGGCTGGCGCATCAGCACCGTCCAGTCGTTCGGCGGCTCGGATTGGGTGGCAAGAAACGGGAACAGATCCTTCGCCAGCACCATGCCGATGATTTCGTCGAGCGTGTCGCGATAAACCGGCAGGCGCGAATGACCGTGCTCGGCAAAGGTGGCGACGACCTCGTCCCAGCTCTGGTCTGCGCTGACGGCGACGATTTCCCCGCGCGGCACGGCCACGTCGTCGGCATCGTGTTCGGAGAAATGCAGCAGGTTCTTGAGCATCTGCCGTTCGACCGGAGAAAAGTCGTCGAGCGGGCCACTGCTGCTCGGCTCGGGGTTGTCCTCGGCATCGGCCGAAGCGTCGATCTGCTCTTCGATTTGTGCGCGCAGGCTGCGTTCGCCGTCCTCCACGCCGAGCATCTTGCGGATGGCCTGGAACAGGCCGCCCCTACTGTCCGCATCTCCGTTATTGTCGGGCATGGCCCCTATGATTCTCTCTTTGTTGCGTCTGGCGCACCATATGGGTCGGCGATCCCCATCTCCGCAAGGATTTTCACTTCCAGAGCTTCCATTTCCTCGGCGTCTTCATCCGATGTTTCATGGTCGTATCCGGCAAGGTGGAGCAGGCCGTGGACGATCAGATGCGCGGTGTGGTGCTCGACCGGATTGCATTTTGCCGCCGCCTCGCGCGCGCAGGTCTCGTAAGCGAGCGCCAGATCGCCGAACATTTCGGGCGGACCTTCGGGCGCGAGATTGCGCAATTCGTCCGCTGTCAGCATCGGAAAGGACAGCACGTTGGTCGGCTTGTCCTTGCCGCGCCATTCGCGATTGAGTGCGCGGACCTCTTCGTCGCTGGTGAACAGAAGGCTCGCCATCAGGCGCTCATTGGCAAGCGCGGCAACATGCACCGCGCACGCCGCCACCGCTTGCTTTGCGAGCTCGGGCCAGTCGCCGTCCGGCCATTCTTCTATTTCGATATCCAGCTGCATCTCGTCAATGCGGCCGTAGCGAAGCAATCCGGAGCGGCAAAGCGCTAGATCCGGTTTGCGGCGCCTGCGCCTGCTCGCGATGACGATCGGTGGAAATTCATTCCAGCGGGCCCTCATAGGCATCGACGATGCGACCCACGATCGGGTGGCGGACGACGTCCTTGGCGCCGAAGCGGATCGTGCCGAAGCCTTCGACACCTTCGAGTTTCTCGACCGCATCGGCCAGCCCGCTCATGCGATCCCCGCCCGGGATATCGACCTGGCGCGGATCTCCGCAGACCACCATCCGGCTGTTCTGGCCGAACCGGGTGAGGAACATCTTCATCTGCTCGCGCGTGGTGTTCTGCGCCTCGTCGAGGATGACGAAAGCATCGGCCAGCGTGCGCCCGCGCATGAAGGCGATCGGGGCGATCTCGATCACGCCGCTTTCGATATGCCGCTCGACCTGCTCGGGCGGCATGCAATCGTAAAGCGCGTCGTAGAGCGGGCGGAGGAAGGGATCGACCTTCTCTTTCATGTCGCCCGGCAGGAAGCCGATCTTCTCGCCCGCCTCGACCGCGGGGCGCGAGAGGATCAGGCGCTGGACCTCGCCAGTGATCAGCTCGCTGACCGCCTGCGCCACGGCGAGATAGGTCTTGCCGGTGCCCGCCGGGCCAAGCGCGAAGATGATATCGTCCTGCGCCAGGCTGTGCATGTAATCGATCTGCATCGCCGAGCGCGGCACGATCGTCTTGCGGCGGGTGCGGATCATGATCGGCGGTGCGTCCTGCTTGCCGTTCACGATCCCGTCGAGCGTCGGCTCGTTCGACATCGCGATGATCGATTCGATCAGCCCGCTATCGAGATCCTGGCCGGTCGACAGGCGTTCTTCCATCGTCTTGAGCACATCGCGCGCCCGCGCCACATTGTCCGCCGGGCCTTCGATCTGGACCTTGTCGCCTCGTGCCGCGATGAACACGCCGAGCCGGTTTTCGACCTGCACGAGGTTGGCATCGAACTGTCCGAACAGCGCGCCGAGCAGCGCCGTGTTCTCGAAATCGACCTCGACACGCGATCGCTGCGCCGCATCGTTGGCGGGTCTGTCGTGGCGGGGTTTGTGCGCTGGTCTGCGTGCCAAGTGAGTCCTTTCGTTACGAGCGCGAGGTTACGCCGATCAACGCGCGGCGCAAGTTTTCGGGTGCATCGCGACTGGGGATTGTCACACCCCCGTCATTCGATAACGATCAGACGAGCCGCCCCGCGAGCGAGTTCTGCCCTGCTTCGAGCAGTTCGGCCTCGACAAGGTCGCCGATGTTCGCATCGCCTTCGAACCAGACGCTTTGCAGCCACGGCGATTTGCCGAGCCACTGACCCGGCTTTTTGCCACGACGCTCGACCAGCACCTGGCAGGTCTTGTCGACGCTCGCTTCGTTGAAGGCCATCTGGTCGCGCCGTAGCGCGGCCTGGAGCCGCTGGAGACGGTCATCCATGACCTCGGGCGCGATCTGGTCACCCATCGTTGCGGCGGGCGTGCCGGGGCGGGGCGAATATTTGAAGCTGAAGGCAGCGGCGTACCGCACCTGCTCGACGATCTTGAGCGTATCCTTGAATTCGGCCTCGGTTTCGCCCGGAAAACCGACGATGAAATCGCCCGATAGTGCAAGGTCCGGCCGCGCGGCGCGGAAGCGCTCGAGCAGCTTGAGATAGCTTTCCGCGGTGTGGCTGCGGTTCATCGCCTTCAGCACGCGATCATTGCCGCTCTGCACCGGCAGGTGGAGATAGGGCATCAGCTTGGCGATGCTGCCATGCGCCTCGATGATGTCCTCGTCCATGTCGGCCGGATGGCTCGTGGTGTAGCGGATGCGGGCGAGATCGGGATCTTTGGCGAGTTCGGCGACCAGGCCTGCCAGTCCAACGCGGTGGCCGACATGGTCCTCGCCGCTCCAGGCCGAAACGTTCTGGCCCAGCAGGGTGATTTCCTTGGCGCCCGCCGCGACCAGTTTCTTCGCTTCCTCGACCAGCTCGGCAAACGGGCGGCTGATTTCGGCGCCGCGCGTATAGGGCACGACGCAGTAAGTGCAGAACTTGTCGCACCCTTCCTGGATGGTGAGGAAGGCGCTTGGCGCGCTCTTGCGGCGCTGGGGGAGCTCGGCGAACTTCGCGTTTGCGGGCATGTCGGTATCGGTCGCGCGCTCGCCCCTGACCGCCTTGTCGAGCATGTCGGGCAGGTGGTGATAGGCTTGCGGCCCCACGACCATCGAGACTGCCGGCGCGCGCGCCATGATCTCTTCGCCCTCGGCCTGCGCGACGCATCCCGCGACCGCGATCAGAGGCTTCTTGCCGGCTTCCTCGCCCGCCTTGGAAATACGGCCGATATCCGAATAGACCTTCTCTGCCGCTTTCTCGCGAATGTGGCAGGTGTTGAGCACGACGAGATCGGCATCCTCGCCCTCGGGCGCGGGGGTGATCCCTTTCTCGGCCAGCAATTCGGCCATGCGCTCGCCGTCATAGACGTTCATCTGGCAGCCGAAGCTCTTGACCCGGTAGGTCTTGGGGGCGTTGGTCGGTTTCATGAGGAGGGCGCGTATAGCGGATCGCAGCGCAGTGTAAAATCCTCGACGCAGAGGGCGGGCTTACTTCGGCGCGTTGTATCTCACGGGCACGACGTCATGCTTGAACTCGCGCAAAGGTTCGTCGTGCGCAGTAGCGAGCGCTGCTTCGATGGCCGCACGCGCTCTTGCGCCGATCGCCTTGCGACCGCGGAATTCTTCCGGTGAGAACGGCTCGAGGAAGTGCAGGTCGAGCGTGAAAGTGCCGGGGCGCGCGAGCACGCGCTTGGCGTTGTTGGCGCCGCTTTCGTTGCCAACCCAGCCAAGCCATTCGCCGTATTCGCCGTAATCGAGCATCACCGGCTGCACCATGACGCCGGGCGGAGGGGGCTCGAGGACCGAGAGCATCGAGGTTTTGAACGGAAGCAGCGATCTGTTGTCGGTGGTCGTGCCTTCGGGAAAGACGGTGACCGACCAGTTATCGGCCAAAGCCTCGCGCAGGGCGTTGATCTGTTCGGCGACGCCCAAGCGGTTTTCGCGCTGAACGAAGACGGTGCGGTTCAAAGTCGAGAGCCAGCCCACGACCGGCGCGTCGCGCAATTCGGCCTTGGCGACGAAGGCCGTGCCGCTGTGGCCCGCGAGCGCGAGGATATCGATCCAAGAGACATGGTTTGCGACGAAGAAGACGTCGCGCCGCAGCGGCGTTCCGATCTTGCGCACGCGCGCACCCGCGATCCATGCCGCCAGCCCCAGGAACCACATCGGGAAGGGCGAGCCATAGGCGAAAATGCGGTAAATGTAGTGCAGCGGCACGAACACCAGCACCGCCAGCAGCAGCGCCAGCAGTCGGACCGTGAACACCGTCCAGCCCAGCGGCCCGATCGGAGTCGGTTCGCCGCGGGTGGCCGCTTCGCGTGTTTCGGGAGATTCAGTCTTTGCGGGAGAGCCGGACGCCATACAGTTCCATCCGGTGGTCCACGAGGCGGTAGCCGAGACGCTCGGCGATTACCTTTTGCAAGGCTTCCAATTCGGGGTCGACGAATTCGACGACCTTTCCGGTCTCGATGTCGATCAGGTGGTCGTGATGGGCCTCGGGCGTCGGTTCGTAGCGCGCGCGGCCATCGCCGAAATCGTGGCGATCGAGGATCCCGGCCTCTTCGAACAGGCGGACGGTGCGATAGACGGTTGCGATCGAGATCTTGGGGTCGATCTTGCTCGCCCGCTCGTGCAGCATCTCGACGTCGGGATGGTCTTCGCTGTTGGACAGGACCTGCGCAATCACCTTGCGTTGCTCGGTGATCCGCAATCCGCGTTCGGCGCACAGCGCCTCGATGTCGATCTTCTGGTGCATGAATTGATCTAACACAACAAAAAGCCCCGCCGTGCAAGGGCATGGCGGGGCTGTTTCGTCGATCTATGTGATCGGCTCAGTCTTTTTTCTTCCGGCCGCGCTTCTGGCCGGGCTTGCGACCGAGGCCGATTTTCTTCGCCAGCTCGCGGCGCTTCTCGGCATAATTCGGTGCAACCATCGGATAATCGGCGGGCAGGTTCCAGCGCGCGCGATATTCTTCCGGGGTCATATCGTAATTGGTGCGAAGATAGCGCTTGAGCATTTTGAGCTTCTTGCCGTCTTCGAGACAAACGATGTAGTCGGGCTTCACCGAGGAACGGATCGAAACGGCCGGTTCGGGCGGCGTATCGTCTTCGGCTTCTTCTCCACCCAGGCCGGCGAGGGCACCGTACACTGCGGTAATGAGTTCAGGCACATCCGACACGTCGACATTGTTGTTGCTGACGTGCGCGGCGACGATATCCGAGGTAAGCGTGATGAGGGTCTCGGACATGTCGAGATCGATTTCTTCCATTTCGGTTCCTTAAGGTGGGCAGTCTGTGCGCTGTCGTGACCGCGCACATGGTCGAGGGAATCTTAGAATAGGCGAAAAGCTGTTATTTTACAACCGAGCCGATCCGAAACTTGATCTATGTCAGTTCGCAGCCATAGGTAATTGCATCTAACCGGTTTCCGAATTTGGTCCGGTAATATTCCCGCCGCCTTCCGATCGGAGAAAAGCCCGCGCGGCGATACAATTCCTGGGCGGGATTCGTCTCGCGCACTTCGAGGAATAACTGATCCGCGCCGCGCGCACGCGCCTCGCTTTTGAGTTTGTCGAGCAGCGCGATCGCAAGGCCCTGTCTGCGATACTCGGGCAACACACAAAGCAGCAGCAATTCTTCCTCTCCCGGCGCGGCGCGCGACAGGGCGAAGCCGGCCACGTCGCCGGTTTCCTCCGAAGCGGACCGATCGGGCGCGATCGCGATCAGATGTCCCGATGGCAGCGCCAGCTGATCGGCCACCTGCTTGCGCGTCCAGGCTTCGTTGAACTCGGCCTCGAACCCGCGCGCCATGACTTCCATCACGCCATCGAGCAGGGGATCGTCGGAGAGGCTAGCCATCACTTGCGGCCCTGCTCGGCGAGCGGCTTGGCATCCGCATCGCGCCCGTAGATCGGCGCGCATTCGCTGCTGAGCGCGAAGGAGGGAAGGTCGGAAAACCCGCGCGCATCGGGCCATAGCGGCACCGCCGTTCCGCGGCCGCGCCGGTCGACCAGACCCACGGCTTCGCCACCCGCGACGATTTCGGCATCGAGCGTCGCGGCAGCGTCGTCGGGCTTGAGCGAGACGGGTGCGAGCGTCTCGACGCCATCGCCATCATAGGCCGCACAGAACCACTCGCCGTGGCCGCCGCGCGTACAGACGCTGATCGGCTGCGCGCCGCGCTCGGCTCGGGCCATGGCGGCGATCAGCGCATGGGTGGCATACCCCGCGATTTCCGCCTGCCAGGCAAGCGCAAGCGCGCGCGCCGCAGCGATGCCCACGCGGACGCCGGTGAAGCTGCCCGGTCCGCGAGCGACGGCGATGCGGCCGGCGCGGCCCTTTTCAGGCAGTGCGTCGATCATCGGCACCAGTCGTTCGGCATGACCGCGCCCGAGCACGCGATGATCGTGCGCGAGAAGATCGTCCCCTTCGAACAGGGCGACGGAGCAGGCCTCAGTGGCGCTGTCGATCACGAGCGTACGCATGGAGTGGCGCTATACTGAAACCGCCGTGTCAGTAAACAACGTCACCACGGCGGGCGGCGACGCTGCAGGATCATTCGATGCGGTTGAATTTCTCGAATTCGGGACGCGGCGAGCGGTCGAAGATCGAATCCTTGTCGCCATAGCCGATCGAACAGATCCAGTCGGCGCGGTGGCGCGGCTGGTCGGCGAAGAATTCCTTGGTCACCCCATCGAGGTCGACCCCCGACATCGGTCCGCAATCGAGACCGAGAGCGCGGGCGGCGATCATGAGATAGGCGCCTTGGAGAGCCGAATTGCGCTTCGCGCCTTCGATCCGGCCGTCCTCGTCGCCTTCGAACCAGCTCTTGGCATCGGTGTGCGGGAACAGCCAGGGCAGTTCCTCGTGGAAATCGATATCGTAGCCGATGATCACACAGACCGGAGCGGTGCGGATCTTTTCCTTGTTGGCATCGGAAGCGTGTTCGGCGAGGCGATCTTTCGCTTCCTGCGACTTGCACCAGACGAGTCGCGAGGGTTGCTGGTTCGCCGAGGTCGGCCCCATCTTGAGAAGGTCGTAGATCGCGCGGACCTGGTCCTCGCTCACATCCTTGTCGAGCCAGCCATTATAGCTGCGGGCTTCGCGGAAAATGAGATCGAGCGCGTCGTCGGAAATTGTATCGGCCAAGGGGGAAGCTCCGTGCGATTATGAAATTCAGGCTGCGCGGACTTCAACGACCTCGGGCACATAATGTTTCAACAGCCCCTCGATCCCGTGCTTGAGCGTCGCGGTCGAGGAGGGGCAACCGGCGCAGGCGCCCTGCATCTGGAGGTGGACCACGCCGTCGCGGAAACCGCGATAGCGAATGTCGCCGCCGTCACCGGCCACCGCGGGCCGGACGCGCGTCTCGAGCAGTTCCTTGATCTGGGCGACGATATCCGCATCGGCGGGATCGTCCTCGACGGCCATTTCCGCATTCTCTTCGGGCGGCACGGCAATTCCGTTGCCCGACGCTGCGGAGCCCGTCGCTCCCGGATGGAACAGCGGCGTCTTGGTCACGAAATGATCGAGCAGGATCGCGACCACATTGGGTTTGAGATCGGCCCAGTCGACACCCGGTGCGGCGGTGACGGACACGAAATCACGCCCGAAAAACACGCCGGTGACGTCCCCGAGTGCGAACAGCATCTCGGCCAAAGGTGAGATTTCGGCATCCTCGGGAGAAGCGAAGTCGCGCGTCCCCTGATTGCCCATGACAGGCTGGCCGGGGAGGAATTTGAGCGTGGCCGGGTTGGGCGTGGTTTCGGTTTCGATGAACATGGGATCGATGTGGTGGGGAAGGGCGCGCTTCGCAAGGGCAGGAGCGTGCGGTTTTGCCAGCGCATCCGCGATCGCAAAACAGGCTTCACACAACAAAATAACGCGAAGCGAAAAGTATGACGTGGAAAAAGTTTAATTCAAGGCTTGTCTCGCGAACGATCATGACTCACAAAGGGATCACGGTCGGCGCGATGGTAGCCTGAAGGATACCAGATGAAGGGGACCTCCAGGCGCCTGATCCGTCCGAGCCGCAAGAGCGGCGATTGGCTTAGTTGCGCGAAAGGAGGTGATCCGATGTCTCATGGTTCAGCAGGGAGGTCGGTAAGTTCCGCGCGAGGTACTATCTTTCATCCCTAAAGGTAAAAGATAGAGATCTCGTGGAGCGGCGCTAACGGCCGCTGACCATGACAAGGGCGGTTCCCGGTTCTCCCGGGGCCGCCCTTTTCATTTGCACTTTCCGCTCGTCGCCCTGCGCAGGCAGGAGGAACAGGCGTGAATACTTCCCCAACCCTTGCCCCGAAACGCGTCACAAACTAACCCGCGCTGGAAAGAGACGGAGACCTCATGGCCCACGCGCCCGCATACGACATTCGCCATATTGAACACGCCAATCCGGTGCCTTCGGCCACGCGCGAGCAGGCGATTGCCGATCCCGGGTTCGGGACCCTGTTCACCGATCACATGGTCCGGATCGACTGGCACGAGGAGAAGGGCTGGCACGACCCGCGGATGATGGCGCGCGGGCCGATCGCGCTCGATCCCAGCGCGTCTGTGCTGCACTACGCGCAGGAGATTTTCGAGGGGTTGAAGGCGTACCGGCATCCCGACGGGTCGCTTGCCTTGTTCCGGCCCGAGGAAAATGCGCGCCGCTTCAATCGCTCTGCGGCGCGGCTGGCCATGCCCGAACTGCCCGAAGAGGCTTTCATCGAGTCGATCCGCGCGCTGGTGGAGAAGGACCGCGACTGGTTCCCCAGCGTCGAAGGCGGTTCGCTGTATATTCGCCCGTTCATGATCGCGACCGAGGCGTTCCTCGGCGTGCGCCCGGCGAAGGAATACGCGTTTCTCACCATCCTTTCACCCGCCGGGGGCTATTTCAAATCGGGTGCCCCGGCGATTTCGATCCGGGTGGCGGAGCACTACACCCGCGCTGCGCCGGGCGGCACCGGGTTCGCCAAGTGCGGCGGGAACTACGCTGCCAGCCTCGTGCCGCAAGGCGAGGCGCTCGCTTCGGGGCACGACCAGGTCGTGTTCCTCGACGCCGTGGAGCGCAAATGGATCGAGGAGTTGGGCGGCATGAACCTGTTCTTCGTCTTCGATGACGGCCGCATGGTGACGCCGCCCCTGACCGACACGATCCTGCCCGGGATCACCCGCGACAGCATCCTGACGCTGGCGCGCGAGGAAGGGCTCGACGTGGTCGAGGATCGTTATGCGATCGACCAGTGGCGCGAGGATGCCGAGAGTGGAAAGCTGGTCGAAACGCTGGCCTGCGGCACTGCTGCGGTGGTCACTCCGGTGGGCAAGGTCACGGCCGAGGATTACGACTTCACGATCGGGTCGGGCGGACCGGGCCAGCTGACGCAGAAATTGCGCAGCCAGCTGGTCGGCATCCAGAACGGCACGGTCGAGGACCGGCACGGCTGGATTACGAAGGTCTAGCGATCAGCTCTTGGTCGGTCGCGCCGTCAGGATCATCTTCGCGCCATTGCGGTCGATGATCGCTTCATGCTCCGCGCGCGCCTGCGACGCGAAAGCATTCAGCAGCCGCGCGCCGAGCCCGCCAGAGACCGCGCTGGGTGCGGCGCCATCGCCGGCGCCATCATCGATCACCTTCAGCTCCCATTCGTCGACGGTGCCCTGGAGCGTCACGAGGATCGATCCCGCACGACCGTCGGCGAAGCCGTATTTGCCGCAATTGGCGATCACTTCGTTGACATAGAGTCCGATCGCCACTGCGATGTCGCGTTGGAGGGTGAGGTCGGCGATATCGCAATCGACCGCGACCTCGTCATGCAACGAAGCCTTGGCCACGCGCGACACGAGATTGCCGAGATAGGGGCGCATCGCCGTTTCCGCGCCTTCCTCCTGCTCGTATTGCAGGTTCGAATAGGCATCGGCGAAGGTTCTTACCCGCATGATCGCATCGTCGAACGCGCTATCGAGGCGCGGATCGTCCTCGCGCTTCTTCTGGATTTCGAGCAGCGCGGCGACCAGCGCGAAGTTGTTCTTTGTGCGGTGTTCGAGCTCGGCCATCAGCACCCGGCGACGCTCGAGCTGCTCCTCGGCAAGATCCGCATTGTTGCGCACCGCGCGGCGAAAGGCCTCGGCGAAGACCAGGATGATCAGCACCATCAGGCCGTTGAGTGTGACACGCGCCGGATCGCTGGCGCTCGCGAAGGCGAAACTGGCATGCGGAGGAAGGACGAAATACCACATCCACACAAACGACAGGATGAAACAGGCGAGGCCGCCGCGCCATGAGGAATAGACCGTCGCGATCAGCACGGTGGGATAGATCATCGCGAAGGGGCCGCTGTCGGGCGCCCACAGATTGACGACGCCGCGCATCGCGATCATCGCGCCGGCGCACAGCAGGCCGAACACGGTTTCGGCCACGTGTCGCGTTCTCGGTTCGGTGAACCGATCGCCAATATTGTACCGCGCAAGCCTTTGCATTCGGAGCGACCCTTTGCTTCGAGCGCGCCGTGTTAGAGTAATCCCGAAGGCTTGTCTCGGTAATTTCCGGGCTAGCTCGCGGCGGCCAGCAATTCCGCCGCACCGGGGCCGCTTTCGAGCATCTCCACCAGCCCGCGTTCCTCTCGCGAGAGCCATTTGGTCGCGCGCGGCAGGCGCAGTTTGGCGCGCCATTCCTCCTGGCGAGGGACCAGCGCGATCACCGCCGGGTGAATGTAGCTCTTGCGTGCCATGGCGGGGGTGTTGCCGAGCCGTTCGGCCACTTCGGTGGTGAGCGCCTTGATCGTCATTGCGCCTTCGGCCTCGGCCAGTTCGGTGAAGCCGATCACGCTGGCGTGCCAGGTGCGGAAATCCTTCGCCGTGAAGGCTTCGCCGGTGGTCTGGCGCAGGTAATCGTTGACGTCGCCGCTATCGACCGGCTGGGCATTGCCGTCGTCGTCGCAATACTGGAACAGGTGCTGGCCCGGCAGGTCCTGCATCCGCTTGACCACGCGGGCGAGGCGCGCGTCGGATATCTTCAGCTCGCGCTGCTTGCCGCCCTTGGCGGTGAAGCGCAGCGTCAGCACGGTGCTGCCGATTTCGGCATGTTCGGCGCGCAAGGTCGTCGCGCCGTAGCTCTCGTTCTCGGTGGTGTAATATTCGTTGCCGACCCGGATCGAGCCGGTGTCGAGCAGGCGTACCACGCTTGCGAGAGTACGCTCGCGGGTAAGCTGGTGGCATCGCAAATCCTTCTCGGCCCGCGTCCGGATCAATGGCAACAGTTTGCCGAAGGCCGCGCAGCGGTCGAATTTCTCGCTTTCCTTCATCGTTCGGAATTCGGGGTGGTAGCGATATTGCTTGCGTCCGCGATCGTCGTATCCGGTCGCGAGAATGTGGCCGTTATGCGCGGGACAGTACCATTCATCGACATAGGCCGGGGGCAGGGCAATCGCGTTCAGGCGCCGTTTCTCCGCCCGATCGGTGATCAACGCGCCCTTGGGGTCGTAATAGGCAAACCCCCTGCCGGCGCCCTTGCGCGTAATGCCCGGCATGTCGTCATCGACATAAATGAGGTTTGTCATGATGTTGCGTCCCTTCGGCGCGGACTCAACCGCCGATGGATACGACCGGTTCCCCGCATGCGTCTTGCACCGCTTCGCCGAAGCCCCACTTCGTGATGGACAACACAATGCAAGGACCCGTCCCATGGCCGATAGCACCTACACCCCGCCCGCAGTCTGGAAGAACGTCGAAAGCGGCGGCAAGTTTGCCAGCATCAACCGGCCAACGGCCGGCGCGCGCGAGACCCGCGAGCTGCCGCGCGGCGAGCATCCCTTCCAACTCTATTCACTCGCCACGCCCAACGGGGTCAAAGCCTCGATCATGCTCGAAGAATTGCTCGAAGCCGGACGCGATGCCGAATACGATGCCTACACGATCAATATCAGCGAGGGCGAGCAGTTCACTTCCGGCTTCGTCGGGGTGAACCCCAACAGCAAGATCCCCGCGCTGCTCGACCTGACGGGCGAGGAGGAAGTGCGCGTATTCGAAAGCGGCGCGATCCTGCTCCACCTGGCGGAGAAGTTCGACACTTTCCTTGCGCGCGACAACCGCGCCGAAATGCTCAGCTGGCTGTTCTGGCAAGTCGGCAGCGCGCCGTTCATCGGCGGCGGCTTTGGTCATTTCTATCACTACGCGCCGGAGAAATACGAATATCCGATCAATCGCTATGCGATGGAAACCAAGCGCCTGTTCGATGTCGCCGACCAGCGGCTGGGCGAAGCGCGCTTCCTAGCCGGCGACGAATATTCGATCGCCGACATCGCCAGCTTCGGATGGTTTGCCGCGCTGGTCGAAGGGAGCGCCTATGGCGATGCGAAGACTTTCCTCTCGATAGACGAATATGAAAACGTCGCTCGCTGGGTCGGCGAGATCGCCGCGCGCCCTGCCGTCAAACGCGGGCGCATCGTCGCCAAGACTTGGGGCGAAGTGGACGAGCAATTGGCCGAACGCCATTCGGCGGCCGATTTCGAAGGCAAGACGCTGAAATAAGCCTGTCAAAATGCAGTGTCGAATGCGGTGGCCCAAATGGGGCGCCGCATGCGATACATTCGCACGACACAAACACCTTCACATCCGCGCACAGGCCGCTATACGGGCGCCCGCTGCTGGGGTGTAGCCAAGTGGTAAGGCAGCGGTTTTTGGTATCGCCATTCGCAGGTTCGATCCCTGCCACCCCAGCCAGCCTCGCCTCGCTACCACCGACGAGGCATCCTCCCTATACATCGCGATGACCGCACAGCGTTGAGCAAAGTCGCCGGCAATTGTGCGCTAGAGCAGCATCGCCTTGAGCATCGCGCGGGTGGCTGCTTGGGTGCGATTCGACGCGCGCAGTTTGGTGCAGGCATTGCTGACATGTTCGTTCACCGTGCGCGCGGTCAGGCCCAGCCGTGTCGCAATCCGCTTGGTCGTATGGCCATTGCTCACCAATGCGAGGCATTCCTGCTCGCGCAGCGAGAGCGGGACATACTGGGGATTGGCCATCAGTTCGCGCACCGCCAGCCCCTCGAGAAACATCGCGATGCTGGTGGCCACGCTTTCGCCCAGTTCGGTGTAGAGGAACAGGGCGAGCTCCTCCGATGACAACGCGCAGGTGCTGAACACGAGCATTCGCCCGTGAATGCGATCGGGAAACGACGCCGCAAAGCCACCTTTGAAGCCGAAGCGCTGCATCACGGCGAGATTATCGCGTTCGGCTTCGGTCAATTCGGCCGTGCGCGGATGCGAGGGGATAAGCGGCACGATCGCGTCACTCGAAACCAGTTGCCGCACCCCCGGAGCGCTTTCCGCCAGTTCGGGATGCTCCCAGGCATAGGCCATGAATTCGGGCGATACGGCGACACCGAGGGTGAGCTCTTCGGCCGGATAATCTCTTCGGCCGAGCGGGACGGAAAACAGCGTGCTCGCCTCGAAGCCGCATGTCTTGAGGCGCCTGTCGAGTTCGGACCAAGCGGCGTCCTTGTCCTTGTCTTCGACTGCGATCCGCGCGCATTCGTGCGGCGCGAGCAGGCGATCTGCGCGTTCCTTCAGTTCAGCGAAGCTATCGTCACGCGCCCCGCTCATCGCCGGCCGACCGCTGGGCATGTGGCTCCGAGCCAAGCCATTCCGGACTGCGGGATTTGACGACTGGGCAAGCGCATACGCGGCTCCGATAAGATGATCGACTTTAACACGGAGCCGGTCGTCCCTTCATCAAAATGGCCGATCCGCCCCTGGCCTGGCCGGCATCAGGACGGATTCGCGGCGCGATGAGGGATGATGGGCGGTTGGTTAGGGTAGAGTTAAAACGGGCGGCTACGGTTTAGCTGACGATGTCCGCCAGCCGGTCGCGGTACTTCTTCCCGACAGGCACCACGGCCCCGGAGGTAAGCACGACCTGCTGGCCGCCCCAGGATGTCCGCTGGGTCTGCTGGCAATGCTTTCTCGAGACGGCGTAGGACCGGTGCACGCGGACGAAGCCGAGCGCTTCGGCCTCATCGACGAAGGACCTCATCGATTGGCGATGGAGGAAGCTCTGCTCGCCGCAATGGAGACGGATGTACTCCGCTTCGGCTGCGACGTGATCCACCTTTGCCAAGTCGACCCGGATCGCTTCAGCGCCCTGGCTGACCCAGATCGATCGGCTCTCGACATCGGTATCTTCGATCTCCTCCCGATCGGCGCGAAGCCCCTCAAGATGCATGCGCAGCTTATCCAGCCGGTCTACCGCATCGCGGGTAGTGAGGGTTTCGCGTGCGCGGGAGAGCGCCAGTTGCAGGCGTTCATGCCGCACCGGCTTGGTCAGGAAGTCCACCGCCCCTGTGTCGAAGGCCTGCGCGGCGAGGCGAGGAAACGCCGTCGCGAAGATGATCAGCGGAGGTGCGGCGGTGAAGCGGATCGCTCCCAGCGCATCGACCACGTCGAAACCGTCAGCCTTGGGCATCTCGATGTCGAGCAGCACGATATCGGGCTGGTGGCGCTCGATCATCGCCAGCGCGTCTTCGCCGTCGGGACTTTCGGAAGCGATCGTCACGTCGTCCTCCAGCGCGAGCATGCAGCGCATCCGCTCGCGCGCGAGCGCCTCGTCGTCGGCCAAGCACACCTTCATCGCATCACCCCGTCTTGAGTGGCAGCTCGATGCGCGACAGGAAGCCGTCGGGCCGGGCCTCGACCCGCAGGCTGGCGGTCGGACCGAAGAACGAATGGAGCCGGGCTTCGGTGTTCCTGAGGCCTACGCCGAAACTGCGTGCCGAGTGCTGACCGTCGCCCTGGACGCCTGAATCCGACACTATGATCGCGAGACGCCCGTCCTCCTCGCTCACCGAAATCCCGATCTCGACTTCGGTGGAGGAGCGCGCGACGCCGTGCTTGATGCTGTTTTCGACCAGCGGTTGGATGATCAGGTTCGGCACCAGCGCGCCGCGCAGGTGATCGGGGCAATCGGTCGTGACTTTCAGCCGCTCCGCAAAACGCGTGCGCTCGATCTCGAGATACTGGAACTGCGTCTCGATCTCGCGGCTCAGCGGGACCAATTCACGATCGTCGGCAGTCAGCACGGTCTCGTAATAATCGGCGAGGCGAGAAACCATGCGATCGGCCTCGGACGGGCGCTTGGCCCAGATCAGCGCCGAGACCGAATTGAGCGCGTTGAACAGAAAATGCGGGTTGAGCTGATAGCGCAGCGCGCGCAATTCAGCCTTGCGCAGGCTCTTTTGCATCGTGCGCGAATGCGCCTCTTCGTCGCGCAACTGCACCGCATAGATGACTGCCACCATCGCGATCGCCTGCGCGAAGAACAGGTGCACGCTCGCACACCAGGCGATGAGCGCGCTCATTGCGAAATTTGGCAGGGGAGCAGCAAAGGTATCGATCAGCCAGGTATTGAACAACGCGAATGGCACCGACGCAATGCACGCTCCTGCCACCACGATCAGGGCATTGACCGGAACGGATCGCGTTACGCACCTGAGCAATACGCGATACATCGCGCAGGAAAGAGCAATTCCGAACCCTACGACCGCCAGTCGGCCCATCCATCGGTCAAGGGGGCTGGCCTCGTGCGCGATGCCGATGAGGATCCTCGTCATAAGATAGAACAGCCAGCAAAAGACGATAATCGCGAGCACGAGATGCGTGTCGCGGTTGCGTACCCCGGGCGCATCGTCCGGCGCGGGCACGAGCTTGCCCTCGGCGGGCAGGTCGTCGACGATCATGAACATCGCTCCAGTCTATCGTCGGTTGGGCCCGACGTTAAATGCCCCAGTTGGCGTTCGTAGCACCTAGCCGGTCGTTCGTGACATTTATCTGCACCGGCGCCCCATCTCTGCGCATCTTTGTGTCTGCATTCGCTCTCGTTTGGACGAACGGGGTGCGGATTCTCCAATCTTGGACGAAATGCGAGCACGCCTCCTGCAGTTTTGCTCGCGAGATACAAAGGGATCCTCATCAATGACCACCTTGCACGCGAACACCTCTTCTCCTCGAAGTCTGCGGAGCAAGTTGCTGTGCACGACATTGGTTGGCCTGATCGCCGCCCAACCTGCCATTGCAGGAGAAGCGGCCGACGCATCCGCGAGCGAGGAACAGCCTTCCCTGCTTGCCACAGCGGATTATTCGCTCTCCGTCGACCCAGCCGCCGCTGGAATCCGCGAAGAGAGCGACGAGAACGTCAGCATCAGCATCTTCGAACCGGTCGTCACGGATGGAAATGGTGAACCCGGAATTGTCGGGCGCTCTACCGACGGCTCCGTTTTCGTGACCAGCACCGACGTCATGACCTCGGGCGCCGGTTCCGATGGTATTGTCGCACAAACACTCGGCCAGTCGGGCGAGATCTTCGTGTCCAGCGGTCGCGTGGTAACGACCGGCGACAATTCGAAGGGCATTAACGCGCGCAAGGAAGACGTCGATTTCGAGACCTCGCTTCTCGTCTTCAGCCAGTCGGTGGAGACGGCGGGCGAAGGCAGCACCGGGATCGACGCCTTCGCCAATGCGGGACTCGTCAGCGTAGAAAGCCGCGAGGTCGCCACTACCGGAGCGAACGCAATTGGTATCGCGGCGGAGTCCGGCAACGACAGTCTGGTCCTGTCGGATCTGGTGACGACACAGGGACGAGGTGCGATCGGCATCCACGCCAAGGCCGGATCTTACGCAACGGTCGACAGCCTCGAGGTCGTCACAGCAGGCGAGGGAGCGCACGGGATCGTCGCCGAAGCCAATTTCTCTCCGCAGGTACAAAGCGTTTCGGTCATTACGAGCGGGAAGCAGGCACATGGCATCGTGGCGGTCGGGGACTTCGGGCAGGCAACGGTTCTCAGCGAAGAGGTCACAGTTGGCGGTGATGGATCAGTCGGCATCCTTGCGACTTCGAACGGTGCAATCTATGTCCGCAGCGGTTCGGTTGTCACGACGGGGGAGGCGATCGTCACCGATGGCGGGGGTGGCCCGACCGATCCCGACGGGCCTGGTGATCCCGATGGTCCTGGCGATCCCGGCGATCCTGGCGGGCCGATCGGACCTGGCGGCCCCAGTGGCCCCAGTGGCCCGGCCGGCGCCGTTCTCGTGGAAACGAATGCTCCGAAGGGTATCTACGTCAATAGCGGCACCTCGCTCCAGGTCGAAAGTGGCTATGTTTCGACCGTGGGGGCGAATGCCACCGGGATCGAGGCGATCGCCCAGATGGATGCGACAGTTTTCAGCAATGAGGTGAACACGCAGGGCGAAGGGGCTGTCGGTATCTCCGCCTCGGGCAGCGATGGCGGTGCCTATGTCGAAAGCGGGTCGGTCTCGACCCAAGGCGATTTTGCGAGCGGCATTTCCGCCAATAGCCTTTCGGGTGACGCGGTGGTCATCAGCGATGCGGTCTCCACCGCAGGCATGCTTGCCACCGGGATCACCATATTCGCCGATAAGAATATCGGCATCCAGAGCGGTTCGATCGTGACCGAAGGCGACATGGCCAATGGGATCGACGCCTATTCGGCGACCGGCGAACTCGACGTGGTGAGCGATACCATCGTGACAACCGGTGCCGAGGCCGACGGCATGGCGCTGCGCGGCGACGGCGGAGGATCGGACATCGCCGTCACCGCCAATTCGGTGATGACCAGCGGCGATGAGGCCGATGGCATCTTCGTCGAAACCTATGGCGACATTGCGGTCATGGTGAACGAGGTCATTACCAGTGGCGATTTCGCTGCCGGAATCTTCCTTACATCCAACAATTCCATCACGGTCGAGGCGGGCAATGTCGCGACCACGGGCGACGTGGCCTCTGCCATCAGCGCTGCAAGCGAAGGGGGCGACGTCACCATTACGGTCGACACGGCTTCGGCCGATGGCGACAGTGCAGCCGCGATCGAAGCACGTTCGGAAGGGGGCGACGTCGTGATCGTTGCCAACGAAGTGACCGCGTCCGGTGATCGTTATGTCGAAGACAATCCAGGCGGACCTGGGGGCCCGGGTGGGCCTGGGGGACCGGGCGGCCCTGGCCTCCCCAGTGGTCCTTCCGGTCCGCCGTCGGGTCCCGCTGGAAATCCGGCCGGCCTCGCTCCTGGATTTAGCGTGATCGGCATTGCTGCCGAAAGCTTCAACAGCGACCTGTCGGTCACCGTAGGCAAACTGACCGCTAGCGGCGAAAACGTGAACGGGATCAATACCTTCGCCACGAACGGGGTGGCAACGGTCGAAGCCGGCACCGTCGAAGTCTCTGGCAGTGGCGGCGTTATTGGCGTGCGCGTTCGTGGCGATCTCGGCGCCTCGCTCAAGGTCGATGAGGTCATCGCACGCAGCACTGGTGATCTTGCAAATGGTGACGCCGTCGATGTCGGATCGGTGTTGAACGAAGCGCGGCTGGAAGCCAATCGTGTCATCGCAGAAGGTCCGAATATGGGCGGGGCGAGTCTCATCTCCCTGTCGGGATCGGTCTACGGTTCGGTCGGCGAGATCGTGACGACTGGAAAAAGGAGCATCGGCTACAGCGCGCTCAGCGGCGCAGAGTTCGAAGACGGTGCCACGCTGACCTTGCTGGCCAACTCGGTGATCACTGCTGGCGATTACTCGTCCGGTGTCGTCGTGCGCAACACGGACACCACGAACACCATCCGCATCGGTTCGATCCAGACAGCCGGCTCCTACTCGGTGGGACTGTTCGCCAGCACCAGCGTGGGTTCCGATATCGAAGTCGGCACGATCACGACCACCGGAGACGCTGCCGATGGTATCCAGACATTCGGTCTCGGAGTGATCGATCCTGGAATGCAGCCGATAATCAGGCCGGTAGAAGACATGTTTCCGGGTTCCGGCGGCGATTCGCCGGGCGCCGAAAACGCGGGTGCGACGGGTTCGCCCTCGTCTATGGAAGAAAAACTGCTGGCGGCTGCCGAAGCGGAACCGCTTCCCGGCGCCGAGCCTCCCGCCACCATCACCATCACGGCCGACGCCATCGAAACGAGCGGGGACTCCGCGCGCGGCATCGCTGCCCGCTCTTCGGGCGATGTGACGATCGCGGTCAATTCGGTTTCCACGACCGGCGGTACCACCACAATCACCGAAGCCTATCAAATCAGCGAGGTCGGCAACATCCTGAGGGGCCGGTTCGATATTACGGATAGGGCATCGATCGGTATCGAAGCCCGCAGCGATTACGGGGCGATCGATATCACGGCAGGCGCGATCTCGACGCTGGGCGCCAACGCCCATGGCATCAGTACCATGACCGGCGCTGGCGCCACCAGCCTGATGGTCGGCGACATCTCGGTATCGGGAGAAGGTGCGGACGGCATTACCGCAACCAGCGAAACCGGCGATATCGATGTCACCATCGCGGGCGGAGTCCTCTCGCAACGCGGTGCGGGTGTGCGGATCGCCAGTGCGGGCGATATCACGGTCACGGTTGCTTCGGGCGGACTGCTCGGCAGCTCGGCAGATGGTTTCGCGCTGGTCGTCGAACCGGGCATGGTCGTCCAGATGCCGATACCCGGCGTGGAAATCGATCCCGTTCCAGTTGCCGTGACGTCCGGCGCCACGGTCCGGACCGAGGCCGGAGGAGCCTTGGCAGGCCGCATCAGCCTGACCGGTGCCGACGACACGTTCCGGAATGCGGGGACGTTCCGCGCATCGGGCACCAGCCTGTTCGGCGACGGCGACGACGTCCTGGTCAACACCGGCACCGTCTTCGCGGTCGATGGTGCGACTACGTTCGACGGGCTGGAGACCTTCGACAACCAGGGTCTTTTCAGCCTGGTCAACGGCGAGGCCGGAGACAGCTTCGATTTCACCGGGATGGCTTTCGTCGGTCGGGAGGGCAGCACGCTTGGCTTCGACATCATCAATGAGGGCGGGTCGATCTCGTCCGACACGATGGTGTTCGGTAACATCTCGGGAGCCCACCAGATCGCGATCGCGTGGACCGGCGATATCGCGCTCGACACCAGCGTCGATCTCGTCACGCTGACCGATCAGGATAGCGGCACTTCCTTCACGCTCGAAGAGGAAAGCGCCGATTTCGGTTTCCTCTCGGGTCGTCTCGTTCGCGATGGCGGCACCATCGCGCTGGCGATGGCACCGGACGAGGAAGTGTTCGAAGTGGTGCGCACGGGCCGGATGGCGACCGATCACTGGCAGCGCGGCGTCGATGCATTCCGCTACCAGCAGGCTACCGCCCGTACGCTGCCGCAAGAGGACGGCACTTCTGTCTGGGGCCAGTTCTTCGACGATAGCCGCGAGGCTTCGGCCACCGAGCTGACGGTCGATTACGACGGCGACACGATCACCCAGTCGATCGCCAACGACGATCACGCCACCGGGTTCGAAACCGGCATCTCGCTGCGGCGCGGCGGCTTGGCTTTCGGTGCGATGTTCGGGCACACCAGCTCGGAGAACCGTTTCGCCGAAACCCAGAACCTCTACCGCATGGAGAGCGAGAACGTTGGCGTCTTCGCCGGCTTCCAGGGTGACGTGCTGTTCGCCAACCTGGTCGGCAAGATCGATTTCGGTTCGATCGACTTCGAACTCGCCAGCGTCGGCACCACGGCCAGCACCGATGTGACCGTGTATGGCGCAACGGCAGAGATCGGCGCGCGTTTCGGCGGTGACAGCTTCTTCGTCGAGCCGGTCGCCGCGCTCAACTGGGCAAGCGCCGATTTCGACGCGGTCGAGTTCGATACCGATGCCTTCGCCCTCGACAATGGCAAGAGCCTGCGCGGTGAGTTCGGCGCCCGGGCCGGGGCCAGCTTCTCGCTGGGCGGCGTGGCGATCCGGCCGCAGGCGGCCATGTTCTGGGTCAACGAGTTCGGCGGCCAGAACAGCGCTACCTTCCTGTCGGGCGAAACCCCGTTTGCGCTCGAGGACCAGGCCGTCGACAGTTACGGCAAGGCCGAGTTCGGTATTTCGGCGCTCGTCGCGGAGCTGGTCGACCTTTCGGTCGGCGGCGACATCTATGTCGGCGACATGAGCGGCGGAACGGTTCGCGTGCAGGCCACCCTACGGTTCTGACACGCATCATGTGGGCGGCCGGCTCGGTTCCGCACTCCCCCTTAGGCCGGCCGCCCATTTTTTCGAACACGTGCCGTAGCGCGAGCACGGAGAGTGCTGCTATGGGCGATCCATGCTTACCATCGACGGCCTCACCGTCCGGCTTGGCGGCCGGCCCATACTCGAACGCGCCAGCGCGACTATTCCGCAAGGGGCTCGGGTAGGACTGATCGGCCGCAACGGCGCCGGCAAGTCCACGTTGATGAAGACTTTGATCGGCGAGATCGAGCCCGACGAAGGGCAGGTCGGCAAACCGGCCCGCTCGCGCATCGGCTATATCGCGCAGGACGCGCCCGATGGGGCGATCACGCCGGAAGAAGCGGTGCTGGCCGCCGATGTCGAGCGCGCCGAGCTGCTCGTGGAATCGGAAACCTGCACCGATGTCGATCGGCTGGGCGAGGTGCATGAGCGGCTGCTGGCGATCGATGCCTACACGGCGCCCGCCCGCGCAGCGAAGATCCTCAACGGCCTGGGGTTCGACGAGGAGATGCAGCAACGGCCGCTCGCTACCTTCTCGGGGGGCTGGAAGATGCGCGTGGCGCTGGGCGCGCTGCTGTTTTCCGAGCCGGACATCCTGCTGCTCGACGAACCTTCGAACCACCTCGATCTCGAAGCGACGTCGTGGCTCGAGAATTTCCTCAAGAGTTATCCGGCGACGGTGCTGGTCATCAGCCATGAGCGCGATCTGCTCAACAATGTGGTCGATCACATCCTGCACCTGCAGGGCGGCCAGCTGACGCTCTACACCGGCGGCTACGACACGTTCGAGAAACAGAGGGCCGAACGTGCGGCCCAGCTGGAATCAGCCAAGGCGGCGCAGGACGCGCAGCGCGCGCGGCTCGAAGATTACGTGGCGCGCAACAGCGCCCGAGCGTCGACCGCCAAGCAGGCGCAGGCGCGCGCCAAGATGCTGGCCAAGATGCAGCCGGTGGTCGCGATGATCGAGGATCCCTCGCTCAGCTTCCAGTTTCCGTCTCCGGAGGAATTGCGCTCCCCCATGATCCAGCTCGACGGTGCGGCGGTAGCCTATGGCGATGCACCGCCGGTGCTGCGGCGGCTCGACATGCGGATCGACGCGGACGATCGCATCGCGCTGCTGGGCCGCAACGGCAACGGCAAGACCACGCTCGCGCGCCTGCTGTCGTCCCAGCTGGAGCCGGTCGAGGGCGGGTTGGCTGCACCGGGCAAGCTCAAGGTCGGGTATTTCACGCAATATCAGGTGGAAGAACTCGCCAGCGACGAGACCCCGCTAGAACTGATGTCTCGGGCGATGGAGGGCAAGCCGCCGGCGGCGGTGCGGGCGCAATTGGGACGCTTCGGCTTCTCCGGCCCGCGCGCGACCGGCAAGGTCGAGAAATTGTCGGGCGGAGAACGTGCAAGGCTCGCGCTGGCCCTCATCACGCGCGACGCGCCGCATCTGCTGATCCTCGACGAACCGACCAACCACCTCGATGTCGATGCACGCGAGGCGCTGGTGCAGGCGCTCAACGACTATTCGGGCGCCGTGATCCTGATCAGTCATGACCGCCATATGGTGGAACTGACCGCCGATCGGCTCGTGCTGGTCGATGGCGGCACGGCCCGCGAATATCGCAGCAGCATGAGCGACTACATTGATTTCGTGATGGGTCGCAATCAGCCCAAAAAGGACCGAGGCTCCGGTCCGAAGAAGGGGGCCTCGGCCAAGCCTGCTCCCTCACGCGCCCAGGCCCGGTTCCTCAAGTCCGAGCTGGCCTCGGCGGAGAAAGCCGTGGCCAAGCTGGAAGCGAAGCTCGACGAAATCGATCAGGCGATGTGCGATCCCGCCAAGGCACCGAAGCATCTCGCGGACGTCGCGATGGACGATCTGTCAATCCAGCGCGCCGACGTCAGCGACCGGCTGGCGAAAGCCGAAGCTCAATGGGTGGAACTCGGCGAGCAGGTGGAGACATTCGGCAACGTCTAGGCGAAAGCCTCAGGCGCTGCGCCCGATGATCTTCCAGTAGCGCGAGGGAAGCAAACGCTGGATCTTCTCGGCCAGCTTTGCATCCTTGCCCACCAGCACCCTAGGCTTGCGCCGGTCGACCGCGCCGAGGATGAGTTCCGCTGCCTTGCGCGGCTCCATGGTCAGCTTCTTCTCCATTGCGGCGACCTGCTCGGCGCGGACGGCTTGGTCGGCGTTACCGGGCACGCGCGCGTTCCTGGCGATCGAGGTCTTTACCCCGCCGGGAAACACAGTGGTTAGCCCGATCGACGGATGTTCGGCCAGTTCGTGGGTCAATGCCTCGCTGAAACCGCGCAGCGCGAACTTGCTCGCGGAATAGGCGGTCTGTCGCGGCGGGGCGACGATCCCGAAAACGCTCGACACGTTAACGATCCACCCGCCTGCGCCCGCTTCCAGCGAAGGCAGCAGGGCACGCACGAGCTGCACCGCGGCCCCGAAATTGATCTGCATGCAGGCATCGAAATCGGCTTTTTCCACCGCCTCGAACCCACCGCCCAGCGCGATCCCCGCATTGTTGACCAGCAGCGCCAGATCCTCGCCATATGTCCCAGCGAGCGATTCAGCGAGATCGCGAACCTCTGGCGGTTGCGCCAGATCAACCACGCAGGTCGCGACATCGCACCCGTGCCGCTCCCGCAGCGCACTCGCATGCTCTTCCAGTCCGGCTGCGTCGATATCGACGAGCGCCAGCCGATACCCGCGCAATGCGGATCCCGGCTACACCAATGGCTCCACGCGTGGGCGGCTGGTGCAGGTCGGCTTGAGCATCCGCTTCTGAATCCGGAAATCAACCAGCAAGGCAGGCCATCATGAAACTGAGCAATCACAAGGGAAAACTCGCATTGGGCGGCGTGATCGCCCTGCTTCTGGCGGCCTGCGCTGCGCCGATTCCGGGCTTCGATCGGGTCGATGCTCCGAAGTTCGCCTCCACCATTCCGGTCTTGTCCGACGAAGAGGCCGGAGATGACGAGCAATGGTACCGGACCGAGAACAATCTGATCGTCCGCAATGTGCAGCAGTCGGAATTGATCGCGTATCTGCCCGAGCCCGGGAAGGCCACGGGCGCGGCGGTGCTTGTCCTGCCCGGCGGGGCGTTCCAGATTCTCTCGATGTCGACAGAGGGCACCGAGGTGGCCGAATTGCTGGCCGAACAGGGTATCGCGGCCTTCGTCCTCAAATACCGGCTCAATCCGACACCGGGAAGCGACCTGCTGTTCGGCATCAAGCTTGCCGCGATGATGTCGAGAATCGCCGATGGCGGGGCGATCGAGGTGAGCGAGCCAAGAGCGACCGCAGACGCAATCGAAGCCCTGCGAGTGATCGATGCCGAGGCCGACAGATGGTCGCTCGACCGCGACCGGATCGGCATGATCGGCTTTTCGGCCGGCGCGATGACCGTGCTGAACGTGATCGAGGAACCGAAACCATGGGGCCCCGATTTCGTCGGCTACGTCTACGGGCCGATGGATGCCGGTTTAACGACCGACAAGCTGCCGCCCATGCTCGCTGCGATCGCGCGCGACGACGAGCTGATCCATTATGATTCGTTTGCGCTGGTCGAACGCTGGCGCAAACGCGGCGGCGAAGCGGCGCTGCGCGTCTACGAGGATGGGGGCCATGGCTTCGGACTGGGCAAGAACGGCACCGACAGCGCGCGCTTCAAGGCCGACCTGCTCGAATGGCTGTTGAGCCAGGTTTCGCCGGCCGACTAGCCTCGCACAGGGCGGATGAGGGCTGCTTTTCGTGCGCGGCGCGACCTATCACGTGGCCCAGGGGCCGGTGATGGCGATCGTGCGGGTCGGCGAATAGGCGTTGACGAAGAACCACTTCCCGTCGGGCGAGAAGCATCCGCCGGCAAGCTCGGTCTGCATCCGCAACCGGCCGAAATCGTAAGCCCGGCCATCGGGCGTGATGCCGCGAAGATGGTTGTCGACGATGTCGGTATACTGGTCTTCGCACACGATCAGGTGGCCATTGGGACCGACGGTGAGATTGTCGCCGAAATTGAACTGGTCCTCGCTCTCGCTTTCGAAAAACAGCTCGACCGTATCGGCGCGCTCGCCGCGGCCCGGCACCAGGCGGAAGATCTGGCCAAGGCCCTTCGCCCCGCCGCTGGTGGAACAGACGAACAGATCGTCCTCGCCCCAGTGGATTCCTTCGCCGCGCGCGACGAGAGCGGCACCTTTGGCGGCACTGCGCTGGCGCAGATCGTCTTTCGGCGCCTCGACATCGTCGCAATCGATCCAGCGGACATCGTAGCTGCGCCCGACCGGTATGGCGGTGCCTTCCCAATTGCGGGTGTCGGCCAGGCCATCGATGACCATCGCCTGCAATTTGCCGCCTTCGGCCAAGCGTCCGGGACGGTTGGGAATGAAGCGGTAGAGCACCGAATCGTCACGGTCTTCGGTCAGGTAGACGATCCCTGTTTTCGGATCGACGCAGGCGGCTTCGTGGTTGAAGCGGCCCATTGCCTTGAGCGGCACCGGATCGACGAGGCCGGTCGCGTTGGCGGGGACTTCGAACACCCAGCCGTGGTTCTTTGCCAATCCGTCGCCATAGCGCTGGCCGGGGCCGGTGGGTGATTCCTCGCAGGTCAGCCAGCTGCCCCACGGGGTGATGCCGCCCGAACAATTGCGGATCGTGCCCGCCAGGGTGCGGAACTCGCGCTTCACGTCGAGCGTGCGCGCGTCGAGCACGATATTGGTGGTGCCGCCGGGCACGACCTCGCCGTCGCGCGTGCCAAAACCGATCGGAAGATCACCGCCAGAATCGTTGCCTGGCACCAGCTCGTGATTGCGGATCAACACGATCTCGCCATTGCCGAGCGGCAGGCAGCCCATTCCGTCGCCCTTGTCGGGCACCGTGCGGCCATCGTCCATCGCATCGCCGAGCGAGGAAAGCAGGCGGTAGGAAAAGCCGCGCGGCAGGTCGAGCAGGTCCTTGGGATCGGGCACCAGCGGCCCGTAATCGGTGAACGCGCTCGCCCCGCTGCCCGCACCCATCGCTGTGCGGCTGACGCAGCCGCTGGCGACCAGGCCGGCAAAAGCCATACCCGTGGCACCTAGGAAGCGGCGGCGATCGAGGGCGGAGATGGGGCGGTTGGCGGTCATGATCGTATTCCAGGTCTGGTGGTATGGTTCGGCCGTCACCGGCCGGTTGTCGCGCGCTTGCCTGCAAGGCATTTGTGACAAGCGCGCGACATGGCGGTGACACCGCCGGTGGAAGGGGCGATCAGTCGACCACGTCCATTTCGTCGATCAGGTTCTGCGCCCCGTCGACGTTCTGCATCACCCAGAGCATGTAGCGGGTGTCGACATGGATCGAACGCGTGGTGCGCGGATCGAAATCCCAGTCGGAGTTCACGCTTTCGAACGTGCCGTCGAACAGCAGGCCGACCAGTTCGCCCTTCGCATTGAGCGTCGCCGAGCCGCTATTGCCTCCGGTAACGTCGAGATCGGACAGGAAGTTGACCGGGACCGAACCGATCGATTCCAGTTCGTACGGGCCGTAATCCTTGGCTTCGATCAGCGCGAGCTCGCGCTCGGGTGCGTTGAACGGAGCGATGCCGGTGTCCTTCTGGGTGATCCCTTCGAGGGTGGTGAAGGGCAGGTACTCCATGCCGTCGAACGGCGAGCCGCCCATCACGTTGCCGAAGGTAATGCGCAGGGTGGAATTGGCATCGGGATAGGGCAGCTGGCCCTGTTCGCTCTGCCACTGCGTGATCGCTTCCATATAGGCGGGGCGCAGTGCCAGCGCGCGACCGGCGCGTTCCTCGGCTTCGTTCTCGAGCCCCTGCTCGTAATCGTAAAGCGCGATGGCGAGCTTCATGAACGGGTCGTCGCTCGCTTCGAGAACGGCGACGCTGGCATCCATCAGCGCAAGCCGCGTGTCCGCTTCGTCGAGCGAGGTGCCGGTGTAATAGCCGTCGATAATCGCATCGATCTGCTTTGCATCGTCGACACTGGTGAGGCCGAGCGCGTTGTCGAACACGGCGACGCGTTCGGCTTCGGGCTGGCCAAGATAGCCATCGAGGAACAGCTTCCACTCGGCCTTGTCGACATCGGCATCATAGCGGCGATCGAGCGCCTGTAGGCCCTGGCGGAAAAACGCCATGTCGCGTTCCTGATAGCCGGGCTTACGCTTTGCGTCGGGCAGTTCGCGCTCTTTCGCGAGGCGATAGAGCCGCTGGGCGACGCCGAGCAGCTGGGCCCGGGTGGCGTTGCCGTACCAGAAGCTGGTGCGCGAAGCCGTCGCGCTTTCCTGCGACAATGCCGAGAGGTCGGCGATCGCGGTGGCATAATCGGCGCGGGCGGGATCGGCAGCGATCCAATCGGCCAGCGCCGCTTCGCGTGCGCGGCGACGTTCGATCAGGCCGACGCGGCGTGCGCCTTCGATCTGGCCGCGCAGGTTCTTTTCGTAATTGTTGAGCCCGGCGAGGCGCGCTTCGTACTTCACCCGCGCGTCCGATCCTTCGGGGGCGGCGGTCTCGATCGTGCCGATCCAGTCGGTCAGCAGGGCCTGAAACGTCGGATAGTTCCAGCCGAAGGTGTTCTCGACTTCGGCGAGCATGGCATAGCGCGAGGTCGAACCCGGATAGCCCGCGACCATCACGAAATCGCCATTGTCGAGGCCGCTCTTGCTGACCTTGAGATAATGCTCGGCCTCGTAAGGCACATTCTCTTCGGAATATTCGGCCGACGACCCGTCGGGCGCGACATAGGCGCGGTAGAACGAGAAATCGCCGGTGTGGCGCGGCCACATCCAGTTATCGACGTCGCCGCCATATTTCCCGATCGAATCCGCCGGGGCGTATACGAGGCGGACGTCTTTCACTTCGAGCTGTTTGATCAGCTTGTATTCGTCGCCGCCGTAATAACTCGCGACCCGGCAGCGATAGCCCGCTTCCTGTTCGCATTCGGCGGTGATGTCCTTCATCCGCTGCTCGACTGTATCGTAGCGCTCGTTCGGCGTCAGCTGCGCGGTGCCTTCGCGCATGCGCTCGGTCACGTCCGTGAAATCGGTGGTGATGTAAATGCGCGAGCCTGGCGCGGCGGGCAGTTCGGCGCCCATGGTCGGGGCGAGGAAGCCGTTCTCGAGATAATTGTTCTCGGCGGTCGAATTGTATTGCACCGATCCGCGTGCGCAGTGGTGGTTCGTGACCACGAGGCCCTGCGGCGAGACGAAGCTGGCCGAGCACCCGCCCAGCGAAACGACTGCGCCCATCGGGAAGCCGGTGAGATCGGACAGATCGGCCGGATCCATCTCGATTCCCGCATCGCGCAGGTCGGCGGCGATTTCGGGCAGCTGTTCGGGGGTGAACATGCCTTCGCGCGCGGCCAGCGGCGAAGCGGCGACCGTGGTGAGCATGAGGGCGAGGATAGTCTTGCGCATGGAAACTCCCGTTTTCCTTTGGAGTCCTCGCCAGGTCCGGCTGGGACTCGTTTGTAACGTTCGGCTCGATAGTCGAAACGAGCCGAAATCGACAGTCATTTGATCGATGGGCGGGTGTGCTTGATCGGCTTGTGGCTGCGCAGATTGACGATATGCGCGCTCACCAGCAGCACCGCGCCGCCGCCGGTCAGCAGCTGTTCGGCCAACTCGTTGCCCAACGACACGCCGGCTAGCATCGCACCGAGGCCCAAGGCCGCCAGCCATCCGATAAGCGCATTGCGCCGCGCCCTGCGTCCTAGCACGACGCCGCTCACGAGAAAGACGGGCACGAGCATTGCCAGATGAAACCATTCATTTTCGAGCCATGCCTGCGTAAGGAAGGTCACGCCGACGAACGGCGCGATTGCGACCAGTACGGGCACGAGCAGGCAATGGATCAGGCAGACGGTCGATAGGACGATGCCCACCCAGTCATAGGCGGGAACGGTCGTACGGGATGAAATATGCATAGACGCCGGGGGCTGGAGGGAGAGCGCAAATGAGATACGTTATAACATCACACTTTCAAGGCAAGACATGCTTTTTGTGGGCTGATCGTTCTCGGGCGGAAGCGATCCGATCCCGCGGGGGCGCGGTCGTGCTGCGGTGTTCAGCCGTGTTGCGCGCGGTGCTTGGCCAGACTTTTTTCGACGCCCGCGAGTGCCGCCAGCACTTCGTCGCGCCAGCCGTTTTCGGGCAACTCGCGCACTGCGGAATGGGCGGCGCAGACGATCGGCGTTCCGGCCCACTTCTCGGCGATGTCCTTCGCCCAGGCAATGAAATCGTCGGCCGCTCCGGGGCGCTTTTCGAGGGCTTTGGGCAGCATCGGGTGAAACTTGAGCGCGGACTGCGGCAACACGCTCTTGAGCACCCCGGGTGCGGCGAGCACGTTGAACGTATCGTCGACATGCACGATCCCGCTGGCGCGGTGGCGTGCGATCACGGACCCGGCATGGACGCTGTCATCGTCGGTCACGAGATCGACGCCAGCGGGGATTGTGAACTCGAGGTCGTCGGCGAATTCCGCCTGCGTCCGCGCCTGCTCGATCTCGCGCTCGTGCCACGGCAGGTTCGGCGCCTGCTTGCGATGACGCTCCGTGCCGATCAGCCGCGCGACGGGGGCAAGCTTGTGGATAGCCTCGCAATGGATGGTGTGAAACGGATGGACATTGATGATCGCATCGATCGCGACCCCGCCATCGGTCAGTTCGAGCAATTGCTCCTTGTCCTCACCCTCGACCTCGTAGCTGTCGAGCAGCAAAAACCGGCCATTGGCGCGGCGGACCAGCGACATCTGGGTGCCGACATCGATGAAGCCGGCGATCTTGAAGGAGCCGCGGAAATTCCAGAAGTCTTCGGCGAGTTGCTGCATGGGTCGGGTTCCATTGGATCGGGAGGGGCGCGGCGAGCGTTTTCTCGTCCGTCGCGCGAAGCTTACCCGATCAAACGGTGACGCCCGCCAAGGTTCCGAAGTGAACGGGCTGTTCGTCCAATTCGCTGAAATCGACGGCCGCGATCGCTTCGAGCACGTCCGCGCGCAAGGCGCGAGCTTCGTCGATCGCGAGGCCGGGGATCGAAAATTCTCCGCCCGCGAGGCCCAGATGTACGGTGCAGTAGCCGCGCAACCTCGCAAGCGGCCCCTGCGCGATCTCGACCGATTGCAGCTTCATCGTGCGCGCGGTGGTCACTTGCGGCGCGAGGATGCCGTGCCGCTTGAACAATTGGCCGAGCGCAGTGGCATGCTTGTGCCGTCGCCATGCGAGCCAGAAGGAAGTGCCGATAACGGGAAACAGCAGCGCGATGATCAGCGCCGGCCACTTGATCGGCGAGAACGCCAGAACTCCGCCGATACCCGCCAGCGGAAACAGCGCGAGCAGCAAGGCTTCGTCGACCCAGTGCGCGCCGCGAGGGCGGTGCCATGCGGTGTCTTCGGGTGGAAGGGCGAGCCCGGCGGCGTCCGCGACAGGCGCGATCTCTTCAGGTTTCCCGAACGGCACGACCACATGGCTCGTATCCTTGGCGTCGTTGGCAAGGCTCACGAATTTCAGCGAGTGCCAGCCGAACAGGCGGCGAAACCACCGCGTACCGTATTGCATGGCCTGCACCCGGTGGACGGGCATAACGACATCGGTCTTGGTGAACAGGCCGCGGCGGCGACGAAAGCCCTTGAGCGTGCGATCGAGGCGGAAGCCGTAATCGCGCACGAAGGTGCGGACCACGCCGGTGACGAGGCCCAGCACGATCACGCCGCCTGCAGCTGCGATGGCGCCGGCAATCTGCGCCGCCATGCCCAGCGCGGCGATCTTGCGCCCCTGGCCCTCGATCACATTGTCGAAGAACTGGTCGGCCAGTTCTCTCCACGAAAACAGGAAATCCAGCTGTCCGATCGCACCGAGGATCACCGCGAAGATCACCAGCGAAAATTCGAACACGCCGAACGTCAGCAGGCGCTTCTCGTCCATCGCGAAGAGCGGCGGCGTCTCATGCTCTTCGATGGGCGAGGGCGCGTCGCCTTCGGTAACCGGTTCGGCCTCGTCGCGGCGTTCGCGCACGACGTCGCGCAGGCGTGCCGCTTCGACTTCGGTTACATAGGCGAGGTTCAGGTCTTCGCCGCCGCCCGCACCGGTTTCGAACTTGACGCGGGCGAGGCCGAAGATGCGCGCCAGCAAGGGCTGCTCGAGGCTGACATCCTGGATCCGCTCATAGGGGACCGAGCGCGCCTGCCGCGAGACGATCCCGCTTTCGACCCGCACATCGTCATGCCCCACGCGATAGGTCGTGCGCCACCAGGCGAGCCAGGTAAAGAAGCCGATAACGCCCAGAACTACACCGAGGATCGGGAGGAAACCGATTGCCTCGCGCAGGTCGTCGAACGCCACGAATACAGCGATGGCGGGAAAGATCGCATTCTTCGCCGAATCGAGCAGCCGCACCAGCAGGCCGAGCTGCGCGGTGCGCTGAACGCTTTCGACCGCTTCGGTCGGAGGTTCGTCGTGAGGCTCGGTCACCGGGTTTCGCGCTTGATATGGGCGCGGATTTCCTCGCGCATTGCGGCGGCGGACTCTTCGCTCAGGCCGGGCAGCGGCACGGCATGGTTGTGATTGCCGGCGGTGTGCACGACCAGGGTGGAGAGGCCGAAGAGCCGCTCCACCGGTCCGCGTGTTACGTCGATGTGCTGGATGCGTCCGAACGGCACCACGGTGTCCGATCGCCACATCACCCCACGCACCACTCGCAAGCGGTCGGTGCCCAGGTCGTATCCGCGCGCATGATATCGGCGGCGGGGCCAGCGCCAGATCAGGGCGACGGCGAGAACCAGCACTGGCACAAACACGGCACCCTGCATCACGCCGGAACCGAATGGCCGCACGAGATCGAGCACGCCGGCGGCGAGCACGAATGGCAGTGTCGCCAGCGTGATCAAGAGGCGCAGCACCGTGCGATAATTCGGATCGACCGGGGTCAGCGCATCGTCATCCGCGATGTCGCGCGCTGCCACAGCCTCGATATGATGGCTTTCGCCTTCGCCCCCGTGTGTCATGCCCGCCGGTATGCGACGCCCGCCGTTTGGGAGCAAGCGGCGGGCGCACAGTTTTCCGCGAACGGCCTAGGGCAGTCGCCAGACGATTTCGGAATTGTAGGTCCCGCCCACATTTTCGCCCTTCGCATTGCGCGCGGGCGTGAACTTGCCGCTGCGCGGCAGCAGCTGGCAGGTCGCGCGATCGAGCGAGGAATGTCCGCTCGATCGGGTAACGGTACAATTTTCGACCTTGCCGGTGGCTGAAATGGTGAGGCGATAGCCGACCGTACCCTCGAGTTCGCGCCGCGCGGCGGTCGAGGGGTAATCGTCGGTGCTGAACCAGCTGCTGGGCGATGTTCTAGGCGCAGGCGCGAGCGGCTTGAAGCTCGGTGTGGCCGAGGGCGTGACCGCCGGACCGGGTGTGCCGGTGGTGGCAGGGCCCGGAAGGACGAGCATGTCGCCGTAGTTCGTGACCGTTCCGGAGTTCGGCACCGTCGGTGCGTTGGTAAAGCGGTCGATTACCGGGTCCGACGCGTCCAATGTGGTCGGTCTGCCCTTGGACTTGTCGAGCGGCGAATCGTTGGTGGCTTCGGGTGGTTTGGGCGGCGGCGTCGGGATCTTGTACGTCGTCGCCGTCGGATTGGGCTTGGGCGGCTCGATAAAGGGCAGGTCGACATTCGACAGACCCGTCACCACCAGGGCACCAATCGCCAGCTGGAGCGCGGCGGCCCCGGCGATCGCTCTGGCATCGGGTGGCCGGTGGGCATTTGCATACGCCATGCGTGTTCTCCTCTTCCCGTGTTGCTACCGCCGGTCCCGGCGGCCCGGGAAGGGCGGAGTTCCGTTACGGAACGAGAGGAAACGTGCGCCTCGCGCGCTGAACCGAATGTGGAAGCCGCGTTCATATTCGCGACAGCAGCGATGAATGGGCGGGCAGCGGTTCAGCCCCCGCTGCGACTTGCCTCGCTTTTCGTCCCGTGGGCCGGAGCGGCGCCCTACGGTGCGATCCTTGCCTCAGCTGCCTTTGCGAAGATCAGGCTGAAGCGTTCTTCGCCATCGAGCCAGCGTTCGACCGGGGTCCAGCCGCCCGCGCGCAGCAGCGTTGCGGCACTGTGGCGGGTGAACTTGTGGCTGTTTTCGGTGTGGATGCTCTCGCCCTCGGCCATCGAGAATTGGTGGTCTGCGACGTTGAACGTGAAGTCGCGCGTGGCCACGAGATGCATCTCGACGCGGGCGTAATCGTCGTTCCAGCGCGCTTCGTGGCGCAGCGCGTCGATCGGGATCGTACCACGCAATTCGCGATTGATCCGGCGCGCAAGGTTGAGGTTGAACTCGGCCGTCACGCCCGCCGCATCGTCATAGGCGGCTTCGAGGACGGCGGGGTCCTTCACCAGGTCCATCCCGATCAGCAGGGTCGAACCATCGCCCAATGTCTCGCGCATCGAGCGCAGTAGGTCGATCGCGGTGCGCGGGACCATGTTGCCGATGGTCGATCCGGGGAAGAAGCCGAGCTTTGGCATGTCGGACACTTCGCCCGGCAGCTCGACCACTTTCATGAAATCGGCTTCGACCGGATAGACCGGCATGCCGGGGAATTTCTTCGCAAGATCATTGGCCGCGGCGCGCAGGAAGTCGCCTGCAATGTCGAGCGGGACATAGGCCGCCGGTTCGATCGCGGACAGCAGCAGCGGCGTCTTCACCGAACTGCCCGATCCGAATTCGACCACCGCCGTGCCTGTTCCGATCGCAGCGGCGAATTCCTTCGCCCGTTCGCGCAGGATTTCGGTTTCGGCGCGGGTGGGGTAATATTCCTCGACCTGCGTGATATCCTCGAACAGGTGCGAACCGTCGTCGTCATAGAGCCAGCGTGCGGGCAGCGCCTTTTGCGGATAGGCCAGCCCGGTCAGCACATCCTCGCGAAATGCCTTGTCGACGCCTTCCTCGTCCTTCTCGACGAGCGCGATTCCCTGTTTTGTGGTCATGTAATCAGATGTCCTTCGCGAGCCGCAGGCCAGTGAATTGCCAGCGTTGGTGCGGATAGAAGAAATTGCGATACGAAGCGCGCGAATGGCCGCGCGCGGTTGCACAGCTTGCGCCCTTGAGCACGAACTGGCCGCTCATGAACTTGCCGTTATATTCGCCCACCGCGCCCTCGGCGGGCTTGAAGCGGGGATAGGGCGAATAGGCCGAGCGGGTCCATTGCCAGCAATCGCCGAACAGCTCGCTCCCGCCTTGCGACGCCGGGGCGGCGGCGCGATCGAGCTGGTTGCCTGCCGCCGGATCGAAGGCGGCCGGGGCGTCGGCGGCATCCTGTCCGCGCGCGATCGCTTCCCATTCGCCTTCGGTCGGCAGGCGATAGCCGGCCCAACGGGCATAGGCATCGGCTTCGAACAGCGAGATGTGGGTGACCGGAGCCTCCGGATCGCGCGGTTGCCATCCGGCATGGGTGAACTGCTCGCCGTCGCGCCAGTAGAGCGGGGCGGAGATCGCGTTGTCCTCGACCCAGCCCCAGCCATCGGAAAGCCACAGCAACGGATTTTCATAGCCGCCATCGGCGATGAACGCGTCCCATTCGCAATTGGTGACCAGGGTGGAGCGCAGCGCGAACGGCTCGAGCAGGATACGATGAACCGGGCCTTCGCAGTCGTAGGCGAAGCCTTCCGCCTGGTGGCCGATCCGCGCGATGCCGCCGGGATGCTCGATCCAGTGCGGCTCGCTGCGTTCGGATGGCTCGGCATGGGCGGCTTTGTCGAACATCGCCGGGCCGAGCGGGTTCTGGAATAGTGCGTGCTTGATATCGGTCAGCAGCAATTCCTGGTGCTGCTGTTCGTGCGCGCAGCCCAGCGCGACCAGATCGGCGCGGACCCCGCTTTCGATCAGCGGCTCCATCGCCTCATCGACATGCGCGCGGTAGGCGAGGATCTCGTCCTTGGTCGGGCGCGTGATCATGCCGCGGCGACAGCGTTCGTGGCGCGCGCCCTGGCTTTCGTAATAGGAATTGAAGAGGAAGGGCCAGTCGGCCTCGAACGGGGTGTACCCGTCCAGGTGATCGGCGAGGATGAAGGTTTCGAAGAACCAGGTCGTGTGCGCCAGGTGCCATTTGGCAGGCGAGGCGTCTTCCATCGACTGGATCGTGGCATCGGCATCGGACAGCGGCGCGGCCAGCGCCCCGCTTAGTTCGCGCACGGCGCGGTAATGATCGGCCAGCGATCCGTCCGGCATCAGTTTGTGTGCGGCTTGGGCCGACATGGCTCTCCCCCGTATGGCCCACCAACATAGGGGGCCTGTCGCCTATGTGAACCGTTCACACGCGAAAACTATCCCAACAATTCAGCGGTAGTAGTCGATCAGGCAGCGTCGGCGTCGGCCGTGCCGGCAAGGCCGCCATCGGCTTCGGTTTCCTCGCGCAGGGTCTCGGCGATCATGAAAGCGAGCTCGAGCGATTGCGCCGCATTGAGCCGCGGATCGCAATGCGTGTGATAGCGGTCGCCCAACCGGTCGTCGGTGATCGCGATCGCGCCGCCGACGCATTCGGTCACGTCCTGCCCGGTCATTTCCAGGTGGATGCCGCCCGGATGCGTGCCTTCGGCGCGGTGGGCGGCGAAGAAGCCGCGCACCTCGGTCAGGATCCGCTCGAACGGGCGGGTCTTCAATCCGCTCGCCGTCTTTACGACATTGCCGTGCATCGGGTCGCAGCTCCACACCACCGGATGCCCTTCGCGCTTCACCGCGCGCAGCAGCGGCGGCAGGCCGTCCTGGATCGTATCGTGCCCGAAGCGGGTGATCAGCGTGATCCGCCCCTCGGTGCGATCGGGGTTGAGCGTGTCGAGCAGCCGCAGCAGCAGGTCGGGATCGAGCGAGGGACCGCACTTGATGCCGACCGGGTTCGCGATGCCGCGCAGGAATTCGATATGCGCGCTGCCATCGAAGCGGGTGCGATCGCCGACCCACAGGAAGTGGGCCGAGGAGCCGTACCATTCACCGGACAGCTGGTCGCGCCGCGCGAGCGCTTCCTCGAAGGGGAGCAGCAGCGCTTCGTGGCTGGTGTAGAACGTGGTGCCCTGCAATTGCGGGACCTTGGCGGGATCGACCCCGCAAGCTTCCATGAAATCGAGCGCTTCGCCGATGCGATCGGCGGTTTCGGTGAATTTCTGCGCCCACGGGCTGCTCGCAATGTGATCGAGCGTCCACTGGTGGACCTGCCGCAAATTGGCGTAGCCGCCGCCAGCGAATGCGCGCAGCAGGTTCAGCGTCGAGGCCGATTGCGCATAGGCGTGGAGCATGCGCTGCGGATCGGGCTGGCGCGCGCTTTCCTCGAACTCGATGCCGTTGACGCTGTCGCCGCGATAAGACGGCAGCTCGACCCCGTCTTGCACTTCGGTGGGGGCAGAGCGCGGCTTGGCGAACTGGCCCGCCATGCGGCCCATCTTCACCACCGGCATGCGGCCGGCAAAGGTCAGCACCACCGCCATCTGCAACAGCGCGCGGAAGGTGTCGCGGATATTGTCGGGGTGGAATTCGGCGAAACTCTCGGCGCAATCGCCGCCATGCAGCAGGAAGGCTTCGCCGCGCGCAACCTGGGCGAGATCCTCGGTCAGGGCGCGCGTTTCACCCGCAAAGATCAGCGGCGGACGCTGGGCGAGCTCTGCCGTTGCCGCATCGAGAGCGGCTGCGTCGGGATAATCGGGCAATTGCCGCGCATCGTGCTGTCGCCAGCCTTCGGGTGTCCAAGTGTGGGCCATCGCTTCGGGACATAGGGAGGAAATGGCCACTGCGCCACAGTTTCCTCGTCAATACCGGCCCCACACGAACCGGCTCGACAGGGCGAAATTCCACACCGACCCGATCACGATGCCCGCCAAAGCGGCGAGATAGGCGCTCATATCGTAGCGCACGAGCACGCTGGCGACGCCGATATTGGCTAGCAGGCCGACCGAGCAGGTCAGCCCGAATTTGAGCCAGCCGGCCAGCAGCGCAGCGGTGCCGCGCAGGCGCTTGTCGGCATAAGTCAGCTCGTTGTTGAGCGCGAAGTTGAAGGTCATCGCCACCAGAGCGGCAACCGTCTGGCCGACATCGAACGGGGTCACGACCTGGCCGTGAAAGGTCCCGCCGAAGGTGTGGAGAAACGCTGCGAGGATGGCCATGTGAACCACCACGCCCGCCGCGCCGATCGTGCCGAACAGCGCAAAACGCGTCGGGATGACGCGCCCCAGCCAGCGGTCGTAGAGACCGACGAGGTATTCGAACACGACGGTGCGATCGAGCTTACTTTCGCCGCTTGCGCGCTGGGCGAACCGAAGCGGGAATTCGCGCACGCGGTAGGGTTCGTCTGCCGTTGCAAGAATATCGAGCAGGATCTTGAATCCGATGCCCGAAAGCTTGTCCGCCGTCGCGCGGAGGGTCTTGGAGGGCAGCATGAAATAGCCCGACATCGGATCGCTCAACTCAACCCCTGTCAGCCGCCGCGCAAGCCCGTTGGCGAGCTTCGATCCGGTTTCGCGCCGCGCGCTCGACAGGCCTTCGGCGCTCCCGCCCTCGACGAAGCGGGAGGCCACAGCGACCTCGGCTTCGCCGCTTTCGAGCGACGCGAGCATTTGCGGCAGCAGGCGCGGATCGTGCTGGTGGTCGGCATCCATTACCGCCACGTAGGGCGCGGCGGTGGAAAGCATACCCTCGATCGCAGCCGAGGCGAGGCCGCGCCGCCCGATCCTCTGGATCACCCGCACCCGGCGGTCGTTCAGCGCAAGGTCGCGCGCCGCATCGGCGGTGCCGTCTGGCGAGTTGTCGTCGACGAAGATCGCTTCCCAGCCATCGGGGCCGAGCGCGCCTTCGAGCCGCGCGACCAGACCTGCGAGATTGTCGCGCTCATTGAGCGTCGGCAGGACGATCGCGAGGGTGAGCGCGGAAGATGCGGTAGAGGTCGCCATGATGTGTCGGCCAAGCGATTAGCCGAGCCGGAGTCGCGTGTTAAGCGCCAATCTGCGCCAACCGTCCACGCAATCGCCCCCGCGCAGAGAGCAGGTCCTCGCGGCGTTCGCCCAGCAGGTAATCGCGCAACGGCGCCTCGATCCGGTCGAATGCGTCGAGGAAGGCGGCCCATTCTGCAGGATCGGGTCGCTGAACCGCGCCGCCGAACCCCAGCTCGCGCAGCACCAGCATCTCGTATCCCGCGAGTGCGCCCGCCCAGCCACGCGCGCTCGGCGCAGCGGCGATCGCGGCGAGGAGGGCCTCGCAGGCTTCGTAGATCGCGGGGTAGGGCTGGCGCTCGGGCAGGGCGGCGGCGGTCAGCGCGCATGTCCACTGGATTGCGGCGGCGGGCAGCGGCTCGCCAATCAAGGGCCCGCGGCTCTCTACCAGCTCCAGCTTGGCAAACGGCAATTGGCTCGCCGAACGCGCACGCAGATCGAGCGCGACGATATTGCCGGGGATCAGCACGGGCCGCAGCTGCCGCCCGCGCCCGCCGGCGACATAGCCTGCGACGAGGCCGTGCTCTTCGGTCAGCAACCGCGCGATCGCCGCCGTTTCGCCATGCGGGCGTGAAGCGACGAGAATGGCAGGCGCGCGCAATTGCATGTTCCGGCCCTATCTCACCGCGCCCCCGCTGCGTAGCCAGCGGCATCTGTAAGCTGTCGAATAGTCAGAGTGTCTGCGCGAATGGAGAACGGCGAAGACGCATCAATCCGCGCTGCTCGACATCGCCCTTTCGGCCTCGTCGGCTTTCACCGCGAGCGGTTTCGCACGCCCCATGCTCCAGTTCTGCTGCATCCGGACCTGCGGATTGGGTGCGCACCAGATTTCGCCGGTTTCATCGATCGCGGTGATCCAGAGCAGATTGTGCTCGGGCCCGTAATCGATCACGGCAAAGGCAAGGCCCGCCCCCTTGCCGAGGACGTGCAGCGGTATCGATGGATTGAGCTGGGTAAGCATGGAAGCAACTCCTTCGCGCATCAAACGCGCGAAAGGTTGCCCGGCTCCCCAATTAACCGATGTCGGTTTTGCCGGCGATCTTGGCTTCGAGCGCAGCGATCTTCGCTTCGAGGATGTCCTGCTGCTCGCGCGCCTTGGAGGCCATCTGCTTGACCGTCTCGAACTCTTCGCGGCTGACGAAATCGAGCCCGCCCAGCGATTCCTTCAACCGCTCGCGCGCGCCGTCCCGTGCTTCGCGGGTCATGCCCGCAAAAGTGCCCGCCGCGGCGTTGGCGAGTTTCACGAAATCGGCGATGATGGGGTTCTCGGATTGCATGGAAGCGATGTGGGATGGGGAGGGCAGAAAGTCTAGAGGGTTTTGTTCAGCCTCTCTTCCTCACATTTCCACCCGCTGCACCGCGCCGGACACATCCCTGTTCGCCGCATCGGGGTTCGCTTGCAGGAACTGGAAGTTCAGCACGGTCGCGAACAGGACCCAGGCGAGATAGGGAACCAGCAACAGCCCGGCGAGCTTGCGGACCCGCCAGAACAGCACCACCGTTACCAGCACCGCGATATCGATCGCGATCAGCAGATACAGCGCTTCGGCGATGCGGTGGGCGCCGAAGAACAGAGGGCTCCACGCAAGGTTGAGCGCGAGTTGGACGACCCACGCAATCAACGCGACTTCGCGCCCATGCGCGCCGCGCGCCGAAGCGACCACCGCAGCAGCGAACCCGATCATCACGTAAAGGATCGACCACACGATCCCGAAGGTTGCAGGCGGCGGGAAAAGCGACGGTTTGGTCAGGCTCTGGAACCACGGGCTCGCTGCATCGCCGATCTGCCCCGACAGGAAGCCGAGCAACAAAGTGAGCGGCACGAGGAAAAGGCTCCAGCGCAGCAGCGATGCGCGCAATTGGCCGGGCGAGGCGATCAGGTTCACTCGATGTCTCCGCGTCGTTTCATGGGGTCGCTAGCATACGCGCGGCGAAGCGCAAATCACGCGGGTGCAGTGTCCGGCTCGGGGACATGGCATGGCGCGACGTTCCCCCTCCGCGCGGCAAGGAGGAATTCGACATTGCCTTCCGGGCCCGTGATCGGGCTCGGCACGATCCCGTCGACGGTCCAGCCCTGGCTTTCGAACCAGGCGCGAGCCTCATCGCACACGCGCCGGTGCAGGGCGCCATCGCGGACAACCCCGCCTTTGCCGACTTCATGGCGCTCGACTTCGAACTGCGGCTTCACCAGCACCACAGCCCGCGCATCGGTCGCTGCCAGCGAGAGCGGGCGTTCGAGCACCTTGGCGAGCCCGATGAAGCTCGCATCGCACACCAGCCAGTTGCAATCGCGGTCGATCAGATCGGGTGTCAGGTGACGGGCATTGGTCTGTTCGAGCACGGTGACGCGCTCGTCCGAGCGCAATTTCCAGGCGAGCTGGTTGGTCCCGCTATCGACCGCGAACACATGCACCGCGCCATGAGTCAGCAGCACGTCGGTAAAGCCCCCGGTCGAGGATCCGATATCCATGGCCACCGCGCCCGCCGGATCGAGGGCGAACGCTTCGAGCGCGCCGGCCAGCTTGATCCCGCCGCGACTGACCCAGGGATGATCGCGCCCGCGCACGTCGAGCGGGGCGTCGGCCGCGATCTGCTGGCCGGGCTTTTCGAGCTTGGTCTCGCCTGAGAAGACCACGCCTGCCATCACCAGCGCCTGCGCTCTGGTGCGGCTTTCGGCGAGATCGCGCGCAACAAGCGCCTGATCGACGCGGATTTTCCCGGCGGATTTCTTCGGTTGGGCCATTTTCGCTGTCGTTTCGGCTTCGGGACGCTTGCGGGTGGGCGATCCCCCTCCCATACGGGATGGATGAAGTCCATCAAGCCGATCCGCTATACGATCCTCGCGCCGCTCGCGGTGTTGTCGCTCGCCGCCTGTCAGCAGCAGGCCGCGCCAGAGCCGACGCCGCCTCCGCCACCACCGCCGCCGGTCTCGACTCCCGCGCCGGCTCCTGCGCCGGCGCCCAGCCCGACCTACGACGATTGGCGCGATGCCCCGCAGACGGCGGGCAGCTGGTATTCGCTCAAGGAAGCGGGCCGTCCGGCCAATGCCGAATTCCGCACGCCCGGTGGCGATGTGCTGGTCGAGATGCGCTGCCGCGATCGCCGGATCGATGTGCGCCGCGCAGGCTCGGGAACGGCCGACCTGCCGATGACCTTCCGCACCTTCCAGGCCGATGGCGAGCGGACCACCGATTCGCGCACCGCGCGCCCGGTGCGGCCGCTGATGTACGAGGCGAGCCTGCCGCCGGTCGATCCGTTGTTCGATCGCATTTCCTTCTCGCGCGGACGCTTCACGCTAGAAGTACCGGGCCTGCCGACACTTTACCTGCCGAGCCGCCCCGAAATGGCGCGCGTGTTCCAAGAGTGTCGCGCCGCAAGCTAGGCGGAGTGCATTTGGGCGCAGCGGGCTCGCATATTCACTCGCGCTTCATCGCGCCGCTCGATAGACGGGCGGCATGAGTTCATTCCCGCGCGCCTTCGCCGCATTCGCTCTCCTGATCTCCGCCATCGCCGCACCTGCCGCCGCGCAGGAGGCGGACGCTTCGGCGACGCGGCACGACCAGTCGGCCTATCCGCAAAGCCTCCAATTCGGTCAGGACAACTGGTTCTACGAAGGCTCGGACCTCGAGCAGGAACGCGCCTGGGTATTCGGCGAACTGCCCAATGGGCTGCGTTATGCGGTGCGCTATAATGGCGTGCCCGACGGGCAGGTCGCGTTTCGCGCGGTGGTCGATGCAGGCTCTCTGTACGAAGAGGAAAGCGAGCAGGGCTACGCGCATCTGCTTGAGCATCTGCTGTTTCGCGAGAGCAAGTATCTGGGCAAGAACGAGGCGTTCTCGACCTGGCAGGCGATGGGCGCGCAGATCGGGATCGATGCCAACGCGACCACCAGCCCTACACAGACGGTTTACCAGATCGACGTGCCCGATGCGTCGCAAGAGGATGTCCGCGCCACGCTGCGCTATCTCTCGGGCATGATCGAGGCACCGGTGCTGTCGGATGAGAATGTGCGCGACGAATTCCCCATCGTGCTGGCCGAGAAACGCGATGGCGACAGCGCCCAGCGCCGCGTCGCCGATGCCCAGCGCGAAACCTTCTATGCCGGGATGCGGCTCGGCGAACGCGCGCCGATCGGCACGCTCGAGACGCTGCAGGGCGCGACCGGCGATAGCGTCGCCGCGTTTCACAAGCGCTGGTACCGCCCGGACAAGACGGTGCTGGTCGTTGCAGGCGCGGTCGACCCGATCGAGGTCGCGCGGTTGATCGAGGAAAATTACAGCGGTTGGGAAGCGCCCGCCAATCCCGCGCCCGATCCCGATTTCGGCGATCCGGTCGCGCCCGACGATGCCGCGCCATCGCCCGGTATCCTTCCACCGCTCGGCCAGGTGACGACGATGGTCGAACCCGACCTCTCGCCCGCGCTCGGCTGGACGATCCTGCGGCCGTGGCGCCCGGTGCTCGATACCAAGGTCTACAATCGCGGCCTGATGCGCACCACGATCGCGCAATCGGTGCTCAACCGCCGACTGGAAGCGCGCGCCCGCGCCGGGTCGTACCTCTATGCCGAAGTCAGGCAGGACGACACCTATCGCTCGAGCGACCAGACCACGATCTCGATCGCCCCGCTCGAAGGCGAATGGGAAAAAGCGCTCGCCGAAGTGCGCGGGATCATCGCCGATGCGATCGCGAACCCGCCGACGCAGGAGGAAATCGACCGCGAGGCATCCGAACTCGGCGTCGCCTACCAGGACTATTTCGCCCGCCGCGGTCTGCGCAACTCGTCCGAAGTGGCCGACGACATCGTCGGTGCGCTCGACATCCGCGAGACCACGACCTCGCCCGGCGCGGTGCTGCGACTGTACCAGAGCGCGCTGCCCGGCTTTACACCCGAAGCAATCCACGACGCGACCCGCGAACTGTTCAAGGGCAAGGTCGGCCGCGCGCTGCTGCTGTCCGACCGTCCCGGCGTCGGCGATCCGGTGGCGCTCACCCGGGCGCTGACCCGCGAAGTCGCCCCCGATACCGGCGCGCGCCTGGCCGCTGCCGAAGTCGATTTCGACGAACTGCCCGCGATCGGTACCCCGCGCGAAGCGCAGATCACCGCCACCGGCGCCCAGCAGATCGAGAGGCTCGACTGGGGCAACGGCGTCAGCGCGCTGATCTGGCCCAAGGACAACGAACCCGGCCGCCTGACCGTGAAGGTCCGCTTCGGCGCAGGCCAGCGCGCCTTCTCCGCCGACGAGGTACCCTATGCGCGAATGGGCGAACTCGCGCTGGTGGCATCGGGCAATGCCGGGCTCGACAATGAAGCGCTCGATCGCCTCACCAACGGACGCAAGATCGGCTTCGATTTCACGATCGAGGATGGGCGCTTCGTCTTCTCCGCCGAGACCCGTAACGAAGATCTTGCCGACCAGTTGTACCTGTTCGCTTCGAAATTCGTGTATCCCGAATGGGACGCAGGGCCGGTGAAACGCGCGCGGGCGGCGGGCATCCAGGGCTATCGCAGCTATGCGACCAGCGCTCCGGGCGTGCTCGAACGCGACCTCGAATTGCTGCTCCACGACAACGATCCGCGCTTCCGCGCCGCGACGGCCGAGGATTTCGAGAATACCACCGACGAGGAATTCGCCCGCGTCTGGGGCGAGATCCTGAAGCACGGTCCCGTCGAGGTGCAGGTGTTCGGCGATTTCAACCGCGCGGCCGGGATCGCCGCGCTCAATCGCAGTTTCGGCGCGCTCCCCCCGCGCGATCCGCTGCCCGCCGATACCGCGCCGACCACCGTTCCCGCAACCGCACCCACATCCACTCCGATCAAGGTGACCCATCGCGGTCCGTCGGACCAGGCGATGGCGGTGGTGGCCTGGCCGACCTCGGGCGGGGTCGTCGAATACCGCAAGGCGCGCCAGCTCGAAGTGGTCTCGACGCTGTTCTCCAATCGCCTGCTCGAGGCGCTGCGCCAGCGGCTGGGCGCGAGCTACGCGCCGCAGATGATTTCGCAATGGCCGGTCTCGATCGACAATGGCGGAAGGCTGATGGCTCTCGCGCTGGTCAAGCCCGAAGACGTGCCCGCGATTTTCGAGGAAGTCGACGCGATTGCCGCCGATCTCGTCGCCAACGGGCCGGGGGAGGACGAACTCGCCAAGGCGACCAGCCCGCTGCGCCGGATGCTGCGCCCCGAAACGCTCGGAGCGGCGTTCTACATGTGGCAGCTCGACGACGCGACGTTCGACCCGCGCCGGATCGGCCAGCTCGACAGCGCGATCGCCGATTTCACGCTGGTGACGGCGGAAGACGTGCAGGCGCTGGCCAGGGAATATCTCCGCCCCGAAGAGGCGATCCATATCGAGATCATGCCCGAGGGTTGAGGAAACCCCCTACCGCCACCCGCTCCACCAGGCCCAGTGCAGGAAAGCCTGATCGTCCTGGAGCGGGGCGGCGGTGAGGATGGGGAAGAAATAGGCGAAGAACGCGATCGACGCGCCCACCACGACCCAGGCCGGCCAGCGCCGGCCTTCGTCCCACCAGCGGCCCGTCACCAGCGCCAATGCCACGATCAGCGCGGTCATCGGCATCATGTAGTGAAAGAAGAACTGCACCGGCTTGTCCGCCAGGGCCCACAGCGCCATCAGCGCGACCCATGCCAGCGGCGGCGCAAGCCACAGTGCCTCGCCCGAGCGGATCCAGCGCCATGCGCTCCACACCAGCGCGGCGAGACCGAACACCATCGTCGCCGGATTGCCGATCAGCACGATGCCGCGCTGGGCGCCATCGACCACTTCGTAGAGATACCAGATCGCGCGCAGGTTGAAGATCCACTGCCACCACACGCTCTGGTAGGGGTGCCCCTTCACCACGCTCGATTGCAGCGCGAACATCCGCTCGTGCTGGCCGACGATATCGAGCGGGCCGAGCGCGTCGTGCAGATAGAAGAACGCCGGGGCGAACGTCAGCCAATAGACCACCAGCGGCAGCAGGCCGAGCCACAGCGCCGCTTCGGGAAGCCGCATGCCGGGTACCAACCCGCCTTCGCGCGCGGTGACGAGAGCGGTGCCCGTGTCGCGCGCCTTGGCCCAGAGGAAGGCGAGCCCCGGCAGTACGAGTAGCGGGGCGATGCTCCACTTGGTGCCCAGCGCGAGGCCCATCAGCACGCCGGCAAGCGCGAATTGCCAGCGTGCGCGCGCCGGTTCGCGCAGTCCGCGTACGAAGGCCCATCCGGCAAGCATGGCGAATCCCGCCATCGGCCCGTCGAGCATGGCGATGCGGGCATGAACGAACCACAGGAAATTCGTCGCCAGCAATAACCCGCCGATCAGCGGCACGGCGCGCGAGAATGTGGCCCACCACAGCATGCGCATGAAGGCGAACAGGCCGAGCGTCCCCGCGATCAGCGCCGGGATACGCCAGGCCACCGGCGTATCGCCGACCGCATCGATCGCCAGCGCCAGCAAGGCCTTGGCCAGCAGCGGATGCTCGGCATTGACCGGATGCGTGAGCGACTCGAGCGTGCGCGCTGCGGGGACGTAATGCACTTCGTCGAAATAGGGCCGCGTCGGGATTCCGAGCCGGATCGCCGCGAGCCCGGCAAAGGCCATCGCGATCGCCGCGCACCACCAGAAGGGATCGGATTGCCGGGGCTTAACGTCGTCCATCGGCGCGTGCGTTACTAACAGGGCAGGCGGCTCACAAGCCGGATTGCAAACACGCGCCGCATCAAAATGCGCTGGTCAACCCAAGCACTGGTTCCAACCGGCGCTTTTGCGTACGAGGTCGACCGATGAAACTGTCTGCGCATTTGCGGCGAAAGCGTTATGACCGCATCATGCAAACCGCGCGATGGTCTGGAAACGCAGGGGGAAAGCGAGAGCGGCTGAGGCGGTGGGCGCCTGGACACCTGCTCGCCCTGCTGCTTGGCTTGCTCATAGTTTCCGCTGGCCCGGCCGCCGCGCAAAGCGCCCTGCCGGCCGAGGATTTCCGGGATCGACAGGACCGGTTTCTCGACCTCGTCGAAGCGGGCGATATCGAGCAGGCGGGGACGCAGTTCGACGATTGGATCGCAGCCTGCGAGGCCGGAAGGCTCGCACGGCGCGACTGCGTCGGGCTTCACTCCGCGCTCGCTCTGCTCTGGTCGAACAACGGACGGATCGAACAGGCGGGCCATCATGCCGATCGCGCCACCGAACTCGCCTTGATCGATGCGGATGGTGATCCCGCAGCGGCGGTCCTGGCCTTGATCATGAAGGGGAACATACTGCGCGAGAAAAAGCGCTGGGCCAACGCGCTGGCGGCGTTCGAGCGCGCCACTGAGCTTGCCGCGCGGGCTGCGACAAGAGCGCCTGACGATGGGATCGACCATGAGCGGCTCGTCCATGCCGCGGAAACCTGGAAGGCGACGGCGCTCGTCGATCTGGAGCGGAATGCGGAAGCCTATCCCGTTCTGCTCGAGGTAGAGCAATATGCGCGCGACAATCGGGCCATGTCCAATTTCGATATGGGCGCGCTGCACTATCGCATGGCGATCGCCAGCCGCGGCCTGGGCGAATATGCGCGCGCGCTCGATCATCTCGAACTTGCCCAGGCCTTCATGCCCATGCCTTTCAGCGCGTCGGTCGACACCTATGGAGCCGATATCGCAAGCGAGCGGGCGCTGGCGCAGGACGCGATGGGTCGCACCGGGCAAGCCGAAGCGAGCCACCGGGTCGCGGCCCGAAAGGCGCTTTCGCTGGCGGATCGGCGAGCGGGCGATGCCGTGCGCATCATCGCCGCCGCGGCCGCGTTTGCCCAGCGCAATGATCATCATCGCGAGGCGTACGCACTGTTCCGCAAGGCCCGGCAGGTGGGCCGGTCCGACATGGAGCGGAACTACCTGACACAGGATACAGGAGCCATGGAAGCGGCGCGCAGGCTACGTCCCGTCATCCTGGGATCGATACGGACGGCGTGGGAGCTTTCGCAGCCTTAGCGCGGCGTCGTTTCTGCCGCTTCGAGCGGGAAGAAGGGTATTGCGGCCTCGATCCGTTCGCCATCGGCGGCGGTGAAGGTATAGCGGCCTTCCATCGAGCCCCAAGGGGTCGCGAGCGGACAGCCGGAAACGTAATCGTGGCTGTCTCCCGGGCGCAGCAGCGGCTGCTCGCCGACGACGCCTTCGCCCTCGACCAGGTTGACCGCGCCGCCGGCATCGGTGATCCGCCAATGGCGGGAGATCAGCTTGACCGCCCGATCAGAACCGTTCTCGATGCGGATGTGATAGGCCCAGAACCAGCGATGTTCCTGCGCGGACGATTGTTCGGGCAGGAATTGCGCGCTCACCCGCACGGTGATCCCGTCGGTGATGGCCGCATGGTCGAAGAAAGAATCGAGCATGGCCCAAGCGTAACGGGTGTGGGAGGCAAGGCAAGGTTCTTTGCCGGTAAGGGCCCGTTTCGGGTTGGGTGACCGGGCAAGGCGCAGTTGCCCCTCGTAGCAATCTACTCCGGTGCAGGCGTTGTCGTCGGGGAAGGGGCGGGTATCTTGCCGCCGTTGCGATCGAGCCAGTCGAGCACGGAAGTGCGCGCGCGTTCGCCCCAGACGAAGCGGGTCAGCACGGTGCCCACGCGCGAACGATTGCTGTCGAAAAACCCGGGCTCCAGCACGCTGCGCGCGAACAGCCGGGCGGCGTTAGAGACTTCGCCCTTGTTCCCGGGATCGATCAGCGCAGCGATCTTTCGCGCGATATCGGGCCTGTCGAGCGCGATCGAGGCGATCACGAGATAGAGGCCCTGGAGGGGGTCCATGAACGTGCTGGTTTCGGCAATCCGCTCGAACTCGGTAATCATGATCGCGGGTTCGTCGATAATGCCGGGGCAGTTTTCGAGATCGGAAAACGCCGCCGAGATCAGCGTGGGATAGCTTTGCCCATAGCTGAGCGCGCGATTGGTCAGCACGCGCGCGGGCCCGCAATTGCCGTTGGCCAGTTCGACCTTGGCGGCCACCAGTGTGGCATAGGGGTTGAAGGGATCGCGCTCGAGCGCTTCCTGCAGATAGGACCATTTGCGTCCGCTCCGCTCGATGGCCTCACCGGCGATAATCGCTGCCTGATACTCGGCGAAAGCGAGACGGGTGAGCCAGATCGGCTCATAGCGGCTGCCCGGAAACCGTGTGCGGCAGTCGCTCACCAGATCGGTGACCGCCGAACCTTCGCCGCGGCGGTTCTCGATCGCGAGGAAGCATTGATAAGCCGTGCCGGGTTCGGCCCCGGCACGGTCGAGCTCTCGCTGGGCGATCAAGCCGTTGAGCGAGGTGAGATACAACATGTCGGACGCGAAGGCGGCGCGGGTTTCTTCACCTTGGTCCAGCGGATGCTCGGCGCGCAGGAAGACGTTACCCGTTGCATCGATGGCGCGGATTCGAATGCCGGTGCCGTTGCCCAGCGGATGGGCCGATATCGTGATGATGTAGTCACCCGCCTCGGCATGCCCTTTGACCGTATCGGAAACGAGCGAGTAATCGAATTGCCGCCGGGCGACAGCGACGAGTTGGCCATATTGTCGCGCCGCTTCGGGATCGAGGCCGGATGCCTCGGCCACTTCCAACGCGAGAACAGGCGGGCCGTCGCGCACCGGCGCGGGGCGGAGCGGACCCAGCCACCAGAGCAGCACCGCGAGTGTCGCCAGTCCAGCCGCGATCGCGGCTGGGATCCACCACCGGCGGATCGACGCAGTACGTGCGCGATCGGTCGCCGCCGCGGGCTCGTCGACCGGCACTTCGGGCGGAATGCTGCTGGGCGGTTCGATCGGGCCCGGGGCGGCAGGGGAAGGGGGCGCCGCAGGGGAGGGCGCGGTCTTGCTCTCTGGCTGCGGATAGGCGCGCTCGCGGGTCGCGAGCAGCAGTTCGTAACGGCCGGGCGGGACATGCAGGCACAGCCCGTCGGGCGATTGCTCGATCGTATAGTAGCGCCACAGGTTCTTGCGCAGGCGCGAGACCTGGACGCGGACCGAGCTGTCGCTGGTGGGATCGTAATCGTCGCGCCGCCCGAGCGCCTCGGTCGCGATTTCGGTCTGGGTGGGCGGCCCGAGCCGTTCGATAGAGCGGTCGCCAAAATAGGTTAACAGCGCGCGCTGGGCGGGCGAGGACTGGAAAATCGGATGCCCGATGATTCGCGCAATTTCGTCGCGAATCCGTATCGCCGCCGCCATAGCTTTCGGGTTTTGCGACATTTCCACGGTTAACGCGCCTTAACCTTTCGCTAAAAACGTTACGTAAAACGCATGTAACGTTCTAATATATGCATGATTTAACAGGGTTAATCAACCAGAGGACGTTACACGACGTTCCCGTCTCGGCTCGTGACTTCGCTTGTTCGAAGACTCATTCCATTTTCATTCTTATGCTGGTTGCAGCGCTCTCGATCGCGGTCCTTGCTGACCCATCCGTCCACATTATAGGCCGGGAACGCGATCAACGGAGTAACGCTGCCGGTATGTACGAAACTGGCATCGCGATATCGGCGCGGACATCCGTCCCACCGTCCGCCCGGGATCGCGATGCCGGGGACGTCTCCCGCCATCTCGTCACCGACGCCCCCGACAGCCCGAACGGTTCGGCCGGGGTCACGATCGTGCGTGCCGAACATATCGCGGCGACCGCCCGCCCGGACCTTCAGCGAGACGACACCCTGGTGCGCCTGATTACTCCCGATCCGGATCCGCAGGGGCCGGCGAGCCATCCGGTGCTGGTCGAGTTCCAGTAGACCGCGCCGCCGCCAGCGCATCGAGCTTTTCCGACAACAGTGCCAGCACCTCGGCCTCGCGGCCTTCGCCCTCGCGCATCAGCTCGCCCAGCACCTCGTGCCGGATACGCTCGTAGAGCGGATGGCCGGGCTTCACTTCGGCGGCATAGCGCTCGGGCCGGCGATGGCGCAGGAAGAACATGACCAGCGCCTCGTTATGCTTCGTGCCATAGGTCATCATGTCGCCATCGGGCGTAACCTTCCACACCGGCGTGCCCTGGATCGCGCGGGCGAGCGCCCCGTGTTCGAGCCGGTCGACCCCGCGCTCCACCGCCGCGTCCCAAGCCGCCGCAAAACCCTCCGCCCCCGGCCGCGCGCGCAGCTTATACAGCGCCTCCATGCTCCGCCCGATATGGCGCGCCGCATCGGACACGATTCCGGTCGCGGCGAGGTGGGAAACGAAGGCGCGCTGCTTGTCCGGCGTGATCGAATTGCGCCGCGGCCGTGCGTGGAGATAGGGCGCGAAGGCCAGCAGGGGATCGTCCGCCCGAGGCTCGTCCCCGACAAAGGCCACCGCGGATGTCGCCTGCCGTGCAATCGCCCGCGTGGGCCGGGGCCGGGAGGGGGAAGGGGGAGCGAAAGGGTCGTGTTCGTCCGACATAAGAGATGATTCCTTTGTTTGGTCCCTCAGACGCCGGGCGGCGGGCATCCGCCCGCCTTGGCTTCGCGCTACCGCGCGGCGGCCGTTCGGCCTTGCCTCCGCCTGACGGCGTCGGGCTGCCGCGACACGGTAGAGGGGGCTTCCCAATCCTCGGCGCGAGGTAGAGATATCCGTCCCAAACAAGCACGCGGCAGCGTGCACGCGTGCGACCGCACGCACGGGCCGGTTAGGCCCGAAGCCAAGCGGGCCGGATGGCCCACGCCCGGCGTCTGAGGGACCCAAACAAAAAACTCTCATGTAGGAAAACGTTTTCTGGCGAGCGGAAGCCCGGAGCGCGACGAGCGCGAGGCCAGGCCGACCGGCCGCCGCGCGGTAGCGCGAATCCAAGCGGGCCGGATGGCCCGCGCCCGGCGTCTGAGGGACTAAACAAAAACCCTACCCACCCTTCAGCCACGCCAGCGCGCCCGCTTCCATGCCCTTGAACTTGGGCCAGCCCTCGGGATCGTCCGCCAGCGGCGCGCAGAGAAGCGCGGTGCCCTCGGGCAATTGCCACTTGATCCGGTGATAGAGCTTCGAGCGCGAGAGGCCGGAGCGCACCAGCCACAATCCGTCCGCCAGCGGATGACCGTCGCCATGCAGGTCGAGCGGCGCATCCGGCGCGGCGGCGGGATCGTGGTAGATCAGGTAGAGGGTCTGGGGTCCGTCCATGGATGATGAATGCGGCAGTGATTTATGTGGAGACTACGATTGGGTTAGAGACCACGGTTACGCCAACCTCCCGAACTGGATTGAAGATGCGGTTAGCTATGCAGGCGGGCGATAGAAAATCTGGGGAACGGTAGCGGTCAGATAATTACTGAACAGCGGATTTGAAGAGTGAAAAGACAGCAATTGATATTGATAAAAGCGATACAATGATGACAACGACCTGCAGCCTCAACGCGTGAATGGCTGATAGGATACCGGTTTGCGAATATAGGAAGCTATTAAGGTCTTTCAGATGGTCCCGGACCATTGCGCTCTCTCTCTGAATTGTGGAGTCCAAGTTTTCAGAGAGGCGAGTTGCCTCTTTTTCGCCGAAGCGGTTAAACGTATAGGCTTCAAATTCTAACATGTGACGAATTGAATATTCTCTATATTCGTTTATTTCGCGAGAAACTGTCAATCCGTCCGCTAGGATGAGAATTTGGTCTTGCAACTTATGTAGTTGAGTCCACGAGCGCCATGGATTGAGTTGGCCGTGAGCGTGATCGCGAGCTTTAACTGCTTCTCTCCTAAGGGTTTGTAGCAAATGACTAAGCCACCAAACGCCCATTGAGCGCCTAGAAACCATATCAATGTAGTATGCTGGGCTCAATTCATCACGGCCAAAAATATCGCTCTTCAAGCGGTTGAAGGCCGCTTGTGTACCAGTAATATACGAGAAATTATTTTTCGAAATAGATCTTCTGGGTGCAAAGTACATGCAGTCATAGGTTAATTTATTATTTGCTTTTATGGGCCGATATAATAATGGGGCGTATTGCAGATCCATAGGGTGTAGTATGTCATAGCATTCACCATTTTTTCGGAAGGGGTGTGCATTTTCGACTGAGGCAACGATATTGAGAGGTCTCGCTCTTTGCGCACTTGTATAAAAACCGGGGGCGTTTTTCGCATACCAAGTGTCGATCCCTTTCGAGAGCCGGCACTCAAAATCAGTGACGATTTTGCTATGCTGGGCCTTCGTGTCGAAAGTTCGAATTCCCCCCTTCTTAGTCTGCTCAAGGTATACGGGATAGGTTTTGTGAAGTGCCTCATTAATCCGTTCTCGAACGCATTTTTTAATGAAAAATGATATCGTTAGCGCGCTGAGCGACGGCGTTAAGTTGAGAATGGTGCCATGAGCATGAGAGCAGAATTCAGGTAATTGCACCAAATGACCAATTGAAGTGAATGAGTCGTCGTTTTCGTCGTGTAAATACAACTCTAAGCTCGAGCCGGGAGATTCTCGAAAGCGCCGGATTTGTTCGCTTAACGAATCCTCCAGGGCATGGCCGCGAGCCTCCTTCAACCGAGCAAGGCCCGCCTCCAAATTCTTGATTTGAGCCGGAGTGTAATATTCGACTGCTGTAACGAGCCAATAATTTGCTTTTTGAGCAATCGGAAGTCTTGACGAAGCTTGGACTTCTTCGTCTTTGCTCTCGTGGAGGGCGAGCCATGCAACATAAAAAGGGCTTTTGATCCAGCCTCTCGAAAGCCGGCTAAACCAGCTCTGGAGTTTGTACCTCAAGCTGCCTCTCTGATGATACCAAGCGTTCTTGTCGTCCATCTCACCCCTCGCAAATGGTCTATTCGCGAGTTTCGATGTTCGGAACAAGTGCTTTGTCCTCGCTTGACTCGCCCTTTTGGATCCGTCTGAAGGCTCGCTCATGCGTGACAGCGTTCGCGCCATGCCAGTCCCGTAACGGGCCTGCTCGCCATTTGCCCCCAACCCAACCCCCCGCTAACCCCACACCATGTGCAACCTCTACCGTATGACCCGCTCCAACGCCGAGATCGCACGGTGGTTCGAGGCCGTGAACGATCTCGGCGGCGCGAATTTCGGGGAGGAGGTCTATCCGGGCTATCCCGGCGCGGTGCTGGCCGAGGGCAGGCTGGTCTCGATGTCGTGGGGCTTTCCGCTCGCGCGCAAGGGTGCGAAGGGGCAGGCGTTGAAGCCCAAGCCGGTCAACAATGCGCGTACCGACAAGCTCGACAGCTATTTCTGGCGCTACAGCTTTGCCGAGCGGCGCTGCCTGATCCCGCTGACCGCCTGGGCCGAGGCCGAGGGGCCCAAGGGCGGCAAGACGCGGACCTGGCTCTCGCTGCCCGATGCGCCGGTGTTCGCCTGCGCGGGGCTCTGGCAGGACAGCGACGAATGGGGGCGGTGCTATTCGATGGTGATGACCGAGGCTGAGGGCCCGGCGGCCGAGCTTCACGCGCGCATGCCGGTGCTGCTTTCGCCCGGGGACTATGGCGTGTGGGCCGGCGACGATCCGGAGGCGGCGAGGGGGCTGTGCCGGGCGTGGGACGGACCGCTGGCGATCGACCGCACCGGTGAGCCATGGTCGGGCGCGGGCTCGGGCACGGGCGCGGGTAAGGAAGGCGCGGGGCAGGCCTCGCTGCTCTAGGCTCGTCTAGTCGGCCAGATTGGCAGGCGTGTAACACTCGATGACGGTGCTGATCGGCTTGGTGTCTTTCCGGCGCAATACTGCCCGATGGGTCAGGATGGTTTCGGAAGGGCACGCTACGCCCGGTCCCCTGATCGACTGGAGGCGCTGGCGGGTGAAGCCGAGCTCGGCCACGGCGCGTCCGAACGGGGTGTTGGTGGTTTCCAGCGTCTCGTTCATCGCGGGCGTCAGGCGGCCCGGAACATACCAATTGTGCGCGACCGACATCACGGTGCTGCCGCAGACCAGGCGAACGTGCCGGTAGCCGAGCGGCTCGTCCGGCTCGACCTCGAGCATCTGCCTGATGGCGTCGGCAGGCTCTTCTCCGTTCGTATCCATGTGTTCGACCACGATCTTTGCCGGATCGGCCATGCCTTGCTTTGCGCACCAGCCCTGCAAGGCGGCGGTGGCGCTTTCGTTCCCGGCCAGCTGCGCCTCGAACCGGTCGCGGATCCGATCGCTGGGTGTGGTGGCGCAGGCGGCCAGCGTGGCGGTGGCGATCGCGGCGATATAAAGGCGTGTCCTCATGGCGATCGTTTCATCCTTGCGCTATATCGGGATACCGACGTTCTGCGGTTTGTATGGCAGCGGGGCAGGACACATTCAATTGCGCCTTGGGAAGGCGGCGGCGTGGTCCGTCAGTCCCTTGACCCCCAGCCCGAATCCCCCTAAAGGGCGCCCATCCGCAGCACGGGCCTGGCCCATGCGCGGGTAGATAGAGCTGAACATTGCCGGTCGTGTCCCGGGGCTCCTCGCGTTTCGCAAGGGGCTCTTTTCTATTGCAGCGGATTCCTTTCCCTACGGGGTTCGGGCTGTGGGGCAACCGTCAAAGTAACCCGGTGGCCGTGTGGGCCGTGGGTGGAGAGTTCGGGCTCGTGCGAATGGTCGGTCCAGGCCGGAGGGTTCATCCTTCGACAGGCTCAGGACGAACGGCTTAGAGTTCGCGCGTTCCCTTGTCCTCCTTCCCAATCTCCGCATCGTCGCCATCAAAATATCGACCCTTCCGGGCGCAAAACCGGCGTCCACTTTTGCTGAAGGGTCGAGCAAACGGTGAAGCGAGAAACTATGCCGACGATCAACCAGCTGGTCCGCAAGGGCCGCGTTCCGCAGAAGACCAAGTCCAAGGTCCCTGCGATGGAAGCGAACCCGCAGAAGCGCGGCGTTTGCACCCGTGTTTACACCACGACCCCGAAGAAGCCGAACTCGGCGCTGCGCAAGGTGGCCAAGGTTCGCCTGACCAACGGGCGCGAGGTCATCACCTATATCCCCGGTGAAGGCCACAACCTGCAGGAACACTCCGTGGTGCTGATCCGCGGCGGCCGTGTGCGCGACCTTCCCGGTGTGCGTTACCACGTGCTGCGCGGCGTGCTCGACACGCAGGGTGTGAAGGACCGCAAGCAGTCGCGCTCGAAGTACGGTGCCAAGCGGCCCAAGTAAGGGATTTTGGTTGGGTGCGGTCAGCACATCCGTGCTGACCTTGCGGCACCGGCCCACTCCCCCTCCCGACCACCCAGGAAATTTTCCGTAAGGGTGGTCGGGAGCGGGAGTGAACCGGAGCCGGGCCCAGGTTTTCAACGCGGAGCCAGCTCGCTCCTCCACCCGGACGCCCTACCGAGGGTATTCTATGGGTGGCCGGGTGGGGGAGCGGGCTGGAGCCGCAAGGCGGACCCGGATGGGTTCGCCGCACTCCAAAGGAGTTTTAAACATGTCACGTCGTCGTCGTCCCGAGAAGCGGGAAATCCTGCCCGATCCCAAGTTTGGTGATCTGGTGCTTTCGAAGTTCATGAACAACCTGATGGTCGATGGTAAGAAGTCCACCGCCGAACGGATCGTCTATTCCGCGCTCGACGTGGTCGAGACCAAGGCCAAGGCCGATCCGATCCAGATGTTCCATGACGCGCTGAACAACATCAAGCCGCAGGTCGAAGTCCGCAGCCGCCGTGTCGGTGGTGCGACCTACCAGGTGCCGGTCGAGGTTCGCCCCGAGCGTGCCCAGGCCCTCGCGATCCGCTGGCTGATCTCGGCCGCGCGCGGTCGTGCCGAAACCACCATGGATGCGCGCCTTTCGGGCGAGCTGATGGATGCGGCGAACAATCGCGGCAATGCGGTGAAGAAGCGCGAAGACGCTCACCGCATGGCCGACGCGAACCGCGCGTTCAGCCACTACCGCTGGTAGTCCGCGCGGCAGGGCGGGGCCGCCTCGCGATGGCGCGAGCGGCCCCGGTCTTCAAAGCGTAATAAAATTTCCCACATGGGGGAGGACCGATCAGTCCACTCCCGAATTCAAGGAACCCAGATATGGCCCGCGACTATCCGCTGGAGCGTTATCGCAATATCGGCATCATGGCGCACATCGATGCCGGCAAGACCACCACGACCGAGCGTATCCTCTATTACACCGGCAAGTCCTACAAGATCGGCGAAGTGCACGATGGTGCCGCGACGATGGACTGGATGGAGCAGGAGCAGGAACGCGGGATCACCATTACCTCGGCCGCCACGACCACGTTCTGGGCCGCCGAAGACGGTGAAGGTCCCAAGCACCGCATCAACATCATCGACACCCCCGGCCACGTCGACTTCACGATCGAAGTCGAACGCTCGCTGCGCGTGCTCGACGGTGCGGTCGCCGTGTTCGACGGCGTCGCCGGCGTCGAACCCCAGTCCGAAACCGTATGGCGCCAGGCGGACAAGTACAAAGTTCCGCGCATGTGCTTCATTAATAAGTTGGATCGCACGGGCGCCGACTTCTATTACTGCGTGCAGTCGATCATCGATCGTCTCGGCGCGACGCCGCTGGTGCTGTATCTCCCGATCGGCGCCGAAAGCGACCTGCAGGGCGTGGTCGACCTCGTGAACAATCGCGGCATCGTCTGGGAAAACGACGGTCTGGGCGCGACGTTCAACTATGTCGACATCCCTGCCGACCTCGCCGACAAGGCCGCCGAATATCGCGAAAAGCTGATCGAGACCGCCGTCGAACAGGACGACGATGCGATGGAAGCCTATCTCGAAACCGGCGATGCGCCTGATGCGAAGACGCTCAAGCAGCTGATCCGCAAGGGCACGATGGCGCGCGACTTCGTACCCGTGCTGTGCGGTTCGGCGTTCAAGAACAAGGGTGTTCAGCCGCTGCTCGACGCGGTGGTCGACTACATGCCGTCGCCGCTCGACGTTCCGGCGATCAAGGGCGTGCTGCCCGACAGCGAAGAAGAAGAGACGCGTCCGTCCAGCGACGATGCGCCGTTCTCCGCGCTGGCCTTCAAGATCATGAACGACCCGTTCGTCGGCTCGCTCACTTTCACCCGCATCTATTCGGGCAAGCTATCGAAGGGCCAGGTCCTGAACTCGGTGAAGGACAAGAAGGAAAAGATCGGCCGCATGCTGCTGATGCACTCGAACAACCGCGAGGACATCGAAGAAGCGTTCGCTGGCGACATCGTCGCGATCGCGGGCATGAAGGACACCACCACCGGTGATACGCTGTGCGATCCGGCCCACCCGATCATTCTCGAGCGGATGGAATTCCCCGATCCGGTTATCGAACTGTCGGTGGAACCGAAGACCAAGGCCGACCAGGAAAAGATGGGCGTCGCGCTCAACCGCCTGGCTGCCGAGGATCCCTCGTTCCGCGTCACGACCGATCACGAATCGGGCCAGACGATCATCAAGGGCATGGGCGAGCTTCACCTAGACATCCTGGTCGATCGCATGAAGCGCGAGTTCAAGGTCGAAGCCAATGTCGGTGCGCCGCAGGTGGCGTATCGCGAATCGCTCGCTCGCGAAGTCGAAGTCACCTACACCCACAAGAAGCAGTCGGGTGGTTCGGGTCAGTTCGGCGAAGCCAAGGTTGTCGTCACCCCCGGTGAACGCGGCCAGGGCGTTGTCTTCGAAGACGAGATCAAGGGCGGTAACATTCCGCGCGAATACATCCCGTCGGTCGAGAAGGGCATGCGCGAGCAGGCCGAGACCGGTCACATGATCGGCTTCCCGATCATCGACTTCACGATCCGCCTGATCGACGGCAAATACCATGATGTCGACTCGTCGACCGTGGCGTTTGAAATCACCGGTCGCGGTGCGATGCGTGAAGCGGCGCAGAAGGCCGGCATCAAGCTGCTCGAGCCGATGATGAAGGTCGAAGTGATCACCCCCGAGGATTATCTCGGCGACGTGATCGGCGATCTGAACTCGCGTCGTGGTCAGATCCAGGGCACCGAAGCCCGCGGCAACGCGCAGGCTGTCGAGGCCATGGTCCCGCTGGCCAACATGTTCGGCTACGTGAACGAGCTGCGTTCTTTCTCGCAGGGCCGTGCTCAGTACACGATGCAGTTCGCGCATTACGAAGAAGTGCCGAGCAACGTGGCTGAAGAGGTCCGTGAGAAGCTTGCGTAACTGAGATCAAGGGGCTAGGGGCGGCGCCTGATTCCGCGGGCGCCGTTCCCAACTCCCCGCAGATATCCCAATTCAAGACAGAGGTTATTGGAAAATGGCGAAGGAAAAATTCGAGCGTAACAAGCCGCACGTCAACGTCGGCACCATTGGTCACGTTGACCACGGCAAGACGACGCTGACCGCGGCAATCACCAAGGTGCTCGACGCACCGGTGGATTTCTCGAACATCGACAAAGCGCCCGAAGAGCGTGAGCGTGGCATCACGATCTCGACCGCGCATGTCGAATACGAAACCGAGAACCGTCACTATGCGCACGTCGACTGTCCGGGTCACGCTGACTACGTGAAGAACATGATCACCGGTGCCGCCCAGATGGACGGCGCGATCCTGGTCGTGAATGCCGCCGACGGCCCAATGCCGCAGACCCGTGAGCACATCCTGCTCGCACGTCAGGTCGGCGTGCCGGCGCTGGTCGTGTTCCTCAACAAGGTCGACCAGGTCGACGACGAAGAGCTCCTCGAACTCGTCGAACTCGAAGTTCGCGAACTGCTGAGCGAGTACGGCTTCGACGGCGACGATATTCCGATCGTTGCGGGTTCGGCCCTGGCCGCTCTCGAAGGTCGCGACGATAACATCGGCAAGGAAAAGGTCCTTGAACTGATGAAGGCGGTCGACGAGTACATCCCGCAGCCGGAACGTCCGATCGACAAGGACTTCCTGATGCCGATCGAAGACGTGTTCTCGATCTCGGGTCGCGGTACGGTTGTTACCGGTCGTATCGAAACCGGCGTCGTGAACGTTGGCGACGAAGTCGAAATCGTCGGTATCAAGGACACCGGCAAGACGACCGTCACCGGCGTCGAAATGTTCCGCAAGCTGCTCGATCGCGGCGAAGCCGGCGACAACATCGGTGCCCTGATCCGCGGTGTCGCTCGTGAAGAAGTCGAGCGTGGCCAGGTCCTCGCGAAGCCGGGTTCGGTTACTCCGCACACCGACTTCAGCGCCGAAGTCTACGTCCTGTCGAAGGACGAAGGCGGCCGTCACACGCCGTTCTTCGCCAACTATCGTCCGCAGTTCTACTTCCGTACCACGGACGTGACCGGCGAAGTGATCCTTCCCGAAGGCACCGAAATGGTGATGCCGGGCGACAACGTGACGATCGACGTTAAGCTGATCGCTCCGATCGCCATGGACGAAGGTCTGCGCTTCGCCATCCGTGAAGGCGGTCGTACCGTCGGTTCGGGGGTTGTCAGCAAGATCACGAAGTAATATAGGTCCGCGCGAACGACGGGGATTCGTCCCCGCATCGCCGGAACACTTCGGTAAAAATCGAATCGGTGGCCCCGCTCTCCTCCCGGAGACGGGAGGGGGCGGGGCCGCTTTATTGTTTGCTCTTTCTCATCGGTAGTTGGACATGGAAGCCCAGAATATTCGCATTCGCCTCAAGGCGTTCGATCATCGCGTACTCGACCAGGCCACCGGCGAAATCGCCGAAACCGCCCGTCGTACCGGCGCGCTTATCCGGGGTCCCATTCCGCTTCCGACGAGGATCGAGAAATTCACCGTGAACCGCGGCCCGCACATCGATAAGAAGTCGCGTGAGCAGTTCGAGGTGCGTACGTTCAAGCGGCTGCTCGACATCGTTCAGCCCAACGCCCAGACGGTCGATGCGCTGATGAAGCTCGATCTGGCTGCCGGCGTGAACGTCGAAATCAAGTTGGCCTAAGCCAATTTGCTGTGGGCCCCGCCTAAGCGGGGGCCTCGTCCATCTGGCAGGACGTTAAACTGGCCGGGAATTTTGCAGGTCGTTTATTCGGCCTGAGGCCTCCGCTCCGGCGAAGGCCCGGACATTCGAGATACCGCCGGGACCCTTTCATTAGGAATTCCCCCGGGCTGCGTCTCCCGTCTCGCTCAATCGCCCTTGTGGTGTTCGAGCAATCAGCCCGGACGGGCGACGCATGACAATCAGGGTTGGCACGCACCTCTGGGATGGTCCCTTGGGTGCCTCTGTTAAGGAGATTGGATCATGCGCACTGGCGTGATCGCGAAAAAGGTTGGGATGACCCGCCTCTTCCAGGAGGACGGCCGGCACGTACCGGTTACCGTTCTCGCGTTGGAAGGGTGTCAGGTTGTCTCGCACCGCACCTCCGACCGCGATGGCTATTTTGCCCTCCAGGTCGGTTCGGGTGAAGCGAAGCAGAAAAACGTGAACAAGCCGCAGCGCGAGCATTTTGCGAAGGCCGAAGTCGGTCTGAAGATGCGCGTTGCCGAATTCCGTGTCGAAAACGAGGAAGGTCTCCTTCCCGTCGGCGCGACCATCACTGCGGATCACTTCGTCGCCGGCCAGAAGGTCGACGTGACGGGTCATACGCAGGGCAAGGGCTTTGCCGGCGCGATGAAGCGCTGGGGCTTCGGTGGTCTGCGCGCTACGCACGGTGTCTCGATCTCGCACCGTTCGCACGGTTCGACGGGTAACCGCCAGGATCCGGGCCGCGTCTTCAAGAACAAGAAGATGGCTGGTCACATGGGTGATCGCCAGCGCACGCAGCAGAACCTTGAAGTGGTTCGCACCGACAGCGAGCGCGGCCTCATCTTCGTGCGTGGTTCCGTCCCCGGCTCGAAGAACAGCTGGATGCTGATCCGCGACGCCGTGAAGGTTCCGCTGCCCGAGGGTGCGCCGTTCCCCGGTGCGATGCGTCGCAACGCCGATGAAACCAAGTCGGAAGAAGCCGACGCCGGTCTCGTTGAAAGCGGTGCCGAGCACGAGGTGAACCCCGAAGTTTCCGCTGAGCAGCAGGAAAAGTTGATGCAGCAGCAGGATGCTGGTGCAGATGCCGAGCCGGGTGCCGCGGACGACAATTCGACCACGCCGAGCGTCGATAAAGACGCTGGCGAGAGCAAGGAGTCCTGATCGTGAAGGTCAAGATCCAGAAACTGGACGGCGGGAAGGCCTCCGGCGATGTCGAGCTCAACGATGCCGTTTTCGGTGTCGAGCCGCGCGCCGATATCCTTCACCGCGTCGTCACGTGGCAGCTTGAAAAGCGCCGCGCGACCGCACGCCCCACCCGCGAGCGGAGCGATGTTGCCCGCACCGGTAAGAAGTTCGGTCGCCAGAAGGGCGGCGGTGTTGCGCGTCACGGTGACCGCAAGGCCCCGATCTTCATCGGCGGTGGTAAGGCGCACGGTGCCCGCAAGCGCGATTTCAATCCGTCGCTGAACAAGAAGATCCGCGCTCTGGGCCTGAAGATGGCCCTGTCGAGCAAGGCCAAGGACGGTCTGATCGTCCTGGACAGCTTCGACGTGAAGGACGCCAAGACGAAGGCCCTCAAGGGTCAGTTCGACAAGGCAGGCTTCGCAGGCAAGGTCCTCTTCATCGATGGCGAAAGCGTCGATGAAGGCTTCGCGCGTGCCGCTGGCAACCTGCCCGGCATCAACGTGATGCCGGCAGCCGGTGCCAACGTCTACGACATCCTGAAGCACGACACGTTGGTCCTTTCCAAGGATGCGGTCGAAAAGCTGGAGGCGCGTTTCAATGGCTAAGAACGACACCATCGACACGCGTCACTACGACGTGATCGTGGCCCCGCACATCACCGAAAAGTCGACCCTCCTTTCGGAGAACAATGCGGTCGTCTTCAAGGTGGCGAACGATGCGACCAAGCCGCAGATCAAGGAAGCGGTGGAAGCGATCTATTCGACCAAGGTGGCGAGCGTGAACACGATCGTGACCAAGGGCAAGACCAAGCGCTGGAAGGGCAAGCCCTACAAGCGCACCGACGTGAAGAAGGCGATCGTGCGCCTGGCCGATGGCCAGGACCCGATCGACATCACGAGCGGTATCTGAGGGGCTAGGAACCAATGGCACTCAAGAACTATAACCCGACAAGCCCGGCGCGCCGTGGCTTGATCCTCGTCGACAAGTCGCAGCTTTGGAAGGGCAAGCCCGTCAAGGCTCTGACCGAAGGCAAGCACAAGACGGGTGGCCGCAACAACAAGGGCCACGTGACGTCGCGCGGCATCGGTGGCGGTCACAAGCAGAAGTATCGCTTCATCGACTTCAAGCGTCGCAAGTGGGACGTCGAAGGTACGGTGGAACGGATCGAATACGATCCCAACCGCACGGCTTACATCGCGCTGATCAAATACGATGACGGCGAACTCGCCTACATCATCGCGCCGCAGCGTCTGGCCGTCGGCGACAAGGTCGTCGCAGGCAAGAAGACCGACACGAAGCCGGGCAACGCGATGCTGCTGAGTGAAATGCCGGTCGGTACGATCTGCCACAACATCGAGATGAAACCGGGCAAGGGCGCGCAGATCGCCCGTTCGGCAGGCACCTATGTCCAGCTCGTCGGTCGTGACCGCGGCATGGTCATCGTGCGCCTCAACTCGGGTGAACAGCGCTACATCCGTGGCGAGTGCATGGGCACGGTGGGCGCGGTGTCGAACCCCGACAACGCCAACACCAATCTCGCCAAGGCCGGCCGCAATCGCTGGCGTGGCAAGCGTCCGCTTACTCGCGGCGTTGCGAAGAACCCGGTCGATCACCCGCACGGTGGTGGTGAAGGCCGCACCAGCGGTGGCCGTCATCCGGTTACCCCGTGGGGCAAGCCGACCAAGGGTGCTCGTACCCGCAAGAACAAGCAGACGGACAAGATGATCATCCGTTCGCGTCACGCGAAGAAGAAGAGGTAAGACATGGCTCGTTCCGTACGGAAAGGCCCCTTTTTCGACCTGCATCTCCTGGCGAAGGCGGAAGCCGCCCAGGATGCCGGTTCGCGCGCGGGCCCCATCAAGACTTGGTCGCGTCGTTCGACCATCCTCCCGCAGTTCGTCGGGCTGACTTTCAACGTCTACAACGGTCACAAGTTCATTCCTGTGTCCGTCAGCGAAGAGATGGTCGGTCACAAGCTGGGTGAGTTCGCTCCCACGCGTACTTTCCCCGGCCATGCTGCCGACAAGAAGGGTAAGCGCTAATGGGCAAGGCTAAGTCCCCCCGTCGCGTCGCCGACAACGAGGCGCTGGCCGTCGGAACCACGATCCGTGGTTCGGCGCAGAAGCTCAACCTCGTTGCCGAGCTCATCCGCGGCAAGAAGGCCGAAGAGGCTCTGAACATCCTCGCTTTCTCCAAGAAGGCGATGGCTAAGGACGCCAGCAAGGTGCTCGCTTCGGCGATCGCCAACGCGGAAAACAACCACAACCTGGACGTCGATGCGCTCGTCGTGGCGGAAGCCTCGGTCGGCAAGTCGATCACGATGAAGCGGTTTCACACCCGCGGTCGCGGCAAGAGCACGCGCATCCTGAAGCCGTTCAGCAAGCTGCGCATCGTCGTGCGCGAGCAGGAAGAGGCGTAAGATGGGTCAGAAGAGCAATCCGATCGGTCTGCGTCTGCAGATCAACCGCACCTGGGACAGCCGCTGGTACGCCGAAGGGCGTGACTATGCCAAGTTGCTCGCCGAGGACATCGAGATCCGCAAGCACATCATGAAGTCGCTTCCGCAGGCTGCGATTTCGAAGGTCGTGATCGAGCGTCCGGCCAAGCTGTGCCGCATCTCGATCTATGCCGCCCGCCCGGGCGTCATCATCGGCAAGAAGGGCGCGGACATCGAAAAGCTGCGTTCGAAGCTTGCCGGCATGACCGAAAGCGAAGTGAAGCTGAACATCGTCGAGATCCGCAAGCCGGAAGTCGACGCCAAGCTCGTCGCCCAGGGCATCGCAGACCAGCTGATCCGTCGTGTGGCGTTCCGCCGGGCGATGAAGCGCGCGATGCAGTCCGCCATGCGTCTGGGTGCCGAAGGCATCAAGATCGTTTGCGGCGGTCGTCTCGGCGGTGCGGAAATCGCCCGCGTCGAGCAGTATCGCGAAGGCCGCGTTCCGCTCCACACGCTGCGTGCGAACATCGATTACGCCGAAGCCGAAGCGCTTACCGCTTACGGTATCATCGGTATCAAGGTCTGGATCTTCAAAGGTGAGATCCTCGGCCACGATCCGATGGCGCACGATCGCCTGATGATGGAAGCCCAGACTTCCGGCGTGCGTCCGGCTCGCTGATTGCAGATATAGGAAAGCACCATGCTGCAACCGAAGAAAACCAAGTACCGCAAGGCGTTCAAGGGCAAGATCCATGGCAAGGCCAAGGGCGGCACCACGCTGAATTTCGGGTCGTATGGCCTGAAGGCGATGGAACCCGAGCGGATCACCGCGCGCCAGATCGAAGCGGCTCGCCGCGCGATCACGCGTCACATCAAGCGCCAGGGTCGTCTCTGGATCCGCGTCTTCCCGGACGTGCCGGTTTCGAAAAAGCCTGCCGAAGTCCGTCAGGGTAAGGGCAAGGGTTCGGTCGAATACTGGGCTGCTCGTGTGAAGCCGGGCCGCATCCTGTTCGAACTCGACGGCGTGGCCGGCCCGCTGGCCGCCGAAGCTTTCAGTCGCGCTGCGATGAAGCTGCCGATCAAGACCAAGGTTGTCGCCCGTCTCGGCGACAGCTCGCACCTGGGAGCGTAACGATGGCCAACGCCAAGATCGAAGACCTGCGCACCAAGTCCGACGACCAGCTGTCCGAAGAACTCGGCCAGCTGAAGCGCGAAGCGTACAACCTGCGCTTTCAGTCGGCTACCGGCCAGCTCGAGCGGCCCGCGCGCATCAAGGAAGTGCGCCGCGAGATCGCCCGCATCAAGACCCTTCAGGGCGAGCGCGAGCGCGCCGCCGCTGCGAAGGCTTAAGGAGCAACCATGCCCAAGCGTATCCTCATCGGGACTGTCATCTCCGACAAGACCGAAAAGACCGTGACCGTTAAGGTCGAGCGCAAGGTGAAGCACCCGCTTTACGGGAAGATCATCCGTCGCTCGAAGCACTACAACGCGCACGACGAGAACAACGAATATCGTCCCGGCGATACCGTCCGCATCGAAGAGACCAAGCCGATCTCCAAGACCAAGACGTGGAAGGTGATCGATCGTCTGCAGGCCTCCAAGGGTGTCGAGATCGAAGCCGATCTGGACGTCAAGGAAGCCAAGCCGACCGGTGCGCCGGAAGACAAGACGACCCATGACAAGCCTGCTGCCAAGCAGGACGATGCCGACGCCGACAAGGCCGACGCGTAAGTTTGACGTAGGAACTGCCGGGCGGATGTCCCGGCAAGCCAAGAGAAGGAACCGGATCGATGATCCAGATGCAATCCAATCTCGACGTCGCGGACAACAGCGGCGCCAAGCGCGTCCAGTGCATCAAGGTGCTGGGCGGCTCGAAGCGCCGGTTTGCGAGCGTTGGGGACGTGATCGTCGTCTCCGTCAAGGAGGCGCAGCCGCGCACCAAGGTCAAGAAGGGCGACGTTCACCGTGCGGTGATCGTGCGCACCAAGAAGGACGTTCGTCGTCCCGACGGTAGCGTGATCCGCTTCGACAGCAATGCGGCGGTCCTTATCAACAAGAGCGAGGAGCCGATCGGCACCCGTATCTTCGGCCCGGTGGTCCGCGAACTGCGTGGCCGCGGCTTCATGAAGATCATCTCGCTTGCTCCGGAGGTGCTGTAATGGCTGCCGCGAAGATCAAGAAGGGTGACGAAGTCGTCGTGCTCTCGGGCAAGGACAAGGGCCGCACCGGCACCGTGTCCCAGGTCCTGCCGAAAGAAGGCAAGATCGTTGTCGAAGGCGTGAACGTCGCTACCCGTCACCGCAAACCGACCCAGGCGAATCCGCAGGGTGGTATCGAGCGCCGCGAGGCTCCGATGCACATCGCGAAAGTCGCTCTGGCCGATCCCAAGGACGGCAAGCCCACCCGCGTCCGCTTCGAAGAGCGTGACGGCAAGAAGGTGCGCGTTGCCGTTAAATCTGGGGAGACCATCGATGGCTGATAAGAACACCGCCCCGCGCATGAAGCAGCGCTATGACGACCAGATCGTCAAGGCAATGACCGACAAGTTCGGCTATAAGAACCGTCTCGAAGTGCCCAAGATCGAGAAGATCACGCTCAACATGGGTGTGGGCGAGGCGAGCCAGGACAAGAAGAAGGTCCAGACTGCTGCCGACGAAATGGCGCTGATTGCCGGCCAGAAGCCGGTCATCACCAAGGCCAAGAAATCGATCGCCCAGTTCAAGTTGCGCGAAGGCATGCCGATCGGTGCGAAGGTGACCCTTCGTAGCGAGCGCATGTACGAATTTCTCGACCGTCTGGTGACGATCGCGATGCCGCGCATCCGCGACTTCCGTGGCCTGAACCCGAAATCGTTCGACGGTCGCGGCAATTACGCGATGGGCCTGAAAGAGCAGATCATCTTCCCCGAGATCAGCTACGATCAGATCGACAAGGTGCGTGGGATGGACATCATCGTCACCACCACTGCGAAAACCGATGAGGAAGCGCGCGAACTGCTCAAGCTGTTCGGCTTCCCGTTCCCGGCCGAGGAAAAGGCCGATGAGAAGGAAGCCGCGTGAGCGGTCTCCTGAACACTAGCAACGCAAAGAGAGCTTAAGTCCAATGGCGAAACTGAGTTCCATTAACAAAAACGAGCGTCGCAAGAAGCTCGTCAAGAAGTACGCAGCGAAGTACGCGAAACTGAAGGCGCAGGCCGAAGATGAGTCGCTCGACGAAACCGAGCGCCTGATCGCCCGCCTCAAGATGGCCGAGATTCCGCGCAATGCGAATCCGACCCGCGTGCGCAATCGCTGCGCCACCACCGGCCGCCCCCGCGGCTATTACCGCAAGTTCGGCATCAACCGTATCGAACTGCGCGACCTCGGCAACAAGGGCCTGATTCCGGGCCTGACCAAGTCGAGCTGGTGAGGAATCGATAGATGGCTATGACCGATCCCCTGGGTGATATGCTCACCCGCATCCGCAACGGCCAGCAGGCGAAGAAGGACTCCGTCCTGTCGCCCGCTTCGAAGCTGCGTGCCAATGTCCTCGAAGTTCTTCAGCGTGAAGGCTTCATCCGTGGCTATGCCTCGGACGACAGCGGCCAGCATCCGGCGCTGCGGATCGAACTGAAGTATTTCGAAGGCGAGCCCGCGATCAAGCATGTGGCCCGCGTCTCCAAGCCCGGTCGGCGGGTGTATTCGGGTAGCAAGGAATTGCCCCGTGTGCGCAACGGCCTGGGCATCACGATCGTCTCGACGCCTCGTGGCGTGCTCTCGGATGGCGAGGCTCGCGACCAGAATGTCGGCGGCGAAGTGCTGGCGGAGGTGTTCTGATGAGCCGCATTGGTAAACGTCCGGTTGCGATCCCCAGCGGGGTCGAGGCCAAGATCGAGAACGGTACCCTGACCGTTAAGGGCCCCAAGGGCACCCTGACGCTGGGCCTGTCCGATCTGATCGACTACAAGGTCGAAGACGGCGAGATCCAGGTGAACCCGGCGAACGACACGCAGAAGGCGCGCTCCTACTGGGGCATGCAGCGCACTCTCGTGTCGAACCTCGTCGAAGGCGTCACCGAAGGTTACTCCAAGACGCTCGAAATCAACGGCGTTGGCTATCGTGCCTCGACGCAGGGCAAGAAGCTCAAGCTTCAGCTCGGCTACAGCCACGATGTCGATCTCGATGTGCCCGAAGGCGTCGAAGTGAAGACCCCGGACCAGACCACGATCGAAATCAGCGGCATTGACAAGCAGAAGGTCGGCCAGTTCGCTGCCGAAATTCGCGAATGGCGCAAGCCGGAGCCCTACAAGGGCAAGGGCATCAAGTATCGTGGCGAGTACATCTTCCGCAAGGAAGGGAAGAAGAAGTAAGATGGCAAAGCTTTCCCCCTTCGAACGTCGCCGCCAGCGGGTGCGTACCGCGCTGCGCAAGAATGCCGGCGGTCGTCCGCGCCTGTCGGTGCACCGCACCGGCCAGCACATCTACGCACAGATCATCGACGATGCTGCCGGCAAGACCGTTGCCGCAGCCTCGACGCTCGGTGCGAAGGCATCCGGCGCGAATGTCGATGCCGCCGTGCAGGTTGGCAAGGATATCGCCGCCGCCGCCAAGAAGGCCGGCGTCACCACCGTCGTGTTCGATCGCGGCGGATTCCTGTTCCATGGTCGCGTGAAAGCGCTGGCCGACGCCGCCCGTGAAGGCGGGCTGGAGTTCTAAGATGGCTGACGAAAAGAACAACGAAGCGGCCGAAGCCGCCAAGACCGAAGAAACCAAGGCTCCGGAAACGAACGTCGAGGAAACCAAGGTCGTCGAAGCCGAGACCGAGCATGCGGTGAAAAAGGAAGAACCGGCGATCGCCGATACCCCTTCCGAAGCTGCTGCCGACCAGTCGCCCGCACAGGGTGCCGAAGGTCGTCCGCGTCAGCGTGGCGGTCGCGGTGGCGACAACCGTGGCGGTGGCCGCGGTCGTGGCGGTCGCGACAATCGTCGCGGCGGTCGCCGCGAGGAAGAAGATGACGGCATCATCGAAAAGCTGGTGCACATCAACCGCGTCTCGAAGACCGTCAAGGGCGGTAAGCGCTTCGGTTTCGCCGCGCTGATGGTTGTCGGTGATGGCCAGGGCCGCGTCGGCTTCGGTCACGGCAAGGCTCGCGAAGTGCCGGAAGCCATTTCGAAGGCGACCGCTGCCGCGCGCAAGAAGATGATCCGCGTCTCGCTCAAGGAAGGCCGCACGCTGCACCATGACGGCAAGGGCCGTTTCGGTGCCGGCAAGGTGACCATCCGTTCGGCGCCTCCGGGTACCGGTATCATCGCCGGTGGTCCGATGCGTGCCGTGTTCGAGAGCCTCGGCGTCGCAGACGTCGTGACCAAGTCGGTCGGCACCTCGAACCCGTACAACATGATCCGTGCGACTTTCGAAGCGCTGCTCGACCAGAGCTCGCCGAAGGCCGTCGCCCAGCGTCGTGGCAAGAAGGTCGCCGACCTGCTTGGCCGTAGCGGGGCGAGCAAGGAAGAAGCCGAGGCAGATGCCGCGGCTGTCGTGGAGTAACCAGTGATGGCCAAATCAAGCACCATCAAGATCAAGCAGGTCGGTTCTCCGATCCGCCGTCCCGAAAGTCAGACCAAGATTCTCAAGGGTCTGGGCCTCGGCAAGATGCACAAGATTGTCGAACGCCAGGACACCCCCGAGGTGCGCGGCGCGATCGCCAAGATCCCGCATCTCGTCGCGGTGATCGAGGACTAGCATTTAGGTGAGCCCCCGCGTAAGCGGGGGCCTCCCTGCGCAGGCAAGCTGGCTTGCGTCAGGCAATCCCCGCTCTGGCGGGGATTGGTATTTTCAGCGCGAACAAAAGCGAAAGCGAGTGCAAGACTATGAAACTTAACGATCTTCGTGACAATGATGGTGCCCGCAAGTCCCGCATGCGCGTGGGCCGTGGCATCGGTTCTGGCAAGGGTAAGACCGCGGCACGCGGCCAGAAGGGCCAGAAGAGCCGTTCGGGCGTGTCGGTCAATGGCTTCGAAGGCGGCCAGATGCCGCTTCACATGCGTCTGCCGAAGCGTGGCTTCAACAACCCGTTCGGCAAGGACTATGCCGAAGTGAACCTCGGCATGGTGCAGAAGTTCATCGACGCCAAGAAGATCGACGCCAAGAAGGTCGTCGATCACGAAGCGCTCAAGGCCGCCGGCCTCGCGCGTGGCGGCAAGGACGGCGTGCGCCTGCTTGGCAAGGGCGAGCTGAAGACCAAGGTCCAGTTCAAGGTCGCGGGCGCGTCCAAGGGCGCGATCGAAGCGGTCGAAAAGGCCGGCGGTTCGGTCGAGACGACTGTTCCCGCCAAGGCCGAAAAGGCCGACGCCGAATAAGTATCCGTGTATCCCGGGCATGGTCCGGGATCGCTTCCTTGTGCCGCCGTGCCGAAGGAAAGCGATCCCCTCCAGGTCCGGGATCACGCTTTTTCGGGGGCTAGGGTTCGACAAGCGCACATCGTCACCCTATCTCTCCTGTCCAAGCCGGGAGGGCCGGCGAAAACCAGGAATTGTTTCCCATGGCATCACGCGCCGACAATATGGCCAGCGGTATCAGCTTCGCCAATTTCTCGAAGGCGACCGAACTCAAGCAGCGGATCTGGTTCACGATCGGCGCGCTGATCGTCTTCCGTTTCCTCAGCTTCGTGCCGCTGCCGGGGGTCAACCCGCTCGCGCTGGCCAATCTGTACGAGAACGCCCAGGGCGGCATCCTCGACATCTTCAACACTTTCTCGGGCGGCAGCCTGCAGCGCATGAGTCTCATCGCGCTCGGCGTCATGCCCTACATCACCGCCTCGATCGTCATCCAGATGGCCGCGGCGCTGCATCCTTCGCTGATGGCTCTTAAGAAAGAGGGTGAAGCGGGGCGCAAGAAGCTCAACCAGTACACCCGTTACGGCACGGTCTTCCTGTGTGCGATCCAGGGTTGGTTCATTGCTGCCGGGCTCGAGGCGTTTGCCGCGTCGAACGGTATCGCTGCTGTCGTGAATCCGGGCATCATGTTCCGGGTCGGCGCCGTGATTTCGCTGATCGGCGGGACGATGTTCCTGCTGTGGCTGGGTGAACAGATCACCTCGCGCGGGATCGGCAACGGCGTGTCGCTGATCATCATGGCGGGTATCGTCGCGCAAATGCCGCAATTTGTCGGCAACATGCTCGAAGGCGCGCGCGAAGGTTCGATTTCGTCGTTCCTCATCATCGGCCTGCTGGTGATGATCGTCGCGATGATCCTGTTCATCTGTTTCATGGAGCGCGCCCAGCGTCGCTTGCTGATCCAGTATCCCAAGCGCGCGAACCAGCGCGGCATGATGCAGGCGGATCGCTCGCACCTGCCGCTGAAGCTGAACACCGCCGGCGTGATCCCGCCCATCTTCGCCAGTTCGCTGCTGCTGCTGCCGCTGACGATCACGCAGTTCGCGGGTAACCAGCTCGACGCCGAAAGCGGTGTAGGTGGGGCGCTCGGCACGATCTTGCTATATCTCCAGCACGGTCAACCGCTCTACATGCTGCTGTATGCGGCGCTGATCATCTTTTTCACGTTCTTCTACACCGCAGTGGTGTTCAACCCGGAAGAAACGGCGGACAATCTCAAGCGCAATGGCGGGTTCATTCCCGGCATTCGCCCGGGCAAGCGGACGGCCGATTATCTGGACTATGTCCTGACGCGGATCACCGTCGTGGGTGCGATCTACCTGGTGCTCGTTTGTACGGTGCCGGAATACGTGATCGCGCAGACCGGCCTGCCGCTGTTCTTCCTGGGCGGCACCAGCCTGCTCATCGTTGTGAACGTGACAGTGGATACGGTCAGCCAAATCCAGTCGCACCTGTTGGCGCACCAGTATGGCGACCTTATCAAGAAGGCGAAGCTGAAGGGCCGCATTCGCTGACCTAGCGCCGACGAAGGACGACGCAGATCATGGATATCATACTTCTGGGGCCTCCGGGCGCAGGCAAGGGGACTCAGTCCCACCGAATCCAGGAACGCCACGGGATGAAGCAGCTGTCGACCGGCGACATGCTTCGCGCGGCGGTCAAGGCGCAGACACCGGTCGGAGTCGAAGCCAAGAAGGTGATGGATCGGGGCGAACTCGTCTCCGATGCCATCGTTTCTGCGCTGATCGGCGAAGCGCTCGACGCGATGTCCGATGGGCAAGGCGCGATCTTCGACGGGTTTCCGCGTACGGGCGACCAGGCCGAAGCGCTCGACATGCTCCTCGCCGAGCGTGGTCGCAAGCTCGACCACGTGATCGAGCTCGAGGTCGACGAGGACGCGCTGGTGAAGCGTATCGTCGGCCGGTTCGCCTGCGCCGAATGCGGTACGCTGTATCACGACACGGCCAATCCTCCGAAGGTGGAGGGCGTATGCGACAAATGCGGTTCGACCGAGTTCAAGCGTCGCAAGGACGACAACGAGGAAACCGTGCGCACGCGAATGGCCGAATATCGTGCCAAGACCGCGCCGATTCTCGATCCGTACGAAAAGCGGGGCATTGTCTCGCGGGTCGACGGGATGGCGGATATCGACACGGTAACCCACTCGATCGAGGCGATCCTGCGCGGCGAATGATCGTTTGCGAGGCCGCCTGGTGCGCCTAGTGTGCGTTTCCCAGTTTCGGAGATCTCCATGCGCCTGATTCTCGCTTCGCTCGCCTTGGCCGCTACGGCTGTTCCTGCCACGGCGGACGCCGCAGTGGTCCAGCAGGACGATCGCGGGTTCCGGATCATCCATATCGCCGAAACGGACGCTTCACCGGAGCAGGTCTGGCGTACGCTGGTCGAGCCGAAGGACTGGTGGGTCGATGCGCACAGTTTCACCGGTGACGCTTCGAACTTCTCGCTCGAGGCCGCTCCGAGCGGGTGCTTCTGCGAAATCTCGGACAAGCTCGGGGTTGAGCACGCACGGGTGATCTACATCGAACCGGGTGTGCGACTGAGGCTGAATGGCGCCCTCGGCCCGCTTCAGCAGGAAGCGGTGATGGGCGTACTGACCTTCGCCATCAAGGAGCGAGCAGGCGGCGGCACAACGATCAGCGTCGAGTATGCGGTGAGCGGCAATTTTCGCACCGCGCCCGGCACGATCGCACCGGCGGTCGATCGGGTTATCGTGGAGCAGGGCAATAGCCTGGCGAAGGCGGCTCTGGAGGCGGTGGGCAAATCCGGTTCAGCCGAGAAGCCCAAAGCGACGGAAGAAAGCGCAGACGATGCCGACGACAAGGACGCCGATTTCGGCGAGGCGTTTGGGGATACGCCAGAGCCGCAACGCTGAGCTCTGCGCTCGGGCAGGGCGCGCTTTTTGACGCGGCGGGCGCCTCCAGATACAAGCGACAACGAAGGCGAAGGAAGGTGGCCATGGCCGCTGCGCCGCGCTGCGCGCCTGCGCTGCGTTGACATGGTGCGCGAATCGCATTAAGCGCGCCGTTCACACCGACAGGTTTCAATCATGTCCGGCTGGCTCCACCGATTGGTGCCGACAGTCGGGCTTTTGTATTTTCAGCCCGTCGCGTGTGTAAAAAGAGCGTTGAGATAGGGGCACGCTAAGACGCCAAGCCCCTGTGGAGCATGGAGAAGTAAGTGGCTCGTATTGCCGGGGTCAACATCCCCACGAACAAGCGCGTGATCATCGCGCTCACCTACATTCACGGAATCGGCCGCACTGCCGCCGTGAAAATCGCCGACAAGCTGGGCATCGATCACACCGCGCGTGTGCAGGACCTGACCGATCAGGAAATCCTGCAGATCCGCGAAACGATCGATTCCGACTATACCGTGGAAGGCGACCTGCGTCGCAACACCGCGATGAACATCAAGCGCCTGATGGACCTCCGGTCCTATCGCGGGCTGCGTCATCGTAACCAGCTTCCCGTCCGTGGCCAGCGCACGCATACCAATGCGCGCACTCGCAAGGGCAAGGCGAAGCCGATCGCCGGCAAGAAGAAGTAAGCTGCTTCGCCGCCACCACTGGCGGCAGCGGTTTTCCTTCCTATCTAAGAGACACAGGAATCACACATGGCACGCGAACCAGGACGCATTAAGCGCCGCGAGCGGAAAAACATCTCCAGCGGCGTCGCGCACGTAAACGCCAGCTTCAACAACACGATGATCACGATCACCGATGCCCAGGGCAACGCGATCAGCTGGTCGTCGGCCGGCATGATGGGCTTCAAGGGCAGCCGCAAGTCCACGCCCTACGCTGCGCAGGTCGCGGCGGACGATGCCGGCAAGAAGGCCGCCGAACACGGCGTCCGCACGCTGGAAGTCGAAATCAAGGGCCCGGGCTCGGGTCGCGAAAGTGCGCTGCGGGCGCTGCAGGCGGTGGGCTTCACCATCACCTCGATCCGCGACGTGACGCCGATCCCGCACAACGGGGTGCGTCCTTCCAAGCGCCGCCGCGTCTGACCTGAGTTACCGGTGGGGCGACCCGCCAATCAATTCGGATCGGCCGCGGTGCAGATGCACAGGCGGCCGTTTCCGCGCCAGAATCAAATCCCAAGGGGAACCCGATGTCCGTCAACACCAAGAACTGGCAGGAACTCAAGAAGCCCGGTCAACTCGAAGTCAAGGAAGGCAGCGATAAGAAGCGCAAGGCGACCTTCATCGCCGAACCGCTCGAGCGCGGCTATGGCCTGACGCTCGGCAACGCGCTGCGTCGCGTGCTCCTTTCGAGCCTTCAGGGCGCTGCGATCACCTCGATCAAGATCGAGAATGTGCTGCATGAATTCTCGTCGCTCGCCGGCGTGCGCGAAGATGTCACCGACATCGTGCTCAACGTGAAGCAGATCGCACTCAAGATGGAAGGCGAGGGCGCCAAGCGTCTGCAGCTTTCGGCCACCGGCCCCGGCGAAGTGAAGGCGGGCGACATCGCCGTGTCGGGCGATATCGAGGTCATGAACAAGGATCTCGTGATCTGCCACCTCGACGACGGCGCGACGCTCAACATGGAACTGACGGCTGATACCGGCAAGGGCTACAAGCCTGCCGTTGCCAACCGTCCGGCCGATGCGCCGATCGGCCTGATCCCTGTCGACAGCCTCTATTCGCCGGTTCGCCAGGTCAGCTACAAAGTCGAGAACGCCCGCGTTGGGCAGGAACTCGACTTCGACAAGCTGAGCCTGACGATCGAGACCGACGGCACCGTCGCTCCCGAAGATGCGATCGCCTATGCGGCCCGCATCCTGCAGGACCAGCTGACCCTCTTCGTCCACTTCGAAGACGGTATTCCGCAGCCGCAGCCGGGCATGATCGGCCAGTCGGCGCAGCCGGAAGAAAGCGACACCAACCAGCTCAACCGTTACCTCCTCAAGAAGGTCGATGAGCTGGAACTGTCGGTGCGTTCGGCCAACTGCCTCAAGAACGACAACATCATCTATATCGGCGACTTGGTCCAGAAGACCGAAGCCGAGATGCTGCGCACGCCGAACTTCGGCCGCAAGTCGCTCAACGAGATCAAGGAAGTGCTCTCCAGCATGGGTCTCCGCCTCGGGATGGACATCCCTGGCTGGCCGCCGGAGAACATCGAAGAAATGGCCAAGAAGCTCGAACAAGAGCTGCTCGGCTAATCAGGGTCAGGGCGGCGCACCCCAAGCGCCGCCGGCACTGGGCTACCTCGAACGGGCCCTTTTCGAACGAAGGAAATATATATGCGTCACGGAATTTCTCAGCGTAAGCTTTCGCGCAAGTCGGGCCACCGCAAGGCCCTGTTCCGCAACATGGCGGTTGCGCTCATCAAGCACGAGCAGATCACCACCACGGTGCCGAAGGCCAAGGAACTGCGTCCCTACGTCGAAAAGCTGGTCACGCTGGCCAAGCGCGGCGGCCTTTCCAACCGCCGCCTCGCGATGAGCCGGATGGGCGACGAGACCCAGGTGAAGAAGCTGTTCGACACTCTGGCGGATCGTTATTCGGATCGTGACGGCGGCTACACGCGCATCGTCAAGGCCGGCATCCGCGCCAGCGACAGCGCCCCGATCGCGATCATCGAATTCGTCGATCGCGACGAAGACGCCAAGGGCCAGGACAGCGGCCCGGCGATGAACGAAGAAACCGATTTCGAAGACGCGTAAGCGCTTCGCATCAGACAGTGAAAGGGCCGGGCGGCGACGCCTGGCCCTTTTTCTTTGCGCGTTGTGGATCGGCACGGCAGACTGCCCTGTATGACCAGAAAACTCTTCGCCGCCGCGCTCCTGGCCACCTGCACCCCGCTCGCCCTGCCGGTGCAGGCGCACTCCCAGCAGGAACAGCTCGACGCGCGTTACGACCGCGCACTGGCCGCGGGCTACAAGGCCTTGTTCCTGTGCAGTGCGATCGCCAATGCCGAGCGCAACGGCGCGACGCGTACCCCCGAAAGCGTGATGGAATGGGAACTGACGGGCGTCTACGAACGGATCGCTCCGATCATCGATACGCTCGAATACAGCCTCTATCCCGATGCGGACGGACGACTGGCGATTGTAGAAGTGCCGTGGGAGGACGACATGCCGCCGCGCTTTGCCGAAGCGTCGCACCGCGGAGGTTGTCGACTTGCCCCAATCGGTCTGACGCCAAACATGCCTGAAATGCGGGTGCCGTCGCGCCCGGGTGAGGCCAATCCACCGCCTCCTGCGCCGTCACGCGCCGACGCGGCAATGCCCGTGGCGAGTTCTACCCTGGCCGCCGATGCGCCACTGGCCCCTATCTTTCTGGCGGCGATGGACGGCACCTACGGCGCAGGATCGCGCACGACTGCGGTGCTGGTCAGTGCGAATGGCGCTCCATCCGAGGCATATAGGGAGGGCTTCGGTCCGGACACGCCGCAGCGCACGTGGTCCGTCGCCAAGAGCATCGCCGCGACGCTGATCGGCGCTGCGGTCGAGAGGGGCGAGGCGAGGACGGATCAAGGACTTGCCTATGACCAGTGGCGGTGGGACGCGCGTCGCGAGATCACGATCGACAATTTGCTGCGTATGACCTCGGGCCGCTATTCGGACACCCCGGGTAACCGTACCGATCCGCTTTACATGGGTGGTGCTTTGGTGGCCGAGAGCGCGACGGGATGGCCATTGCTGCATGAGCCGGGCACCGTGTTCCGCTATGCCAACAACGACACGCTGATGGCAGTCAAGGCGATCGAGGACAGTTTCGATAGCTACGACGCGGCCGATCTGTTCGCCGATATCGGGATGACAGGCACCGTCGCCGAGACCGACTGGGGTGCTGACTATATCCTCTCCAGCCAGGTCTGGTCCACCACGCGCGATCTGGCGAAGCTCGGTCAGCTCTATCTCGACGATGGCGTGCTGCCGTCGGGTGAGCGCCTGTTGCCCGAAGGCTGGGTTGAATACGTCTCCAGCCCTTCCGGTCCGCAGCCCGAAGGTCCGTTCGGGTATGGGGCGGGGTTCTGGCTGCTGAACAAGAGTGACGGCGTGCCGTCCGATACCTTCGCGGCGATGGGCAATCGCGGGCAATATGTCGTGATCGTGCCGAGCCGCAACGTTGTGATCGTGCGGCGCGGAGAAGACCCGACCGGCAAACGCTTCGATATCGAGGCCTTTACGCGCGATGTGCTCGCCGCGCTGGCAGAATAGAAAAGCCCCGCCGGATCGCTCCGGCGGGGCCTTCTGTAACCGCAAGGCGGTCGCTAGGCGATCAAGTTACACCGCCAGCGCTGCGAGAAGAAGCAGCGCGACGATATTGGTGATCTTGATCATCGGGTTCACGGCCGGTCCGGCGGTGTCCTTGTAAGGATCCCCCACCGTATCGCCCGTCACCGCGGCGTGGTGGGCGTCGGAGCCCTTGCCGCCGTGATTGCCGTCCTCGATGTACTTCTTGGCATTGTCCCATGCACCGCCACCGGCGGTCATCGAGAGCGCCACGAACAGCCCGCCGACGATTACGCCGAGCAGCAGCGCACCCAGTGCTGCGAAGCCGTTTTCCTGGCCCGCGATCATGGTGATCACGAAATAGGTCGCCAGCGGAGCGAAGATCGGCAGCAGCGAGGGGATGATCATCTCCTTGATCGCCGCCTTCGTCACCAGATCGACCGTCTTGGCGTAGTCCGGCTTGCTGGTGCCTTCCATGATGCCGGGATCGGCCGCGAACTGCTCGCGCACGTCCTTGACCACGTCACCTGCCGCACGGCCCACGGCGGTCATGCCCATCGCACCGAACAGGTACGGGAGCAGTGCGCCGAGCAGCAGTCCCACGATCACGTAGGGGTTCTCGAGGCTGAAATCGACGTCGGCTCCGGGGAAGAACTCGGCGAGGTCGGTGGTGTAGGCCGCGAACAGGACCAGCGCGGCGAGACCCGCCGATCCGATCGCATAGCCCTTGGTCACCGCCTTGGTGGTGTTGCCCACCGCGTCGAGCAGGTCGGTCTTCTCTCGCACGCTATCGTCGAGACCTGCCATTTCGGCGATCCCGCCGGCATTGTCGGTGACCGGACCATAGGCATCTAGCGCCACGACCATGCCCGCTAGCGCCAGCATCGCGGTGGCGGCATAGGCGATGCCCATGAGCCCGGCGATCTGGAAGGTGGACACGATGCCCGCCACGATCACCAGCGTGGGCAGGGCAGTCGATTCAAGGCTGATGGCGAGGCCCTGGATCACGTTGGTGCCGTGTCCGGTCTCGCTGGCCTTGGCGATCGATTTCACCGGGCGGAAATTGGTGCCGGTGTAATATTCCGTGATCCAGATGATCAGGAAGGTGATCGCGATGCCGATGACCGAGCACCAGAACAGGTCCCATCCGGTGAAGGACACGACCTGAGCGGCGGTGCCTTCCTCGGCCAGCGGAGCCCCACCGTCGATACTGGCGGCCGTAGCGCCGATCTCAGTGCCGATCCCGCCGAGCGCGTAATCGATCACGAACCAGATCAGCGGAATGGCGAGGATCGCGGTGACCGCAAACCCCTTGTACATTGCGCCCATGACGTTGGTCTTGCCCTTGGAAAGCTTGACCGCATAGGTGCCAATGATCGAGGTCACGATGCACGCGCCGCCGATCAGCAGCGGCAACGCCATCATCGGTTCGAGCAGCACGCCAAGGCGTTCGCCGAACAGCAGCGCGGTGAGCACCATGGTGGCGCCCACGGTCACGACATAGGTTTCGAACAGGTCGGCCGCCATGCCCGCGCAATCGCCGACATTGTCGCCGACATTGTCCGCGATCACGGCCGGGTTGCGGGGATCGTCTTCGGGAATCCCCGCTTCGACCTTGCCAACGAGATCGGCGCCGACATCGGCCGCCTTGGTGAAGATCCCGCCGCCAAGGCGCGCGAAGATCGAGATGAGCGAGGCACCGAAGGCGAGGCCGACCAGACCGTCGATCACATGGCGATCATTCGCTGCATATCCGGCGATGTCGGTCAGATACCAGTAGAATACCGCGATCGCTAGGAGGGCGAGGCCCGCCACCAGCATGCCGGTGATCGCACCTGCACGGAAGGCGAGGGTCAAGCCCTGCTGCAGCCCGCTTTGCGCGGCGGCGGCAGTGCGAACGTTCGCGCGGACCGAGATGTTCATCCCGATGAAGCCCGCCACGCCCGAGAGGATCGCACCGAGCACGAAGCCGATCGTGGGGATGACCCCGAGGAAAACGTAGACGAGCACGGCGACGACCACGCCGACGATGGCGATGGTGGTGTATTGGCGCTTCAGATAGGCTTGCGCGCCCTCCTGGATCGCGCCGGCAATCTCCTGCATGCGTTCGTTGCCCGCGCCGGCGCCAAGCACTTGGCGGCTGGTGATGAAGCCGTACACGACGGCCAGCAGCCCCAATAGAATTGATATGGTTACGAGTGTCACGAGTAGCGCTCCCCCTGTTGCTTATATGCGCTTGTAAACAGGTCACGACTTCCCGGACGAGACCAGTTCGCAATGACGAAGGTATATCGCGCGCCCGGCGGCTGGCAAGCGGTTCGCTGTTTTCGCGCGTGGCGCAAATGCCGCGCTCAGCAAGAAGGTTAACGCGCACAACCAGCGGAAACTTGCACGTCTTTATGGTTTATTTTAGGTTAACGGCCATGCAGACCGCCATCAAACAGCTATTCTACGTGATGCCATTCCTGTTCGGGATCGGCTTCATCGCGCCCCTCATCGCGCAAAGCATGGCCCGTTTCGGGTGGGAAGCGCCGTGGGGTCTTTCGCTGATCACCTTCGGCCTGCTCATCGGCGCGCCGTGGGGGCTGTACGCGACATTGCGGGGGAGGTGGGTCTGATGGATCGTGTAACCGACGTCATGAAGCTGCGGCCCGCGGACAGCACCGCGCTGTACGAGCCGGCGCAGGGCGACACTGTATCGCGCCCCGCGATCCCGCTGGGGGAAGGCGACGGGCTCGACAAGCATACGCGAACCACGCTCCGCAAGCAGGAGCAGGCGATCGCGAAGAAATACATGTCGACGCCCGAGCAGATGCGGATCTACACCGTCATCACGATCGCGTGCTTCGCGGCCTGGATCGCGTTCTTCCCGCTGACGATGATGAACATCATCCCGCTCTGGCCGTGTTTCATCGCCAGCTGCGTGTTCGCCGCCGGCGGCTACATCGTCAGCCACGAAGCGATGCACGACAATATCGGGCGGCGCGGCACGAAGTATCGTTTCTGGAACGAGCTGGTGGGCGAGATCAGCACGATCATCCTGATCTTCCCGTTCTCGATGGCGCGGATGATGCACCTACATCACCACTACCACTGCAACCATCCCGAAAACGATCCGGATTACACCGACGAAGCGCCCAGCGCGTTCAAGGCCTGGATCAAGACCTGGCTCAATCGCCAGCCAGGCGCAGACGGATCGATCCACCATTACAAGCGCGTGCTCGAGCGGATCGGCACCAGCGGCGCACGCAAGGCGCTGCGCGACACGATGCTGCTGCAATTGTTCGCGATGGCGTTCTTCTTCACCATGGCGTGGCGCGGCTATGCCATCGAAGCCGCACTGCTGTGGTGGCTACCGCGCCATATCGGCCTCAGCTACATCCGCTTCTGGCTGAGCTGGGCCCCGCACCATCCGCGCGACGGGCACGGACGCTATGAGAACACACGCGTGTTCCGCACCTGGTTCGGCCGCAGCTGGTTCGGCCACTGGATGTCGATGGGAATGCAGTATCACGTCGTCCATCACCTCTATCCGGGCATTCCGAACCACCGGACCAAATATGCCTACTACGAGATGAAGCCGATCCTCGAAAAACGCGGCGTGGATTGCAGCGCGCTCTGACTTGGTCGACGTTCCCGCAGGGGCGCCGCGTCAGTGCTGGTAGCCGAGCCCGTCGGGAGAGTGGACAGCCTCGCCATCGAGCGCGAGCGCATGTGCGCCACGCTCGACGGTCCCAATGCGATGGACCTTGCAGGGGAAACTCGTGCCATCGGGGGCCGTGAACAGCAGCTCGTAATCGTCGCCCCAGCGCAGGGCTTCGTCGCGGCGCGCTTCCGGTATCGCAATCGGGATAGAATTGCTATCGATCGCCATGGTCACGCCACTCGCACTACCCATTCGCCAGGCGTCGAGCAGCAGCCCGTCCGAGATATCCATCATCGCCGAAACGAGCGGGGCGAGGGCCTGTCCCTCGGCGAGTCTGGGCTGCGGACGGCGATAGGCGGTGCTGTCTTCGTCGCTGCCGTCGCGCAGGGCTTCGAACCCTATCAGAGCGGCACCTAGCTGGCCTGTAATGTAAATCCCGTCACCCGCGCTCGCACCATCGCGCCCCGGCACGGGCAGATGCGTTGCGCGACCGATGGCGGTGAGAGTCCAGCTGCGCGCGGATCCTTCGGGCATCGCGACCGTATCGCCTCCCAAAAGCGGAGCGCCGAATGCTTCGATCGCCTCTTTCAGGCCCGACAGGAACCGTGCATCGTCAAAGCCCATCGCATGCGAGAGAAGCATGCCGATCGGCTGGGCACCCTTGGCGGCAAGGTCGGAAAGGTTCGCTGCGACGAGCTTCCACGCGATGTCCGTCGGATCGGAACCGTCGAGCACGTGAACGCCATCGACCAGCGTGTCCTGCGTAAGGACCAGCGTTTCGCCGCCGATCTCCAGCGCCGCTACATCGTCGTTCAACCCGCGCGCCGCGGGGTTTGTAGCGAGGGCGCGGAGCCCCGCGATGAAGTCGAACTCGCCGCTAACTGCGGACATCCTTGCCGACCGCATCCAGCACGCCATTGACGAACTTCGCCTCGCGGTCGTCGAAGAACGCCTTGGCGACGTCGATATACTCGCCGATCGCGGTGCCCGTAGGTACGTCGGCGCGGGCCATGAGTTCGTATGTGCCGCAGCGCAGGATCTGCAGCATGGTCTTGTCGAGCCGGGCGAGGGTCCAGCCATCGGCGAGCTTCTCGACCAGCTTCGCGTCGATCTCGTCCTTGCGTGCGATCACGCCGCCGACGATGTCGTCGAAGAAATCGACATCGGCTTCGGCATATTCCTCTTCCTCGATCACCTGGCCAAGGCGGTGATGGTGGAATTCGTCGAGCAGGCGCGCCTGGGCGGTGCCTTCCATCTGGTGCTGGTAAAGCGCCTGAACCGCGCCAAGTCGGGCGGCGGAGCGGGCGGTTGAGCGGGCATTCATATGCAATCCTCGAAATTCGGGCGGTGCGGGGCTATGTCGGCACCGAAGGTTTGCGGCCATGTAGGCCAGCATGCCCGCAGCGACAAGGAGGGTGAATGGACGCTCAATACCGCCAGATCGATATCGACGCGACCGGCAAGGAAGCGGTGGCGACCGCGTTCGAGAACCAGGTCGCCTATTGCCGTTCGAGCGCCGCCGAGATCACCGCCAGCGTGTGCGAGGGGCTCTACGGCCTGCTTGACTCGGATCGCGGCGGAATGATGATGGAGCGGGTGCGGCGCTGGGCGGGGCCGCCGCTGGCGGATGCGCTGCCCTTGCGGGTCGCGGGCGGACTCCATGCGCTGCATCTGTCGGGCGACGAACCCGATCTCGCGCCGCTCTACACCAGAAAGCGGGTGTCGGATGTCGCCGATCTGCTCGCCGAGGTGATCGAACGACACGAGGCGGTGCTGATGCCGTGGCTCGACAGTCCGCCGCAGACCAACGAGGTTGCGCGCTCGGCGAGTTTCATAGCTGCGATGCTGTGGCTGGCCGATTGCGGGCTGCCGGCCACCTTTGCGCCGTTCGAGATCGGATCGAGCGCGGGTGCGAACCTGATGATCCGGCGGTTCGGTTACAATCTGGGCGGCGTACATTTCGGTCGACGCACGCCGGTGATCGATCTGTCGCCCGAATGGCGCGGCGAAGCGCCCCCCGACTGCGAGATCACGTTGCGGCGCCCTGTCGGCTGCGACATTGCACCGATCGACTTGACCGATCCGGCCGAGCAGTCGCGCCTCAAGGCCTATGTCTGGCCCGAATTTTCCGAGCGGCTGATGCGGATCGACCGGGTGATCGCCAGCGCTGCCGAAAGCCCGCCGGGGCTGGTGCAGGCCGATGCCGCCGATTTCGTCGATGCGCAGGTCGCCGCTCCGCGCCACAGCAAAGAGACGCTGGTGCTGATGCATTCGGTGATGTGGCAATATCTGCCCGAAGATACCAAAGCGCGGATCACCGGGGCGATGGAAGCGGCTGGCGCGAAGGCGACGAAGGACGCCCCGATCGCGTGGATTTCGGTCGAGGCCAATCGCGATACGCACCAGCACGAATGTCGGGTCCGCTACTGGCCGGGCGGCGAAGAGGAAGTGCATCTCGCCAACGCCCACCCGCACGGCGCGTGGATCGAGTGGCTGGTGTGAGGCTGCTGCCCACTCCGCTCCATTAGGCGGAGGTTCTCTCCAGGAATGTGTCGATCGCCGAATTCACAGCGTCGGGCGCTTCCCACGGCACGAAGTGACCGCAATCGGGCACCTGCTCGACGGTCAGGTCGGTGATGTGATCGACCAGTCCCTCGACATTCTGCGGGGGCAGAGCGAGGTCGTCCATCGCCCAGATCACCAGCGTCGGAATCTCGAGCTGGGGCAGCGGCGGCGGCGTATAATCGTCGGGAATTGCGTAGGGGGCGTCCATCGGGGGCACATCGACCGGGCTGGCGCGATACCAGTTCAGCATGCCGAAGGCGGCGTCGCGATCCTGCCAGTCTTCGAGCAGCGCGTCGCGTTCCTCCTGCTCCATCTGTGAAGGCCGGTCCCATTTGACCTCCTTCATCAGGATGCCGACCAACCCGTGTTCGCGCACCAGCGCGTCGTTATCGGTGTCGCGGAAGCCGCGCATATACTGGCTCGAAGCGCGCTGGCCCTCGTCGAGGTAGAGCAGCTTCTGGAACACCGTGGGATGCGGCGCATTGGCGATGATCGCGCGCGGTACGCGGCCATTGGCCTGGCCCCAATAGGCCGTGCCCCAGGCAATCGCGCCGCCCCAATCGTGGCCGACCACGGTGAATTTATCGACGCCGAGCGCATCGGCGAGGGCGAAGACGTCGCCGATCAGCTTGTCGGGCGTATAGGCTTCGACTTCCTGCGGTTTGGACGACCCGCGATAGCCGCGCTGATCGGGCGCGATGCAGCGATAGCGATCCTTGAAATGCGCGAGCTGGTGGCGCCAGGTGCGGTGGCTTTCGGGGAAGCCGTGGAGAAAGATCAGGGTCTCGGCATCGTCGGCCGAGCCTTCGGGGACGCCGGTATCGACCACATCGAGTTCGATCCCGTTCGCCAGGGTTACGCGGGTCTGTTCCATCATTCGCCTTTCGCAGCGCCAAGCTTTTCGGCGTAGCCTTCTTCCATTAGCTCGGCCATGCGATCGAACACCATCTCCGGAGTCTGGGTCAGTTCGCCCATCTTGCGCTCGACCCCGTCGGAGACGATCGTCTCGCGCACACCGGCCTCGACGGCATCGACGATCTCGCGCGCGGCCTTGCTCGCGGGCATGCCATCATCGATCGCCTGGTCGCTGAAGCCGCGCGGTTTGGCATCGGCACCGAGCGCGTTTTTCGAAACATCGGTTGCGACCGATCCGGGCGCGATTACGTGCACGTCGATCCCGTGCTGTTTTACTTCGGCGCGCAATGCGTCGGCATAGCCGATCAGGCCGAATTTCGCGGCCGAATAAGCCGTGCGCAGCGGTACCCCGACCTTGCCGGCGATCGAGGAGATGAAGACGAGTTTCCCGCCGCCCTGTTCGACCAGTTTGGGGAGCAGCGTCTGGGTAAGCTCGATCTGGGCGAGCAGGTCGATCTCGATGATCTGGCGATAGACTTCCATCGAGGTCTCGAGCGCAAGGCTGCGCTGTGAAATTCCGGCATTGTTGACCAGCACGTCGATCCGCCCGGCCCATTTGAGCGCACGTTCGATCCCGCGTTGCATCGCCTCGGTGTCGCGCACGTCGAACGGTACGGTAATCGCATCGGCTCCGGTGCGGTCGGCGACCGAGGAGAGGCGTTGCAAATCGCGGCCAGAGAGGATCAGGCGGGCGCCGCGCTCGCCCCATTCATGCGCCAGTGCGCGGCCGATGCCGCTCGATGCGCCGGTGATCCATACGGTCGGGGCTGTGTTCTTTTCGGTCAAGGATAGCTCACTGTCTTGGGTTGGCCTTCGGGGATCGGAATGCGCTCTTCATCATCGCCGGGGACGCTGGGGAAACGCTCCTGCCGCCAGTCGTCGCGGGCCTGCATGATGCGGTCCTTGCTCGAACTGACGAAGTTCCACCAGACATGGCGTTCGCTAGCAAAGGCTTCGCCGCCCAGCAGCATGACTTTCGCGCCTTTTTCGGATGCCAGCGCAACATCGCGCCCGGGCGCGAGCACGTAGAGCCGGTATTTTTCGAGTTCGACGCTGTCGGCCTTCGCCTGGCCATCGACCAGCATCACCGCACGTTCGTCGGCTTCGCTGTCGATCGGGATCGTGCCGCCCGGCGCGAGATCGATTTCGGCGTAGATCGTTTCGGAATGGGTCGTAGTGGGCGCGCGCTCGTCCCACAATTCGCCCATAATGATGCGGGCGCAGGCGCGTCCATCCTCGATCACCGGCAGATCGGAGCGGGTTTCGAAGGCCGGATCCACTTCTTCGCGCCCGTCGGGCAGGGCAAGCCAGGTCTGCATGCCGAACAGGCGTGGGCCATCGTTGCGTTCATCCTGCGGGCTGCGCTCGGAATGGACGATGCCGCGGCCCGCCGTCATCAGATTGACCGCGCCGGGCCGGATCGTGGAGAAGGTGCCGAGGCTGTCGCGATGATCGATCGCCCCCTCGAACAGCCAGGTGACGGTCGCCAGATTGATATGCGGGTGCGGGCGCACATCCATGCCCGCGCCCTGATCGAGATGTGCGGGGCCGAACTCGTCGACGAAGATGAAGGGGCCGATCATGGTGCGCGCCCTCGAAGGCAGCACGCGCCTGACCTCGAACTGGCCGAGATCGTGGGTCGTAGGCGTCAGGGTCTGGACAATCGGTCCGCTCATCCGGTCGCTCCTATGGCTGGGGAGGGTGTAGCGCTGGTATCAGGCCCCGTCGAGTTCGGGATAATGGCGGAAGATTCCGTCCTCGTTGAACGCGATCCTGCGGTCCGATGCGAGATAGGCGGCGATGGCGTCCAGTTCGGCGACCGCATCGTGGCAAGCGATCAGTTTGGGGTAGTCGCCCTCGATCGTCGCCATCCGTTTGGGGAAGGCGTAGCGAAGCCCCTCGACCAGCTGGAACAACGATGTATCGACATGACTCCACCGGTCGCCGCGAACGAATGGGCCGTCCTTGGCGCTGAGCGCGTCCTCGAAATACGTGAAATACTTGGGCATCCGCTGCTCGCGAAACCCCTCGGCCTTGCGCGGGGCGGCGTCTTTCTGGTCCTCGTAGGGTTCTGAGACGGTCAGCGGATGGTGGGTATCGTGCGCTTCGGCGACGACATCGCTGATGGTCAGCTGGAGCTCGATCAGTTCCAGATTGCCGCGTTCGTCATCGGCGGCAAAGCCGCGGCGTTCGCCGAGCCAGGCGAGGATATGCGCGGTCTGTGCCACCGCCAGATCGCCGTCCACCACGTAGGGCGGGGCGTAGGGGCGGATGCCGCCGCGCGACCCCATGTCCTCGGTCAGCGCTTCGACGCCGTCGGTGCGGGCACGGTCGCGATAGTCGACGCCCGCCGCTTCCAGGGCGAGCCGCACGAATTCGCCGCGCCCTTGGATCGAGGGCCAGTACCACAGGTCGTAGCTCATGCCTCTTCTCCCGGCGCCAGCGCCTTGACCGACAGCGCGTGAATACGCTGCCCGGGCAAATCGCCGAGGATCTCGTTAACGAGCCGCTGACGCTTCAGACGCGACTGGCCGGCAAAGGCCGCGCTCTCGATCAGGACCGAGAAATGCGATTCCCCGCTGCCATCGTCACCGGCATGGCCGTGATGTTTCGCGCTGTCATTGGTCACCTCGAGCCGCAGGGGCGCAAAGGCGCTCGCCAGCGTGTCGTGCAGTTCGCGTTCGATCGGTCCGGGCTCGCTCATGTTCGATCCTTGGTCATTTCTATCGTTTGTCGGGGGTTCCCATTTGGGAGACGCTTCCCAGATTAACAGGCGTGGCTGCGAACAGGTTCCATGGACGATACGAGGATACCGGGCGGGTGTGCGAACATCCGACCTGCCGGGAGGCGGGCGAATTCCGCGCGCCCGGATGGCGTAGCTCGAGCTTCGACGGGCCCGGCGATTATCGCTGGTTCTGCCTCGAGCATGTCCGCGAATTCAATGCGGGCTACGACTGGTTCGAGGGGATGAGCGCCGAGGAAATCCTCGAAGCGCAATCGCCGGGTGCCGGATGGGCGACCGGCAGCCGCGCCTTCTCTTCCACCGCCGGAGTCGATGGTCTGCCGCGCTGGGCAGATTTCGACGATCCGCTCGACGCGATCGGCGCGCGCGCGCACGGTATCAAGAGCCGCGTTCGCCGCGAGGCCGAGATGGCGAAGGACGGCCGTTTCGCTCCGAAGGAAGCGCGGGCGCTGGAGACGATGGGGCTCGGCCTCGACACCGATCGCCGTCGCTTGCGGCGGCGCTATTCCGAACTCGTGCGCCGCTATCACCCCGACCGCAATGGTGGCGACCGTAGCCACGAAGATCGCCTCCGCCGCGTGGTCGAGGCGTATCAGTTGCTGCGGAAAAGCACCGCTATCACTTAGCGCAGCTGGGCGATCCGGCCGTGGCCTGCGCTTTTCTATGGGGCGTCAGGCATCATCGCTTTGTTCGGGCAGGAATTCGGCGCAGACCGCCTCGGTGTGTCGATAGGCGTCACGCGATCGCACCGCGTCTGCATAACGCGCGAGCGCATCGCGTTTCGGCATCGTCCCGGAACGCAGGCCCCAGTCCACTTGCGCTCCGACATAGACGTCCGCCATCGTAAACCTGTCGCCGCAGACATACGCGTTCTGTGAGAACCAGCTTTCGAGGGTATCGACCGTCCGCTCCAGCGACCCAAACCCGGTCATGACTTCCTGTTCGGGGGTCGGCATGAAGCCCATGGTCTTGGCCGTGGTGGCTTGCTCGACCGGACCCGCGGCGAAGAAAAGCCACCGGAAATAATCTGCCCGTTCCTCGTCGCGCGGCGCCAGTTCGCTGGCTTCGGCCTCGGCCAGATAATGACAGATGGCAGCCGTTTCGGTGACGACATGGATATGGTCGCCCTCGTGGTGATGCACCAGCGTCGGTACCTTTCCCATCGGGTTCGCCCGCGCCAGTTCGTCAGGCTTGTTCGACCAGTTCACTATCACAGGCCGATAGTCGGCGTCTACTTCGTGCAGAGCCCACCAGGCGATCCAGGCCCGGCTCAGCGGATTGGTGAAAAAGGTGTATTTTGCCATTGCTGTTTTCCTCTTGCCCGACTGCATATCCATGAGAATGGCGTCGGGCATTCAATTTTGCCGAAATGCCCAGCGCAGCGTCCGGCCCATCGTGCGCGTTGCCAGCCGGGCGGGGAGGGCTGAAAGACCCGGACGCTCGACGCCCAGCATCGCGCGGGCGAAGGGCGGAAGGCGCTCGGCGGCGGCAGTGCTGATGGCGCGCTGGACGGCGGCGGGGGCGGCTTCGGGCTTGGCGTCGAGGACCAGCCGCGCGATCTCGCGTGCCTCGGCCGATCCTTTCAGATCGCGCTGGAACTCTCGCAGCAGCGTCTCCGCTTCATGCCGGGTAACGGGCACCGGATCGGCCCCGAGCATCCGCGCAATCACCGCAAATTGGCAGAAATACTCGTCCTGTTCGGCGCGCGGCATGTCGGGGCGGACATACGCCAGATACGCATCGAGGAAGCTCAGCGCTTCGGCCAGGTGGACCCAGGCGAGCGTGCGCGGATCGCGGGCGGAATAGGGCGTACCGTCGGGCAGCGTGCCGCTCACTTGCTCGTGGATCCGGTTGACCCGCGCGACCGCTTCCTCCGCGGCGTCGCGATGGCCGAATGTGGTCACCGCGATAAAGCGGGCGGTGCGGCGCAGGCGGCCATGCATGTCGGAACGGAAATTGGAGAAATCCAGCACGCCCTGGAGCGCATGCGGGTGGAGCATCTGCAGCAGCAGCCCGCGCACCCCGCCGACCATCATGCCCACCACATCGGCATGGACCATCCGGATCGGCGAATCGCGCTCGAACAGCGCATCGTCCGAGGGCGGGACCGGCTGCTGGCCGCTGGCGCTGTCGTTGAAGGTCGCGCGCACCTGCGACACCAGCCGGTTGCGCACGGCGTCGGATACGCGGTCGAGAGGGGAAGGGCGCGCCATGCGCCTGCCTATACTTCATCGCATCGTGCAGCGCACTAGCGCTTGCCCCGATGGCCTCGCTTCCCTAACTCGCCTGCCATGACCGACGCCTCCGACAAGCCGACATCCATGGAATCCACCGTCCTCGCCGCGCCCGACACAACCGTCGATGTGCGCGAGACCTTCGGGATCGACCTCGACTGGCAAGTGCCCGCCTTTTCCAAGGCCGATCAGCGCGTGCCCGATCTCGACGAGGATTACGTGTTCGATCCCGACACCACCATGGCGGTGCTGGCGGGCTTCGCGCACGATCGCCGGGTGATGGTGCAGGGCTATCACGGCACCGGCAAGTCGACCCATATCGAACAGGTCGCCGCGCGGCTGAATTGGCCGACCGTGCGGATCAACCTCGACGCGCATATCAGCCGGATCGATCTTATCGGCCGCGATGCGATCGTGCTGCGCGACGGCTTGCAGGTCACCGAATTCCGCGAAGGCCTGCTGCCCTGGGCGCTGCAGCACCCGGTCGCGCTGGTATTCGACGAATACGACGCCGGTCGTCCCGACGTGATGTTCGTGATCCAGCGCGTGCTCGAACAGCAGGGCAAGCTGACCCTGCTCGACCAGAACCGCGTGATCCGCCCCGATCCGGGCTTCCGCCTGTTCGCCACCGCCAACACGGTCGGCCTCGGCGACACCAGCGGGCTGTATCATGGCACGCAGGCGATCAACCAGGGCCAGATGGACCGCTGGAACATCGTCGTCGGCCTCAACTACCTGCCGCAGGAAACCGAAAGCGAGATCGTTTCGGCCAAGGCGCCCGACATGGACGCAAAGACGATCGCCGACATGGTCAAGGTCGCCGACCTCACGCGCCAGGGCTTCATGAACGGCGACATCTCCACCGTGATGAGCCCGCGTACGGTCATCACCTGGGCGCAGAACGCCGCGATCTTCAAGGATCTGGGCTTTGCCTTCCGGCTCTCCTTCCTCAACAAATGCGACGAGACCGAGCGCATGCTGGTGGCCGAATACTACCAGCGCGTGTTCGGCGAGGACCTGCCCGAAAGCGTCGTCGGCAAAGGTTAAGCTTGGCGAAAGCTGTCTTAAGCTGTTAATACAGCCGTGATGGACGGTTCGACCTATCGCGATACGGGTTGGAAACGCTTGTGGCCTTTCGGCCGCACGGCGCGGCGTGAGCGGGCCGAATTCGACGAGCGCCTGTCCGATTACGATCGCCGCCTGGCCGAGCTCGAAGGCGAGCTGGGCGGTCCCGGCGGGGTTGCCGGAGAGATCGCCGAAGGGCCGCTGCGCTGGTGGCAGGGGCGCTCATACTGGTGGTGGATCAAGCGTGGGCTCCAGGCCTTCCTGATCCTGTTCGTGGTGCTGGTGGCATTCCTCGCGATCACCGCACCGCTGTCCAAATCGCTCAAGCCGATCGCCGCACCGCAGATCACGCTGCTTGCCAGCGATGGCACGCCGATCGCCCGCAACGGGGCGAACGTGGCCGAGCCGGTGGCGGTGGCGGATTTGCCCGAGCACGTGATCCAGCCCTTCCTGGCGATCGAGGACCGGCGGTTCTACAATCACTGGGGCGTCGATCCGCGCGGCATCGCGCGCGCCGCCTGGACCGGGCATGGCGGCGGCAGTACGATCACCCAGCAGCTCGCCAAGTTCACCTTCCTCACCCCCGAACAGACGCTCACCCGCAAGGCGCGCGAAGCGTTGATCGCGTTCTGGCTCGAGGCATGGCTGACCAAGGACGAGATCCTCGAACGCTATCTCTCCAATGCCTATTTCGGCGACAACCAGTATGGCCTGCGCGCGGCCTCGCTGCATTATTTCTACCGCAAGCCGGAGAATTTGAAGCCCGAACAGGCGGCGATGCTGGCAGGGTTGCTCAAGGCGCCCTCGCGGCTTGCGCCGACCAAGAACCCGGATCTCGCCGAAAAGCGCTATCGGCTGGTGCTGGGTGCGATGGTCGAGGCGGGATATCTCACCGAGGCGCAGGCCCAGGCGATGAAGACCCCGGCGCTCGACGTGCGGACCAAGCGCGACCTGCCCACCGGCACCTATTTCGCCGACTGGGCGCTGCCCGAAGCGCGCGAATTGTCCGAGACCGGCTACAATCGCGCGACGATCACCACCACGCTCGATTCGCGGCTGCAGAATGCTGCCCGGCGCGCGGTCGAACGGGCGCCGCTGGGCGATGCGCAGGTCGCACTGGTGGCGATGCGCACCAACGGCGAAGTCGTCGCGATGATCGGCGGCAAGGATTACAGCAAGAGCGCGTTCAACCGCGCGACACAGGCCCGCCGCCAGCCCGGATCGACCTTCAAGCTGTTCGTCTATCTCGCCGCACTCGAAGCGGGGATGCGGCCCTCCGATACGATCGACAACCGCCCGATCGAGGAAGGCTCGTACCGGCCGCAGAATTCGGGCGGGCGCTATTCGGATACGATCACGCTGGAGGATGCGTTCGCCAGATCGTCGAACGTCGCCGCGGTCCGGCTATGGGCCAAGGTGGGTGACGATGCGGTGATCCGGACGGCGCGAGAGCTTGGCGTGACCTCTCCGATGACGCCGGGCGATCCCAGCCTCGCGCTGGGCACCTCGACCATGACGCTGATGGAATTGACCGCCGCCTATGCCGCCGTCGCGGCGGGCGAATACCCGGTCGAGCCGAGCGCGTTCCCCGCGCAGGAAAAAGGCTGGTTCGAGGAGATCACCGGCTCCGGCAGCCTGTCGGGACGGGTGCAGGACGACATGAAGGACCTGCTGCGCGCCGCGGTGAACAAGGGCACCGGGCGCGCGGCCATGCTGCGCGTGCCCAATTTCGGCAAGACCGGCACGACGCAGGACAATCGCGATGCGCTGTTCGTCGGCTTCGCGGGCGATCTGGTGGTCGGCGTGTGGGTCGGCAACGACGACAATTCGCCGCTCGGCAATGTCTCGGGCGGAACGGTGCCCGCGCGCATCTGGCGAGATTTCATGACCGCCGCTCTCGGCAACAAGGCGGCGCTGCCGTCGCCCAGCCCGGCTCCGGCCGAGGATCCGGGCGGCCCGGTCGAGCCGCTCGACGTGCCCGATCTCGAAGACATCCCGCTGGGCGAAAACGGCGCGCGGATGCGCATCCGCGAGGGCGAGGTGGTGATCGAAGGCGACAATGACATCCCGCTCGATCTGCGGATCGATGAAGATGGGGTTCGCGTAGAACCGCGCCCCAGGCGACGCGAGGAAGAGCCGCAGCCTGAGGGGCAATAAGTCGTCGGCGAAGAATTCGGCTTCGATCGGTAGCGAAGTCTATTCGTCTGCGGCTGCGGGCGCTTTGTCATGCGGCACCAGTTGCAGCATCAGGATCATCGCCGCCCACACGGCAAGCGTGGCCTGGAGCTTTGGCACCGGCGGACCTTCGAACGTCTCGATAATGAGAGGAAGCACTGCGATCGCGGTGCCGGTTACCACGGTGTAGAACAGCTTGTACGGGCTTTGCGCGATGTAGAAGATCATCACCACCAGGCTGCTCGCCACCAACAGCAGGCAGACGAACTGCGCCATGGTGGCGGCTTGCGCGTCCGCAAGTACGAAACCGAGCACCGCTCCGAAGAAGATGTTCAGGCCGTTGATATTCGCCCTGTATTCGTCTGCCGTCATGCGCGACGAAGTCGGGATCTTGTACCAATCAGCCATCACATCACCTCCGGAACGCAGCTTTCCGCTTACGGTGTAACGAGATATTTCTCGCCCGTTGCCATCCGGCGGTAGTCGAGGATCGCTTCCTTGGTAAGCATTCCTTCCAGATCGACCTTTTCCTTGTAGCTGCTGGCGAAGGTCGTGGTCAGGTTGTCGAGCACGCGCTTGCGCATGCGGGCCATCGTTTCGCGGCCCGCGCTCTGGAGGAACGGGAACAGCAGCCAGCCCGACAGCGTCCAGCCGAAGCCATAGGACGGGGTGAGCGTGGTCGGCGCAACATCGAGGCGGCCGTAAATGAACATGCGCTTCGGCTGGTTCGAGCCATAACGCGAATATTCGGTCATCTGCTTCACCGCGACCTGCTCCATCGCCTTGAAGCAGGAATCGACCATCTTGCCGCCGCCGATCGGATCGAAGCCGTAGAATGCCCCGGTGGCGTCGATCGCGCTCTTGAGCTGGTCCATGAAATCGCCGTCGGACGAATTGACGACGTGCTTCGCGCCCTGCGACTTGAGCAGCTCGGCCTGATCGGGTTTGCGCACGATATTGACGAGATCCATCCCGTCTTCCTGGCAGATCCGGTTGAGCATCTGGCCGAGGTTCGACGCGCCGACCGTGTGGAGGATCGCGTTCTGGCCGTCCATCTTGGCGTTCTCGACGAAGCCCAGCGCGGTCATCGGATTGACGAAGCTCGACGCGCCATCCTCGGCACTGTGATCGCCCAGCGGCAGGCACATGGTGGCGTCGGCGATCGCATATTCGCTGAACGCGGTGCCCGGAACGCAGGAGACGCGCTGGCCCATCAGCGCCTTGGCCATCTCGGCATCGCCGGTCGCCACCACGGTGCCCGCGCCTTCGTTGCCGGCGGGAAGCCGCTGGCCATGGCGCGCCTTGGAGCCCGAATTGAACGGCTCGGGCATCTTGGCGACGACCTTGCCCGGCGAATAGTCGGCATTCTCGAAATCGGCCGCCCCGGTCAGGATCGCGAGGTCGGACGGATTGATCGGCGCGGCTTCCATCTTCACCAGCACCTGGTTGCCGGTCGGATCGGGGAAGGTGCTTTCGGCGATTTCGAGGGTAAGGGTGCCGTCGCTTTCGAGCGTGGTGAAAAGCTGCTTGCCGGTGGTCGTCATTCTTGTTCTCCTGGATATGTTGCCCGCACGAAATAGAGACCCTCGGGCGGCGCGTTAAGGCCGAGCTGCTGTCGGTCGCGCGCGGCGAGCGCCGAACCGAGTTTTTCCGTGTCCCACTGGCCTCTCCCGACCAGCGAAAGACACCCCACCATCGAGCGGACCTGGTGGTGGAGGAAGCTGCGCGCTTCGGCGCGGATATGCACTTCCTCGCCGTTTCGCGTCACATCGAGCCGGTCGAGCGTCTTGACCGGACTGTCCGACTGGCAATGGACCGAGCGGAAAGTGGTGAAATCGTGCCGCCCGACGAGTACTTGCGCCGCTGCATGCATGGCCCCGGCATCGAGGTCTGGTGCAAGATGCCAGACGCGGCCCCTGTCGAGAGTCGGCCCCGCGCGGCGATTGAGGATGCGGTAGAGATACGACCGCCCGATGCAGGAGAAGCGCGCGTGCCAATCGTCGGGCACGACCTCGCAATGGGTCACCGCCACCGGATCGGGCCGCAGATGCGCGTTGATCGCGCCCATCAGCCGGAACGGGGCGATGTCCTTCGCGATATCGGCGTGCATCCGCATGGCGAGCGCGTGGACCCCCGCATCGGTGCGCCCGGCGGCATGGGCGCGCACGTCTTCGCCTGTCACACCGTGGATCGCTTCTTCGAGCGATTGCTGCACGCTCGGCCCGTCCTTCTGGCGCTGAAGGCCGTAGAACGGGCCGCCGTCGAATTCGATGGTGAAGGCGAAGCGGGTCATGGCGATGGGGTCAGCCGAGCCGGGCCCCTTCGGGGATCGCATAGCCGCGCAGCAGATCGCCGGTGTCCATTGCCGGCTTGCCCGCGCGCTGGATGCGGGTGGGGCGCAGCGCGCCATATCCGCAGGCGATCGTCAGCTGGTCGTCGAGCACCTTGCCCGGCACCCCTTCATGCGCGTGGACTTCGGCGGCGAGCACCTTGAAACGCTCACCCTCGTATTCGAACCAGGCGCCGGGGAAGGGGGCGAAGGCGCGCACCTTGCGTTCGAGAGCCACCGCGCCCTCGTCCCAGTCGAGCCGCGCCTCGCTCTTGTCGATCTTCCTGGCGTAGGTCGCTTCCTTCTCGTCCTGCGCGATCGCCTGGTGCAGTTCGAGATCGCGCAAGGTGCCGACCATCAGTTGCGCGCCGATTTCGGCGAGTTCGTCGGTCAGCTCTCCGGCGGTCTTGTCCTCGATCGGCGCGCGCGCGGTGGCGAGCATCGGGCCGGTATCGAGCCCGGCTTCCATCTGCATGATGGTGATCCCGGTCACGCTGTCGCCGGCCAGGATCGCGCGCTGGATCGGCGCCGCGCCGCGCCATTTGGGCAGCAGCGAGGCATGGACGTTGAGCGCGCCCTTGACGGGGATGTCGAGCACCGCCTGCGGCAGGATCAGGCCATAGGCGGCGACCACCAGCAGGTCCGGTTCCAGCTCCGCCAGCCGCGCCTGTTCGACGACATCGCGCAAGGATGCGGGATGCCGCACCTCGATATGGCGGATCCCGGCTTCCTTGTGGACCGGGGTTTCCTGCAGTTTCTTGCCCCGGCCGGCTTTCCTCGGCGGCTGGGTATAGACCGCCGGGATCGTGTGCCCGGCCTCGTGCAGTCCGGCCAAAGTCGGCACCGCGAAATCGGGCGTTCCCATGAAGACGATGCGCATAGCTTTATCGGCGTCCTTTCGCATTGCGTGTCAGCGCCCTATCTGTGCCCCCATGGCATCGCAAGAGATCGAAGCGCTGGCATCCGCCCTCGCACGGCTTCCCGGCCTTGGCCCGCGCTCCGCGCGGCGGGCGGTGCTGTGGCTGGTCAAGAACCGCGAGCGGGCGCTGCCGCAGATGGTCGAGGCACTGGCCGCGGTGCAGGACACGCTGGTCGAATGCGAGATCTGCTTCAATGTCGACACCCGCAACCCCTGCGGAATCTGCGCCGATCCGCGCCGCGATGCAAAAGCGATCTGCGTGGTCGAGGACGTGTCCGATCTGTGGGCGCTCGACCGTGCGCGGCTCTTCCAGGGCACCTATCACGTGCTTGGCGGCAAGCTCTCCGCGCTCGACGGCGTGCGGCCCGAGGATCTGACCGTCGGCGAACTGCTCGCCCGGGTCGAGGCGGGCGGTATCGATGAGGTGGTTCTCGCCATGAACGCGACGCTCGAAGGGCAGACCACCGCGCATTATCTGTCCGAACGGCTGGAAGCGTTTCCGGTCAAGGTCACGCAGCTCGCCCACGGCCTGCCGGTGGGCGGCGAACTCGACTATCTCGACGAAGGCACGCTGGCGCAGGCCTTGCGCGCGCGCCGTCCGATCCACAACTGACCGGTATACGAACGCGAGGATACGTCCATGAGCGCAAAGACCGTCTACATCGTCCACGGCTACATGGCCTCGCCCACCGATCACTGGTTCGAATGGCTCAAGGCCAAGGTCGAGGGTGAGGGCGGCACGACCCGGATTTTCCCCTTGCCCGATTCGACCGCGCCCGACGCGCAGGCCTGGCTGGAAACGCTGGAGCGCGAAGCGACGACGCTGGACGCCAATACCTTTTTCGTCGCGCACAGCCTTGGTTGCATCGCGACCCTGCGTTTCCTCGCCCGCCACCCCGATGCCCGGATCGGCGGGCTGATCGCGATCTCCGGATTCGAGCAGAAGCTGCCCAACATCCCCGAACTCGATGCGTTCATGGCCGAACGCGATTACGATCCTGCGACGGTCCGCGCCGTCGCGCCGCAGCGGACGGTTATCGCGGCCCAGAACGACGAGATCGTATCGGCCGATCTCTCGCGCGATCTGGCCGCCTCGCTCGATGCCGAATGCATCGTGCTTGCCGATGGCGGGCACTTCCTGGGCTCGGACGGGTTCGACAGCTTCCCGCTCGTGTGGGAGGAACTCGGCCGCCAGGCTGCTGCACGTGCGCAAACGCCGCGTTGAATAAAAACGCGCGCGCGCCTATATTTGCAGCATGGCTATTCGCGAAATCCTTGAAGTGCCGGACCCCCGGCTGAAGACCGTCTCCGTTCCCGTCGAAAAGGACGAGTTCGACGACGATCTGCGCACGCTCGTCGATGACATGTTCGAGACGATGTACGCCGCGCCCGGCATCGGCCTTGCCGCGATCCAGGTGGGCGTGCCCAAGCGCGTGCTGGTGATCGACCTGCAGGAGCCGGACGAAAACGAGCAGCCCGAAGATTGCGACGTCGAGGCCTGCGATCACGATCACCGCCCGGTGGTCCGCAATCCGCGCACCTTCATCAATCCCGAAATCCTCGATCCGGCCGACGAACTGGCGACGTACCAGGAAGGCTGCCTCTCGGTCCCCGAGATCTACGCCGATGTCGATCGCCCCGCGACCTGCCGCGTCCGCTACCAGGATCTCGACGGCAAGGTACACGAGGAAGACATGACCGGCCTGATGGCGACCTGCATCCAGCACGAGATGGATCACCTCGAAGGCGTGCTGTTCATCGACCATTTGAGCCGTCTCAAGCGCAACATGGCGCTGAAGAAACTGCGCAAACTGCAAGCCGCATGAGCTGGCGCCGGTCCCTCGTCGCGGCACTCGTCTATGCCACGATCATGACCGGCTGGCGGATGATGGATGACGATCCGGTTCGCGGGTCGTACGTCCTTGGATTCGCGATCTATTTCGTGGTCTTCGGCGTGTTGTTCCATCTCCTGATGAACTGGCTCGATTCGCGAAAGCGCGCGGATTTAGAGTAGGGCAGGAGGGCTCTTCCGTCATCGTCATCCCGGACATGATCCGGGATAGTGCTTCTTCTTCCTCCGTACAGCCAATGGTGACCGACCCCGGAATCAAGTCCGGGGCGCCGGCGATTGTTGATGGTGCCACGGGCGCGCTGGCGTTCCGCTTCCGTTCCGCGTAACATCGGCGCATGGACCCGACTTTTCTCACCATTATCGCCCTCTTACTCGGCCTTGGCATCGGCATCGCGCTGGGGCTCCATTTCGGCGGAAAACCCGCAGCGGATTTGAAGGCCAAGCTGGCCGAACGCGAAGCGGAGGGCACTGCGCGCGAGGATGAGTTCAAGCGCGCCACCAAGGAACTGGGCGAGGCGCAAATAAAGATCGCCACGCTCGAGGCCAATGCCGGAAATTTTGACAAGCAGCTGGAGCAGATGCGCGAGGCGCGCGAGGCACTGGTCGACCAGTTCAAGGCGACCAGCGGCGAAGTGCTGTCGAAGGCGCAGGAGGAATTCCTCAAGCGCGCGGACGAGAAATTCGGCACCGCCGAAAAGGCCAACAAGGAAGCGGTCGCCTCTCTCCTCAAGCCCGTTAGCGAGCGGCTCAAGGCCTATGAGGATCAGGTCGGCAGCCTCGAAAAACAGCGCGCCGATGCCTTCAGCGGCCTGCGCACGCAGATCGAGGAAATGCGGAAAGGGCAGGAAGATGTCCGCCGCGAGGCGCAGCGGCTCGGCAATTCGCTTACCAACGCACCCAAGGCGCGCGGGCGCTGGGGCGAGCGCGCGCTGCAGAACGTGCTCGAGCAGTGCGGCCTGTCCGAACACACCGATTTCGATCTCGAACATTCGCTGGAGTCCGATGAGGGGCGGCTGCGGCCCGATGCGATCGTGCATGTGCCCGGCCAGAAGAAGCTGGTGATCGACGCCAAGGTCTCTCTGAATGCCTATCAGGCCGCGTTCGAGGCCGAGGGCGACGAGGAGCGGGTGCGCCATCTCGACCTTCACGCCAAGTCGATGCGCAACCATGTGCAGACGCTGGGTTCGAAAAGCTATCAGAGCCAGTTCGAGGATTCGCCCGATTACGTGGTGATGTTCGTGCCCGGTGAGCATTTCGTCGCCGCCGCGCTCGAACATGATCCCGAGCTGTGGGATTTTGCGTTCCGCAACAAGGTCTTGCTGGCGACTCCTACGAACCTGGTCGCAATCGCGCGCACGGTCGCGCAAGTCTGGCGGCAGGACAAGATGGCCGACGAAGCGCGCGCGATCGGCGCGATGGGTGCGGAACTCTACGACCGCCTGCGCGCTGCCTCCGAGCATCTGAAACGCGTCGGCGGCGGGCTCGAAAGCGCGGTCAACAATTACAACAAGTTCGTCGGCAGCTTCGAACGCAACGTGCTCTCGTCAGGACGCCGTATGGCCGACAAGGGAATCGAGATCGGGAAGGCCGAGATCCCCGACGTCCCGCTCGTCGAAGCCGCCCCGCGCTACACCGCCGAGGACGCCGCACAGATTGCCGATGGGACGGATAAGAAAAAGTCGGCAATTTAGGTGCCAGGAGTTCAAAAGGCTCCTGTCCGCCATCATTACTTACCTGAGTTTTTTCAACGGAGGTGGGTAGGAAATGATGGGTGTATAGAACGATACCAGAAGTTTGGTGACGCCGTTGTGCGCCATCGCGTATTTCCGGCGGCGACCGGATACAAGAAAGACCTCTATCGGCATCCGCGCACCGATATGGATGAATGGTCGGCTCAAGCTGCCGAATGGGGCCTTTTTCAGAGGATTGACGACTGGGCTGCCGATGCTCTTGAGGCACTGTTATCCGAACGAGAGGCAATCCGTAATGATACAGTCCGGGAGCGCTGGGCCATTTTCATGCGTGCCTTGCTTTTGCGGACACCTTTTCAGTTGGAAGGTGTTCTCAGTTCCCTAGAGGAGATTTGGAAGCATGCTGATGTGTCCGAACGATATGCGGAAATGCGCAAACCAGGAATGCCAGCGACAGCTAATGAATTTCTTGAAGGGCTCAACCCGGGCATAGTCAAGGAGAGCGCGTTCCGAATGTTCGTGGATGCTGTTGGCCAAGATCGAACGACTCGGTACATCACGAGTTTGCCATGGAGAATTATGGACTGTTCGAGAGCCAAGTATGGGCTTCTACTATCCGACCATCCGGTCGTGCTGGTGCCTTTGCGAACGCCGGATGGGCAAGTTGCGATGCCATTGAGTCCGACGAAGCTTCTATTGGTAGCTGGAAATCCTGAGGTTCAGGCGAGAGCTGATCTAATGACCCATGAACAAGCTGTCAGGATTGCAAATCGCCTAACTGTAGAACGCGCCGCTCATTGCGTCGTTTCGTCAAACAAGGCGCAAGACACGTTCATAAGAAGATATTTTGGTACGAATAGAATACCACCGTTCATTTCCCCTCGGATAGAGCGCCCCAATAGCAGTCAATGACGATGATTTTCCTACTCGGACGGAATTGGCTAAACTCTCGCCCGCTCTTTGACTTCGTCGATCTCACTCCCATGGGCTGCCCGCAATAAAGCTTCCCTGTCGGCTGTCCGTCCGCGGACACGATCTGTTTATAAGTTGCTAAAAAGCCTAGTTATTCTAAGAGGTCTCAAAGGTGACGCGGTGTCACCTTTGTCACCCGTCGAGGCTCGCCAGCACCTCGTAGCCCAGCACTGCCGCTGCAACCGCCGCGTTGAGGCTGTCGGCGCGCCCGCGCATCGGCATGGTGACGCGCAGGTCGCACGCCGCCTCGTAACTTTCCGGCAGGCCTTGCGATTCGTTGCCGACCATCACGAAGCATGGCGCGGTATAGGGCGCGCCGCGATAGGGCACGGCCTCGCGCAAGGACGCGGCGACGAGCTGGCCGTCTCCGCCCCGCAGCCACCCCTCGAACTCGTCCCAGCTCGCCCGCGCGAGCCTTTGGGTGAACACCGCACCCATGCTGGCGCGCACGGCTTCGACGCTGAACGGATCGGCGCAATCGTCGATCAGGATCAGTCCGCCCGCTCCGATGGCGTCGCCCGTGCGAAGCATGGTGCCCAGATTGCCCGGATCGCGCAGCGCCTGGGCGACCAGCCAGATGTCGGCGCTGCTCCGATCGAGTGCGGTGAGCGAAGTACCGAACTCGGCGAACACGCCCGCGACCGCTTGTGGATTGTCCTTGCCCGTCACCTTGGCGAGCAGGGCGGGCTCCATTTCGAGAACCTCGCCGCCCGCTGCCTCGACCGCCTGTTCCAGCGCGTCAATCAGCGGGTGCGAATCGCGGCCTGTCGCCAGCGCCAGCAATTCGGGCACATGGCCGGTTTCGCGCGCATCGGTCAGCAGCCGCAGCCCTTCGGCGAGGAACTTGCCCTCGCGCTTGCGGTGCTTCTTCTCGCGCAGCGAGCGCATGAATTTGACGGTGGGGTTGGAGAACCCGGTGATCTGGCGGCGCGACATCTCAGTCTTCGCCGAAACCGTCCTTGACGAGGCCGACCAGCTTGGCGAGCGCAGCGTCGGCGTTTTCGCCTTCGACCGCGATTTCGATCGTGTCGCCGCGTGCCGCGCCGAGCATCATCAGGCCGAGGATCGAACTGCCGCCCGCGCTGGTCCCGTCCTTGGTCACCTGCACGTCGAGCCCGTCGGCAAGCTGGGTAACGGCGCCGACGAACTTGGCGCTGGCGCGGGCATGAAGCCCCTTGGCGTTGACCACGGTGACGGTTTCGCTGGGCATCAGGCGTCTTGCGCCAGAAATTCGGAGGCGACGGTTATGTAATTGCGGCCCGCCTCGCGCGCCGCCGTCACCGCATCGCCAAGCGGCATCGTTTTGCGCGCCCCAGCCAGCCGGATCAGCATCGGCAGGTTGATCCCGGCGATGACTTCCACTTCGCCTTCGCGCAGCAGCGAGATTGCGAGGTTGGAGGGCGTGCCGCCGAACAGATCGGTCAGGATCACGACGCCGGCACCCGAATTCACCGAGGCGACCGCGTCGGCAATATCCTGACGCCGCGCTTCCATGTCGTCGTTCGGGCCGATGCAGACGGTCGCAATCGCCTTCTGCTTGCCGACCACGTGCTCCATCGCTTCGACGAAGGTCTCGGCCAGCTTGCCGTGGGTAACGAGGATAATACCGATCATCGGCGCGAATCTGCTCCGCTCGTTGGGGGATTGGCGCGTTTAGACATTTCTGCGCCCGCTGTCAGCCCGGCTCGTCACGCCGTGCCGGGGCGCGTATCGAGAGCGGGCTGGTTGCCCTCGACAAGGTCCGCGCCGCGCGATCGAAGCGTGCGGTGGACGAGCGTGGGCGAATACCCTGCCAGGCGCAGGGCCGCCGTCGCCTTGCGCGCCGAATAGACCGAGCGATGGCGTCCGCCGGTGCAGCCGAAGGCGATGGTCAGGTAACCGCGCCCCTGCCGTTCGTAGAGCGGGAGGAGGGTGAGGATCAGGTCTTCGATCTTGCCGTAGGCCGGAGCGAAGGCGGGATCGCTCTCGATATGCTGCGCGATCTCCTCGTCTTCCCCGGTCAGCGGGCGCAATTTCTCGTCCCAGTGCGGATTGTCGAGGAACCGCATGTCGAAAACGAGATCGGCCACCGGCGGAATGCCGCGCGCAAAACCGAAGCTCGTCACCGTCAGCGCCATCTGTCGCGGACTGCCGGGAGAGAAATGCTCGCGAATCGTCTGCTGGAGATCGTTGGCGGAAAAGCGCGTGGTGTCGAACACGAAGTCCGCACGCTCGCGCAGCCTGGCCAGCAATTCGCGTTCGGCAGCCATCGCTTCGTGGACCGGGCGGCCATGCCCCAGCGGATGCGGGCGGCGGGTCTCGTTGTAACGCCGTTCGAGCTCCTGCCCCGCGCAATCGAGGAACAGCAGGGTTACGGCGATATCGTCGCGCGCCTCGAGCGTTTCGAGGTAGGACAGGAACTTGCGCGGCACGAAATCGCGGGTGCGCACGTCGAAGCCGATCGCGATCGGGGCCTGCGTCCGGTCCTCTTCGGTGAGATCGTCGATCTGCCGCTGCAGGAAGCGCAGCGGGAAATTGTCGATCATTTCCCAACCGAGATCCTCGAGCTGACGCAAGGCGGTGCTCTTGCCCGCGCCAAGCAGCCCGGTGACCAGCAGCAATTGAAGCTTTTCGCGATTCTCGGCCATCGGCCTCACTGTGGGCGGGGGGCCAACCAAAGGAAACCCTCGATTTCGCGATCAGGCGGAGAGACCGTGCATCCCGAGCGCAGCCTCGACCCGCAAGGCCAGTGCAAGCTTCGATGGAAAGATCCGCAACTCGGGCAGCGGGTGACCGGCCACCCAGCGCTCTTCCGGCCCCACCGGCAGGCGCGGGGGATCCTTTGCCAGCGTGATCCACAAACAGGCCGGGGCGCTGACGGGCTCGAGCTCGATGATGCCGACATTGCGGATCTCGATGAGGCCACCGGTCTCGCCGGGCGGGTGGACGATCAGCCGTCCCTCCAAGCCCTCGACCACGATGCCGTCATCGCCGATCAGATGCGCGCCGCGGTCGATCAGCTCGAGCGCGAGGCTCGACTTTCCGCTGCCGGACGGTCCGGCGATCAGTAGGCCGCGCCCGCCGATCGCGACGGCGGTGACATTGGCGAGCTTCTTCATCGGGTAATCCTCTTCACAGCGCTGGCACTTTCAGCACGAAGCGTGCGCCAGCCTCGCCGTCAAGCCGCGACCCGGCCATCAGGGTGCCGTCATGCGCGGTGGCGATGGTGCGCGCAATCGCGAGGCCAAGCCCGCTATGGCGGCCGAAATCGTCCTGCTCTGGGCGGTGGGTATAGAACCGTTCGAACACTTTTTCGTGGAGCTCCTCGGGAATGCCCGGACCACGATCGCTGACCGCAAGCTGCACCCATTTGCCCTGCCGACCGATCGACACCGATACCGGGGCGTGGCCGGTCGAAAAGGATAGCGCGTTGTCGATCAGGTTCTCGATCACGCGCTCAAGCTGCCCCTCGTCTCCGCGCACCACGAACGGGCCGGGGGTGGAGGCGACGATATCGAGCCAGTTGCCGCTTTCGCTTTCGGGCCGGCGGCGCGCGGCGACGATCCGGTCGGCGAGTGCTTTCAAATCGACATCGGTGAATTCGGTGCGGCTGATCTCGGCGTCGATCCGGCTCAGATCGGATATCTCGGTCACCAGGCGATCAATGCGTCGAACGTCGGCGGCGATAATCTGCAGCAACTGGCCGCGCAGTTCGGGGTCGGTCACCCGTTCGAGCGATTCCATTGCGCTGCGCATCGAGGCAAGCGGGTTCTTCAGTTCGTGCGCTACGTCGGCGGCGAAGCTTTCCACCGCGTCGATCCGCTGGCGCAGGGCATCGGTCATGTCCGACACGGCGCGCGCAAGCTGCCCGATCTCGTCGCCACGTTCGGGCAGTCGCGGCACGACGACGTCGCGCTCGCGTCCGAGCCGCACACGGCTGGCAGCGGCCGCGAGGTCCTTCAATGGCGTGACGATCGTGCGGGCGAGGAACAGGGCCAGCTGGATCGATGCGGCCAGCGCCACGATGATGATAAGCGCCAGTGTGCCGCGCGCATCGCGCACTTGCTGGGTTATGTCGCGCGGATTGGCCGAGACCAGCACGGCCTCTCCGGAAAAGCCGATCGGAGCGGCGGCGGTGATCACCGGTGAGCGATCGGGCGCATAGCGCTGGAACACCACGGTGCGCCCGGTGGCAAGCGCCGCGGAAATCTCGTTCCACTGGCTCGCGCTTTCGCGTGGCGGATCGACATAGGCGGGGATCGGCTGCGCGCCGAGCAGCCAGTCGGTCACCCGGTCGAGATAGCCGGGCAGGCGCTTGAAGAAATTCCCGCTATCGGGGGGGGCGAGCGTGTAGCCGGGTTCGGCCAGGGCAAAGGAATCGGAGACGATCCGCCCGCGCTCGTCATAGGTGCGGATACGGGTGCGCTGTTTGCGCGCGATCTCGACCAGCAAACGCTCGCGTTGTTCGGGTTCGCTCAATGCGGCGAGAGCATCGGCAACGATCGCGGCCTCGCTGCGCGCGGTTTCGAACCGTTCTTCCAGCAGCTGGTTTCGATAGGAATCGAGATAGAACAGGCTACCCGCGAATAGAGCGAGCGCGAAGATATTGACGAACAGGATCCGCGCGGTGAGCGGGATGCTGCGCGTCCAGAACAGCGAATCCCGCAGCGGCAGCGTGTATCCGTCCTCCCGCTTCGTTGCGTTAGCTTTCGGCAAAGGAATAGCCTGCCCCGTACAGCGTCTCGATCGCCTCAAAGGCGCCGTCGACCTTGCGGAATTTGCGACGCATCCGCTTGATATGGCTGTCGATCGTGCGGTCGTCGACGAACACGTCGTCGCTATAGGCGGCATCCATCAACTGGTTGCGGGTCTTGATGACCCCGGGGCGGGTGGCCAGCGCTTCGAGGATCAGGAACTCGGTCACCGTGAGCGACACGGCATCCCCTTCCCACGTGACCCGGTGCCGGTCGGGGTCCATGCACAGACGGCCCCGGCGCAGCACGCCTTCGGGCGGGTCGCTTTCGGGCTGGGCAGGCTGGCTCATGTCGGGAGCCGCGTGGGTGAAATCGGCGCGGCGGAGGATGGCGCGTGCGCGGGCAATCAGCAGTCTCTGGCTGAACGGCTTGGCGATGTAATCGTCGGCCCCCAGCGACAGGCCGAGCGCTTCGTCGCTTTCATCGTCCTTCGACGTCAGGAAGATCACCGGCAGATCGGAAGACTTGCGCAATTCGCGCAGCAATTCGAGCCCGTCCATCTGCGGCATCTTGATGTCGAGGATCGCGAGGTCGGGCGGGTTGTCGCGGAGCGCCTTGAGCGCGCTTGCCCCGTCCGAATACACCCGCGTCGCGAACCCTTCCGACTGCAAGGCGATCGAGACGCTGGTGAGGATATTGCGATCATCGTCGACCAGCGCAATCACCTTGCGCCCGTCACCCTCCCGGGCGGCGTCTTCGTGTTCCGGAGTGTCGGTCGAATCCAAGTCGTGGCGATCCATCTGCATAATATCCTGTCCACAGCCGTAGCGAGGGGGGCGAGGCGGCACAATAATGAGAGCGTTCACAACCGCGCAAACCTTTGATTCATTGCTCTAACTATCTGGCATATAGTGCGAATTGACGGAATTGCGGCCATTCTCTATCTGCGCTGTACACGGCTTTCGGCACCTCTGCGCGCCGGTCGCCCCAGACGTTCCGGGAGAAGTTTCGTGAGTTCGCCTCTTTCCACCCCCCTGTCGGCACAGGGGATCGAAACCGACGCTACCATCCACGCCAATCTGGACAGCGCCGCGCTCACCCGCGCCGCGATCGAGAATGGCGAAGGCAAGCGTGCCAAGGACGGCCCGCTGGTGGTGGAAACCGGCAAGCACACCGGTCGCAGCGCGAAGGACAAGTTCATCGTCCGCGACAGCGAGACCGAAGATACGGTCTGGTGGGACAATAATGCCTCGATGACGCCCGCGCATTTCGCGGCTCTGAAAGAGGACTTCCTCGCCGCGGTGAAGGACAAGGATACGCTCTACATCGCCGATCTGTTCGGCGGTTCGCAGCCCGAACATCGCGTGAAGGTGCGCGTCATCAATGAACTCGCCTGGCACAACCAGTTCATTCGTACGCTGCTGGTGCGTCCGACAGCGGACGAGCTCGAAGGCTTCGCGCCCGAATACACGATCATCGACCTGCCGACCTTCCGCGCCGACCCGGAACGCCACGGCTGCCGCAGCGAGACGGTGATCGCCGTCAATCTGAAGGAAAAGCTGATCCTGATCGGCGGCACGAAGTATGCCGGCGAGATGAAGAAGAGCGTGTTCGGCGTTCTCAACTACCTGCTGCCGCCCAAGGGCGTGATGCCGATGCACTGTTCGGCCAATATCGGCCCCGACGGCAAGAGCGCGGTGTTCTTCGGCTTGTCGGGCACCGGCAAGACCACGCTGTCCGCCGATGCCAGCCGCACGCTGATCGGTGACGACGAGCATGGCTGGTCGGACACGGCTGTCTTCAACTTCGAAGGCGGCTGCTACGCCAAGATGATCCGTCTCAACCCCGAGGCCGAGCCCGAGATCTACGCCACCACCAAGATGGAGGACACCGTCCTCGAAAACGTGGTGATGGACGAAAATGGCGCGATCGATCTCGACGATGCCACGCTCGCCGAGAACACGCGCGGCGCCTATCCGCTGTCTTCGATCCCGAACACGTCGGACGAGAACATGGGGCCGCCGCCTTCGAATGTGATCATGCTGACCGCCGATGCCTTCGGCGTGCTGCCTCCGATCGCGCGGCTGACGCCCGATCAGGCGATGTACCACTTCCTGTCGGGCTACACCGCCAAGGTCGCGGGCACCGAGATCGGCGTGACCGAGCCCGAAGCGACCTTCTCCACCTGCTTCGGCGCGCCCTTCATGCCGCGCCACCCCAGCGTTTACGGCAATCTGCTCAAGAAGCGCATCGCCGAAGGCGGTGTGCAGTGCTGGCTGGTCAACACCGGCTGGACCGGCGGCAAGTATGGTGTCGGCCATCGCATGCCGATCAAGGCGACCCGCGCGCTGCTCAACGCCGCGCTCGACGGGTCGCTCAACGACGCGGAGTTCCGCAAGGACGAGAATTTCGGCTTCGAAGTACCGGTCGCCGTACCCGGCGTCGACAGCGTGATCCTCGATCCGCGTTCGACCTGGGGCGATGCCGAGGAGTACGATGCGACCGCGCGCAAGCTGGTCCAGCTCTTCGTCGACAATTTCCAGCCCTTTGCCGACCATGTCGACCAGGGCGTGCGCGACGCGGCACCCGCTGCCGCCTGAGCGTCATACAAGTTGTGGAGAGGAGGGCCTCGTTGCGGGAAACGCAGCGGGGCCCTTTTTAATGAACCTTCCGCTCTCCGCTCCGTTAGCAAGGTGTTCACACACAATGAGAGGATGACCCGATGAGCCTGGCCCAGATGCTTCAGCAGAGCGGTGCGATCGATAGTATGGCGCGCGAACTCAATATCGACGAACAGACCGCGCGCACCGGCGCGGGCGCACTGCTGCCCGCTATCGTTGCCGGGATGGGCCGGACCTCGGCAGGCTCTTCGGGGCTCGGTGGCCTTGCTGGCGTGATCGGCGGCCTGGGCGGTGGCGGATTGCTCGAAAGCGTGCTCGGCGGCGGGCCGACCGAGACCAACAAAGGCAACGATATCCTTGGAACGATCTTTGGCGGGAAAGACACCAGTCGCGGCGTCGCGAGCGAAGTGTCGGCGATCACCGGGATCGACGAAGCCCTGCTCAAGAAGATGCTGCCGATCCTTGCCATGGCGGTCGCCGGCTACATGGCGAAGCAGGCTGGCGGTCCGGGCGGCCAAGCTTCGGGTGGTGGCGCACTTGGCGGTATCCTGGGCTCGATCGTCGGCGGCTTGAGCGGCCGCTGAACCCAGCATCACTGGTGGCGGCCATCGACCGCCGATGACCCGCTTAGTCGTCGTCCGGTTCCGGCATGGATGGCGCCTTTATCGAGGTGCCTTCCGGTATTTTCTCCAGAAGGCTCGCCAGAGTCGCGGCTACCGAAGAAAGTGGACCGCCGTGCGGATCGTTGACGACGGGATCGAGCGTCCTTTTTGCAAGCGCGATCTTGCCTTCTTCCATCTGCATTGTCGCGGTCTCGAGCGCGAGTGAGCGGTCGAAAGGAGCGAGTTCGAGCGCGCGCTCGATAGCCCGGCGCGCAACGTCGCTCATCGGTTTGCCGCGCAAGCGTACCGAGCGATAATAATAGACCAGCGGCAGGGGGTGGTCGTTTTCGATCCGGTTGAGCGCTGAAAACGGCGCCATCGCCGCATTGTAATCCGCGTCCGGATTGTCCGAAGCGCCTGCCATGCGGAACATGGCAAAGCCCTTCTGGACATAGGCATTGCGACGCATGGGATCGATTGCGATGGCGGCATCGGCGGCAGATATTGCCGCAGCGTCGTTTCCGGCATCGAATTCCGCTTCTGCGAGTACAGTTAAAACACCGGCATCGTCCGGAAATCTCTGGGCCAGGGCGCGGGCCTCGACCACGACCTCGCCGACAACGTCCCGATCGACACCGCGTTGCGAACGGATGCGGAGCGGCATTGCCTCGGCTTCGCCCTCGGGCAGTTCGCGCATTTTCACCGCGCCGATCGCTATCGTCTCCCCGTCGAGTTTCAGGCTCGTCATCGATCGTTGGCGCAAATAGCGGTCCACTTCGCGGTCGAGCTTCCTGAGGTCTCCAAACGCCGCGCGACCGGCATCGATCGAGGTTTCTCCCCCAACTACGCGATTAATATAATCGCGAAACTGTCCCGCTCGCTCATCGGAGAAGAACAGATAGTGGTAGAGCGCCCAGCTTCGGCCATAGAACGCGTCATAGCCATTGCGTTTCTTCGAGTCGTAAAGCTCCTGATCGAGCAGCTGCTCGACGGGCACATCGCGCTCGTATGCCAGTTCTGCGGCGCGATGGAGAGCGGGGCGCCCTATGCCGAGGCTGCCGTCCCTGTTGAACGACGCCGACGCAAAGAACTCCGCTGCTCCCTCGTTGACCCAGCGCGGCATGGCGTAGGATTGCGCGGACATCAGAAAATGATGGGCGTATTCGTGCAGCAACACGACCGTCGAGAAATCGGGATAACCGCTTCGCATCCTGATATCCTGGACGAAGGCCCGCGAACCCCCGGCTCGAGGGATGTAGAACCCGGCGACATAGCGATTCTCTCCGCCATGAAGCTTGCGAATATCGCGCTGGCTCCCGACCACGAAGATGGTGACCCGGTTGGATGGACTGGGCTTTCCGACATTGAATCCGGTCAGTCCTGCAAGCGCAGCTTGATAACGCTCGAGATTTTCTGCGTATTCACGAATGTCTTTCTCGCTATCGTCCGCATAGATAACGAAATGATCGGTGGATGCCTCGTACCAGCGCGCTTCGGCTGGCGTGGCGATTGCAAGCAAGCCTAAAAGAAAGGCCCAGAATTTCATGAACGTCCCCCAGTTCGATCCGCCCTTACTCTATCAAGATTCCGATCGTGCGGAAGCTGTTCCGTTAGCGTGCTGCCAAGCTTTGGCTAACAGATCGATCGGATACGGAGCGTAGCTTCATCGCCCCGTCATTCGACGTCTGCCAAGTGAGCGCCATGAAACCTTATCATTTTCTGATTGCCGTGCTGGCGCTTCTCGGCGCTCCATTGGAGGCACAGGAATCCGCAACGCAAGGCGATCGCGCCGAAGCGACCGATAGCGGTGCGCCGGTCTACCGCGCGGAGGTGGTCGCCGCGCACCCGCATGACGATGGTGCCTTCACCCAGGGACTGCTGTGGCATGACGGGGCGCTGATCGAGAGCACCGGGCGCCGAGGCAGCTCGGTCGTGCGCCGCGTCGATCTGGAAACAGGAGAGGTGCTCGCCGAAAGCCGACTGCCGGACGAGCAGTTCGGGGAGGGGATTGCGCTATGGGGAGAGGACTTCGTCAGCCTGACCTGGCGCGACGGGGTTCTCCATCGGTGGGACGCAGCCACGCTCGAGCCCATCGGATCGGTCGAGAACTATCCCCTCGAAGGCTGGGGACTGACCACCAGCGATGAAGGGCTGATCCACTCTGATGGCAGCGACACGCTGCGGGTGCTCGATCCCGACACGTTCGAGGTTCGCCGAACCATTCCCGTCACGCTCGGCGGCCGCCCGATGCGCCAGCTCAACGAGCTGGAGATGATCGACGGCCTGATCTACGCCAATCTCTGGAAATCGCCCTACATCATCGTGATCGATCCGGCCGACGGGACGGTGCGCAAGCTCATCGATCTGAGCGCGATCGTCGATGCGGTCTCGGTCAGCGATCGCGAAGCGGTGCTCAACGGAATCGCCTGGGATGCGGAGAAGCGTCGCCTGTTCGTGACCGGCAAGCTCTGGCCGAGCCTGTTCGAGATCAGACTGGTGGAAACCGACGCACAGGCGCACTGAGCTCAGGTCTCACCAATCACGAAATCAGTCGCGCGTGCGGGCGATGTAGCGCTCGATGTTCTTTTCCAGCACATCCATCGGGGCATTGCCGCCAAGCACGACCGCATCGTTGAAGCCCTTGAAGTCGTAGGCCGACCCAAGTTCGTTTCTGGCCCGCTCGCGCAGACCGACGATGCGGCTGTGACCCAGCTTGTATCCGGTGGCCTGGCCGGGCCAGCTGCAATAGCGATCGACTTCGCTTTCGACCTCCTCGCGCTTCGATCCGTTGCGTTCGACGAAGAAGCGGACCGCCTGATCGCGGCTCCAGCCCTTGGAGTGGAGTCCGGTGTCGACCACCATGCGGCATGCGCGGAAAGCGAGCGACTGGAGGTAGCCGAGCCGACCGACCTTGAAATCGTCATACGCGCCCAATTCGTCGGCGAGCTGTTCGCCATACAGCGCCCAGCCTTCGGAGAACGGATTGAAGGCCAGGATCGAGCGGATCAGCGGCAGGCGGTTCGAATATTCGCCCTCCCACACATGGCCCGGAATGCTTTCATGGAAGGTGAGGTCTGCAAGGTCGTATTTGCGGTGCAGATCGGTGGTGCGCAGATTGATCCAGAAGCGGCCCGGGATGCTGCCATCCTTGCTCCCCGCACCGCCATAGGCGCCGGGCGCGCCCACTTCCTCGGCAGGCGGGATGCGGCGCACTTCGAGATTGGGATCGACCAGCGTGTGGAAGGCGCGCGGCATCTGCGCCTTGATCCAGTCGATCCGGCCTTCGATGAAGGCCATGATTTCGGCGCGGCCCTTGTCGCCCTCGGCAAATTTGTAGCGCGGATCGGCGCCCAATTGCTGCATCCGCTCGCCCACCGTGCCGCTGGTGTAGCCGATCTCTTGCAGGATCGGCTCCATCCGACCGTGAAGCGCTTCGAGCTCTTCGAGGCCCTGGCGGTGGATCTCGTCGGGGGAGAGAAGCGTGGTCGTGCTCGAGCGCAGCGCCCATCGATAGAATTCCTCACCGCGCGGGCGCGATGAAATCCCCGGATCGTTCGAAGCCACGGCACGCTCGGCGCGCAGCTCGGCCAGCTGGCGAGCGAGCGCTACGGCAATCCGGCCGTTCTCGAGCGCTAGCGCGCGTTCGGCGTATTGATCGGGCAGCCCCGCCGCACTGGTCTTGCCGCGCAGCGAGGCCGCAAACAATTCGCCCTTTCCAGCGCTGGCGATGGTCTGTTCCATCTGGCCGATCGCCTTGTCGAGCAGGAAGGCGGGCGGGGTAACGCCCATGCCGCGCGCTTCGCGCATCCGTGCCAGCTCGCCATCGAGCACCGCAGGCATCTGTTCGAGCCGGGCGACAAAGGCATCGGCGTCCTGCGCATTCTCGACCTTGACATTGGCATCCATGAAGCGCGGCATGTCGAGATAGGTGCCGACATTCTGGATCACCACATAGGGGGCGGTCCGCCAGGTGCCGATCGGCACGTCGCCATAGGGCAGCGCGAAGCCTTCCAGCGCGACATCGTAGGCGCTTTCGACGACTTCGAGGTTGGTGAGCGTCTCTCCGTCGAGCCCCGATTTGGGGAAGGCGCGCACGCGGGCCAGATCGCGCCGCAATGTGGCGGCGAGCGCATCCTGCCCGGCAGGCGACTGTTCTTCCAACCGACCGCGCAGATAGGCGTGCGCACCGGTATCCACGCCCAGCGAGGTCGCACGCTCGGGCTCGTGTTCGAGCAGGTTCCAGGCGACGCTTTCCAGCAGCGCATCGGCTCCGGTCGCTTGCGCTCCGGCGAGCGTCCGGGCGCAGCCGGGAAGGGTGGCAAGGGCCGTGCCGGCGCCGAGCGCACCGAGCGCCTGGCGGCGGTTCATGTTGCTGATGTCCATGCCCCGGTGATGGAACGGCGGCGGCGGCGCGTCAATCGCACCGCCGCCGCCGGCAAGTGTTTTCGATGAGGTTTGCGCTCAGTCGAGCATCTCGGCGGGCACCTTGCCGCCATTGGCCGCCAGTTCGCGCATCGTGCGTTTGTGGAGCCAGATATTGTCTTCGGCCGTGCCCGAATAATCGTCACGGCCAAGCTCGGTCGCGAGTTCCTTGCGGTTTTCGTAGCTTGAATCGATGCCGACCAGTTTCATCAGGTCGACGATCGAGCTGCGCCAGTTGAGCCTGTCGGCGCCATCCATCGCGGCGAGCTGCGCCTCGACATCGACTTCGTCGACCGACTTGCGCTCGACCACGGGGGCATTGGTCCAGGCGCCGCCTTCTTTCTTTGCAGGTTCATCGGCCTTGGCCGGTCCGCCGAAGATCGCATCCTTGATGCTACTGAAAATTCCCATTCCATTGCTCCCGTTCTGACGCGACGACCTGCCGCTGTTTCGGTCAGGGAAGAAGCGGTTGGCAGGGAAACTTGTTCCGCCGCGCCGAAGCGCTAGAACGCAAGCCATGTCGATCATACTTTCCATCGTGATGCTCGGGGCCTTCGCCATGGTCGGCGCGGCCTACCTTGCCTGGCGCCAGGGCCTGCCGAAAAAACGCATCGGCCTGCTGTTGTTGCTGGCGCTGGTGATGGCGGTGAATGTCGGCATCTGGACGATCCCCGATGCCGAGGGCAACACGCCGTTCGAGAAGGCGGAGTGATTTTCCCGATGCCCTCAAACGCCGGGCGCGGGCCGTCCGGCCCGCTTGGCTTCGCCGCATAAGCGGCGGCGGGCGGTCGCGCTACCGCGCGCAAGTTCTGGTCGAATACCGCGAGTGAGGGGCCACAAGTGTTTGCGTTAGCTGGAGAGCCAGCACATGCCCGCAGGCCGTCCAGTCCGAGGCAAGTGCGCCGGCCCGCCCGCAGGTGACCCGCAGCGGAGTGGAGCGACTAGCACCGAGGAGGGACTCGCGAATGCTGGTCCGCTACCACACTACACCCTATTTGATCGGGCAGTCCGGATCGAGGCGCATGTCGAGGTAATTGTCGACCGAGCGCATCATCTGGTCGAACTCGTTCTCGAAGAAGTGGTTCGCGCGCGGGATTTCGTCGTGATGGATCGTGATGTGCTTCTGCGTGCGCAGCTTGTCGACGAGCTTCTGCACGGCCGACGGCGTCACCACCGTATCCTGCGCGCCCTGCACGAAGATACCGCTCGCCGGGCAGGGGGCGAGGAACGAGAAATCGTACATGTTGGCAGGCGCCGCGATCGAGATGAATCCGCGGATTTCCGGGCGGCGCATCAGCAATTGCATGCCGATCAATGCGCCGAAGCCGAACCCGGCGACCCAGGTGGTCGAGGCTTCGGGATGGATCTGCTGGACCCAGTCGAGCGCGGCAGCGGCATCGGAAAGCTCGCCGATCCCGTTGTCGAAGCTGCCCTGGCTGCGGCCCACGCCGCGCGAATTGAAACGCAGCGTGGCGAATCCGCGCGCCGCGAAATCCTTGTACAGCGCCATGGTGATGCGATCGTTCATCGTCCCGCCCGCTTCGGGATGCGGGTGGAGGATCATGGCGACGGGTGCGCGCGGACGCGGACCGGGCTGGAAACGACCTTCGAGACGACCTTCGGGGCCGGGAAAAATGACGCTGGGCATGAACGGTTCCGGTGCAAGAAGTCCCTTTTGCGCGTGCCGCATTCGGCATTGAACGCCACAAGGGACTAGGAATGGAAGTCGCGCGCTATATAGGTTTCGCGTGCCCGAAAGCAATAAAATCGAACACCGTATCTATCTGGACCATGCCGCAACCGCGCCGATGCTGCCTGCCGCGCAGGCTGCGATGCAGGACGGATTCGCGCGCTGGGCCAATCCGTCGAGCCCGCACGCCGACGGGCGTTCGGCGCGTTCGGCGCTCGAAGAGGCGCGTCGGCGTCTGAAACAAGCGCTTGATTGGCAGGGGGAGGTGATCTTCACCTCGGGTGCGAGCGAGGCGATCGCGATCGCGCTCACGCGCAGCAAGGCGCCGCTCAAGGCCATGCTCCCGGTCGAACACACGGCCGTGCTGCGCTGGCAGGACGAGGCGGCACGCTGGCCGGTAGCGGAGAGCGGTATCGCCGCCACCCCGCCCGAAGACCTCGCCGGACTGGTCGCAATCCAGCACGTCAACAACGAAACCGGGGTGATCCAGCCCGTCGCCGATATCGCCGCGACAGTGCGCGCTGCGAGCGGGGTGCTTTTCTGCGATTGCGCGCAAAGCGCCGGCAAGCTCGCGTTACCCGATGCCGATATGATCGCGATCAGCGCGCACAAATTCGGCGGTCCGGTTGGCGCGGGTGCGCTGCTGCTGCGCGATTACGGATTGATCGAGGCGGTGGGCGGACAGGAGCAGGGTTACCGCGCCGGGACCGAAAACCTGCCCGCCGCACTCGCCATGGTGGCCGCACTCGAAGCCGGGAATGCGTGGATCAGCCATGCCGAAACGCTACGCGAGCGGCTTGAACAGGGGATCGAGGCAGCGGGCGGCGAAGCGGTGGCGAAAGAGAGCACCCGGAGCCCGGCGATCGGTGCCTATCGCATGCCGGGCGTCAGCGCGGCGTCGCAATTGATTCGCTTCGACGCGGCGGGCTTTGCGATTTCTGCCGGGAGCGCCTGCTCGTCCGGCTCGCTCAAGCCCAGCCATGTGCTGGAAGCGATGCACTATCCGCACCCGAAGGAGGTCGTGCGCGTCAGCCTCGGGGGGGAAACTACGGAACGGGAAATCGACGCCTTCGTTAAAGCATGGACCGACATGGCCAATTCCAAGTGATTTATCTCGACTATCAGGCAACCACGCCGCTCGCGCCCGAAGCGCGCGACGCGATGCTGCAATGGCTCGACGGGCCGGGAGGGAGCGGGTTCGGCAATCCGCACAGCCCGCACAAGATGGGGAGGAGCGCTGCCGCCGCGGTGGAATTCGCCCGCGAGCAGGTCGCAGCATTGCTGCCTGCCGGGGGACGCGTCATCTTCACCAGCGGCGCAACCGAGGCGATCAACCTCGCCATTCGCGGCGCGCTGTCAGCAAAGCCGGGCAGCGTCTCGGCGTCGGCGATCGAGCATGCCGCCGTGCTCGACACCGCGAACGCGCTGGGAACGGCCCACATTCTCAACGTCGCCAAGAATGGCCAGTGCAACACCAAGCAGGACCTGCCGCAGGACACGCGGCTGGTCTGCCTGATGCAGATCAATAACGAGATCGGCACAATCCAGCCCACGGTCGACTGGCACCGCAAGGCCAAGTCCGCGAACGCGCTTTATCTGTGCGATGCAGTGCAGGCCTATGGCAAGATCGAGGTCACCGGCGCGGACATGATCGCGATCAGCGCGCACAAGATCCACGGCCCCAAGGGTATCGGCGCGCTATGGGTGCGCGACAATGTCGATCTGGGCGAGGTGCAGACCGGCGGCGGCCAGGAATACGGGCTTCGTTCGGGCACGCTCAGTCCCGCTCTGTGCGCCGGGTTCGGTGCCGCGGCGGCCGAGGCCAAAGACCGGATGGAGCGCGATGCCGAGCATGTCGAGAAGCTGTGGCGCATCGTCGGGCAGGCGTTCGACAACTGGCGCCTCAATGGCAGCGCCGAGGCGCGCTGGCATGGCAACGCCAATCTCCAGCATAACGGCATCGATGTGGCGCGGCTGATGTCCGATTGCCGCGAGGTGATGTTTTCCGCCGGCTCGGCCTGTGCCAGCGGTTCGGGACGCCCGAGCCATGTGCTGAAAGCTCTCGGTCTCAGCGACAAGCAGGCAAAAAGCTCGATCCGGCTGGGCTGGGGGCGTTACACGACGGTCGAAGAAATCGAGCGCGCCTGCGATTTGCTGCTGAAGGCTGCACGCAAACAGGGGATTACCTGATGGTCCGGTTGCGGTTTCGCCAAGGCGATACGATCACCGAATATGATGGCGAGGTGGGCCTGACCCTGCTCGATGCGGCCCAGGCCGCGGGCATGCCGCTTGAAGGCACTTGCGAAGGGCAAATGGCCTGTTCGACTTGCCACGTCCATATCTCCCGAGACTGGTTCGCGCGATTGGCCGAAGCGAGAGAGGAGGAGGAAGACCTGCTCGATCTCGCAGCCTGCGTCGGCCCTACCTCGCGCCTGGCCTGCCAGATACTGCTGAGCGAAGCGCTCGATGGGCTGGAAGTCGTAATCCCCGACGAAAGTCAGGATATGCGCGCGGTCTGACGTTCGGTCTCGGGGGTATCCCGCACCACGACGTCATCCTCATGCCGCCAGTGACGCTTGTAAAAGCGCCACCCGGCCCAGCCTATGCCGCCGACAATGATAAGTGGGATCGCCACCGCGAACACGGTGATAAGGATGCCGATCATTACGCCGATGATGGTCCCGAAACCCCCGATCGCATTGCGTATCGGATCGGCGAACCCGCCTTCTGTCGGGGTGCCGGAGCGATAGTCGATCGTCATCACGCTCAACGCAACCCGCTGGCGCATCTCGGCCAGCCAGCTCTGGGCCTGGTCGATCTCTTCATTGACCTGCGCCACGCTGCGTTCGGCTTCGACCAATTCCGCGACCGAGCCGCGGCGCGTTTCGAGCACTTCCATCAACCGGTCGCGCAGCACGCGCCGGGCGCGCAGTCGCGCTTCGGTGTCGACGATTTGCTTGGACAGGTCCTCGCCGCTGATCGACGCGCCGACCTGTTCGCCGCCTTCACCCTCGATTGCTTCGGCAAGACTTTGCCCGAAGGCGCGGGCGCGATCGGCGGAAACAGCGATCTGGAGCGTGCCGCTGGCATAGTCGCCTTCGGCGCCATCGCGATCCATCGACACGATACGGCAGGTGTTGGTGCCCAGCTTGAGGCACATATCGGCGTGGCGTTCTTGAACGCTTGCAATGCTATCGGCGGGCACGCGGAAGGCGTAGCTGTAGGTGTAGGCAATCTGCGGTTGGCTGGCCGGGAGTTGACTTCCGCTTTCACCATCCGCTTCCGTTGCGTCCGCAGCATCCGCCATCCCGGCTTCGGCGACATCGACCGATTCAACGGCCTCCGTGCTCGCTTCGCTTTCGGATTGAGAACAGGCGGCGAGCAGCAATGCCCCCATGAAAACCGTCCAACGCTTGATCATCGCCTTCTCCTCGGTTTGCGACCGCCATTACCCTTAACAGGTCAATGCCTGCCATAATTTGGACATATTTTGACATTTTTCGCAGGATGCGCAAGCCGTGCACAAAAAAGGCCCGGCGGATCGCTCCGCCGGGCCGGGTATTTCAATCGATCCGATCGCTGATCAGAAGCGATAGGCAATCGTCGCAACGCCCTGGTGGCGGTCCAGATCGACGCCCGTCGACGTGCCGGCGACTTCGAAGTCACCGTAGTTCGAGTAACGGTATTCGACCCTTGCGGTCAGGTTGTTGCTGAGGCGGAATTCGCCACCGGCACCGAGGCGATAGCCATCGAGATCGCTGCTTTCGCTGAAGCTGGTCGCGCCAGCGGTGTAATCGAGGTTGAGCTTCTGATTGGTGTAACCGCCCTTGACGTAAAGGAGGCCATTGCCACCGACCAGCACGCCAGCGCGCGCGCCGACATAGATGTCACGACCGGCGCCGAGCGTCAGTTCGTCACCCGCCGCGATGACGTCGGTATCGCCGACATCCACGCTGCTGCCGGTAAGTTCGGCTTCGGCACCCAGCACGGCGCCGCTGAGGGCGTAGTCGTAACCGATGACGCCGCCATATACGACGCCTTCCTCGCTGGTGCGATCGGTGCCGTCATCGGCGCCGAGGCTGTCGATGCCGACGGTCGCGGCGACATAGGGACCGGTGAAAGTCTCGGTCGCGTCCTGTGCGAGCGAAGGAGTGGCCACGAGGGCGGCGGCCACGGCGGCGAGGGAAATATAGGTCTTCATTTGTAGCTCCGTTTTCTTTTTTCGGCCGCACGGGGGGACGTGCGGTCAACCGGTCGAGACACCCAGCGGGCTGTCGCAAAGCTGAACCGGAAGTTGGGCTTCCGACAAGTTCTGCGAGCCGCTCGGCGAGTGCCATGTTCCGGCGGGAGGGCACAGGTAAGAAGAGCGATTCTGAGAAAAAGGGCTTGAAATGAGAAATTTGGCACGGTGACCATTAAGGCGCTGAAAAATATGGTAAAAATTCCAATTCCAGACGATTTTCTAGGTGGAAAAAGAGGCCTCGCGGCGCCAAGCCGCGGGGCCCTTCCTTGTCAATCATGAACATTATGCGGGCTCAGGTGCAATCCTTGCATCGAGCGACACGGAACCTTTCTGAAAGATGCGGTATTCTCCAGATCGCGCGCGGCAAGGGCGCTCAGAATCCGGTCGAAAAACCGATGCGCGCAACCCATTCGGTATCGTCCAGACCGTTTGCGACATCGTCGTTGAGCATCCAGTAGTCGACCCCCGCGTTCAGGCGGATATTGCTGGCCGGACCGCCAAACGGATTGGCGGCCAGGCCTGCGCCGACCCGGAAGAAACCGAATGTCGGCCTGTCGCCATTTACACCGGAGTAAAAGCTGTCGGACAATCCGATCGCCATCGGCACTGAAACCGTTACGCCGCCGTCCTGCGGGCCGAAGCGAACGCTCGGCGCGATGGATGGCTGGACATACAACGCGTCGGGCCGGTTGGGCTGCCCGGCCTCCTGCACCATGCGGAGCGCCGGTTGGATGGAGAAGCCGCGTTCCTGTGCCGCTGAGCCCCACAGTCCGCTATCATCGTAGCTTATCGTGAGGTCGAAATCGTTGTATTCAGCGAAGGATCCGGCCGGCGAGAAGTAGCGATAATAAGTGGCACTGACCGCCACTCTGTCCGCTATTTCGATGGCTCCGCCAACATAGAGGTCGGCCTCGTACCAACCGGGCAACGAGCCATTGGCGGGCTGACCGAGCCCGGGGCTGCCGCTTTGCATACTGTTCCAGTTGCCGACGAAGACGCTGGCATCGGTGATCGCGCCGCCGGTGAGTTCGGGCAAGGCGACGCTTACCGTGACGTAGGGTTGATAGCTGACGGGCTCTGCAAAGGCGACGCCGCGCGAGATATACTGACTGACCACGCTGGCACCGAAGGACACCGAAACATGATCGTCCGAGCCATCGTCCGCCAACGGAACGCTCTCGGGCGGGGTCTCGTCGGCCACGCTCTGGGCGCCTGTTTCCCGCTCATCGACCTGCTCTGCCTGCTGGGCCGCAACGCCACTCGGTGGCACGACCAAAAGGCCCGCAGCGGCAACCAAATACTTGCTATACATCGATAATCCCCATTTCCCGTAAGTGGCTGGCCGCCATCTGGTCTAATCATATTATGTCGCCAAATTGGACGCATCGGACGATCGGGAACGGCCCTACCATGGTGAATGACGCGGTGACAAAATCCCTGCGCGAGCGAAATCAGTCTCGCGCAATGGACCGTTCCGATGCTGACTTTGGCCGACGTGCTCTCTGTCAGAGCGGTCCGAACGAGCAGCGACCCTTGCCGTTCCTCCAACCTGCAGAGCTGGCTCGGTATGTACTTCGCTCCGCTCTCACTAACGAACCGTTCGGATACAAAAAACCCCGCCGCAAGCTCGCGGCGAGGTCTTGTGCGTTCGGTAGGATCGATCAGGCGTTTTCAGGAACGATCTGTTTTACGCGAGCAATCAGTGCGTCGCTAAATGCGGGGATATCGTCCGGATTGCGCGAGGTGATGAGGTTGCCATCTTCGGCAACTTCCTGATCTACCACATTGGCACCGGCATTTCGCAGGTCGGTACGGATCGAGGGCCAGCTAGTCACGGTCTTGCCCTTCACCAGATCGGCTTCTGCGAGGAGCCACGGTGCGTGGCAAATCGCGGCGATCGGCTTGTTGGCCATGGCGAATTCCTTGACGATGGCGACCGCGCGGTCGTTCATACGCAGGATATCGGGGTTCATCTGACCGCCGGGCAGCAGGAGCGCGGCGTATTCGTCGCACGACGAGATTTCGTCGACCGTCTTGTCCACCGAGACGCTTTCGCCCCAGTCCTTCTGGTCCCAACCCTTGATCGAGCCGGATTCGAGACTGACGACGGTGGTTTCGATGCCTGCGTCTTCGAGGTTCTGCTTCGGCTTCATCAGCTCCGATTGTTCGAAGCCGTCGGTGGCGAGGATCATTACGCGATTTGTCATGGGGTACTCCTTGATTTGTCGTTTGGTTTCATAACGGTCGGCTGCCCCAAGCCGTTCCTGCTTGCCGCCCGAGGCGTGACCCGGATGCGACGAACCGACATCTGACGCTCTCGACGGCGACAGACTGCGAGTTTCACGGGCACATTTACTGCGGATACCGCCAGTTCGTGCTTTGCCGATGCGAGGCAAGATGCCTAACTCGACCTATGACCGAATCCGATCCTTTCGACGCGATCGTCGATGCGCCGTTCGATAGTGCGCTGTCCGAACGCTATCTCGTCTATGCCCTGTCGACGATCACCGCGCGCTCGCTGCCCGATTTGCGCGACGGGCTGAAACCGGTCCATCGCCGCCTGCTGTGGGCGATGCGGCAATTGCGGCTCAATCCCGAGGGCGCGTTCAAGAAATCCGCGCGCGTCGTCGGCGACGTGATCGGCAAGTATCACCCGCATGGCGATGCTAGCGTTTACGATGCGATGGTCCGCCTCGCGCAGGATTTCGCGCTGCGCTATCCGCTGGTCGAGGGGCAGGGGAACTTCGGCAATATCGACGGCGATAATGCCGCCGCCTATCGCTACACCGAAGCGCGCCTGACCAAGACGGCGATGCGCCTGATGGCCGGGCTCGACGAAGGCACGGTCGAGTTCATCCCGACCTATAATGGCGAGGAGCAGGAGCCGGAGATATTCCCCGGCCTGTTCCCCAACCTGCTGGCCAATGGCGCAAGCGGGATCGCGGTTGGCATGGCGACCAACATTCCGTCGCATAACGTGGCCGAAGTGATCGACGCCACGCTCGAACTGATCGACAATCCGCATGTCGAACATGCGCGGCTGATGGAGCTGATGCCGGGACCGGATCTCGCCACCGGCGGGGTGCTGGCCGAAAGCGCCGAGACGATCAGCCATGCCTATGAAACCGGCCGCGGTTCGCTGCGCGTGCGCGGGCGGTTTTACGCTGCGGAGGCCGAGAGGTCCGAAGACCGCGACGCCGGGATCGAGCGTCTCGGCGGCGGACAATACCAGCTCGTGATCTCCGAAGTTCCATACCAAGTGGCGAAGGGCAAGCTGATCGAGCAGATCGCGCAGGCGATCGCCGACCGGAAGCTGCCGATCCTGGAAGATGTGCGCGACGAAAGCGACGAGCAGGTCCGTATCGTACTGGTGCCCAAGAGCCGGAACGTCGACCCGGAACTGCTCAAGGAGGGGCTGTACAAGCTCACCGACCTGGAGACGCGGTTCGGCGTCAACATGAACGTTCTCGACGCGACCCGCACCCCCATGGTGATGGGACTGAAGGAATTGCTCGAAAACTGGGTTCGCAGCCAGATCGAGATCCTTCAGCGTCGCAGCCAGCACCGACTCGATCAGATCGCGGCGCGGCTCGAACTGGTCGACGGCTATATCATCGCCTTCCTCAATCTCGACCGGGTGATAGAGATCATCCGCTACGAGGACGAGCCAAAGGCCGTGATGATGGCCGAGTTCAAGCTGACCGACCGGCAGGCCGAAGCGATCCTCAACATGCGTCTGCGATCCTTGCGCAAGCTCGAGGAAATGCAGCTGCGGCAGGAGAAGGATGATCTTCTGGCCGAACAGGACGAGCTGGAGAAACTGCTCGGCTCTCCCGCGCGTCAGCGCACGCGGCTGAAGCGCGATCTCAAGGCGCTGCAGAAAGAATACGGCCTCGACACGGCATTGGGTGCGCGGCGCACGCTGATCGCCCAGCCCGAAGCGGCGACCGAATTCAGCATGGATGCGATGATCGAGAAAGAGCCGGTAACGGTAATCCTGTCGCAGAAGGGCTGGATTCGCGGGGCCAAGGGGCACTTGCCGCTGGATCAGGACTTCAAGTACAAGGAAGGCGACGGCCCGGCCTTCGTGCTTCATGCGCAGACCACCGACAAGCTGTTGCTCGCTGCGGACAATGGCCGATTCTACACCATCGGGGCAGACAAGCTGCCCGGCGCGCGCGGATTTGGCGAGCCGCTGCGCAACACACTCGATATCGAGGCCAAAGCGCAGATCGTGGCGCTGGTCGTCCATCACGAGGGGCAGCGGCTGCTGCTCGCCGCCGATACCGGCAAGGGGTTCGGCGCAAAGACCGAGGATATCCTCGCCGAAACGCGCAAGGGCAAGCAGGTCGTCAATCTCAAGGGCGATGCGAAGCTGGTCGTGATCCGCCCGATCGACAAGGCGCACGATCACGTCGCGGTGGTCGGCGACAATCGCAAGCTGGTGGTGTTCAACCTGGAGGAACTGCCCGATCTAGCGCGCGGGCAGGGCGTTATGCTCCAGCGCTATCGCGATGGTGGCCTGTCGGATGCGACCACGTTCACGCTCGATGAAGGCCTCAGCTGGCCGATGGGCGGCGATACCGGCCGCACGCGGACCGAGACCGATATCTGGCAATGGAAGGTCGCGCGCGGGGCTGCCGGTCGCCTGCCGCCGCAGGGTTTCCCACGCGACAATCGCTTCGACTAAAAGAAAAGGGCCGGAGGATCGCTCCTCCGGCCCGGTTCCGTCCAGCAAGGCTGGTATCCGATTACATCGTGCCTTCGGCCTCGTCGGTCGTGGCACCGGTGTTCGCGGCCACGGCTGCGGTCACGTCGGCCATTGCGACGAGCGCGACGAGCTGACCATTGGCGACAGCGAACTGGTCGCGCATCAGGGCGACAAAACCTTCGCCGTGCTTGAGCACGATCTTGTCACCATTGATGCTCTCGACCGGGCCGATCGCTTCACCCTTAACGGTAACCACCGGGGCACCGACGATCAGGGCCTGGTCGCGAGCGGCGGCAGCCTGCTGGCGCTGCTGCTGGATCATGCCGACGATCTGCGCCTTGGTGGCGTTGATGGTGGGACCCTTTTCACCTTCGGACACAACGTTGGCGGGGATCGGAGCCTTCATGCCGTCGACAACGAGAACGGCGACGTCGTTTTCGACGCTCTCGATCGTGCCGATTTCTATGCCGTCATTGCCATAGACCGTCATGCCGGCTTCAACAGCAGCCTGCGGGGGCGCTTCCTGAGCGATAGCGACGCCGGGCATGGCGACGGTGGCGAGTGCGACGGCGGCGGCCAGTTTGGTGAAATTCATGTAGGAACCCTTCGTGAATACGAGACTTTGCCTTTACCCACATGCCGCAGTGGCACGTAGGCTCGGGCGAAACGATTATGTTGCACCTTTGAGGGCAAGGTGCGGTCGCAGCATCAGCGCGAGAGGACACTATGCCGTGACCGATCTCATGTTGCAACTGCGAGATAAGGTATAGAGAAACCAAGCTGAAGCGGAGCTTAAGGGGCCGTTTCCGTAGGGTTCGGGACCAGAATCAGCACGTTGTCTTCCACGCGCCAGCTGTCGAGTCGCGAGAGGAAGTTCATTCCCAATACATTGACGTCGCCGATAGCGGGAGAGACCACCGCATCGAGATCGTGCGCGATCACGCTGCCGGCCTGCAACCTGTCGATCGAGGCGAGCTGGGCAGGCGCATTGCCGTTTGCGGTGCGCATGATGACCGGCTGTCGGTAAGGGATCGGCTCGACACCGCCATTGGCCGCCGCGTCGGATGACAATGCGGTGAGAGTCGCCCCGGTGTCGATCAGAAAACGCACCTGCGTGCCATTGACGTTGCCCGTCACCCAGAAGTGTCCGTCGCGCGACAGGGGAATGCGTGTCTCGCCGCCTTCGACCACCTGTTCGGGCATGCCGAGCTGGGGCATGGCGAGGTCGAGATCGGGATTGAGCCGGGCGGCGTTGACGATCGTCAGGACCAGCGCGGCGGCGATGCCGAGATGGCCGACGGTCCGCACGGCTGCCCCGCCGCGCCTGGATGCCAGGCCGAACAGGTTTCCGCCTACCACCAGCAGGATCGAAACCAGCGCGAGCGCGAGCAAGGGTTGCGAAAGCAAGAAATCGCCGGCGGAGGGCAGGGTAATGTCTGACGGCGCGCGCATGACCGCCAATATAGCGATTTTCCCGCCGATCACGAGAGCACTCGGGCCAGTGCGACGAATTCGTCGATCGCAAGGGTTTCGGCCCTCTTGGTCGGATCAATTCCCAGTGCCTCGAGCGCGGCAATCGCGCCGGGCACCGGCTTGAGCGACTGACGCAGCATTTTGCGGCGCTGTCCGAACGCGGCCTCGGTCACGCGCGACAGCATGGCTGGGCGCACGCCTTCGGGCATGTCGCCGGGTTCGATATGCACGATCGCGCTCATCACCTTGGGGGGAGGCGTGAAAGCGCTACGATGCACTTTCATCGCCAATGAAGCGCTTGATCGCCACTGCGAAAGCACGGCGAGGCGCCCGAAAGTGCCGCTGCCCGGTTTGGCGACGATGCGCTCTGCAACCTCGCGCTGGAACATGAGGGTCAGCGACGACCAAGCGGGCGGCCAGCGATCGGAGGAGAGCCAGTCGACCAGCAGAGCGGTGCCGACATTGTAGGGCAGGTTGGCGACGACCGCGAAAGGTGTGTCGAACAGAGAGGCCTGGTCGATCGCCAGCGCGTCGCCTTCGATGAGTTCGAGCTGGCCGGGAAATGCTTCGGACAGATCCGCAAGTGCGGGCAAACATCGCGGGTCGCGCTCGATCGCCGTGACCATTGCTCCGGCACGCAGCAAAGCGCGGGTCAGCCCGCCGGGACCGGGCCCGATTTCGAGTACCGGCCGACCATCAAGGTTGCCCGGAATAGCGGCAATGCGATCGAGCAATTGCTCGTCGAACAAGAAGTTCTGGCCCAGCGCCTTGCTGGCCGACAATCCGTGCCGTGCGATCACCTCGCGCAAGGGGGGCAATGAGGTCATCTGCGCCGTGCCGCCATCTCGCCCGCCAATTTGAGCGCGGCGATCGTCGCCCCCGGATCGGCCAGTCCTTTTCCTGCAATCGCGAACGCAGTGCCATGATCGGGTGCAGTGCGAATGAAGGGCAGTCCCAACGTCACGTTCACGCCCTGATCGAAATCGAGCGCCTTAACCGGGACCAGCGCCTGATCGTGATACATGCACAGCGCCGCATCGTAAGTCGCACGAGCGCGCGGAGCGAACAGCGCATCGGCCGGGTGAGGGCCGGAAACGAGCAATCCCTCCGCTTCGAGCTGCGCGATCGCCGGGGCTATAATGCGGGCTTCCTCATCACCGAACGCGCCGTTCTCCCCGGCATGCGGATTGAGCGCAGCGATCGCAAGGCGCGGTTCCGACAGCCCGAAATCGCGCTGCAGCGCCGCTGCGACAATGCGCGCGCGCGAGACGATCAGCTCGGTCGAGAGCGTTTCGGGGACATCTGCCAGCGCAACGTGGATCGTCAGCGGGACGGTGCGCAGGGAAGGTCCGGCGATCATCATTGCGACGGCATCTGGCGCAAGCCCGGCGGCATCGGCGAGGAATTCGGTCTGCCCCGGAAATGCGAAGCCGGTAGAGGCGAGCCTAGCCTTCGAGACCGGTCCGGTGACTACGGCTGCGGCTCGTCCATCGCGAGCGAGCACGGTGCCCTGTTCGAGCGATGCCCGTGCCGCCTTTGCGCCTTCATCGTCCGGATCGCCTGGCGAATAGCGCGCGTCGGCGCCATCGAGCACGGGCAGGGCGTTTTCAAACCGCGCTGGCACATCTGCGAGGTCAGTGACCGAAGCGGTTTCGATGTCGAGCCCGAGATGCGCCGCGGCTTCCCCGAGCACGCGACGTCCGCCGCACACGACGAATGGCGAAATACGCTCGCTTTTCCGCCGAAGCCATGCCGAAAGCGCGAGTTCGGGGCCGATCCCCGCCGGATCGCCAAGCGTCAGCGCCAGCGGGGCGGACGATGGCACGGCGTCAGCCGCCGGTGACGTCGGTGCTCGAGCCGTAAGTCACAATCGCGTCGCGGCGCAAATCGCGCAGGAAAGCCTGAGCTCGCTTGCCAATCCGCTCATCTTCGAGCGACGTGAGAACCTGCTCGAAATCGGGCGAAGCCGCGACCTGCGGATCGTCGCGACCGCACAGCATAAGCACGCTGATCGAACTGTCGCCGGCCGGGAAGGGGCGCGTGGTCTGGCCCAGCGAGAGAGAAAGCAGTTCGCCCTGCAGCTGGCCCGGCAGATTCCGCGCGGGAACCTCCTGGTTGCGCACGACAGTCAGTCCGTATTCGCTGGCACCGCGATCGAGGTCGCCACATCCGCGGATCGAGCGGATGGCCCCGACATAACGCTCCTGGAAGGCGGGAAAGGTCTCTTCATTCAATCCAGGAGGAATCGGCGCCGAGATTTGTGCCAAGCTGAGGACTGCGTCGCGCGGGTCCGTGGTCAGCACCCGCCGTTTGTCACGCAGAAGAATGATCGAGAAGCCTCCGGGCATTTCGACCGGGCCGACCAATTGGCCGACTTGCATCGAACGCACGGTTTCGGCGATGGCAGGATCGAGACGGTCCGCGCGCAGCCAACCCGAATCGCCGCCCTTTGCAGCGGTGGAAATTTGCGATCGGCGCGCGGCGATGGCGCGGAAATCGGCGCCTTGCTTGATCGCCTCGACGATCTGCATTGCCGTCTGATAGACTTGGTCGCGTGTTTCCGGCGTGCTCGAAAGCGCGATTTCACCGTAGAAAAATTCTTCCTGACCCTTCGCGGCCTCCTGTCGCGCAATGATTTCGCGCACTTCCTCTTCGGAAACGTTCACAAACGGCGCGACGTAGCGGGATTGGAGTCGCTGCCAGGCCAGTTCGGCACGTATCTTGAATAGCAGGGTTTCTGCGGTCGTTCCGTACTGGCGAAGAAACGCGTCCATCTCTTCGGGTTTCTGTCCGAAGTTCTGCTGCGCGGCGCGATTGAACATCTGGATCACTTGCGCGTCCTCGACCGCCATATCGTCTTCGACGGCCTTCTGGATCTGGATCCATTCATCGATCAGGCGATTGCGGATTGCCACGCGCACCTGTGCCATTTCCTCAGGCGGAACTTCGCCTTCGCGGCCGAGCAGTTCGAGCGCCAGGCGACGATCGATATCCGTGCCCGTTATTACGGCACCGCCGACTTTCGCGGAAGCGAGGCGCAAATCGGGGTTCTCCCCCATCAGGGTCGGATTGTCGGGAATGTCGAGCCCGCCGAGCGTAGCGTCTTGCGCGTGGGCAGCAGAGACCGTTGCGGCCATCGCTGCCAAGGGGGTCAGTGCCCCGAGCGCCGCTGCGCGGATAAGGGGACGAAGAGTGCGTTGCTTCATCATACCAATATTGAAACCGTCAATTGCTGCAGGATCTGTCCGACGGAAACAGAAGGTACCTGTCGGATCATTGCCCCAAGGGATGCACGGCGGCGGATTAACCGCTGCTGAGCCACGTGAAAGCCGGATAGCGCGTTTGCCTGCGCACTTCAATCGAGCGGCGCACCTGCTCAGTTGATACCGAGACCCAGCAGCTTGATGCCGAAAATGAAGGTGTTGCCGCGCACCGCGTCGCCGGTCGATACATAGTCGCGACGCCAGGTGATGCCGAGCTCGAGGCAATCGTCGCGATAGGCCAAGCCGAGCCGCGAGCGGAGCAGGTCGAAACCGTCGGACTGGAGAGTCGGGTCTTCGTCGCGATTGGTCAGATTGGCGACCATCGACCCGAACACCGACCAGTAATCGGCAAAGGCGACGCGCCCGGCGAGTCGCAGTTCCTCGCGGTCGCGCAGATCCTCGATCGACAAATCGACATTCCGGTCGAGCCGCAGATACCCAATCTCGGCATAGGTCTTGGACGATCCGATCGTGGCATCGAACTCGTTTCGCCGAACCGCCAGATTGTCCTTGTCGAGCCGGAAGCGGTGGGTCAGCTTGACGAAGTCGCTGTAGCGCAGCTCCGTCCGCCCGACGAAATCGGAGACATTGCCGGAAAGCCCGGTGCCATCGGGTAGGATCGCTTCTTCGTCGCTCAGGCGATAGGACTGACCCAAGGTGGCGAAGATGCGCCATCCGGGGAATTCGGCGCGCCAGTCGAATCCATAATTGACCCGCACGCCATCCTCGACCCGGTCGTAACCGGGGAAGCGGTTAAGGGCGAATAGGTTGCTGGTTTCCAGGTCGATCGCGCGGCTATCCTCGTTGGGAATGGCGAGATTGCGCAATTGCGGGCTGGCGACGAGCTGAACCCGGGGCGACAGGACTTGTGTGCCGCCGAGAAATGGCGCGACAAACGGCCATTTCACGTCGACCGCCGCGGTCGCGATCCCGCGCGTTTGCCAACCTTCGAGGCCGCGATAGAGCGCGGTGACGGTGTCCGCGTTGTCTTGCGAATGGTACACATCGCCGCGCAGTAGGGCGGTCAGCGTGACTTCCTGACCCATCGATGTAATCCGGCGCCAGTCCCACTGCGCCTTGGCAAAGGCGCGGCGCGTATCCTGTCCATCGACCCGCACGATATTGAGCGAATTGAGCTGGAGCGTCACTTGCCCCTCGGCGATCGGGTCGACCATCCGGGTCCGAAAGTCGATCGCCGGCAGCGCGATCGGAATCTGCCCCTGATCCTGACCTGCGCGCAAGGTCTGCGTCGCCCACCCGGCGATCGTCAGATAGGTATTCTCGCTGATATATTCTGCGTTGATGTTCGACCGCAGCCGGTCCTCGCGGCTGATGTCGTAACGGCGCAGGAAGGTGCGGTCCGATGCGATCCGCGTCGAATGCGAAAGCGACCAGTTCTCGTCGAACTGGAACTTGCCGTTGGTGAACAGATAACCCCGGAAACGGTCGCCCGGCGGCGCCGGATTGCCGCCAAGGGGCTGGCGTTCGGAATAGGTCGCGTAAGCGGTTGCCTGAAACGCCCCCAGATCTGTCAGGTGGCGGTATTGGCCGGACACCATCGGCGGCGCTTCGGTGAACACGTAACCTGACAGAAGCAGGTCGCGATTATCGTCGAGCCGGAGATAGTAGCTGTCGCTGATCTCGATCCCGTTGCTTTCGGAGAAGCGCACATCGGGCACCAGCACACCGGAGATCGCGCGTCCGTCGGTCGTGACGGTCAGGCCGGGAAGCGGGACTAGCCGCGCGCCGAACAGTTCGAGATAGGCCCCTTTGAAGTGCAGCTCGCGCTCGCTTTCGTCGAAGACCACGCGTTCGGCAGTGATGCGCCAGCTGGGCTTCTTGCTGCACCCATCGGCTTTCTGCACCGAACAAGCCGAGTAGGCAGCGCGGGTGAGCTCGATATCGCCCTCCACCCCGCGCGCGGCTTCGACGGCGGCAAGGCGTCCGCCTTCGGCCAGCACCAGCAGCAGGTCGTCCATCGCCCCGGCATCGAGTTGATCGGTCAGTTCGACGCGGTCGGTCAGCAACTGGTTGCCGTCGCCATCGATAATGCGGACATTGCCTTCGGCGACGATCTCGCCGGTACCCTCGTTCCAGCGAACAGTATCGGCGCGCACCGAGCGTTCGCCCTGGCGCAGCACGACATCGCCGGTGGCCGTCACGGTGGCGGTGTCGGCATCGTATTCGACCGTACTGGCTTCGAATCCGATTCGGCCTTCGCCGGGATCGGGGATCGCGGTGACGGGTGTCCGTTCCGCAGGCTGCGTATCGAGGGAGGGAATGCCGTCCTGTGTCTGGGCGCCGGTCGCCACGGGATCGTCGGTGGCGTCGCGATCGTGAGCCTTGTCCTGGGCCGATTCGACGCCGGGTGCATCGCCCGATTGGGCCAGCGCGACCTGCGGGCACAGCACGAGAAGCGCCACGCCGCCCAGCAGGCGCGCATGACGTCCGAACATTCGTGCTGGGCTACCCGGCCGGACCATGGCTTGCCTATCGCACCGCCCGCGCCTAATCGCAATCCGCACTTTGCCGGGGTCGCAAGAACCTCGTGCCGACACCCTCATTACGCTGTGGAGAGCCCATGAACATCCGTTTCGTCGATAACGCCGGAAGCGCCGATGCGCTGCGCGTCGTGCCCGTTTCCAAGAACGATCTTCCCGCATCGATGCCGCCGGTCGCGCGCGACAATGCCGAACGCGCCCGCTTCACCGGCAAGGCCGGGCAAGTGCTCGAGATTTTCCACGACGGTGGCCGACTCGCGCTGGTCGGTTTGGGCGAGGACAAGAAGGCCGCAGATCTGGAAAAGGCCGGCGGTGCGGCCGTGGCGAAGTACTGGACCAGCGGTGAAAGCACGATCGCGCTCGACCTGTCGGACAGCGATCTGAACGCCGAAGACGCCGCCGCGCTGCTGCTCGGCATGAAGCTGCGCAACTGGCGTCACGAGCGCTTCAAGACCAAGCTGAAGGACGAGCAGAAGCGCACGATCGAGACGATCGAAGTCATTGGCGCGCCCGCCGGAACGTCTGAAGCCTGGGAAACCGAAGCGGCGCTGGCCGAAGGGATCGAGTTCACCAAGCACCTGATCGCCGAACCGGCCAACACGCTTTACCCCGAGAGCTTCGTCGACATCTGCCGCGAAACCTACGCTGGCACCGGCCTCGAAATCACCGTGCTCGACAAGCAGCAGATGACCGATCTCGGCATGGGTTCGCTGCTGGGCGTTGCGCAGGGCTCTGTTCGCGATCCGCGCCTGCTGTGCGTCGTCTGGAATGGCGGTGAGGCAGGCGACGCGCCGACTGCGTTCGTGGGCAAGGGCGTCACCTTCGACACCGGCGGCATTTCGCTGAAGCCCGGACCCGGCATGGAAGACATGAAATGGGACATGGGCGGCGCAGGGGCCGTCGCCGGTGCGATGCTGGCGTTGGCAAAGCGCAAGGCTAAGGCCAACATCGTCGGCGTGTGCGGCCTTGTCGAGAACATGCCCGATGCCGCGGCCCAGCGCCCCGGCGATATCGTGACCTCGATGTCGGGCCAGACGATCGAAGTGCTCAACACCGATGCCGAAGGGCGTCTGGTGCTGGCCGATGCGCTGCACTGGGTGCAGACGGAGCACAAACCTGCACAGATCGTCGACTTCGCCACGCTCACGGGCGCGATGCTCATCGCCCTCGGCCACGAATATGCCGGCGTGTTCTCGAACAATGACGATCTCGCCGATGCGCTGCTCGCAGCCGGCAAGGAAAGCGGCGACAAGCTGTGGCGCTTCCCGCTGTCGCCGGCGTACGACAAGCTGCTCGAATCGCCGATCGCCGACATGAAGAATATCGGTCCGCGCGTGGCCGGCTCGATCACCGCGGCGCAGTTCCTCCAGCGCTTCATCCTCGACGACACGCCGTGGGCGCATTGCGACATCGCCGGCATGGTGTGGAGCGACAAGCCGGGCGCTACCTACGACAAGGGCGCGACCGGATACGGCGTGCGCCTGATCGACCGCTTCGTACGCGATACGCTGGAAAGCTGAGCGTGCGACGCGCCCGATAGAGGATGGCGATGCGCGTCGATTTCTACGTCCTCGGGCAGGTGCCTGCCGAACGGATCGTCCCGCCGCTGGCTGCGAAAGCACTTGCGGCGGGCGAACGCATGCTGGTGGTCTCCGCCGATGCGGCGCAGCGCACCGCGCTTTCGGATGCATTGTGGGGGCAGGACGGCTTCCTCGCGCATGGCGAGGAGGGCACCCCGCATGCCGAGCGGCAGCCTCTTCTTATCGGCGGCGATCTCTCTGCCGCCAACGACGCGAAACTGCTTTTGATCGCCGATGGCCAATGGCGCGATAGCAATGATTTCGCGCGCATTTTCTTCTTGTTCGACGATGATCACCGCGATGATGCGCGCAATGTCTGGCGCGAAACGTCCGCGCGCGACGATGTCGAGGGGTTCTTCTGGAAGCAGGAAGGCGGCAAATGGCGGCAGGGCCCGTAATTTGCTAGACGGCGCTCGAAGGAGATTCGCCCATGCGCGCCATTGCCGTCACCGCCCTCTTCGGCTTGCTTGCAGCGTGCGGCGGTTCCGAGGACGATACCACCACCGTGACCACGCCCGAAAGCGACGTCGTGATCGACGACAGCGGCGATGGCGAGCAGGTCCGCATCACCAGCAAGGATGGCGAATCGATCAAGATCGCCAAGCGCGGCGGCAACGATGCCAAGTGGCCCCAGGGCTTCTCACCCTATCCTGGCGCAACGGTCACCAGCGACATCACGATGGGCGGCGGGCCGCAGTCGGGACAGATCATCACGTTCGAAAGCGATGATTCGGCCGAAGAGATCGTCGCCTTCTATCGCAGACAGGCCGAAGCGGCGGGCTTTGGGATCAAGATGGATCTTAAGGTCGAAACGGGGCGGATGCTTACCGGGCAGACGCGCGACGATGCGATATTCTCGATTAACGCCCGCGCTGTAGAGGAAGGCACCGAGGCCTCGCTGACCGTGGGGAGAGGGGGCTGAGCGGATCTTTCGGTGGCGGCGCGCGCCGATCGCAGAAGCCTCCGCCGAAGCCGACGCATCTTGCCTCGCGCGCATGCGGGCGCTAGGGGCGCGCGCGAGAGACCCCTCCCTTCTGACATTCCAAGGAATTACCCATGGCGGTTACCCGCACCTTTTCGATCATCAAGCCCGACGCGACGCGCCGCAACCTGACCGGCGCGGTCACCAAGATGCTGGAAGAAGCCGGCCTGCGCGTCGTCGCCTCCAAGCGCATCCTCATGAGCGAAGAGCAGGCAAAGAAGTTCTACGAAGTCCACGCCGAGCGTCCGTTCTACGGCGAACTGGTCGACTTCATGATCTCCGGCCCGGTGGTCGTGCAGGTGCTCGAAGGCGAAGACGCCGTGAAGCGCAACCGCGACATCATGGGCGCGACCAACCCGGCCGATGCCGATGAAGGCACGATCCGCAAGACCTATGCCGAATCGATCGAAGCCAACTCCGTGCACGGCTCGGACAGCGACGAAAACGCCGCAACCGAAATCGCGTTCTTCTTCAGCGATGATGAGATTGTCGGCTAAAGCCAACGGCGAAGACATCGTCGGCTGAAGACTTCCGCTTCAGCGACAAATAAAAGCGGCGTTCCCCATCGGGAGCGCCGCTTGTTTTGTATGGGGGCTCTCCCATATCGCGAAGATGAGCAGCAAGCTGCGCCTCGACCATCTGACGATCCTCTACACGGACCGCGCCGCGAGCGAGCGACATTACGACCTGCTTTTGCCGATGATCGGATTCTCGTCTCCCAAGCCGGGAATTTGGACCGACGGAGATGGCTTTTGGCTCCAGTTCATGCAAGCGGAGGTTGGGACTGCTCCTTATGAACGCTACGGTGCGGGGCTCAATCATTGGGGCTTTGCCATGGACAGCGCCCAGGCGGTCGAGGATTTGCGCCAGGCCCTGATCGAGGGCGGGCTGGATGTTCAGCCGATCCAGGATTTGGGCGGCGCCAAAGCGCTCTTTATTCCGGATCCCGACGGGCTGCGGGCTGAATTCACCTGGTATCCCGAAGGCGTCGATACGGTCGGCTAGGCGCCCAGCGTTCCGCAATATGCGCCAAAGCCTTTGCTTGGGATCTCCATCAACGCGACACGTGATCGCCCAACATGCGCGGATAGAGCTGGTGCTCGGCAAACTTAACCCGCGCGGCCAGGGTTTCGGGCGTGTCTTCGGCGCGGATCGCGATGTCGAGCTGGCCCAGGACCGGACCGTCGTCGAGCTCGGGCGTGACGAGGTGCACCGAGCAGCCATGGCGCGAATCGCCCGCTTCGAGCGCGCGGGCGTGGGTGTCGAGGCCCTTGTATTTCGGCAATAGCGAGGGGTGGATGTTGAGCATCCGGCACTCCCAGCGCGCAACGAAATCGCTGCCGAGAATGCGCATATACCCCGCCAGCGCGACATATTCGGCGCCGCTTTCGCGGATTGCGGCGTCCATGCGCTCTTCGTGCGTCGGGCGGTCCATGCCCTTGTGGGAGAGAGCGAAGGTTGGCACATTTTCATCGCGGGCTAGGGCGAGGCCATCCGCATCGGGATCGTTGCTGGCGACGAGCACGATCTCATACGGCGCATCGGGCAGGCGGCTGGCATAGAGCAGCGCGGCCATATTGGTTCCGGCCCCCGACAGTAGCACCGCGACCTTGGCGCGGGCACGCGTCGCGTCAGGCATTGTGCGTCGCCGACCAGTCCTCGCGTGCAGCCCAGGTGGCCTGCGAGCCGCGCACGGTGCAGCCGCGCTCGCCTTCGCCAATTGAGCCGATTCGCAGCACCGTCTCGCCTGCAGATTCGAGATCGGCGGTCAGCCCTTCGACCTCTCTTTCGGCCACCGCCAGCACCATACCGACGCCGCAATTGAAGGTGCGCGCCATCTCTGCCGGTTCGATGTTCCCCTGCGCTTGCAGAAACGCGATCAGGCCGGGCTGGGCCCAGCTATCGGCGTCGACGGTCGCATGCAGTCCCTTGGGCAGGACCCGCGGAATATTCTCGAGCAGGCCGCCGCCGGTGATATGGGCAAGGGCGTGGATCCGACCTGCACGGATCGCGGGCAGCAGGCTCGCCACGTAGATGCGCGTCGGTTCGATCAGGGCGTCGATCAACAGGCGTTCATTGTCGAACAGCGCGGGGCGATCGAGCTTCCAGCCCTTGTCTTCCGCCAGCCTGCGGACCAGCGAATAGCCGTTCGAATGGACGCCCGAGCTGGCGAGGCCGAGCAGCACGTCGCCCGCTGCAACCTTGTCGCCGGTCAGTTGCTCGCCGCGTTCGACCGCGCCGACGCAGAAACCCGCCAGATCGTAGTCGCCCTTCGCATACATGCCTGGCATTTCCGCCGTTTCGCCGCCGATCAGCGCGCATCCGGCCTGTTTGCAGCCGTCGGCGATGCCCGCGATCACGCGTTCGGCAATGCCGTTCTCGAGCTTTCCGGTTGCGAAGTAATCGAGAAAGAACAGCGGCTCGGCGCCCTGGACGATCAGATCGTTGACGCACATCGCGACCAGATCGATTCCGACGCTGTCGTGTCGGTCATGATCGATTGCGAGCTTCAGCTTGGTGCCGACCCCGTCATTTGCGGCAACGAGAAGCGGATCCTCGTAGCCCGCGGCCTTGGGATCGAAGAATCCCCCGAACCCGCCGATTTCGCCATCGGCGCCGGCGCGCGCAGTCGCCTTCACCAGCGGCCCGATCGCCTTGACCAAAGCATTGCCGCTCTCGATCGAGACTCCGGCCTGTTCGTAGGTGTAGCTGCCATTTTTCGACGTCATGCGCGGCTCCATACGCTTTCGCGCTTGGATTTCCACGCCCCTTTGGGCAAAAGCGCACGCATTCGATGATGTCGCACCCTATCTCCTCTCGCCAAACCGCCCTTTCGCTGCGTGTGGTCGGCCTCCTGGCCGTGCTTGCGCTGGCCTTTGCCGGGGCTGCCCTGTGGGCACAGGTAATGGGCGAGCGCGGGATCGCGCCGGTCGCCGCGACCGGGGATATCGAGGTGTACGACATCAAGGTCGACGTGACCGGATCGAGCGCCGAAGACGCGCGCGAAAAGGGCTGGGCGGAAGCCCGACGCAAGGGCTGGGAGAAACTCGGTGGCCCGTCGCGCAGCGATTCGCAGCTCGAAGGCATGTCCAGCGCGATCATCATCGAGCGCGAACAGATCGGCCCGCGCCGCTACATCGCCACGCTGGGTGTCGTGTTCGATCGCCAGCGCGCCGGCCAATTCGTTGGCGGCAAAAGCGGTGGCGCGCGCTCCGCTCCGCTGCTGACCATCCCGGTCCTCTATACCGGCGGCGTGGCGCAGGTTTACGAAACGCGCGGTCCGTGGCAGCGCGCCTGGGCACAGTATCGCGCGGGCGAAAGCCAGATCGACTATGTGCGTCCGGCCGGATCGGGTGGCGAATCGCTGCTCATCACTGCCGGCAATGCGGGGCAACGGAGCCGTATCTGGTGGCGCAATATTCTCGGCAAGTTCGATGCTGCGGACGTCATCATGCCGATGGCCGAACTCGATTTCGAGTATCCCGGCGGCCCGGTGGTGGGGACCTTCACCGCGCGTTACGGCCCGGACAATCGCTATCTCGCCAGCTTCCGCCTCCGCGCGGATAGCCAGGACAAATTGCCGCAAATGCTCTCGCAGGCCGTGGTCCGGATGAACCGCGCCTACGAACTCGCGCTCGAACAAGGGATTCTGACGCCCGACAGCTCGCTGCGTCAGCGCCAGACCATTCCCGGTTGGGTGTCGTCGCTGATCGCGGCGGGACGCGATGCCCTTAATCCGCCGGCTGCACCGCCGCCGCCGCCGCCCGAGGCGACCGAAACGCCGGGCGATACGCCTGCGCCGATCGAAACCTCGATCCCGGTCCAGTCCTTCCAGTTGCAATTTGCCTCGCCCGATGCAGGCGCGATCGACCGGACGCTCTCATCTGTCCGCGGCGTTCCCGGAGTAGGCAGTGCGTCGATCCGCTCGACCGCGCTCGGCGGTACGTCGGTGCTCGGCATCGTCTTCACTGGTGACGAGGCGGCGCTGCGCAAGGGGCTGCGCGATGCCGGCTTCAGTGTCAGCGGCAGCGGCAACCGGCTGACGATCTCCCGGTGAGCGAGAAGCACCGGCAGATCGCCTTGCCTCTTGCCGAGGCGATGCCAGGCCATGCCCGCCGTATCGTGCTGGGCAGCGGCAATCGCGCGGTTGCAGAAGCGCTGCAATCGCCCGAAGGCTGGCCCTTCCACACCGCCGTACTCGCCGGCCCGCCGCGTTCGGGCAAGTCGCTGTTCGCGCGCTGGTTCTCCGGGCTCGGACGCGGGCAAGCGATCGACGATGCGGACCGGATCGACGAGACCGAGCTGTTTCACCTCTGGAATCGCGCGCAGGAGGCGGGCCGGCCGCTATTGCTCACGCGCGCAGCGGGTCCGTGGGACATTCGCCTGCCCGACCTGCGCAGCCGGATGGGGGCCGCGCTCCAGCTCACCATCGGACCGCCCGACGATAGCATGCTGGCCGAACTGATCGCCGAGCATGCGACGTCGCGCGGAGTCGCCATGCCCGAGGGTGCGAGCGCCTATCTCGTGCCCCGCGCGACTCGCGATTATGCCGCGATCGAGGCGCTGGTGGAGACGATCGACCGATTGAGCCTGGAAAGAAAACAGCCCGCAACCCTTGCGATCTGGCGTGATGCGCTCGATATTCTGCAAGGTGGCGATCCCGAAGCGGACCAGCCAGACTTGTTGTGACGACGACCGGAGAGCTTATTTGTTCGGCTCACTGAAGGCCTATCTCGACTCGATCCGCGCGCGCGATCCCGCGCCGCGTTCGCGTGCCGAGGTGCTGCTGTATCCGGGCGTCCTCGCGCTCGGACTGCACCGGGTCGCGCATTGGCTATTCGGTGGCGGACTGTTCTTCCTCGCGCGCTTCGTGAACCATTTTTCGCGCTTCCTGACCGGTATCGACATCCATCCCGGCGCCAAGATTGGCGAGCGCTTCTTCATCGACCATGGCTTCACGGTGATCGGAGAAACCGCCGAGATCGGCGACGATGTGACGATCTACCAGAATGTGACGCTGGGCGGAATGAACCCGACGAATGGGGAGGGCGGCAAACGCCATCCGACCATCTGCAACGGTGTGATCATTGGGGCCGGCGCGCAGGTCCTCGGCCCGATTACTGTCGGCGAGCGAGCGCGGATCGGGTCCAATGCCGTCGTCACCGATGAAGTGCCCGAAGGTGCGACGATGATCGGGCTCAAGGCGCGCTCTACGCTTGTGCCGGTCGAGGAATGGGCGAAGGACTTCCTGCCTTATGGCACCCCATGCAAGGAGCCGTGCGGCCCGAGCGCTTCGGACGAAACGCGTCTCGCCGCGCTGGAAGCCGAACTGGCAGACCTGCGTGCGCAGATTCGTTCGCATGCGGCAGACAAGCGCGAGAACACCGGCGGATGATGTCGCACTCATGAGCACCGGTTCGGGAATGTTGCTGCCGTTTCCGCTCAAGGGCGGGCAGGTTGGTTTTGAGCGCCAGGAATTGCAGCGCATCATGGACGTGTACGGCCGCATGGTCGCCGCCGGTCAGTGGCGCGATTACGCGATGGATTTTACCCGCGATTTCGCCGCCTTTTCCGCGTTTCGACGGACCGCCGAAAACCCCGAGATACGGGTCGAGAAGCGCCCCTCCATGCGCAATCGCCAGGGCATGTGGGCGTTGATCGGTGAACAGGGCCAGGTGCTCAAACGTGGCGCGGAACTGCGCGGCGTGTTGGCCCCGCTAGAGCGGAGGTTGGTGAAGGCGGTCGGGGAATAGGTCGCGAACACGTTCGGTCAGATCATGAAAAAGCCCCCGTGCCTTCGAGGGCATGGGGGCTTTTGCATTCTATTTGCGATACCTGCATGCAGGCGCGCCTAAGGCCCGGATCAGCCCTTCATGGTCTTCTGCAACTCGGCCATGATCGCCATCGACTGCTCGCCGCCATTCTGCGGAACGCTGGCGTGTTCGACCTTGGAGATTTGATCCCAGTGCGCGGCGAAGCCTTCCACCGAACGCTCGTCTTCGGGCAGAATCACCGGCGTGTTCATGGTGACGAAGCTTGAGTGGTAACCGCCTGCACCCGCGCCGACGATCGCATTGGTCGGGGCGTCTTCGCTGACGAGGTAAAGCGCCGCCGGAACGACGTTTTCCGGGCCGAACATCTTCAGCGCTTGCTCGGGGAAGATATCCTCGGTCATGCGGGTCGCGGCGACCGGGGCGATCGTGTTGCACTTGATGTTGTACTTCGCGCCTTCGATATACAGCGTCTTGGTGAGACCTGCGAGGCCGAGCTTCGCGGCGCCGTAATTGGCCTGGCCGAAATTGCCGAAAAGGCCGGTCGAGCTCGCGGTCATCAGGATGCGACCGTAATTCTGTTCGCGCATGGTTTCCCATACCGCCTTGGTGGCATAGGCGCTGCCGAGCAGGTGGACCTTGACCACCAGTTCGAAATCCGCCGGCTCCATCTTGGCGAAGCTCTTGTCGCGCAGGATGCCGGCATTGTTGATCAGGATGTGGACGCCGCCCCACTTGTCTTTCGCCTGGGCAACGAGATCCTGCATCTCGTCATATTCGGTGACCGAGGCGCCGTTCGCCATCGCAGTGCCGCCGGCCTTCTCGATTTCCTCGACCACCTGGCTGGCAGCGTCCGAAGCGCCGCTGCCGTCGCGCGCGCCGCCGAGATCGTTGACCACGACCTTCGCGCCGCGCTTGGCGAGTTCGAGGGCATATTCGCGGCCGATGCCGCCGCCTGCGCCGGTGACGATGGCTACCTTGTCGGTGAAGTCGATGGACATGGGAGGGTCTCCGATTGGTTTACGTATGGGTCAATTCCCGCGCGGAGTGGCAGTTTCCGTCACGCCTTGCAACACCGCTTTCGATGGTCTGCCTTGCCGTAACGGCAGGTGTGCGAACGCGCGCTGGAAACCGATCGGGAATGCTGCCATTGACCATGCATGAGCACACATGAACTTGCCATCGTCGTCCTTGCTGCGGGCAAGGGGACGCGGATGAAATCGGACCTGCACAAGGTCCTCCACCCGATCGCCGGACGTCCGATGCTCGAGCATTTGCTTGCCAGCGCGGAAGAGCTGTCTCCGAAGCACCGCGTGGTGATCGTGGGTGCGGGGCGCGAGCAGATCGAGACGCAATTGGGCGAACGTGCCAGCTACCGGGTACAGGAGCCACAACTCGGCACCGGCCATGCGGTACAGCAGGCCGAGGATGCGCTCGACGGGTTCGATGGCGATGTCCTGGTACTGTATGGAGATGTGCCGTTCGTGAAAGCGGCGACGATGCGCGCGATGACCGACCGGCTGCATGAAAGCGACTCGCCCGCAGTCGTCGTGCTCGGGTTCGAGCCGGAAGACCCGCTCGCTTATGGCCGCGTGGTAGCGGACGATGCCGGGCGCATTGCCAAGATGGTCGAGTTCAAAGACGCCAGCGACGAGGATCGCGCCTGCCGCCTGTGCAATTCGGGCCTGATGGCGGCGCGCAAGTCCGACATGTTCGATCTGTTGCGCCGCGTCGGCAACGACAATGCGCAGGGCGAATATTACCTGCCCGACATCGTCAACATCGCGATCGCGGACGGGCGGAACTGTGCTGCGGTGAAGGCCGGTAGCGAATACGAAGTCGCGGGGATCAACAGCCGCGCCGAACTCGCCGCTGCGGAAGCCCAGTGGCAGGAGGAACAGCGCGACCACTGGATGGCCGAAGGCGTCACCCTGCGCGCGCCGGACACGGTGTTCTTCAGCTGGGACACCGAACTGGCACCCGACGTCACGATCGAACCCAATGTCGTTTTCGGTCCCGGCGTCAGCGTCGCGCGCGGCGCGCTGATCCGCGCGTTCAGCCATCTCGAAGGCGCGAGCGTGGGCGAGGATTGCAAGGTCGGTCCCTATGCCCGCCTGCGCCCCGGTGCGGTGATGGAGAAGGACAGTTTCGTTGGCAATTTCGTCGAGATGAAGAAGGCGGTGCTGGGCGAGGGGGCCAAGGCGAGCCACCTGACCTATCTGGGCGATGCCACGGTCGGCCCGGGTGCTAATATCGGCGCGGGTACGATCACCTGCAATTACGACGGGTACTTCAAATACAGGACCGAGATCGGCGCGCGCGCCTTTATCGGATCGAACTCCTCGCTGATCGCGCCGGTGCGGATTGGTGAAGATGCAATCGTCGCTGCTGGCAGCGCCGTCACGCGCGATGTCGCGGAAGGCGAATTGCGGATGGTCCGTGCCGAACAACTCGTGAAACCCGGCTGGGCCGATCGTTTCCATGATGCGATGAAAAAGAAGAAAGAGTCAGAAAAGAAATGAAGTCCGCACCCCTTATCAGTGCTTTCCTGCTGCTCACGGCCTGCAACCAGAGCGAACCTTCCGAACCTGTAACCACGCCCGATACCGGCGATAGCGCGAGCGGAGAGCCGATCGCTGCAGACGCGACGGCTCCGGCCTCCTCTCCGGCACCGACCCCCAAGCCCGGCGAACCGGCCACCTCGGCCTGCGCCGATACCGAGGGAGCACTCTTCAGCTGCAAGGTGCGCGACGGACGCACGGTCGCGGTTTGCGTGCAGAAGGACGACCAGGGGCGCGAATATGCGCAGTACCGCTTCGGCAAGGCCGATCAGCCCCCCGAACTGGCTTGGCCCACCTCCTATTCGCAAGACCGCATGCGCTGGGCATCGGTGCCTTATTCGGGTGGCGGCGAGGCGCAGTTGAGCTTCCAGCGCGATGATATCGAATATGTGGTCTACAGCCGCGTGGTGCGGACGAATTTCAACGCAGGCGAAGGAAACGATCCGAAATTCGAGGCCGGCGTCTATGTCTACCGCGCAGGCAAGCAGATTTCGGATCTGCGCTGCACCGGTGAAGACGAACCTTCGGTGAGTGTCGGGATGGCCGAACGTCTCGGAGTCCAACAGGACGACCTGTTTACCGATTGACATGATATCATAGACTGATATCAGTCCGGCCATGCGTACGCTGGTAGAAATTCCGGACGACGATATCCGTTGGCTCGATCGCCGGGCGGAGGAGCTCGGCGTGTCGCGCACCGCATTGGTGCGCGACGCGGTGGCGCAAATGCGTGCGGGCACCTCGCGGCGCGGGGTCGATCAGTTTTTCGGCCTGTGGCGCGATCGCAGCGATGTGGGCGAGGGGCAGCGCTACCAGCGCCGCATCCGCAACGGCGAGCGCGGATGAGCGGGGTCCTGTTCGACAGCGCTATCCTGGTCGATGCCCTGGTTGGGCTCGACGACGCGCGGACCGAGATCGTCAAGCACCCCGAACGCTGGATCACACGGCTTGGATGGACCGAAATCCTTGCCGGCGCAAAGAGCGACGCCGAAGAGGTCGAGAGCTTTCTCGATCACTTCAAGGTCGTCGAGATCGGCGAGGATATTGCGCGGCGGGCTGCCTCGCTGCGCCGCCAGAGCCCGCAAATGGCGCTGGCCGATGCTTTCGGTTTAGCCGCAGCCCAGGTGACCGGGCGCATTTACGTTACCCGCAACACCGCCGCTTTTCCCAAGGCGATGCCCGGTGTGCGCATACCCTACAGTTTGTAAGAGAGGACTGATCCCATGTGCGGAATTATCGGAATCGTCGGCAATCATGCGGTTGCGGATCGGCTCGTCGACGGGCTCAAGCGGATGGAATATCGCGGCTATGACAGCGCGGGCATCTGCACGCTCGACGATGGCGAGATGATCCGCCGCCGGGCCGAGGGGAAGCTGTCCAATCTGGTCGCCGAACTGGCCGAACGTCCCGCGCCCGGCGATGTGGGCATTGCGCATACCCGCTGGGCCACGCATGGCGCGCCGACCTCTAAGAACGCGCACCCGCATGCGACCGATCACGTCGCGCTGGTGCATAACGGGATCATCGAGAATTTCCGCGCGCTTCGCGACGAGCTCAAGGCCAAGGGCCGGACCTTTGAAAGCGAGACCGACAGCGAAGTGGTCGCGCATCTGATCTCGCAAGAGGTCGAGAACGGCGCATCGCCCGAAGATGCAGTCAAAGCGGTGCTGCCGCGCCTGCGGGGGGCCTTCGCATTGGCGGTGGCCTTCAAATCGTATCCCGACATGCTCATCGGCGCGCGGCTCGGCTCGCCGCTGGTGGTCGGTTACGAGGATGGCGAGACCTATCTCGGTTCCGATGCGCTGGCGCTGGCGCCCCTGACCCAGCAGATCGCCTATCTCGAGGAAGGCGACTGGGTCGTCATCACCCGCGAAAGCGCGACGATCTACGATGCGGAGAACGCGCAGGTCGAGCGCGAGACCAAACATTCGGGCGCCTCGGCCGCGGCAATGGAGAAGGGCGAATACCGCCACTTCATGCTCAAGGAGATCTTCGAGCAGCCGACCGTGGTCGCGCAGACGCTCGGGTCCTATTTGCGCCAGTCCGACCGATCGGTCGCCTTGCCCCAGCTCGATGTCGATCTGGGCGAGATCAACCGGGTGACGATCGTCGCTTGCGGTACGTCCTATTACGCCGGGCTGGTGGCGAAATACTGGTTCGAGCAATTCGCGCGCCTGCCGGTCGATATCGATGTCGCGAGCGAGTTTCGCTATCGCGATCCGGTGCTCGAGCCGGGCGGGCTGGCGCTGTTCATCTCGCAAAGTGGCGAAACCGCCGACACGCTCGCGGCGTTGCGCCATTGCAAGGAAAACGGGCAGACGATCGGCGCGGTGGTCAACGTGCCCACCAGCACCATGGCGCGCGAGGCCGATGTTCTGTTGCCGACCCATGCCGGACCCGAGATCGGGGTCGCTTCGACCAAGGCGTTCACCTGCCAACTGGCCGTGCTCGCTGCGCTCGCCGCGCATATGGCGGTCAAGCGCGGGCGATTGAGCCGGGCACAAGAAGAGGAAATCGTCGAGCACCTGCTGGAAACTCCGGCCAGCCTCAATGCCGCGCTCGATCACGACGACGATATCGCCGCGATGGCTCCCCTCATCGCCCCGGCCCGCGACGTGCTGTATCTCGGTCGCGGCCAGGATTATCCGCTGGCGATGGAAGGGGCGCTGAAACTCAAGGAAATCAGCTATATCCATGCAGAAGGTTATGCTTCGGGTGAAATGAAGCACGGACCGATCGCGCTGATCGACGAGAACGTGCCGGTGATCGTGATTGCGCCCTCGGGTCCGCTGTTCGAGAAGACCGTTTCGAACATGCAGGAGGTCTCCGCGCGCGGGGGAAAGATCGTGCTGATCTCCGATGCGGAAGGGATTGCAGAAGCGGGAGAGGGCTGCATGGCGACGATCGAGATGCCGCACGTCCATCCGCTGATTGCGCCGCTGGTCTATGCCGTGCCGGTGCAATTGCTCGCCTATCATGTTGCCGTGGCCAAGGGCACGGATGTCGATCAGCCGCGCAATCTGGCGAAGTCGGTCACGGTCGAATAACCGAGGGTATTCCTTCAAATTGCTTGGGAAATCGGTTTCGGCCGCTGACTTCCTTTACCGAGCCCTAACCATTTACCTGCTAGCGGCCGTGGGGTGGAACATCGCGAAGACAATTCGGCCAAGCTGCCGCACACCTTTCCTTCGCTCGCTGTGCTCGGGATCCGACAACCCGAGGGCGAGGGGTGGGACTGGCTGCGCGGCTTGCAATTCGCCAGTCTCGCGCGCGTCGCTTTGGCGCGGGTTCTGTTCCATACGCTGGCAGCGGCCGCCACAGTGCCGCTGTTCTGGTCGACGCAGGAACCATGGGTTCTCGGCGGCTGGCTCGTCGTTCTCGCCGCCGCGGTTGCTTTCAACTGGCGCAAGGACATCTCGATGGTCGATGCCGACCGGCGTCGGCTGACCAAGCACGATATCGATAGCCATGCCCGGGGCTCGCTTGCCGTGGCGTTCGCTTGGGTCATTCCGATTGCGGGTTTCTGCCCCTTCGTAGGGCCCGAGGCGCAGCTCAAATTGTGGGCCGTGATCGCCCTCCTGATGTCCGCCAATGCCATCACGCTCGCGGCCGTCCCACTGGGCACGATGCTGTTCGGGTTCGTGGTCGGCTCGGTTGGAACGGTCGGGCTCGCTCTTACCGGAATGTGGGACATGGCAGTGATCACGGCCGTCTATGTCATGCTCGTGACGTTCGGGACGGTGGGTTCTGCACGTGCGTTTCTCGCCGCGCGTGTGGCGGAGGCGGGGATCGCCGAGAAGAGCGAAGTGGTCTCGATGCTGTTGCGCGAATTCGAAGAAGGCCAGGCCGACTGGCTGTGGGTGATCGATACCGCGCGTCGCGTGCGGTCGGTGTCGCCCCGGTTCGCCTATGCGATGGGACGCGATGCGCATGAAATCGAAGGGCTGCCGTTCGTCCAGCTGATTGCGGGGCCGGCTTGGGAAAGCGGACAGTTCCATTCCTCCCTTCACGATCTGGCCGAGCGGCTGAAGCGCCGCGAGAGCTTTTCGGATCTGCTGGTCAAGGTGACGATCGACGGACAGGACCGCTGGTGGGAGCTTTCGGGCACCCCTAAATATGACGAGAACAACAGTTTCGCCGGTTTCCGAGGAGTCGGTTCGGATGTGACCGAACAGCGGGAATCGTCCGAGAAGATTGCCTATATGGCGCGCTACGACACGCTCACGGGCCTGCCCAATCGCATGTGCCTGACCGACGCGATGGGCGGAGCGCTGCGCTTCGCCGAACAGTGGCGCACCCGCTGCGCGTTCCTGATGATCGATCTCGACCGTTTCAAGGCAGTCAACGATACGCTTGGCCACCAGGTCGGCGACAAGCTGCTGGCGCATGTTTCCGAACGCCTGCAGGAATTGATGAGCGAGAACGAGACGTGCGGTCGCCTGGGTGGAGACGAGTTCGCGGTCGTCATCCGCGACGCGTCGGACCTCCAGCACGTCAATCGCATCGCTCAGACCGTAATCACACGCCTGTCGCAGCCTTACGAGATCGACGATCACACGCTGTATGTCGGAGCGAGCGTCGGCTCGGCGATCGGGCCGCGTGACGGACGCACGGTTGAGACGCTGATGCGCAATGCCGACCTCGCGCTCTATCGCTCGAAGGATGAAGGTGGGGGCAAGCACTACACATTCGAGCCGTCGCTCCACGCTTCGGCCGAGGAGCGCCGACAGCTCGAATTCGCGCTGCGCAGCGCGCTCGAGCGTGAGGAACTGGTGCTCAATTTCCAGCCCGTGGTCGATGCCCAGCGTGAATGCGTCGTCAGCTTCGAAGCGCTGGTCCGCTGGAACAGTCCCGAACACGGCTTCGTCAGCCCGGGCAAGTTCATTCCGCTGGCAGAAGACACCCGCCTGATCGTCCCGATCGGCGAGTGGGTGTTACAGGAAGCGTGTCGCCAGGCGATGAAGTGGCCCGACGACATTCGCGTGGCGGTCAACGTTTCGGGCGAGCAATTGCTCGATCCGAACTTCTCGGCATCGGTGGTCAATGCGCTTTCGGCAAGCGGTCTTCCGCCGCACCGGCTGGAGATCGAAGTGACCGAGAGCATCTTTGTGCGCGACGACAGTACGGCGCGCTCGACACTCGAACAGATCATGGCGCTCGGCTGCGGGGTCGCACTCGACGATTTCGGGACCGGCTATTCCTCGCTCGGCTACCTGCGAAAAATGCGTTTCTCCACCATCAAGGTCGATCGCAGCTTCGTGCAGGGTGCGGCGGTGAACAATCCCGAAAGCCTCGCGATCATCCGCGCCGTGGTCGCCATGGCGGACAGCCTCGAAATGTCGACCACCGCAGAAGGCGTCGAGACCGAGGATGAGCTTCAGATGGTCCGCGAGCTGGGCTGCAAGAAGATACAGGGTTTCTATTACAGCCGCCCGATGCCCGCGAAGGACGCGGAAGAACTGTTCGCGGGTCGCCCGCTCGATAGCGGTGCCGTCGCCTAAACCGTCAGCTGCTCAGGCATCCACGAGACTGCGCACGGCGCTTTCGAACAAGGCGCGGCCATCTCTGCCGCCATGAGCATCCTCGATTGCACGTTCGGGGTGGGGCATCATGCCCAGCACATTGCCCGCCTTGTTGAGCACACCAGCGATATCGCGCGCCGATCCGTTGCAGTTTTCGAGGTAACGGAATACGACGCGGCCTTCACCCTCGACCCGGTCGAGCGTCTCGTCGTCGGCGAAGTAATTGCCGTCGTGGTGGGCGACAGGGATCGTGATTTCCTGGCCCGCTTCGTAACCGTTCGTAAACAGCGTCTGCGCGTTTTCCACCTTGAGCCCCGCGTTACGGCAGACGAAGGTGATCTGGGCGTTGCGCATCAGCGCGCCGGGCAGCAGCCCGCTTTCGGTCAGAACCTGGAAGCCGTTGCAGACTCCGAGCACGGGCACACCGGCTTCCGCAGCGCGCTTGACGCTGCGCATGATCGGGCTGTTCGCGGCCATCGATCCCGAGCGCAGATAGTCACCGTAGGAAAAGCCGCCGGGCAGGGCGATGAAATCGAGCCCTGCGGGCAGATCGGCGTCGCCATGCCAGACGCGGATGGGGGCGGTGCCCGAAACCTGTTCGAGCGCGACCGCCATGTCGCGATCGCAGTTGGATCCCGGGAAGGTGATGACGGCGGCGCGGAAGCCCATCAGTCGGCCTTCTCGATGCGGTAGTCCTCGATCACCGTATTGGCGAGGAGCTGGGCGCACATCTTGTCGAGCGCTTCGTCGGACGTATCGTCAGACACATTCAGCTCGATCATACGACCGATCCGCACGTCTTCGACACCGTCGAAGCCGAGTCCTTCGAGCGCATGATGGACGGCGCGACCCTGCGGGTCGAGCACACCGGGCTTGAGACGGACGAAAACACGGACTTTCATGAAACGGGACTCCGGCTAGGCAGCTTGGGCCGCGCTATAGCCGCTCAGCCGCCAATCGCAATCCGTACCCGCGATCAGTCCTCCGCTTTCGGTACCACCAACACCTGTACCGCGGCATCGGGATCGAGATACTCGCGCGCCAGGGCCTGCAACTGCTCGCCGGTCACGGCCAAGACGGCGTCCTTCCCGGCCAGGTAGCGCCGCAGGCTCTCGGTCCGGCGCTGGGCATCTTCGACGAGGCCCATCCAACCACCATTGGTCTTGAGCGCATTGTCATAGCCTTCGAGCACGGGCTGGCGCGCGCGCTGGATCAGGTCGTCGTCGATCGGCGCCTCGCGCAGCATGGTGATGGTTTCGATCACCGCGTCTCGCGCCTCGTCGAGCAGGGCGTAATCGACCCCCGCACCGGCGAGGAAGGTGCCGTAATCGCGATAGATCCGCGAAGTACTGCTGCCGGCATAGGGTGAATAGGCCTGGCCGAGTTCTTCGCGCAGATTGTCGGTCAGCGCGATATCGACCACGCGGGCCAGCAGCGAGAGCTGGACGTCACGATCGAAATCGCTGTCGTCGACGGTGGGCCACACGAAGCGCACTTGCGCCTGGTCGGGTTCGCCGGTGTGCTCGATTCGCACTTCCCCGCGAGTGGCTGTGAAGCTTCGGCTGCGATTGTCGTCGTAACGGCGAAATTCGGGCTCGCGATCGGGCAATGCGCCAAAGGTTGCGGCGACGGCTTCGATCACGGCCTGCTCATCGATATCGCCAACCACGCCGATCTCGATCGCCCCTTTGGCGAGACGGTCGCCGATCGCATTGCGCAAATCGTCGAAATCGAGCGCGCGATAGGCGTCTTCGGGCTGCAAGGTGAAACGCGGATCGCCGTCCGACAGGATCTCGCCGATTTTCGCGCCGTAGGCCGCGCCTGGCGTGGCGTAGAGACGGGCGAAATAATCATCGAGACTTTGCCGGTAGCGGGTGACGGCTTCCGCCCGGTAGCCCGGATCGGTCAGCATCGCGGTCATTACCTGCAATTGCAGGTCGAGATCGCGCGGGGTGGTGCGAACATAGCCATAAAAGGTGTCCGTGGTCGTATTGAAGCTCGTCGACACCGTCCGTCCGGCGAGCGCGGTCTGCAATTCGTCGGCGCTCAGTTCTCCTAGTCCGCCAAGCGGCAAGAGCGTCGCGATCGCGGTAGCGAGCGGATCGTCTTTGGTGTCGAGCAGCGATCCGCCATCGAGATTGTACTGAACCAGGATCTGGTTGTCGGCGAGTTCGGTGCGCTTCAGATTCAGCATCACGCCATTGTCGAAGCGAATGCGACGGATGCCGAGCGCTTCGCCGACCTGGTCCGACACCACCGTGCCGGGAGTACCGAAATCGGTGTAGGGCCAGGCGAGGACTTCGGCCTCTTCAAGCGGTTCGGGCGCGCGCGCGATGGCGGTGTTCCACGCCGCGCGCAGAGCCTGCTCACCGCCTTCGGGAGCCGTCTTGCCGATGAAACGGATGTTGGGATTGTCGAGCGGAATCACATCGTCACGCAAGGCGGCCAGCACCGCTTCGGGCGTGATCTCGTCGGCAAAGGCGTTGAAGCGTTCGAGTCCGTCGGATGGCAGCGAGGGTACGCTGTCACTGGTGACAAGCGCGATTGCGGCGCCGGTAAGAAACGCGTTGCTGCGGGTCCCTTCATTTGCCGCGGCGTTTTCGAGGCCGGTGCGACGATTGGCAATCTGCTCCGCAACTTCTGCTTCGGTGAAGCCGAAAGCGAGAGCGCGATTGTATTCGTCGATGGCGGCATCCACACCGCGCTGCCACTGGCCATCGATCGTCTGGACCGTGAGCGAGGTCGCGCGTCCAGCATCAAGCACGTCTCCGGTGCCGAAGCGCGCACCGCGGAATGGCGGGTCTTCCTCGCGAGCGAGCCGGGTCATGCGGCGTCCGATAATGCCATAGGCGATGCCGCGCAGGGTGTTTGCCTTGCGCTCGGCGATGGTGTCGGGACGATCGATATAGACGTCATTGCGTTCGAAGGTGACCACTTCGGGCAACGCTGGATCGAGATAGATGTCGGTGGCGCCGGCATAGGCGGGATCTATCGGACCTGCGGAGGTCAGATCGGTTTCGCCGCTGCGATCCCAGTCTGCGAAGCCGTCGCGGATCTTGGCTTCGACCATGTCTATGTCGAAATCGCCAACCACGATCAGTGTGGTCGCGGCTGGGACGTATTCACGCTCCCAATAGGCTCGCAGACCCTCCGAGGTTGCCGCTTCGATGGTTTCGGCCTGACCGATCGGCAGGCGCTTGGGAAAGCGCGCGTCGGGATAGGAGAAGGCGAGGCTGTCGATCGTGTTCTTGAATGCGAAACTGTTGCGATCGCGCCGTTCGGCGAGGACCACGCCCTTCTCGCGATCGACCGCTTCCTGGCTGATCGTCAGTTCGCTCACGGTTTCGCGCATCAGCATCAGCGCGGTGTCGAGGATGTCTTCCGAATTGTTCGGCAGGTCGAGCTTGTACTGGGTAACGTCGATCCCGGTCGAGGCGTTGGTATCGGCACCGAAGGCCAGGCCCTTGCGCTCGAGCAGTTTGACCATCTCGCCCTCTGGCACGTTGGTCGAGCCGTTGAACACCATGTGTTCGAGGAAGTGCGCAAAGCCCTGTTCGCTCTCGGTCTCGTCGATCGACCCGGTTTCGACCACCATCCGCACCAAGCCTTGGCCTTCGGGGGTATCGTTCGAGCGGATGATATATCGCATGCCGTTGTCGAGCACGCCGAAGCGGTAGCCCGGATCGACACCGATATCACTCTCTTCGAACGCCCAGACCGGATCGTTCGTGTCCGTCGCAACGGGTTCCGCGACGACGATCGCATCGGTTTCCGCGACAGTGGCAGGTGCTTGGGCACCGGTAGTCGCGCAGGAGGCAAGCGCGGGCAGCGCGGCGAACGAGATAAACAGGCGTTTGAGCATGTCCACACCATGACGCGACCGGACAGGGAATCAACCCCCTCCCTGCGCATCAGATGCCCTTCCCGTGTAAAGGCAGCACCAAGACAAGCGCCGGGCGACCCGTTACCAGGCCGCCCGGCGCATTTAAGGATTTTAGGTCTGTTACTCGGGCGCCGCCTGGCTCGACAGCACGCGGATGTCGGCGCGCCGTTCGGGCGTCAGATATTTGCGCGCAAGCTTCATCAGGTCGTCCGGCGTGAGGCTGGTCAACACTGCCTCTTCCTCGCGCACCCGCTCAAGGCGTTCGGCCTCGCTTTGCGCCGTGGATGCCACGCCAATCCAGAAGGCGTTGTTGCGTCGGCTCTGGCGAAGGCGCTCGAGTATCGGCTGTCGGGCGCGAAGCAGCGTATCATCATCCACCGGCGTGTCGCGCAGGCGTGCGACGAGGTTCGGAATGAGTGCCAGCACCTCGTCCGCCATCTTGGGATCGACCACCGCCGAGAGCGAGAAACTGCCATCATCCATGAAATCGGAGGACATCGCGCTCTCGACCGACGGGCTGTAGGTCGCCGCAAATTTCTCGCGCAGGGTTTCGGTTGCGTAGAGGTCGATCACCCCAAGCAGCAGGTTCATCGCCACTACATCGTGGAAATCGCTATCATCCGACGTGCGCCACACACTGCCGACCACGGCCTGATCTGCCGGGCCACTATGCATGAAGGTCGCGACGTCGTCTCCCGACACGTCCTTGAACACGATTTCGCGCTGTGCGGAATAGTCGGTTGCCGTCGCCTTGCGGTCGGGCAGGGCGCCGAAGCTCTGGGCGACCGCCGCAATTGCCGCATTGGGATCGATATCGCCGACCACCGCGATCTCGATCGGCGCATCGGCAGCGTTGGCGAGATAAGCGTCGCGGAAGCTGGCGAAGTTCGCCGCTGCCAGCTCCTCCTGGCTCGGGAAAGCCTGGCGTGGATCGTCGGTTAGCGTCGTAGACCGTTGGAGAGTGTACACCAATTGCGGTTGCGAGGTCAGCTGGCCGTAGACCGCACCGATCAATGAGTTCCAGTAGCTCTGCGCCTCGGGACGGAAGCCGAAATCGGTCAGATAGGCCGCCGAAACCTTCATCTGCAGCGCGAGATCTGCCGGGGTCGTTGCACCGGCGGCGATGAATTCGTCCGTGCCGGGCGCAAAGCCGACCGTGATGTTCCGACCGGCGAGGACCTGCTGCAACTCGTCGAACGAATTGCCCTGCGTGCCGGCGCGCGGTGAAGCAATCTGGAGAAGCAGCGCATTGGCCGGCGATGCATCACCAAGCGCGAACAATCCGCCGTCCATGCCGATCTGAAACCGCACCGCGCCTGGTTCGAAATCGGTCTGCTTGATGTTGAGACGGACATTATTGTCGAACGTGACGGTCCGGATGCCCAGATCGTCGATTGTGGTGTCCGAAACCACTTGGCCGGGACCATCGCCGAACGTGTCATAGGCGAATGATGCCGCAGCACCTTCGGTCGGCGCCTCGACTGCCACCGCTGCACTTTCGGTCCAGGCCGCAGCCACCGCGTCCTCGCCGCCTTCGAACTCCTTCGCCGTCACGCTGATGAGTGGCTGACTACCGGTCCATAGCGTGCGGAAGGCCGCGTTCACGGCATCGAGCGTGATGGTGTCCTTGATCCCCTGCCACAAGGCGTAGCGCCAGACGGGCGAGGTGACGAAATCGTTTTCACCGGCCACCGCGACGATTGCATCGGCGAGGCCTGCGCTGGAGCGTCCGCCGGCCTGTTCGGCGGCATTGCGGCGACCCGTTTCCGCATTGGCCATCGCTTCGTTGAGCTCGTTTTGCGTAAAGCCATATTGCAGCGCGCGGCGCAGCTCGTTTTCGGCGATCGTCAGGCCTTCTTTCCAGAGCCCTTCGCCTGTGCCGACCGAAAGGCTGGTCATCTTCGCGACCGGCGGTAGCGGCTCGACGAACATCGACCCGCCGAGCAGTTGCGAGTTTTCCTGCCCCGCGATTCGCTGGAGACGACGGTTCATGATCGCAGTACCGAGCTGCTCCAGCGTTTCGGTCCGTCGTTCGGCGATCGTGTCGGCCGGATCGGAATAGGGGCGCGCGATCGAGATCGTGGCGCCAGAAACAGAGGCCGGATCGGTGAACACGTCGAACGCCATCGGACGCTCCAAATCGACCGAACCGATATCGGGCTTCGCACCTGCCGGGCCCACGCCCTGCCAGTCGCCGAACCGTTCGGCGATGCGGCGTTCCATGTCAGCCACATCGAAATCGCCGACCACGACGAGGGTGGCGTTTTCGGGGCGATAATAGCGGTGGTAGAGAGCCTTCAGGCGCGAAGCCGGGGCTCCACGCAGCACGGTCTCGAGACCGATCGGCAACCGATCGTCATAGAGCGTGTCCGGAATCTGGAATGCGAGGCGATCGATAATCGTGCGCAGTTGCACCGAATCGCGCGCCCGCCGCTCGCTAGTGATGATCTCGCGTTCGCTATCGACGGCGCTGGGAGTGAAACTCGCTTCGCCAGCCACCTCGCGCAACAGGAACAGCGAAGTGTCGATCGCCTCGTCATTCGCGGTGGGAGCATCGAGCTTGTACACCGTTTCGTCGAAGTTGGTGTAGGCGTTGGTATCGGCGCCAAAGGCCAGGCCGAGCCGCTCGAGGATCGGGATCATCTCGCCTTCGGGCACATTGGTCGAGCCGTTGAACACCATATGCTCGATGAAGTGCGCCAGTCCGCGCTCTTCCTCGCTCTCGTAGAGCGAGCCGAAATCGAAATGCATCCGGAAGGAAGCCGCGCCCTTGGGCGTCTCGTTCTTGCGGATGGCGTATTTCATGCCGTTGGAAAGCGTGCCGTAGACGATCTCGGCATCTGGCTCGACATCGGTAGCCTCGACATCCCAAGCCGAAACCGGGCCGTTCGGGTTGGAAGAATGCGGCGCGACCGTATCCTGAGCCAGTGCAGGCGCGGTGAAAGCGAGCGCGGCGACGGAAACGCCGAGCGCGTAGAGTGTCTTCGACAGCATAGAGATATCCCCCGCACGCGAGTTCACGTGTTGCGGGGGATTACGTGCGACCCACCCCCGGCTTCATGCACAGGATGCAGGAAATGCCTTACCGCGGCAAGGCGCTGCCTCGACGAACGGGTCTATTTCTTCTGCGGACGGAGACGCGAGCGGGCATGGTCCATGTCGAGCACTTCGCCGGGGCCGCCATCTTCGTTCTGCAGCAGGCCGAGACGACGCGCGACTTCCTGATAGGCCTCGCTTTCACCGCCGAGATCGCGGCGGAAGCGATCCTTGTCGAGCTTCTCGTTTGTGTTGAGATCCCACAAGCGGCAACCATCGGGGCTGATTTCGTCGGCGAGGATGATGCGGCTGAAATCGCCGTCCCACAAGCGCCCGAATTCGAGCTTGAAATCCACCAGACGGATATCGATCGCGGCGAACATGCCGCACATGAAATCGTTGATGCGGATCGCCATCGCGGCGATGTCCTGCATCTCTTCATGGCCCGCCCAGTTGAAGCAGGCGATGTGCTCTTCGGAGATGAGCGGATCGCCCAGCGCATCGTCCTTGTAGTAATATTCGATCAGCGTGTGCGGCAGCGGCTGGCCTTCTTCGAGACCCAGGCGCTTGCAGATCGACCCGGCGGCCACATTGCGCACCACCACTTCGATCGGAACGATCTCGACCTGGCGGATCAGCTGTTCGCGCATGTTCAGGCGGCGAATGAAGTGCGTCGGCACGCCGATATGCGAAAGGCGCGTGAAGATATGCTCGCTGATGCGATTGTTGATCACGCCCTTGCCGTTGATCGTGCCTTTTTTCTCGGCATTGAAGGCGGTTGCGTCATCCTTGAAATACTGGATCAGCGTGCCCGGTTCGGGGCCTTCATAGAGGATCTTGGCCTTGCCTTCATAGATCTGGCGGCGACGCGACATGGGTGGGTCCTTGACGTTCGTGAAACACGACGCCCCGGCGCGCTGGTATAGCGATGCCGGGGCGAGATGTTCCTATACGCGCAGCGGGGCGCGAAGGCAATTGGAGGTGGCGGTCAGCCGAGCGGACCCTCGACGATCCGGCCGCGGCACTCGCCGAAGCCGATCCGCGCCGCACCGGCTTTCTCGGCATAGGCGGTCATGATGATTTCGTCGCCATTTTCGAGGAAGGTGCGGGTTTCGCCATTGGGGAGGGCCAGAGGCTCCTTGCCGCCATTGGTGATCTCAAGCAGCGAGCCAACGCTGTCGGGCATATTGCCGGTCAGCGTACCGGTGCCCAGAAGATCGCCCGGATTGAGGTCGCAACCGTTCGATGAGTGATGCGCGATCAGCTGCGCGATCGTCCAGTACATCGCCGTCATCGGGCCTTTGCTGAGGCACATCGGCGCTTGGCCGGCATCGCGCATCTTCGCGGTGGAGAGGTGGACTTCCATCGTCACGTCGAGCGCGCCGGTCGCCTGGTCGTCTTCATCGAACAGGTAATCGAGCGGCGCGGGATCGCCTTCCGGGCGGGCTTCCTGCGCCACGCGGAAGGGGGCGAGGGCGTCCATCGTCACCACCCACGGGCTGACCGAGGAGTGGAAGCTCTTCGCGAGGAACGGGCCGAGCGGCTGGTATTCCCACGCCTGAAGGTCGCGCGCCGACCAGTCGTTGAGGATGCCGATCCCGGCAATATGCTTCTTGGCGTCGGCGATGTCGATCGGTGCGCCGAGCTCGTTCCCCTGACCGACCCAGACGGCCATCTCGAGTTCGTAATCGAGCCGCTTGCTCGGCCCGACCGACGGGGCATCGGCGTCGGGAGCCTTTGTCTGGCCCTTGGGGCGCGTAACGTCGCTGCCCGAAACGCGAACCGATGAAGCACGGCCATGATAGCCGATCGGCACAAATTTGTAGTTCGGAAGCAACGGATTGTCGGGGCGGAACAGCTTGCCCACATTGGTTGCGTGATTGATGCCGGTGTAGAAGTCGGTATAGTCGCGCACGGTGAACGGCATGTGCAATCCGCACTCGCTCGCGCGGTAGAGCAGCGGTTCGATATCGGCTTGTTTGCCGCCATCCGTCAGCAGATCGAAAATCGCATGGCGCAGCGTGCGCATGGCTTCGGCACCGCAGGAAAACAGCGCGTTGAGATCGGCGCGCGATCCCAGCTCGCCCAGCTTGCGGGCATCGTCGGCCATGAAATCGGCCGCTTCTGCCAGGTCGAGGATCATGTCCCCGATGGCGACACCGACGCGCTTCTTGGAGCCGCCGCTGGAGAACATCGCGAACGGCAGGTTCTGGATCGGGAAATCGGCGTGGTTCTCGCTGCCGAGTACCCAGCTGCGCGCGTCGGGATTATGGGTGTGGTCGGTTAAGGTCATGGAATCTCCGCTTTGGGAAAGCCGGTCCAGCAATCGTCGTAATCGGATTGCCGTCCGGGAAGTTCACACGCTTGCCGCGCGAGGGTGTAGGCCCAGCGCGATTCGAACATGAAGGCGAGCGTGTTGTCGATTTTGTGAGGTTTCAGATCGGCCTCCATCGCCTTCTGCGTCGAATGCGCATCGGGCCCGTGGCCGTTCATCTGGTTGTGGAGCGAGGCACCGCCGGGAGCGAAGCCGCCGCCTTCCTTGGCGTCGTATTCGCCGTGCACCAGTCCCATGAATTCGCTCATCACATTGCGGTGGAACCAGGGCGGGCGGAAGGTATCTTCGCCCACCATCCAGCGCGGCGGAAAGATCACGAAATCGCAATTCGCGGTTCCGGCATGGGCGCTGGGGGAGGTGAGGACGGTGAAGATAGAAGGGTCGGGATGGTCGAAACTGACCGTGCCGATCGTGTTGAAGCGCGAGAGATCGTAGCGATAGGGCACGGTATTTCCGTGCCAGGCAACGACGTCGAATGGCGAATGGTCGAGCGTGACCGACCAGAAATGCCCTTGGTATTTCTGGATCACGGTGAAGTCGCAATCGCGATCCTCGTACCACGCAACCGGCGCTTCGAAATCGCGCGGATTGGCAAGGCCGTTGGCGCCGATCGGGCCGAGGTCGGGGATCCGGAACAGCGCGCCGTAGTTCTCGCAAACATAGCCGGCTGACGGGCCATCGACCGCGACGGCAAAGCGCACGCCGCGCGGGATCAGCGCGATGTGACCCGGCGGCACGTCGAGCTTGCCGAATTCGGTGGTGATGTGGAGCGGGCCAAGTTGCGGCACGATCAGCATTTCACCGTCGGAGACCTGCAACGCGCGGTTCTCCATCGAGGTGTTGCAGGCATAAAGGTGGATACCCAGCCCATCGCCTGCCCCGACATCGCCATTGGCGCAATAGGTCGTCATGCCTTCGATGAAATCGACCTTGCCCTCGGGAGAGGGGAGGGGATCCCACCGCATGCGATTGGGATCGGCGATGCCGCACGTGAGTGGAGCGGTCAGCCAGCGGGTGCCGATTTCCTCGGCCTTGCGCATCTTCCCGTGCGCGGTGGTGGGGAGGAGACGGTAGAGCCACGAACGCCGGTTCTCGACCCGCGGCGCGGTGAAGGCGGTGGTCGAGAATTGTTCGGCGTAGAGGCCGAAGGCGGGGCGTTGAGGGCTGTTGCGCCCGATCGGCAACGCACCTTCGACCGCCTCGGTGGCGAAATGGTTCAGGAATCCCGTCTGATAGTCCACGTCTGGATAACCCTTCATGCTGGCGAGGGGTTCCTCATGACGCGACGAAACGTCGCTGGCCAGAGATAATTTCATTTGAAACCAGTTTTCGACCGGCGCGAAGAAATTTCCTGCGCAGACATTCGATTACATTTGTCGATGCAGCGATTACGTTTGTCGATGATGAGGGTGTTCGCGGCGGTCTCGCTGCCATGGCGATGCTCGCAACTTGGGGCCGAGATCGCGCTCCGGCTAAAAGGGAAATTGAAAAAAATGCATAAACACGGATCAGCGACGAGCTTGCTGACGCTTGCCGTCGCGCTCACTGCAGCTCCGGTGGCCGCGCAGGAGACCGGCGATGAACCGCAGCCGGTGCCGACCGATGTGGCCGCTCCGGAAGCCTACGACAACACGGCGCTGATCTATACCACGGAGGATTTTGCGCGTTATGCCCCGACCAACGCGCTCGACATGCTGAACCGTGTGCCCGGCTTTCAGATCCGCGACAGCGACGGCCAGCGCGGGCTGGGCCAGGCGAGCGGCAACGTGCTGTTCAACGGGGCCCGCGCATCGAGCAAGTCCGACGACGTATATGCGCAACTCTCGCGCATTCCGGCAAGCAACGTGACCCGCATCGAGATCGTCGACGGATCGACGCTCGATATCCCGGGTCTGGCAGGCCAAGTGGCCAATGTCGTTTTCGAGTCCGGCGGAATGAAGGGGCAATTCAGCTGGAGACCGCAATTTCGCCCGCATTTCACCGATCCGCTTTATACAAAGGGGGAGATTTCGGTGTCCGGCCGCAATGGCGAGCTCGCCTACGAGTTCGGGTTCGACAACGGCAATTCAGGTCGCGGCGGCGCCGGCGGCATAACATTGATCCGCGACGCAGCGGGCGAGGTGATCGAGGAGCGGGACGAAGTCATCGTCTCTTACTACGATTCACCGCGCCTCTCGGCCAATCTCACCTGGGATCCGGCGGGCGATACCATCGCCCATTTCAACGGATCGTATCAGCGCGTGTTCGACCGTTTTCACCAGGACGGAGTTTACACCGGGGGTGATCAGGCCGATCGGGACCGGACTTTGCGCGATCGCGGCGATGGCTGGAGCTATGAAATCGGCGGCGACGTCGAATTCGGCGCAGGGCCCGGACGGCTGAAGCTGATCGGTCTGCGCCGTTACGGCGACGAACCCTACGAAACGACGCTGATTAACGATTATCGCGACGATACGCCCGATTCCGGATCTCGCTACACCCAGGATGCAACCACTGCGGAGACGATTGCGCGCGGCGAATATTCGTTCAAGCTGCTGGGCGGCGATGCGCAGCTTGCGGGCGAAGCAGCGTTCAACACGCTCGACAATACGGCGGGGTTGTTCGAGCTCGATTCCGCCACGGGCGAATTTCTCGAAGTGTCGTTTCCCGGGGGCAGCGGCGGGGTGTCCGAAGATCGCTATGAAGTTCTTGCCAGCTATGGGCGGCCGATCACCGGCAAGCTGTCGCTCCAGCTGATCGCAGGGGTCGAGAATTCGACCATCACCACGAGCGGTGCGACCATGCAATCGCGTGCCTTCACCCGGCCAAAGGGCTCGCTCACATTGTCCTGGAATCCCTATCCCGATCTCTCGATCTCGACGAAGGTCAGCCGCCGGGTCGGGCAGCTCTCCTTCTACGATTTTCTCGCCCGAGCGAACCTCAATGACGGGACGGATAATGCCCGCAACAACGATCTGCGCCCGCGGCAGGACTGGTCTTTCGAGGCCGAGATCAACAAATCGCTCGGGCCTTGGGGCTCGACCAAGGTCCAGTTCGTGGCTCGCGATTTCGAGGATTATGTCGATATCGTCCCGGTATCCGGGGGCGAGGCTGTCGGGAATATCGACAATGCCTGGGCGCGAGCGATCGACTGGAATTCGACCATCACGTTCGATCCGATCGGCTTGAAAGGCGTGCGCGGCGATTTCCGATTATTGCTTCAGGAATCGAGCGTGCTCGATCCCTTCACCGGCAAGCGGCGAGAGTTCAGCGGGTTCACCAATGCCGTTGTCGAAGTGGGCCTGCGCCACGATATTCCCGGCAGCGACTGGGCGTACGGGCTCTCGGCGAATTACTCCGATAACCAGCCAAGCTTCCGGTCCGATCAATCGAGCTGGAACTCGGAAGGCCCCGTCTTCGCCGATGTCTTCGTCGAACATAAGGATGTGTTCGGACTGCGGGTGCGCGCAACCATTGCCAATATTCTCGATGCGCGACAATTGCGTGAGCGAACGGTGTTCACCGGTCTGCGAAACGAAAGCCCGATACTCTTTACCGAAGATCGCGACCGGCTGATCGGGCCGATCTTCGCCTTCAGCGTCAATGGCTCGTTTTAAGAACCGGCACGATCGGCGGGCGGAACGGTGAATTCGAACCGGACCGCCCCGGTCGCGGTCGCCTGGCCCGACGTGCCCGAACGATCGGCGCCGCCCAGCACCGAATTGAGCACTGCATCGAGCCCGCCGGCACTGGCTCCGCCCGAACGCAGCGTCATGGTCGGTGTTTCGCCCGCGACGAGCTTGCCCTCGGCCTCCGAGGAGGCGACCAGCACCGGCTGCTGGACCAGCTTGGCATAGCTGACCGCGGTGCCGTCACCCTGTTCGGAGACCAGCACGATTAGCTCGTCCTGCAGGCGCTGTGCGTCCATTTCCTTGCCGAACTGGAGATGGGCGACGCCTTTGCGTCCCGGAGGATAGCGCACATCGCTGCTCGAACGCAGCGATGGCAGCCAGTAGATCGCGCCTGATGAGGTGAAGAACACCGGATTGATGTAGACTTCCTCGCCGGAAGTGTTCTCGATCTCGATGCTCAGCAGGTCGCATTTGCGGAACACGCGCCCGCCATCGTCGGTGAAGCCGCTGTCGCCCAGCGGGCGCGACATCGGCGATACCTTTTCGTAAGCGAGGCCGGCGCTCGGCGGGATGCGGCACGATCCGTCTGCGTTGAAATTGTCTTCCGAGCGCAGGAGATAAAACCGCACCGCGACCTTCTGGCTGGGATTGTCGGCCTGGGTGCCCATCGCATCGTCGGAGGCGAGCACCTTGCGAAGGCGTGCGAAGCGCGCGGCGCGGGTTAGCGACGGACCCAAGACAAAGCCGATCTCGGCCTGACCGTCTTCGGCATAGAGCGCTTCGATATCGGCCGCGCCGTAATCGGTCACCTTGGTCCCGGCTTCGGACACGGCCAGCATGCGGCCATCGAAATTGAGCAGCAGATCCGCCTCGTCGCCCGGCTCGACAAAGGTCACGCCCATCTTGCCCAGTTCAAGCTCGGTCAGCCCGTCGATCCAGCGCAGCACGGCCTTTTGCGCCTCGGTGGGGCTGGCGGGCAGGCGCGGGCGCGCGACGCGGAAAGACACGTCGATCGCGCGCTGGGCGATGGTGGCGATCAGCTTGGCCTCGCGGCTGAAGCGATCGCCGTCGATATCGCGGATGTCCTGCCAGGCGCTGGCATCGATATCGTCGAACGAGGCGGGCACGAGCTTGGCGGTGAAGGCAGTCGTGCTTTCGACCTTGCCGTAAAGCAGTACCTGCTCCTCGCCGTTCTGGCGGACGCTCGACAACGCGATGATCGTGCCCGGGGTCACGCCGTTGAAGCTGCCCGCGCTCATTTCGAGGCTGTCGACCTCCATCGTTTCGGAATCGCGCGGGCGGGAGGGTTTGACCACCAGCCAGCTATCGCGCGCTTCGCCTGCCGATTTGAGCAAACCGCCCAGGATCGGACGATCGAGATCGCCGTCGAACAGCGGCAGCGGCGCCTTCTTCTCGTATTCGGAAATGTTCGAACCCACGCGGGTTGCGAGATCGCGATAGGTGACCACGGCCGGATTGCCGAGGTTGGCGAAGCTGTAGGCGGTCAGGATGCCGTGCGGCGCGCGATCCTCGCGCGGGCGGAAAGCGGGCGCATTGCGCTGCTTGGCCTCGGTGTCGGACGGCGCGGCCATCATCGCCACGAACGTGCCCCAACCGGGCTTGCCCTTGCTGGTCTCGACCGCGAGGTCCTTTACGAAATCGCCATTGCCGATTTCGACGAACTTCTTTTTGAACAGAATGCCCGCCGGCGGCATGTCGCTGGGCTCGCCGGCATTGCGCATCGTGTCGCCCGAATGGCAGAAATCGGCGAGATAGGTGACATTGCCGCCCTTGGCCCGGATCGCGTCGATCACCGCGCCGATCTCGTCATCTGTGATCGCACGCGGCAGGCGCTTGTCGGGATCGCCGGGCAGCGGATCACCGATATCGAGCGGGATGAATATCTCGTCGGCCCCGTCGGGTTCGTTGCCTTCGACCATTTCCTTCTGGTGGTAACCATGGCCGGAAAAGCTGATCAGCACCTCGTCGCCCGGGCGCGTGGTGTCTACCACCTTCTTTAGCGCGCCAAGGATCGCGGCGCGGGTGCCGATCCCGTCCGGCACGAGGTCGGTCTGGTGGATCGTAAGCCCCTTGTCGTCCTTTGGCTTCTCGGTGATGAGGGTTATGTCGTCACGCGCGACGCCTTCCTTCAGCAGCGTTTCGGCGACCATGACCGCATCGTTATAGGCACCGATCAGCGGGACCCAGCGGATCACTTCGGTGGCGGAGGGATCGTAATTGGTGTTGCCGACGATCACCGCGCGGACGCGGGGCTTGGCAGCGTCATCTTCCGGCATGGCATTGGCCGCCAGCGGTGATGCCAGCAGCGCGACATGTGCCAGGATTGCGACCAGCCAGCGGATCATCGTTCTCTCCTCAATTCGATACCAGGATCGTGCGCGTCCACACCCGGTCGCGGTTGATCAGTTCCAGGCGGTAATTTCCGGTGGCGACCGGCGTCCAGCGGCAGACCAGGTCGCCACCGCGCGCGCCATTATCGGGGCGGCTGCGGCAGACTTCGCGACCGCTTTCGTCGCTTACCAGCATTTCGAGCCGCGCATCGCCATCGCCGCGCACGCGGACGAGAGCCGGGCGGCCCCCCTGTGCGCGGGCCCGCATCACCAGCTTGCCGCTGCCCTTGAGATCGTGGGTGTAGACGATCGCCTGCGGCAGGAAGCCGCGATCTTCGCTCGCGATCATATCGATGATCTTGCGCAGGATGGCGGGATCGTCCTCGGCCATTGCGCGCGCTTCGGCCAGCAGGGTGAGCGGCTCGACGATCGGGATATCCTCGCCGCGGACTTCGCCGATTACCAGCGGCGCGCCATCGGCAGTGGCGAGCACGATGTTCTCGTTTTCCAGGATGCGCGCGGCAACCAGCAGCGCTTCCGGGTCCTCGGCAGCGCGGGCATAAGCGACCAGATCGCGAACCAGCGCGGCGGCTTCGATCTGCGTACCGGCATCGGCCTCGGTGTCGCTTGATGAAAGGGGAGCGCTTGCCGCCTCTGCCGGGGGATTGGCGGCAGAGGCGGGAGCTATGGCTGCAGAGCCGAGGAGAAGCGAAAACGCGACTAGACGGGAGAGGGTTCGGCGCATCGACTTCTTCTTTCCTCGGCTCTGCATGGACATCTTCTGCCCGGATGTGCGGTGCCCGGCCACGGACGAAAACTGACAGGTCAATAAGTCCTGCATCACGGCGCGCTCTGCAATTTCCAGGCTGCTTCGACCTGATTGCGGAAAATCTGCGATAGCCCACGCATCTCACACTGCGCAGCGGCGTCGAAATCGTCGTAGCTTTCGATACGGGAAAGCGACCCGTCTGCAGAACGGCGCAGCAGAGTGCGCGCGGCGGCCAGATCGCCGCCAGTGTCGAGTTCAAACGCGCCATGGAGAAACCAGACAGTCGAACGGTATGAGCTAGTGGGTTCAAATGTTCTTCGAGCGATGTCTTCGGCTCTACCGAACCACTTTCTCGCTGTGCTGCGATCCTTCCGAGCAATGGCGACCTGTGCCTTCGCAATCGCCGCCGCAAACGCAGATTGGCGCCGATTGTCAGATGCCGAAGCAGTGTCCCATGCCGCGTCAAGTTCCCTATCGGCTTCGTCCAACCGGCCCAGTCGTGTCAGTGCCGTACCGCGAGAAACCCGAATTGTAGCCATAATCGGCGTGTCGAGCCTGTCGTAGGCCTCGGCATAGCGGACGAGGGCGTCGGCTACCTCCAGGCTCGTTGCCGGGTCGTTGACGAGTTCGGCCAGTCTCGCGAAACTGATTGCGATCGCGGAATAAGCATCGAAGTTAAATTCATCGAGCTTTCTTACGATTTCGAGCGCTCGCAGGATGAGATTTTTCGCTTCGTCAATTGCGCCGGAATCGAGCAGTGCGAGCCCGAGACTGTTGTAGGCAAGCGCTGCCTGCGGCGTGTCGTCACCTACGAGGGCGCGTTTTATAGCGAGCGATTCGCGCAACGCGTCGATTGCGGCCCGGTTGTCTCCCTTGCGCAAATGCGCGGTGCCGAGAAGGTCGATTACGTTGGCCGTCAGGGGGTGTTCGCCGAAGATTGCGCGCACTTCCGAGACAAGCCGATCGAGCATCGCAATTGACTCGTCGAACTTCAATTGTTCGAGAAAAGTTTGCGCCAGCGCGGTTTCCAGTTTGAGTCGGGTCGGTACTGTGATGTCCGGATTGGCGGCCATCGCTTCTCTCAGTAGACTTTCCGCTTCGTCAATGCGACCGAGCGCGAGGAGCGCCAGCGCCTTGACGTTGATGAAGTTGATCGGCGCGAACTCGGTGCCGGCTAGCGCGATCGCCTTTTGGACAAGCTCGAGGCTAAGCTCTGCGTCACCGGTGTCGAGCCGGGCGGACGCGAGGAAAAGCATCGACGCGGCCTGGTTCGGTGAATCGCCCTCGAGCATGGCAACGGACCGTTCGAGGTAAGGGACGGATTCCATAATGCGTGATTTTTGTTGGAGGATTAAGCCTCGCGCCATCAGGGCCTGCCCGAGTTCACGCGAAGGATCGCCCATATTGGCTTCGGCAATCGCGATCGATAGATCAGAGAATTGGGCTGCGAGGCGAAGCTGGTTGAGCCCGGAATACGTCATGCTCAGCATAGTGAATTGAGTGACACAGGGGGCGAGTTTATCGGGATCGGGGCCGTCGGGGCTGTACTCGCGCCCGCATTTCTTCGCTATCGGCGCGAGAATGGCTTCGGCTTGCTCCATGTCGCCCGCATTGTAGGCTTCATAGAATTCTGCAGGCGGATGGATAACGACGTCATCAGTCGCTGCGGCGGCTTGATGCAAGGCGGCTAATTGATCGACTATCACGGCAGTACGCGAGGCATCGTCGCCATTGATCTTTCGTGAGAGATGCAGGGATTTCTCCAACACGACAGCGGCATCGTCCAACGCGCTCATTCGGATCAACGTCTTACCCTTTTCGAACAGGGCCTCGACGAGAAGGAACTCAAATCCGTCCATCCCATCGAGAGAAGCGATCAGCGGATCCAGCAATTCCAAAGCCTCGTCCGTGCGCTGTGCTGCAGCCAGCGCACCCGCGAGGCGAATGCGCGCGTCTACGGCCTGGGTAGAGTTATCGCCGACCAAGCGCGCGAAAGTGTCAACTGCGGCTCGAGCCTGTTTCACGGCCGCTTCCGCATCGTCCAGGAGGATGAGCGCGACGGTATACTGCACCTGCCATTGCGCAAGAAACAGCTCATCATCTTCGAGGGCAAGCGCTTCTCGAAGCAGCGCGACCGCTTTCGCTGCTTTGGATTTCGCAAGCTCCGCGTTCGCCATGGCGCCAAGAAACAGCGTCAGCTCGGGATCGTTATCGCCATAAAGTTCACGACCGGCCGAAAGCGCTGCGGCCAGTTCGGCGTATCCTTCATCCGGTCGGCCGAGCTCAAGCAGCGCGAGCCCGCGGGCTCGCCGCGAATAGGCTACGATGTCCGAATTCTCGCCAAAGGCGGCGACGCCCAGATTGGTGCCCGCTTCGCCGAAGTCGAGCGCTTCGTCGTACATCCCCGCCTGCTGAGAGAGCTGCGCCGCCAACATGATCAGCGACGCACACGGAGCGAGCGTCTCGATCGTCGGTTCCGCCCCCGCATCAGCCAAGCAAGCCTCGGTCTCGATCGCCGCCTGTTCGGCTGCGGCACCAACATCCCCCGCATCGATCGCCGCCTGCATGGCGGGCGAGGGTGGGACTTGCTCAGCGCTTTGCAGGGCCGGGGCCGACACGGCTGCTGCCAAGAAGAAAGCGATGCCGATCAATGGCTCAGCCACCAAGCCACGTTGACGGTATTGGTAAAGATCGGCCTGAAGAGGGATGCCTCTTTACGCGGGTCAGTGGCGATACCTGATTTGGCGCGTGCCAGGAAAATTTCCTGGGCGCGCCGATAATGCGCTCTCGCCTTAGGTAGGCTCTCGCGGGTTCGATAGCACGAGACCGATGTCCAAAAGTGCAAGTTGGCGGCCTCTGTCGACATTTCGTGGCCCTGTTTTGTAAAATAGAGAAGAGCTATCGAGTAATCGACACAGGCGCGATCGTAATCTCGGCTCCTCCAAGCGTTTCTGGCCGAGGCTTGGTAAATAGAATAGTGATAGTGTTCGTCCTTCATTCGGAGAAGGCGCAAGAATAGATCATCGTATATTTGCCTTGCGGAATCGCTATTTCCTTGTCGTTCAAGCAAGCGCGCCGTTCGCAAAACAGCCGATTGGAGATTTCGGCCATTAGTCAAGCCAATATTCTCGAGAAGCTGCACATAGAAAACAGAGAGCTTCAAACTGGATTCGATTTCGTCAACAAACTCCAAGTAGTCGCACGCGAAATCGAGAAACATGATCATATAGGCGTGACGACGCTGCCGTGGGGAGGACAGAAGCTGGTCGATCCTGGCGCCGATGCTTTCGACATCGCCGCGCCTCTCGGCATCGAGTAGATGCTGCAAGCGACTGGCGACAACGAGCAGAGCGATAGGATCTTCCCACAATCCCTCTTGCTCCAATAGGCTCATTGCTTGGCTAGAACTTTCGTCCGCCAGCGCCGGAAGGCGCAGTTCGCTTGCGACCCTTGTCATCACCAGAAGGTGGCCGAGGCAGCGGCGAGGATCTTTCAATTCCTCTTGGCAATTTTCTACCAGGGGCTTGAGCAATCTGGCAGCGGCTGCGAGCCGACCCTGGTCGAGCGCAAGCTGGATGGCCGGAGGCTGTTCGAGTGCAACCAGTTCCTCTTCCGTTGGAGGGATTAGGCCGGAGGCGTGCTCGCTAGCCCCCGGTGAATCCTCGGTCTGCGCCGCGAGTGAGCTTGGTACTACGAGGAGCGCAAACGCAACAGCCGTCGCTCGGCGATTCCAAACCACCTCACGCCCCCGGTTCGCCGACCAGGCTGAACGGCGCCCAGAACACCGGATTGACGAAGCTGCCGTCTGACGTGTTGCGAACCTGCTGCATGGCGGTTTGCAAGGCGCGGGCGCGGCTGGCGATGTCGCCGCTTTCCAATTGGCGGAAGGTCGTCTGCATCAGCAGCGAGGTCGCTTCGTCGCTCACCGCCCAGTGGCTGACCATCAGCGAGCGCGCGCCGGCGAACAGGAAGGCGCGGGCGAGACCCGAGAGGCCTTCGGCACCCGGTTCGCCGCTGCCTGCGGCGGTGTTGCAGGCGGACAGGACCACAAGGTCCGCCGCGAGGTCGAGCGTAGCGGCTTCGGAGGCGGTCAGCAGGCCGTCGTCCTGTTCCGATTTGGCGTCGGGCGCGGGCGGGGTGAAAACGAGGCCGGGTTCGGCCACGTCGCCCACTTCTGTGGCGAGCAGGCCGTGGGTCGAAAACACGATGAAGCGGGCCGAGGCGATTTCCTTGCTTGCCTTGACCGCGCTTTCGGTCGCCTCATCGCCGGTCACGATCTTGGCCGCGCTGCCGAAGGTCTTGCCCAGGCTTTCGAGCTCCAGCTTGGCGTGCGGCAGCTTGGACAGGCTGCGCAGCGCCTCGGTATCGGCGAGCTGGCCATCATAGGCATCGCCCGGATCGGTGTCGTTGTCGGTATCGCCGGGTTCGCCGCGCAGGGTCGGCGCGCCGTAGCCCGCCAGCGAAACGCCGCCGCGGGACGAGCGGGCATAGTTGTCCGATCCCGACGCCGTCGCACAGCCGGGATGGGCATCTTCCTTGCGCGCAATCAGCAGGCAGCGCAGCGCGCGCAGCGAGGAAACGGACGGCAGTTCGGCGAGCGCATAAGTGTCGATCAGCCAACCGGTGCGGCGCAGCGCATTGGGGTCGTTGTCGGCGCCTTCGGGTGATTCCGTAACAAGGAGTCCGAGCGGCAATGCGGTGAGCGCGCCGCTGACATTGGTGAGCAGCACGTCCTTGCCGCCGATCGTATCTTGCAGAGGCGCGATCAACTCGGAGTAGATCTCATAGGCCAGCTTACGGTCGAAAGGCTGGGCGGCGTAGGTCGTCAATGTGCCGGCATCGGTTTCCTGCTGGCCTCCCGAAAGATCGACCGGCGCGCCCGAGCGGGTGTCTTTCACCCCCATGCTCGAACGCAGCTTGGCTACGGCGGCGGCGAGCGCCTTCTCGTTCATCTTTTCCGACCGGATCCAGTCGGCCTTGTCCCTTGTGACGCCCCAGACATAGGACGCGTCGTCGGCCACCAACACCATCAGCAACGCTTCGTCATCATTGAGCAGCGCTTGCGCCTGCGCGACGTCGAGCGGCTTGGGGCGGGTGAGTTCGAAATATTGCGGGAATTCGGTGTTGATCCGCTCCTCGATCGCGGTGACGTCTTCGCGAATTGCACGGCGGCGCTCGGCCAGCTCGCGGCGCTGTTCTTCGCTCACCTGGTCGCCGCGCTCGATCAGCGCGGTGAACTGGCGATCGACCGCCTGCAATTCGGCGAGCTTCTCGTCCCGCTGCTGTTCGAGCAGCGCAAGCTCGCCGCCACCGGCGGAGAAGCGCGCCGTAACCTTGTCGACTGCGGCAGCGGCGGCCGAAATCTGAGCGTATTGCGCCGCGACGAAAGCTTCGGAGCGAAGCTCTGCGGGTGGAGGAACCGGCTCGATTTCGATCTCGCCGGCATCCTGAAAACCCATCACCAGCGCGGCGACAGGCAGAAGGGCGAGATGGGTAAGACGGTTCATGGCAGGAAACCTCGATCGACGTCGTGGACAGTTCCGCGCGTTCTGGCGAGAAAAAGAAGGGCGCCGCTCTTGCGAGCGGCGCCCCTTTGCGGCTTAGTTGGTCACCAGCTGGACGCCGGTGCCGATGCCGCCATGGTTGCTCAGCTTGACGCGGAACGGGCCGGTCCAAGCCGGATCGACGCGGCATTTGAGCACGACGTTGTGGCTCATGTCCTGGCAGACCAGATAGCCGTTTTCGTCGTAAACCTGCAGATCGACCGGGGTGCCCGAGTCGCGCTGGGCGGCGATGACCAGCGGCTCACCGCCACGAGCGGAGAAATCCACATTCCATGCGGTTGCACTGGGGACCCAGCGACGGAGGCCGATCGCGCCACCCACGGCACCGCGGTTTTCGGCGGCGCGGGTTTCCTCGATCATGTCGAGCAGATCGTCGTCGTCCGCGGCGAAGGTTGCTGCCTCGTCGAGCAGGGTGTCGGCGGTGACCATGGCACCGTCTTCTCCGGTGTCGGCCTTGCCCGATCCGGTGGCGACCATTTCGCCCTTGTTGTCGCTGTCGCGCAGCGACACGCCTTTCAGGATACGCGCGGCGACGAGCATCGCCTGGCCATCTTCATTGGCGCGGGCGTATTCCGCGAGGCGATAGCCCAGCGCGGCCTTTTCGACCATCTTGCCGCTGTCGGTGAGTTCGAGCTCGGTTTCCGACTTGTTGGTGCCGGACTTATCCTGCGCCACGACGGGCGCGCTCGCGAGCACGGAAGCGCCAAGCAGCGCGGCCATCACTTTGGTGTTAACGATCTTCATTCAACTTCCTCCTCAAAATCCCGGTCGCGATCTTAAAAGTCCCGCTTCCGCTATTCGGCTGATCGGGTTGATCAGGCAGATTTGAATATGCCCACCCAGCCGGAACAAAGACACTGACAATTTATGATAGGATTCCCAAGTCCGTTAACTTTTTCATCCATTTGCTATTGGCTGATCGGAATCTGGATCATATTGTTACCGCGCGCGACGAAGAGCGTGGCAGCACCCGCGACACTGCGCAGGGCATTGGCCAGTTCTGCTGCATTGGCAACGCGTTGGCCGTTTACGCCGATCACCAGATCGCCCTCGGCGAGGCCCGATGCCTCGGCCCGAGATCCGGCCTGCACGCTGGCGACAAGCGCGCCGGTGACCTGTTCGGGGAACGGATCGCCTGCATTGCGATCGCGGAAGGTTGCGCCGAGTGCTGCGAGCGAGCCGCCAGCGCCCGGCCTGCCGTTGCCCGGCTGGGTGCCTTGCGACGGCGCTTCGGCCACCTCGACGCGCCGCGGCTCGGCGACGCGCAGACTGATGCGACGGGTCTGACCGCCGCGCCGCACGCCCAGAGATACCTGGGTGCCGGGTGCTGCGACCCCGATGACCGCAGTCAGATTGCCCGGCGTATTGATCTGACGACCATTCGCCTCGACGATCACGTCGCCCTGCTGCAAGCCGGCTTCGGCGGCGGGGCTGCCGCTTTCGACCGCTTCGATCCTCGCCCCGCGATTGCTCCCGCCCGATCGCGCGTCGATCGGGGCGATGCTGACGCCGATCCGACCGCGGCGAACCTCGCCATATTCGCGGATCTGCGCGATCACGGCGAGCGCCATATTGATCGGGACGGCAAAGGCGATCCCGGCATTGTCGCCGCCGCGCGAATAGATCGCGGTGTTGATTCCGATCATCCGCCCACGCGAATCGATCAGCGCGCCGCCGCTATTGCCCGGGTTCACCGCCGCATCGGTCTGGATGAAATCCTCGATCCCGTCGCCGATACCGCTGCGCCCGGTACCCGAGATGATCCCCATGGTCAGCGTCTGGTCGATCCCGAACGGATAGCCGATGGCGAAGGCGAGGTCGCCCGATCGCAGCAGCGAACTGTCGGCCAGTTCGATCGCGCGCAGATTGTCGGGCGCGATGGTGAGCAGGGCGACGTCGGTCTGGGGATCGCGGCCTACAACCGTCGCGTCGAAGATTCGACCGTCGGCCAGCTCGACGCGCACCGAGGTCGCGTTCTCGACCACATGGTTGTTGGTGATGATCTCTCCGCGCGCGGCATCGATGATGACGCCCGAACCGTTGCCCGAAGCCTTGGGCTGCGCATCTGGCCCTTCGTTCGGGTCGCGGCCCATGGTCAGCACCTTGACCACCGAGCGCGAGACTTCGGCTAGGTCCTTGGCATAGGAATAGACCCCGCGTTCCTGGTCGTAGGGTATCGGCACGGCGGTTTGCGCGGCGACCGTCGTCGACAGGATCGGAGCCGAAAGCGCGAGCGCGGACACACCGCTCGCAAGCGTGAGGATATGGCGAACAGTCAATTCAGTCTCCCATCGGTGTCTTCGGTGTTCAAAGCCCCGCTCGCGGCGGGAAGGTCTATCTCGAGGCGGAAGCCGCGTGCGTGATTGGAGGCGCGCACGTCGCCGCCCGATCGCAGCGCGACCGTCTTGACCAGAGCGAGGCCGAGGCCGTGGCCGCTCGCCATGCCGAGCGCGTCGGAAAAGCCGGGTTCGAAGATGCGACGGATCGTGTCTTCGGGCACGAGCGGTCCGTCGTTCTCGACCGCGACCCGCACCATCGCCCCGCGATCGACGACCGAGCAGCGGATGGTCGAGCCCGGATCGGCGAATTTGATAGCGTTGGAGAGCACGTTCTCGAGGGCGCGGTCGAGCAGGTCGCCCACGGCCGGCGTGCTGGCGCGGGCCAGGTCGCAATCGAAAGACAGTTCCTTCTCGTCGGCGAGATAGGTGAACATGTCGTCGATCAGCGTGCGCAGGCGCTCGTCGACGCGAACCACGGTGCGGCTGCGCGGGCTGACTTCGGCGTCAATGATGCCGAGCAGGGTGCGGCAGCGCTTGTCGACCAGCGCAAGCCGCGCATCGGCGGCAGCCAATCGCTCCTCGTGCTCAACCTCGCTCTCGATCGCTTCGAGATGCTTGCGCGCGACCATCACCGGGCCACGCAGATCGTGCGCAACGTGGCGGTGCAGGCGGCCGAGCCCCGCGATCATGTCGGCCGACCGGCGCAATAGCGCGTTGAGATGACGCGCGAGGAGCTGGAATTCGGGCCGCGGATCGTCCTCGTCGGCGCGCTCGGCAAAGCCGTTCGCATCGGCCCGGTCGAGCAAGGCGTTGAAACGATCGAGCCGCGCCCGCCAGCTGCGCGCCAGATAGAGTGCCAGCCCGATCGAGAGCAGCAGGAAAGCAAGCGCGATGGTGGCCGCGAGGGCATAGGCGGAGCGCACCAGCGAGGGGTCACGCACGACCGTCCGCCCGACCAGCAATTCGCCGCCACCGGGAAGCGAGCGAACCACCGCCACCGCTTCGCCGCCATCGGCCTGGCAAACGGTGCCGGCGGGAAGGCCGATCCGGCCGGATCGGAGCGCAGCCGCACTCGGCCACGCGATCCCTTCGGTGCCGATCGTTTCGCCCGCGGCATCGCGCCGGAGTACGATCGCGCGTTGGCGTTCGCCGCTGTCGCAAAGCCCGCCATCGGTAGCGTCGAGCGCGCGGATGCGGACCAGCGTTTCGGCCTCGGCGGCGCGTTCCTCGTCGGACAGATCTGGTGGCAGGCTGTCGAGCTTGCTCTGGAGCAGGGCTGCGTCGGCTTCGGCGCGGACCAGCGCGGTTTCGCGTGCGCTTTGCGAGACGAGCTGGAGCAAGCCGAACGTGAGCGCAGCCAGCGCCAGCGCGGCGAGGGCCGCGACGACGAGCCAGGTGCGCAGTGGCAGCCAGGCATGGAGGGCGCCTTTCTCACGTCTTCGCGCCATCGCCATCCAAGTCTGCCGCTGCATCGTCGGGCATGCTGGCGAGATTGCGCAAGGCGAAGCCCTGTGCCCAGATATTCATCACCAGCGGGTGATAGGCGTCGGGGATCGCAGTGCATTGCTTCTTCAGGCTGCGCCGCAAGCGCTTGATCGCCTGGTCGACCGTGTTGGCGAATTCCTCGGGCATGTGGCTCCAGCCCTTGCCGATCCAGCAGCGGTCCCACAGCATCGACTGGCTGAGCGGATTGCCCTGCTCGCGATAAAGCTCGATCAAAAGGTCGGTTTCGCGCGTGGTGAGGTTGATCGGCTCGCCATGGATGCTGACCACACGCGCCTGCTCGTCGATCGCGATCGGCGCGATCGACCATTCATCCCTGGGTTTCGGCTTTACGCGCCCGCGCAATTGGGCGGCGACGCGGGCAACCAGTTCCTCGGCGCTGGCGGGCTTGGGAATGTAATCGTCGGCCCCACGTGCCAGCAGGCCGTGAATGCGCTGGTCCTCCCCGCCGAGCAGCGAATAGACCAGCACGGGGGTATCGGGCAGAGTCCGGAGGTCGGTGCCGTCGCGGATCCGGTCGAGCACTTCGAGCCCTTCCATACCCGGATTGATGCGGTCGAGCACCACCACGTCGTAGGCGTTCGCCGCCAGCTTCTCGACCGCGTCCTCTCCGGTGATGACCAGATCGACTTGGGCGAAGCCGGCGCTGTGCAGCGTCTGGCGGATTTCCTCGCCGATCTCGTCCTCGAGCACGAGTGCACGGGCGCCTTCGAACAGTTTGCCGGTGCGCAGGGCGACTTCGCGATCGAGCGTGGCTGCCTTCATGGCGGCGGCGTTTTTCGGGGCGCTGCTCATAGCGGGCCCTGCGGAAAGCGCTTCTGATCTCCGGGGCGGCGGCTCTCGGCAGCGCTCGCGCTGAGCGGCAGGGCGACATGGAATGTGCCCATACCCTCGCGCTGCACGCGCAATACCACGACGTCTCCCATCATTCCCCCCACTTCGGCTGTGAACGAGCCGACTTCCCCTGCAGGTTTTCCGTTGATTGCCAGAATTCTATCCCCTTCGTAAAGGCCGTAGAGTTGGGCGGTGGATCCTTCCTCGACCGAGGCCACCACGATCGCGCCGTCCCGCTTGTCGAAACGCAGCCCGAATGCGCGGTCTTTGCCTGAATCTTCAGTCGGATAGAGCGAGAGCGTGGCCACCCGACCCACTTCGCCCGTGGTGGGGTCGTCGAGCCCGAGCGTGATTTCCTGCGTCACCTCGCGCCCGTCGCGGAAGACGGTGAGGGTGCGGGTTTCTCCCGGTCGCGAATCGAGCAGGGCGAGCGAGAGGTCGCGGGCCAGCAGCAACGGCTGGTCGTCCAGTTCCAGGATCACATCGCCCGGTTCGAGACCGGCTTTTGCTGCCGCTCCGTCGGGAAGCACTTCGTCGATTAGCAGACCTTTGCGATCGCCGGCTCCCAGCGCCGCCGCGATCTGCGAGTCCGCGCTCGACACCTTTACGCCCAGCGCGCCGCGCCGGATCGTGCCTTGGGCCACCAACTCCGGCACCAGCTTCGCGACGAGTTCTACCGGGATGGCCAGGCCGATCCCCATATCGAACAGCGTTTCGGGCGGGGTGGCGGTGTTGACGCCCAGCACGCGGCCCCGTTCGTCGATCAGCGGGCCCCCGCTATTGCCGGGATTGAGCGCGGCATCGTGTTGCAGGAACGGCACCGGCCACACTGCATCGTAGGCGCGGTCGTATCCGCCGACGATCCCCGAGGTGACCGAAAAGCGCTTGCCCATCGGGTTGCCCAGCGCGAACACCTTCGTGCCGAGGCCAGCCTTCGATGTCGGGGCGAGCTTGAGCGGCACCAGCGCCGCCTCGGGCTCGATCCGGATCACCGCGAGGTCGGTGCGCGGATCGCGACCGATCACGGTGCCGTCATAGACCATGCCTTCGCGAAAGGTGACACGCACTGCATCGCCCTTGGCGCGCGGTACGACATGGGTGTTGGTGACGATGATGCCCGACGAATGCGCGACGAAACCGCTGCCGTCGGGATCGTCTTCCTCCGCGCCGTAGGAAATGGTGACGACGGAACGCATGGCGATCTCGATCGGAGTGGGTTCGCGTGCTTCTTCTGCCTCGTCCATCGCGGCGGCGGCGCTGGCAGGCATCGGTGCGGCAATCGTAAGGAGCATGGCAAGACCCCCGTGCAAGCAGTTGAATTTCATGAATTGAGCCCTCGTTTCTTCTTGAGCCCCTTGTGACCCGGCGCGCCGCCCCGGTCGATGTACAAATTCTGTCAGGATTGGCGCGACTTGCACCGCACGACGCTTTGCGTAGAACCGCCCCAAGGGAATTTGAACGGGGCAAGAATGGCGGAAGCGACCGCGAATACCGAGGCAAAGCCGGGGACGAGCTTCTTCAAGCTTTTCATCGAGGTTTTCTCGATCGTCGCCGCGCTGCTGCTGTTTGCCTCGGCCTATATCCAGTACCGGTTGTTTGCCGCGCTCGACATTCCGTTCTTCCTTGTCGCGAGCTCCGAAGACATCCTGCTCGGCGGCTTTTCGATCCTTGCGACCACGCTCGACCAGTTCCTGCGGCTCAGCTTCTGGCTGGCGCTGCCAGCGCATTTGATCCTTCTGGGCGGCATCCTCGCTGCAGCCTGGGCAATCTGCGAGTTGTGCGGCTGGACGCGCTGGTGGCGGCGGATGGCGGTGGTCGCGTTGTTGACGGCCCTGCTGCTGGCGGCGCGATCGTGGCTTGCGGGATCGTTCGCCTTGCAGGGCGACGCCGGTGCGTTCGAGAATTTCGTCCGCGCGGGCCTCGGCCCGGTCGATGCCAACGGTCCGCTCGGACTGTGGAGTTACGTCGTGCGGCTGGTCACGTGGACGGCGATCATCGCGATCCCGGTCGCCTTCTCGTTATGGCTGGTGAAGCGGCGGCGCGGATCGGCCCCGCACTGGCGCGAAGGCGTGCGGTTCGCCCGCAATCTGCGAAGCGTCTGGCTGGTGGCGCTGTTCCTCGTCGTAGCGGCCGGATCAATCCCGCGTGCGATCTATCAGAGCTTTTCCTGGGGCAAGGGCAAGGTGACCGAAGCGACCCCCGCGGCGGTCAACGACAGCTGCGAGGGCGGGGATGTCTTTGTCGTCTGGTCGGGCGCCAAATCCGAAGTTATGCGCTGCTTCAACGCGGAAGGCGAACGCGATTTCGTGGTCCTGCGCGGCGAACATACGGTGGTCGAGATGGAGCGCCAGAATGTGCGCGGCGACACGCTGACCCCGATCGAACCATAAAAAAGGCCGGCCAACTTTACGAGCGTGGTTAACGCAGTTCTTACGAATAGCCGTTTAGATATCCCCCTGCCGACGGAGGGTCGGTCCTTTGGGGGGTATCAATGGCGGTCACTCATGTCGTTCTGTCCGATTTGCATCTGGGAGCCAGGGAAAGCCTGCTGACGCATGTCGACCATCGTGATGAGGTCGCGCGCGATCCGTCCGATGTGATGTGCCGGTTGGGCGAGGCCTTGCGCGAAACCGTGGCGCCGATGGCCGATGGCGCACCGGTGCGGCTGGTGCTGATGGGCGATGCGCTCGATCTTGGCCTCACGCCTTTCGGCACGGTCAGCCACGCGTTTCTCCATTTCGTCGATGCGCTGTGGCCCGATGGCGCACGGCAGGTTTTCGATACGGACATTCTCTGCATTCCCGGCAATCACGATCATCATTTGTGGCGGATGGCGCAGGATCGCGCGTTCGTCGATGCGATCGCGCAGGCCAATGAGGACGGCATTCCCTCCGACATTCCCCATGTCTCGCGCGCGACCGGTAGCCCGGACTATCGCTGCGAACTGATGGAAGCGATCCTGACGAAGCGCGCGCATATGCACGGCGCGCGGGTGCGGATCGCCTATCCCAATTATGCCGTCGCCAACGACGATGCGAGCCGTGCGGTGGTGCTCCATCACGGGCATTACATCGATGCCATGTACCGCACGCTGTCGCGGCTGCGGGCGTGGATCTCTGGCTCCGATCCCAAGGGCGAGACGATCGCCCAGATCGAGGCCGAAAACGGCGCCTGGGTCGATTTCCTGTGGTCCAATCTGGGCTCGTGCGGGGAATGGGGATCGGACGCCGATACGCTGTACGAGACCATGCTCGATGCCGGCGCGAGCCACGACTTCGCCGAAGCGCTCGCGATGCGCGTGTGCGGCGATCTGGGCGCGAAGATGGGCGTGCGCGGAGATACCGAAATCAAATACGGCGTCACCGTCGAACAGGCGATCCGCGGGATTGTAGATTTGACGGCCGGCCGCGCCGCGCAATCGCAGCGTGACGGTTATCGCCATGTCCTTTCGGGCGATGAAGTCGACGATCTGGGCTGGTACATGTCCGGCCCGGTGGCGAAACAGCTAGAAGCCGAGCTCGGCCGCGTGCCAGACAATTGCTCGCTGATCTTCGGCCACACGCACAAGCCGTTTCAGGACCAGATCGGTGCGGACGGGTTTGCAAAGCCGCTCGGCGTCTACAACACCGGGGGCTGGGTGCTCGATCAGCCGACGCTGATGGCGACGCAAGGCGGCGCGGCGATGCTCGTCGACGACCGATTGGGCGTCGCTTCGCTGCGGCTGTTCAACGATTGCGTCGGCGGGCGGATGCGCGAAGTCCACGCCGCCGGCTGCGGCATGCGCACGCGCGAGGATGCGGCGCTGGTCACCGCGCTGCAATCGCAGGTCGAGGCGCACCGCCCGGCCTGGGACGCGTTCTCCGCCGCCACCAAGGCGCGGATCCTGCAAGGCAGCGCGCAGACGGTGGAGCGGTTCGGCGATCGCGACCACTGCGCCATCCGGGAGGCTGTCCAATGAACGCGCTCACCCAGTTCCCGCGCGCCGAACGCCTCTCGCTGCCGATCGGCCGGGCGAAGGATTCCTACGAGATCGTGGTGATCGGATCGGGCTATGGCGCTGGCGTCGCCGCATCGCGGCTGGCGCGGGCGGGCCGCGAGGTCTGCATGCTCGAACGCGGGCGCGAAATCCGTCCCGGCGAATATCCCGAAAAGCTCGCCCAGGCACAGGACGCTATGCAGGCGAACACCGCGCGCGGTCGCTTGGGCGATCCGCATGCGATGTTCGAGATGCACGTCAACGAGGATATGTGGGCGCTGGTCGGTTGCGGGCTCGGCGGGACCTCGCTGATCAACGCCAACGTCTCGCTCGAGATCGAACCGCGCCTGTTCGAGGCCGAACATTGGCCGCAGGTGTTCCGCGACAAGCCGTTGCTGCTCGCGCCTTTTTATGACCGCGCACGCGATATGCTGGGCGTCAATCCCTATCCCGACGAACGGCCCGAGCCGAACAAGCTCGCCGCGCTGCGCGAGGCTGCGGAGAAGCTCCAGCAGACGCAGTATCGCACCCCGATCAACGTCAATTTCGAAGACAAGACCAACCGTTTCGGCGTGCCGCAACCGGCCTGCAACGATTGCGGCAACTGCGTTTCCGGCTGCAATGTCGGGGCGAAGAACACGGTGCTGATGAATTACCTGCCCGATGCCGCGAACCACGGCGCGCAGATCTTCACCGAGGCGCGCGTCGAATGGATCGAGCGCGTGGATAATGCCGGGAGCGAGGGCTGGAAAGTCCACCTCGAAGGTGGTCGCAGCATTTCGGCGCAACATGTTGTTCTAGGGGCGGGAACGCTCGGCTCGACCGAGATCCTGCTGCGCTCGAAGGCGAAGGGGCTCTCGCTTTCCGATCATTTGGGTCGGGGCTTTTCCGGGAATGGCGACGTCCTCGGCTATTCCTACGACAGCTATTGGAAACCATCGAAGGACGACGACGGCAACGTCACCAGCGAGCCGCTGAACGCGATCGGCCGCCCCAGCGACCAGGTGCCCGAAGAGGGCGCACCCGGGCCCTGCATCACCGGCATCATCGACATGCGCAATTCCGCCGATGTCGGGCGCGGGCTGGTGGTGGAGGAAGGCGTGGTGCCTTCGATCATCGCGCCGCTGCTCGGCCCGGCCTTCTTCTTCTGCGAAGCCAATGGCGGCAATTTCGCGCGCTTCGGCATGGACGAGATCAAGCCGCGCCTGATGGATGCAAAGGACATGGGGCTCTCGTTTCAGTCCGATCCCGGCGCGATCGGCGAATGGGCTTACAAGGGCCCGGTGTCGCGCCTGCAGACCTTCCTCGTCATGAGCGTCGAGGATAGCCGCGGCACGCTTGCGATCGAGAACGACCGGCTGGCGATCGACTGGCCCAGGATCGGCGTGGATCCGGCCATCGTTCAGGACAACTCCGTGCTCGAACAGGTCGCGGGCGCGATGTCCGGGCAGTTCTTCCCCAACCCGCTATGGACCGATGCGATCGGCAAGAAGCTCGTCACCGTCCATCCGGTGGGTGGCTGCGGAATGGGCGACGACGCGTCGCACGGCGTGATCGACCACGCCTGCCGCGTTTTCTCGGGCGAGGGCGAGGCCGTCCATCGCGGGCTGTATGTGTGCGACGGCGCGGCGATGTCCGGCCCGGTCGGCGTCAATCCGCTGCTGACGATCTCGGCGGTGGCCGAACGCGCGGTCGAGCTGATGGCGGCGCGCGAGGGGTGGGAGATCGACTGGAGCCTCGACGAAGAGGGCCCGCTGCCCGCGATCGAGGCGGAGGCTCCGACGCCCGAAACCGAGAAGCCGCAGCCGCAGCATTTCGAGCTGGTCAAACAGCGTATCGAACACATGGTCGATGCCAGCGTTCTCGCGCAGATCGCCCACGCGGTGGCGGGAATCGAACATGCCGCGTCGCAAGGCGCGCTCGACGAGGCCAAGCGCGCGGTCAAGAAGCTCGTGATCCAGCATCCCGAGCTGATGAGCCCGCAATTCGGCTTTACCGAGCGCATGTCCGGCTTCGTCAGCGCCGAGGGGCTGGGCAACCCCTGCGCCCCGCATGAGCGCATTTCCGACGACTTCGCTGCCGCCCGTGCCTGGGGTGCCAGCGAGGGGACCGCCTGCGCGTTCGAACTGACCGTGCATACCGACGATCTCAACGCGCTGGTCTCGCGCCCCGAACACCAGGGCGTGCTGACCGGCGAGGTCACCTGCGATCTCGTCTCACCGCATCCGATGACGGTACGCGAGGGGCGCTTCAACCTGCTGACGATCGATCCCGATCATCCCGAACGCTGGCTGATGAGCTATGTCATGGTGCTCGACCGCGCAGGTGCAGGCCCGGTCCATTTCCACGGCTTCAAGACCTTGCAGCAACGCAAGGGCTCCAATCCGTGGACCGATCTTACCACGCTGTTCGTCACGATCACCGACGGCGCGGACGGCAACGGGCCTGTGCTTGCCAAGGGCATGCTCGATCTCAACCTCACCGATCTGATGTGGCAGGCGAAAAGCTTCGACCTGCCGTGCCGGGACAATCTCGTGGGCCATCTGATCGAGCGTGTGCCCGCGGCAAAGACCGCGATAGCCGAGTATTTCCTCGCCAAGTTCGCGGCCCTGTTCGGCCTGTCGAGCTTCCAGGCCTATGGCGGCATGCTCGCCACTCTCAACGATTTTCCCGGCAAGCAGGCGGAAAGTCTGCCGCATCGCCCGCTCGATGCGCCCGAGCCCGAGCGGCACGTGACCCGGACCGGCGACGGCTGGAATGTGGGTCTCACCCGCTATCGCGGCGGGGTGAAGGGGCCGGTGATCCTGGCGCCGGGCTTCTCGGTCAAGGCATCGAGCTTTGCCACCGATACGGTGCCGCGAAACCTCGTCGAAGAGCTGTGCGCTGCCAATTACGACGTCTGGCTGTTCGATTACCGCGCCAGCGCCGATAGCGGCAATCCGGTCGACCCGCCGCAAGCCTTCACCATCGACGACATTGCCCGCCACGATTGGCCCGCCGCAGTCGATTTCGTGCGGCGCAAGACAGGCGCGCACGACGTGCAGGCAATGGCACATTGCGTGGGTTCGATGAGCCTGCTGATGGCGCTTGCGGGAGGATATGTCTCGAACATCCGCTCGGTCGTCAGCTCGCAGCTCACGCTCCATCCGGTGACCGACTGGATGAACTATCTGAAGGCCGATATCGGCACCGCCAGCCTGATGGGGCAGGTTGCGCAACTGGGCGGCCATATCGGCTTCGCGCCCAAGGGGACCGACCTCGATTACGAGATCGATGCGGTCGCCTATAACCTGCCGGTGCCAGAGGGGCAGGAATGCAAGAACCCGGCCTGCCGCCGCGTGTTCGGCATTTTCGGCCCGAGCTACGATCACGCGCAACTGGGCCACGACACCCACGTCGCGATCGCCGACATGTTCAGCGACATCTCGCTCAAGCCGTTCGATCAGCTATCGGCGATCATGCATGAAGGCCGGGCAGTCGATGCCGAGGGGCACGAGGCCTATCTGGGCGAGGAAAACGCGCTGCGCCTCGCGCTGCCGATCACGTTCCTGTCGGGCGCGAACAATCAGATCTTCTACCCCGAAAGCGCCCAACGCACCCGCGCCTGGCTGGCGTCGCACAACGATCCGTCGCTCTACGACCAGATCGTGATCCCCGGCTATGCGCACATGGACCTCTTCATCGGTCGCCACGCCGCCCGCGACGTCGCACCGACGATCGTGGAACAGCTCGATCGGTTCAATTGAGGGGGGTAAAAGGGTGGATTTTTTCGCCGGAACTCTCTCCGAAGTGAAGAACGTAAACTCACTAAGCTTTACTCGGCAGTTGCATGATATGCAGGCAATCGCCGATGCTCAAGGTTTGAGATTTGATCTTTATGTCCGGAAAGATGCAGAGTACCTTAGCGGTCAGTTGCTCAAAGCGGAAAAGACCAGCAATTTTAATTAAGTTCCTTGGGATTTCTGATGTGATCACTCTGAAGGAACTAGAAGAAATTGCGGCAAACTCTCCTGGCATGAGTATGCGAGAATGGGATGAACTCCGTAAAAGTTGTCCCGAATGGGTGGCACGCAAGGAGCAGAGTGATCGGGAAGTGGAGGAGAGGGCCGCGAGATCACTAGAGGTAGCACAACCTATGCTCATCGATCTGCGCGAGGCTGGTTATAATGTTGATAATATATCATATTTTGTGAGCACGCATGAACGCTATCTCGAGGCTGTCCCGGTGCTGGCAAAGCACCTCCAGCGTGACTATCCTTATAATATCCGCGAGGGCATCATTCGCGCCCTGACGGTGCCCGAGGCACGCGGCGCACCGGCGCGGGCTATGCTGGAACAGTTCCGTCATTCCGGCAACGAGCGCGACCATGTGCGCTGGGCGATGGTCAACGCGCTCGGCGTGATTGCTGACGCAGGCATGGTCGAGGAGATGGAAGCCCTGCTCGCTGACGAGCGCGACGAAGCGGTTGCGCGCAAATTGAATGTGGCGATTGTCAAGGCGAGGAAGCGCAAACCGATCGAGTGATTTCCTACGCCCTCCCAATCTAGTATCATGCTTGCCGCTCTTTCCCACCGTCTGCCCCACCAGAACGCAACGCCGCAGGCGTTTCCGCTTATTCGCGCACTACAATACGATTTTGGCGTAAACTTCGTGTCACCTTCCAGCGCTCGCCTCCACCCGATCGCCCGATCACGTGGTCGAAACTCTCCTGTGACTTTGGCCAAATCGGAAGGTTACACCCGTTTTGGCAAAAGTGCAGCGATCTCAAAAGCCTAACCCCGAATAGACTTTCGCAAAACCCCCACTTAGGTGGTCCACGCGACCCGTCCCGCACAACCCGCTTCAGCTCACTCGCGTCGAGGAAGTGCCGGCTCGCATTTCGCTTGCTTCGTTCGAAGTCCTGAAGCCGGCGGAGGGAGATCGAAAGGCTGCTTGATTATGACTAATATCGCTGCCGAAAAATTCGCCCGCTTGCGATCCTATCTCGAGGTGGATCCTGCGAACGCAGTGCTTGCAGCAGACTGCGCGCAGGCTGGGCTTGATGCCGCCCGATATCACGAGGTGATCGGACTGGTCGATCGGTTCGAGCATGGTGCGGTCGGTACGCCTGCATTGATCAACTTGGCTGGTATAGCGGCGCTTTACCTAGGCAACGCGCAAGAGGCACTGGATCGCTTTAACACCTTGTCGGGATCATCCGCAGACCACAATCTGCGTTTCAACCTCGCATGGGCGCATGCGCTCGCCGGCCAGTGGGAAGAGGCGACCGCGCTGATCGACGACCAAATGCGCAAAACCTTTCCGCAAGCAGCAATGCTTGAGTTGCGCATCGCGCACCAACTCGGCCGTTTCGACGAAGCGAAAGCGTTGATGGAAGAACGGCTGGGCGCCGACATCGATTACGGACCGCTCAATGCAGTGATGTCGGTCCTTGGGATGGATTTAAACAATCCCGACTTGGCGCGGGCACTAGCCGCCAAAGGCGGCGATCATCCAGATGCGCTCGTAACGAAGGCCATGTTCGACATCGCGGATGGGGAAGCGGACGAGGCGCGCAGGAAGCTTGAAAAAGTTCTTACGGAGACACGCGGGTCTCAGCCGCGAGCCGAGATTGCCTACGGGCTAGTCGATCTGATGACGGGTAATGCTGCTTCGGCTGGTCTACGGCTCGACCGTGGAGCGCAGCAATTCGGTACGCACTTGGGCGCATGGCTTGCAGCTGGCTGGGCCTATCTGATTGACGGGCAGCGTCGCGTGGCGCGCGAGCGGTTCGAACATGCCCTGACGATCGATGATACTTTTGCCGAGGCGCATGGCTCCATGGCGGTTCTTCTAGCGATGGATGGTCGAGAGAGCGAAGCGAGTAAGGCGGCGGAGATTGCTTGTCGCCTCGATCCTCAATCGCCCACCGCGAACTTCGCGCAGCAAATCATTCGCGATACACAGCTTTCCTAAAAAGCGATTCACAATCCGACTTAGCTAGCGTCGCATCGATATAGTCTGCCCCCCTAATCCGATGGAACGCTTAGCATATGCGAGAGCACGTCGTCCGGGCTCGCTATGACGGGTTGCGACCCGTCGGTCGCCCCGGCCTATCAAGGCAACCCATTCCGCAGACCGGAACATGTCGGCGAATGTTGGGAGTGGTGCCCAGGGGCGGAGTCGAACCACCGACACGACGATTTTCAGTCGTCTGCTCTACCACTGAGCTACCCGGGCATTCCGTCCTTCGGTGATGTGTCACCGCGTTCGGAAGGCGCGCCTATGGCTTGGACGGCGCGCTTTGGCAAGGGGTCAATCGTCGCTTTCTTCATGTGCGATGGTGGCGGGGTCCACCGGCTGGCCCGGAACGGCGTAGCTATCGGTCAGCCACGCGCCCAAATCGCGGTCGCGGCAGCGCTTCGAACAGAACGGCGCAAACTCTTCCGAGCGCGGTTTCTTGCAGATCGGGCAGGGGCGGGCGCGGGGCCGCGAGGGCGCTTGGGTGGACGTGCTCATAACGGCACCGCCTGCGCGAATCCGCCTTCGATCGCAACCGCCGGATCGCTCTGCCAACGGATTTCGCGGCCCGTGCGGCGCGCAAGTTCGGCCTGCCATTCCTCGCGCAGCAGCGGGGCGAGGGCGGGATGTGCGGTCAGCAGCAGCGCGCCGGGTTCGCGAACCCGCTCGGCCCGGCGCAGCAGCGCGCAAATCGCGGCCCGCGTTTGGCGGAACTGCGCGCGGTGGAGAATCGAGGGCCCGCTCATCCGCGCAACGATCTGGACGAAGCCGAAGCCGTTCATCCCGGTCCGCTCGTGCGGATAATCGCCCAGCGCCTCTTCCAGCGCCGCGTCGATGGCCTTGCGGTCGGCCTTGGCCTGGAGGGTGGGAAAATCGATCCCGATTGATCCCGCGAGGTCAAAACGATGCAGCGCATCGGCCAGCGGGCGAATCGCCGCCAGCGCCAATTCGCGCGGCGGCAGCGTGCCGTCGATATCGACCAGCGTCATGGCCGGGGTGGGACTGAACAACAGGCTGCCGCCCTCGAAAGCGATCTCGCCGCCAAAGGCCTCCTGCATCAATTCGTCCCACTCGCTGCGGGGAAATGCGCGAACCTCGCGGACGGCGTGGCCCTCGTCGCGCAGGCGATCGGCGACGCGCCACGCGCGAACAGGTTCGTTGGTGGTGATGCCTTGGGCGGGTTTGCGCCGCCCGCGTTCGTTCACGGGAGCGCGGGTGATCTCGACCGTTATGGCGGCGCCTTCGCTGGCTGCGGGCGAGACCCGCTGGAGCAGGATCTCCTCGCCATCCTCAGTTTCGGCCACGCCGCGACCGGCCCCGCTCTTGCGCAGCAGCCTGGCAGGTACGCGTGCGCCCGCGCTCAGTTTCTCATGCCAGTCGAGCTTGGCGGCGACGATGCGATCATCCTCGATCCGCGCGAGCCGGGTCTCCCCGATCCCGTATTCGGCGAGCCATTCAACCAAGGGCGAAGCCTGCTGTTCTCAGCAGCGACCGCGTTTCGAACAGCGGGAGGCCCATCACGCCCGAATGGCTGCCGCGAATCCACTGGATCAGCCCTTCGGCGGCGCCCTGGATGGCATAGCCGCCGGCCTTGCTTTCCCAGTCCCCGCTTTCGATGTAGTCCGCCATTTCCTGCGGGGTGAGCGGTTTGAACCGCACCACGGTTTCGTTAAGCTTGTGACGCAAGGTCCCGTCGGGCCAGCGCAGCGCGACCGAGGACAGCACGAGGTGCCGCCGCCCGGACAGCGCCTGGAGACAGGCTTGTGCGGTCTCCACGTCTTCTGCCTTGGGCAGGATGCGGCGGCCCATCGAGACGACGGTGTCGCCTGCGAGCACGAAAGCGTCGCCACGCGCGGCGGCTTGCGCCTTTCCGCGTGCCATACGGATGGCATAGGCTTTGGGCCGCTCGCCATCGGCCGGGGTCTCGTCGATATCGGCAGCGGCGATTTCGGTCGGCTCGATCCCAAGCCGCGCGAGCAATTCGCGCCGCCGCGGGCTGGCCGAGGCGAGGACGAGCTTTGGATCGCTCATCCGTTACCCGGTCTTATTGCGGGCCGGGGCCGCCGCGACCCGGCATGAAGCGGTAGGTGATCCGCCCTTTGGTGAGGTCGTACGGGGTCAGCTCGCACAGGACTTCGTCGCCCACCAGCACGCGGATGCGATTCTTGCGCATCTTGCCCGCAGTGTGACCGAGAATTTCGTGTCCGTTCTCGAGTTCGACCCGAAACATGGCGTTGGGAAGTAGTTCGACGACTTTCCCACGCATTTCGAGGAGTTCTTCTTTCGCCATTAATGGCTCGTTCCGATGAGGTTCTGCATGGCCGCGCGGCATAAACGCCGACGGACCAAAAGGAAAGGGCGTAAGCGCTGAGACAATCTGCGACTTGCGTCTTCGACACTCCGCCACGAACCGGTGGCGGGTGGGGGCACAATAATAATCACGGTCGTCAGGGGGCGATCGACCTTTCGATGGGATCTCAATTTTGCGCGCTCTTCATACTCTCCCGCTCATCGCCCTCATGTTGTCGCCTGCCGTGGTTCATGCGCAGGAAGCCTCAGGGCAGGATCCAACCCAGCAGGATAGCCAGGCCGACGACGCCGATGCCGAAATCGATGCTGCCGGAGAGCAGATCGACAACGAATGCCGCGAGGATCTCAATTGCGTGGTCATCAGCGGCGCGCGCTTGCTGGGCCAGGTCGATGCCGCGCAGGAACCGATCCAGACCCTCGATGAAGCCGATATCGCCGCCTATGGGGCCGGTTCGATCGCCGAACTGGTTCAGCAATTGGGCCCGGCGGTCAATTCGGGCGGCGGGCGTGGCGGCGGACCGCCTGCGATCCTCCTGAACGGCGTACGCATTTCCGGCTTTCGCGAGCTGCGCAATTTCCCGCCGGAAGCGATCGAACGGACCGAAATCCTGCCGGAAGAAACGGCCGTCCGATACGGGTTCGCGCCCAACCAGCGCGTGATCAATTTCATCCTCAAGAAGAACTTCACCGCTAAGACGGTCGAGATCGAAGGCGGTGGGTCGTTCCGTGGCGGTTCGGGCAAGGGCGAGATCGAAGCCAGCGCGCTCAATATCTCGGGCAGCACGCGGATCAGCTTGGCCGCCGAGGCCGAATCGCAGAGCCGCCTCACCGAGGCCGAACGCGATCTCGATCTCGATACTGCGGCACAAGGGCGCCTTGCGACCGATCCCGATCCGTCCGAATTCCGCACGCTGATTCCCGAGAGCGACGAGATTTCCCTCAATGGCACCGTTGCCGTGCCGATCGGGGAAGCCGGCAAGGATGGCGCGCTGACGGTGAATGGCACACTCACGCGCAATTCGAGCCGCTCGCTGAGCGGGCTTGAAAGTGTCACGCTCACGGACTCTCTGGGCAATACGCAAGTCCGCACGCTTGACGATCCGCTTGAGCGTCAGAGTCGCACCGCGACCGCGCAGCTTGGCGCATCCTACGCCGGTGCGATCGATGACTGGCAATTGAGTGTGACCGCCGACGGTACGCATGCGCACAGCATCAGCCGGATCGACCGGCGGCGTGATTTGTCGCTGCTGCAGTCCCAGGCCTTGGCCGGCACACTGGCGCTCGACGCCGATCTTCCGGCGCTGCCTTACGCCGGGTTCGATTTCTCCGACAGCACGACCAACCGTTTCGACAGCGATGCTACACTGACGGGCCGACCTCTTTTGTTGCCGGGCGGTGACCTGCTGGTGACACTCAACACCGGCGCGACGTTCAACAGCATCCGCTCGAGCGATACGCGCAGCGGGACCGGCGAGACTTTCCTCGATCGATCGCGTTATGCCGGCAAGGTCACGCTGGGCGTGCCGATCACCAGCGTGAACGAGGATTTCGGGGCGTTTCTCGGCGATCTGACGCTCGACCTGACCGGCGGCGTCGACGATGTCTCGGATTTCGGGACGCTTTATGGATGGTCGGGCTCGCTCAACTGGCGCCCGCTTGATCGCGTCGGGTTCACCGCGACCTATCAATATGCCGAAGCCGCGCCCTCGCTCTCCCAGCTGGGCGCTCCGATCACCGAGAGTTTCAACGTTCCGGTGTTCGATTTTACCCGCGGCGAAACCGCGCTCGTCACCACCATCAGCGGTGGCAACCCGAACCTGCTGCGCGAGACCCAGCGCGATTGGAAGTTTGCCTTCAATTACGAATTGCCGTTCGTGGAGAACGGCCGCTTCCAGGTCGAATACTTCACCAACCGCTCGGCCGATGTGGCGGCGAGCCTGCCGACCATCACGCCCGAAATCGAGGCTGCTTTCCCCGACCGGATCGAACGTGATGCGGCTGGCCAACTGACGCGCATCGATTATCGCCCGATCACCTTCGATCAGCGCAAGTCGCGCTCGTTGCGTTTCTCGCTGAACCTCTCCGGTCCGTTCGGCGCAGCCTATGCCGAGGGTGAAGGTCCGCAGGCGCAGGGTGCAGGCGGCGGTGGTGGACGTCGGGCAGGCGGTGGCGGCGGTGAGGGCGGCTCCAGCGCGCGGATGACGCCCGAGCGGATGCAGGAACTGCGTGACCAGCTCTGTTCTGACGATCCGGACAAATTCTATGCCAACCTGAAAGCACTGGCGAACAGCGAAAATCCGCCATTCCCGGCGCAGATGATCACCCAGCTGAAGGGGGCGGATGGCGAGCTCGACCCGCAGAAGGTCGAGTTCGTGCGCCGCCAGTTTTGCCGGGCGGGCGACGGTGCCGGCGAGCAGGGCGGTGCCTCGGCTCCCGATCGCGAGCGCCTGATGGCCTTGCGCAAGGAGCTCTGCGCGCTCGAACCGGCCGAGTTCCTCCAGCGGCTCAGGGACGAAGTCGTTCGCACCGAGAACGCCGGTGGTGACGATGTTGCGGCGGACGAAGGCGACAGACCGCTATTGCCGCCATTCCTGCTCGAGCGGCTCAAGGACGAGAATGGCGAGATCGACGCCGAGCGCGCCGAACAACTTCGACAGCGTATATGCGCAGCTGGCCCGGGCAGCGAGGGTGGCCAGCAGGCCGAAGGTGGCCAAGGCAGCCAGCAGCGCGCGCGCGGCGGTGGACGTCGACGCGGGGGCGGTGGCTTCGGTGGCGGCGACGGTCGCGGCCGGTTCTTTGCCAATGCCGACGCGACGCTGCGCCTGCAGGACGAAATCTCGATCTCGCCGGTCGGCCCGGTTCTCGATCTGCTCGACGGTGATTCGCTCGGCGGTGGCGGCAGCCCCGAATTCGAAGTCCGTGCTTATGGCGGGATCTTCTATCGCGGTTTCGGCTCGTTCTTTTCGGCCAATTACGGCGGGCCAAGCCGGATCGATGGCGCGGGCCTGCCCGGCAGCACCGACCTGTTCTACGGCGATCTGTTCACGCTCAATGCGCGACTGTTCGTCGATTTCGACCAGCGGCAGGGCATCGTCGATGCGGTGCCGTTCCTCGAAGGATCGCGGGTCTCGATATCGGTGGCGAACATTTTCGACACGCGGCGCACCGTGGTCGACCAGAACGGCGATGTGCCCGATGCCTTCAACCCCGATCTGATCGATCCCTATGGGCGCTCGTTCCAGATCAGTTTCCGCAAGGCCTTTTAAAGCGCGTCTCCGGCGGCAACGCCGGAGGCCCAAGCCCACTGGAAATTGTAGCCACCGAGCCAGCCGGTCACATCGACCGCTTCGCCGATGACATGGAGGCCGGGCACGCGCTTGGCCTCCATCGTTTTCGAAGACAATTCGGTGGTGGAAATGCCGCCGATCGTGACTTCGGCCTTGGCGAAGCCTTCGGTGCCGTTGGGATGAAATGTCCAGCGTTTGAGGCGTTCCTGCGCAGCGCGCAGCAGTTTGTCCGGGGCGTTTCCGAGTTCGGTCGGCAGGCCGATGCGTTCGTCGAGAATGTCGGCGAGCCGATCGGGAAGATGGTCGCGCAGGATCGATCGCAAGGTGGCGCGTGGCGTGTCGCGCTTGGCATCGATCAGCCAGTCGCCCGAAACGTCCGGCAGGAAGTCGATTGCGACCGCATCGCCCGGTTTCCAGTAGGACGAGACTTGCAGGATCGCCGGTCCGGAAAGCCCGCGATGGGTGAACAGCGCGGCTTCGGGAAACGTGCCCTTGCCAGCGCTGGCCACGACCGGTGTGGCGACGCCCGAGATCTCGCGGAACAGGACTTCATCGCCGCCCAGCGTCAGCGGGACGAGCGCGGGGCGCGGTTCGACGACTTTCAGCCCGAATTGCCGGGCCAGATCATAGGCAAACCCGCTCGCGCCCATCTTGGGGATCGACGGGCCGCCGGTGGCGATTACCAGCGCATCGGCCCTGTAGGTGCCGCCCTGCGTCGTGACGGTGAAGCCGCCGTCCTGTGTGACGCTGGCGACCTCTTCGCCGCAGCGGACGGTAACATCGCGTTTGGCGCATTCGTCGAGCAGCATGGCGACGATCTGCTTGGCCGACCCATCGCAGAACAGCTGGCCCAGCGTCTTTTCGTGCCAGGCGATGTCGTACCGTTCGACCAGCGTAAGGAAGTCGCGCGAGGTGTACCGCGCCAGCGCCGATTTGGCGAAGTGCGGATTGGCCGAGAGATAATTCGCCGGTCCCGTCCCGAGATTGGTGAAGTTGCAGCGCCCTCCGCCCGAGATCAGGATTTTCTTGCCGGGTTTGTCGGCCTTTTCGAGCACGAGGACACGCTTGCCGCGCTGGCCGGCGCGCGCGGCGCACATCAGCCCGGCAGCCCCTGCGCCGAGCACGATGGCATCGTAATGCGCGCTCACCCGGCGAGCGCTTCGGCAGTCAGCCGCAGCGAGGTTTCGCGCGCCTCGGGCTCGTAGGTCGCGCCGGCGACGATGATTTCGTCGGCCTGCGTGCGCTTGACGAAACTGCGGATGCGCTCGCGCACCTCGTCGGGTGTGCCGGTGGCGCTGGCTTGCGAGACATGCTCGACGATCCGCCGCTCGACCGGGCCAAGCTGGTCGCGATAGCCTTCGACCGGTGGCGGCAGCTTGCCCGGGCTGCCGGTGCGCAGCCGCACGAAGCTCTGCAATTGGGAGGAGGCGAGCCGCTCGGCCTCGGCGGTCGTGTCGGCGGCATAGACGTTCATCGCCACCATCACGTGCGGCTTGTCGAGCCGCTCGGACGGTTTGAAATTGCGGCGGTACATGACCAGCGCGTCGTCGAGATGATCGGGCGCGAAATGCGCGGCGAAGGCATAGGGCAGGCCGAGTGCGGCAGCGAGCTGCGCGCCGTAAAGGCTCGATCCCAGCATCCACATCTCGATATCAGCACCGAAACCCGGCGTGGGTTTCAGCGGAATGTCGTCGCGCCCTTTGAAGTAGGCGCGCAATTCCTGCACGTCCGCAGGAAAATCGCCCGCCGCCTGGGCAAGGTTCTTGCGCAGCGCCTGCTGGATCAGCCCGTCGGCTCCCGGCGCGCGGCCGAGGCCTAGGTCGATCCGGCCCGGGAACAGCGCGTCGAGTGTGCCGAATTGCTCGGCGATGACGAAGGGGTTGTGGTTGGGCAGCATGATCCCGCCCGATCCGATCCGGATGGTCGATGTCGCATTGCCGATATGCGAAAGCACGACCGAGGCCGCGGCCCCTCCGATCCCTTCCATCGCGTGGTGTTCGGCGACCCAGAAGCGTTTGTAGCCGGCCTCCTCGGCGGCGCGGGCAAGGCTCGCGGCGGACTTGTATGCTTCGGAGAGGGTGCCGCCTTCGCGGACGGGGACGAGATCGAGTACGGAGAGGTCTGTCATCCCTGCTAGATGGGAGGTGGAAGCCAATTGTCCAACCTCATCCAGGCCTCGCGCGTCAGTCGATCACGCCCGCCGGTCGTTCACGGCTGGCGATGAAGTAAAGCAGCGTGCCGCCCGCAATGATCGCTGCCAGCGTCATCCACGCGCGCGCATCGGCATGCGTCGCGACCCAGATCGTGCTGGCGATTGCGAACAGCGAGCAGGCGAGGTGCAGCGGATTGAGCGCGCCTTCGCGCTTTTCGAGTACGGGCAGGGCGGCCGAGCAAATCAGATAGGTCGTCAGCCGCACCAAGGTTCCCGCCACCGCCAGCACTTCGAAGCCTTCCCACAGGCCGAACAGCACGGCGAACACTCCGTAGAACAGGATCGAGTTGCGCGGTGTGTGGAAGCGTGGATCGACCTTGGCGAACCAGCGTGGCAGAAGTCCGCGTTCGGACATGCCATAGGTGAGACGAGGCAGGGTCGTGCCGCTGCCCAGATTGTTCGCGCCGATGCTGAAGGCGGCGGCGATCACGATCAGCACTGCAGCCCAATCGCCCATGATCACCCGCGCTGCCCCTGCCAGTGCGTTGTCTTCCGCCGCATCGGGCGCGATCGCGAGATAGGCCCAGATCACCAACACGTAGAGCAGTGTGACCGCCATCACCATGCTGACCATCGCCAGCGGCACGTTGCGCTTGGCCCGCTTCATTTCGCCCGCCGCTTCGGTCACGGTCTCGAAGCCCATGAAGGCATAATAGGTCAGCAGGATCACGCTTTCGACCTCGGTGAACTGGGGAAGGGTAAAGCCGATCCCCGGTTCGCCGCCAAACAGTCCGGCGATCACCAGCAGCAGCAGCGGTAGCAGCTTGACTGCCGTCATCACACCCAGCGTGCCGACCGCGCTCTTCATGCCGACGAGGTTCACGACGACGAAAAACGCCAGCAGGACCGCCACCGCGATCGGTTGCATGTCGCCGCCCAGCCACGGAAACAGCGCGGCCAGATAGGTCACCATCACATGCGTGTTGGCCGCCGCCGTCACGATGTTGCTGGCATAGCGCGCCCAGCCGGCCTGGAAGCCGATAAAGCGCCCGAAAGCCGCCTCGCCATAAAGGACGGGGCCACCCGAATGCTCGAACCGGGCGGCGAGCCAAGCATAAACCAACGCCAGCGGCAGGAACATCAGCCCGCCCAACAGCATCAGCCAGGGAGCGAAATTGCCAAGTGCGGCGGCGAGCACGGCGGGCAGGGCGAAGATGCCTGCGCCGATCATCCCGTTGACCGGAAACAGCGCCGTGCCCCAGAAACCGACCGTGCGCGGCGGCGCGATTGTCGTATTCGTCATGTCAGGCCCTTTCGCCCGGTGTCGATCACAGCGGAGTACGCCGACCGAGCAATTTCCATCCCACGAGCGACAGGCCCACCAACATCATGCCGAGAATGCCGATCCGCAAATAGTCGACCCCGCGAAACGAGCCTTCCTGCACGAAGCCGATCATGTCCACTGCGACCGACATCAGCCCGAACAGGGTGAAGAAGATCACGAAGGTGTTGAGCTGGCTGTCATAGAGGCTGCGCAGCGATCCGCGCACACGGTCGTACATCTTTTCCAGCGTTGCGAGCTTGTTGTTGACCGCGTCGAAGCGGTTGTCCGTTCCCCAGCACGAGACGATCTCCTGCCAGAGCACCCGCGATTGCGGATCGAGGTGATAGGCGTAATCGTTGTAGGCCGAGCGGAACAGTTCGGCATATTCGAGCAGGTCGACGATTTCCTGCGACTTTTCCTCGAGCGCCTGGATCTTGTCGAAGCCCGAGATATTGCGCTGGTCGACTTCGATGCTCAGTTCGTTGACGTAGTGGAACAGCTCGACATCGAAGCTTTCGAGGCGCGCCCAATAGACGTTCTGCATCGCAACCACGCGCGGCACGACGTCGAGATCGGCCGGATCGGCGTCATCTCCCGCGATCACCAGCGAATTGCCGACCCCGACATAGCAATCATAGGCATCGTCGATCGACAGATTGCGCACGTCGTCGGGCTGGTAGCGGAAGACCACGGCTTCGACTTCGCCCTGTTCGTCGACCAGCGGATCGCCGCGCCGGAACTGAAAGATGCGGTGGACCCAGAGCATCTTCGCCCCGGCCTCGTCGCGCTGCTTGACGATCGGTGCGGGCAGCGAGTTCTCGCTGTTCGATTGCAGCAGGTAATCCTCGGGCAGAATGTCCTGCAGCGCCGTGCGGGTCTGTTCGACCAGCGCGGTCCAGCAAGGCACCTGCGAGCTCAACCCTTCGACCATCGCGCGGAAGGACTTGATGTCGGTGCATTCGCCGCACGTGATCTCGCCTTCGACCAGCAGGCTGGCGTAGCCGAAATCGAGTTGCCGCACCGCGATCGTATCGGCGACGAACCGCGCACCCAGATTCTCGTCGGCCAGTTCGCGGGGCAGGCCGAGTGCGTCGAGCACGGCGGCCATTTGCTCGCCCTGCAGTCGCCGCTCGACGATGTAGCGCGGCATGATGGTGACGCCGCGGCGGTTGTCGACGTCGATCTGGAGGCCACTGGCCCTGACTTTCGATCGGGCGACATCCCACTCGCCCGGCGGCAGGCTGGCGCTCTCGATCGCGTCCTGAACCGCGGTGAACTGGTCGCGCACCGCCGCGCGGGCATCGACGAACAGCCCGGTATAAAGCGGCGCGTTGAACGCGACCCGGCGCACCCACGGTCCGCTCAAGATGCGGGGGCCCCGGCCTGGTCGAGCGTGGCGCGGATATAATCCGCGGTCTCGCGCGCATTGTCTTCGAGCAGGGCCTGCAGCCGATCGCGGATTTGATCGGGAATGTTGGCGTCTTTCATGATCACCGACAGATAGGTGTCGAGTGTCGGGCCGAGGTCGAGATTGTCGATCGCGTCCCTGCAATCCTCGAAGGCGATGCCCCCCCAGCCCTTGGCGCGCGCCATGGCGAGGAACAGCGCCGCTTCGGAGGCTTCGCCGATACATTCGAACGGCAATTGCGATTCCAGCCCGACGAGTTGGCGGAACAGGAAGCGATTCTCTTCGACATCGAACAGGTTTTCAGGGCCGAAGGTCGCCTCCACCGTCTCGCGATCGAGAAACGCGGTGTAGCCGAGCCAGACATAGAGACATTTCGCACAGCGGCGGCACCACGGCTTGTCGATATTGCAGCTATGCGTGTGCGGCACGGCCTGCGCCACATCGCGCAGGGCGCCGAAGATCGACACGTCGTAGATAGGCTTGAGGATGCTGAAATAGTCGAATTCGCGGAGCAGTTCGGCGCGGATGTAGTCGTTGAGCAGCTTTTCGGCTTCGTAGGATTTGCCCCATTGGTGGTTCACCGGCTCGCCGGTCTTGTCCCATACGACCTGCGGCGCATCGGCGCTCCGTTCGTGTGCAAGGCAGACATAGCGATACCCGGATGCCAGCACGTAGGGCATCACGCCGAAGATCGAGCTGGGGGTTTCGGCAGCCGTGACCGCATCGACTCCCAGATCGGGGCGCAGTTCGAGCACCGGGCTGTCGAGGAAATCGTCGGTGATCCACTGGCGATGGCGGTTTTCGACGCCATAGCCGTCGAGCAGGCGTTCGATCAGCGCGTGCTGGGGTGCCATGCGCCCGTAGAAACTTGCCGCATAGGCCAGCGAACCATGCGGCTGGCCAAGCTTGTGCAGCAGTTTGAGCGCGATCAGGCTATCCTTGCCCCCGCCGCAGAAGGACAGGAAGCCGCCCGAAAGGTCGCGCTCGCCGACGGGATCGGGGCTGTTGCTGCCGGTGCATTCGAAGGTCGGGCCGAGATAATCGGGTTCATCGTTTTCGAACCGCCATTGCGCCCAGACATTGCGGTAGATCGCCAGCCACAATTCGCCGAATTCGGGAGTCACCAAATCGGCATATTCGCCCCAATCGACCCGGTCGGGCTTGAGGCTCACGATCTTGTTCATTTCGAACGCGGCTATGTGGAACATCACCTTCCGGATGAAGGCCGGGCCGAACGTTTCGCCCAACGCATCGAAATCGATGTTCTCGTACCAGATCGCATTAGTAAAAGTCAGCCCGTCGATCGTGTATTCGCAAAACAGCTGCGAAGGGGCATGGGCGATTTTCGTGAGCGTAAGCGTGCGATCTGTCGTCATGCGTCAAAGGCTTAACGCAACGATCTGCAAAAGCCACCCCTGTGCGTAGCTGCGAATGGCTACTCTGTGATGTCACCGACCACACCCGTAAACCTAAGGTTCAGCCTGATGGCTTATCGATTACGCCTGTAATTTTGAGGGGTGAACGATGCGGTTCAAGACGTTGGTTTTTCTGTTGGCGTGCTCGTCATTTTCAAGTGAGGCTCTCGCCGGTTCTCCGAGGAGCTGTGACCTCGACGTCGTGGAAGATCTGGCGAGCGAAAGCCTCGGTTGTGCCAGTGGCGATCACGCCATGGTGATCGCCCAGCCTGCGCATCTTTCGGCGATGGTTGCGGCTGCAGATAACGCCGTCGAGAACTTTGCCGACCTCTTCGCCGTCGACACGGCACCTGTCGCCGTGATCGAGGCCGCGGAGATCGACAATGGTTTATCCGGGCGTCTCGCCGATTCAGGGTATCTGGTCCTCCCCTGGATCGGCGAGGCAGCAAAGGCGCAATTGCGGCGTTTGTCGGTTATCGCACAAGTCAAACGGCAAACCGCCAGCCTCCCGCCCGAGGCGCAGGACCAGGCGATCGCCCAAGCGCTGGCAAAGCTTGGCGACAAGGTGAGCGACAACGAACTCGATCCGACCTCTCCGGTAGAGCTCGGCGCGATGGCGCACGAGTTGGGGCACATCATGTTCAATCGCTGGTTCGATGGCGCTGGTGATGGCGGTGCCGGTCTGAACCGGGATCGCGCGGAACTCCGCTATGGCAGTTCCGCGCCCGATTGGTTGGACGAGGCTGCAGCGGTCATCCTTGAAAACGATACGCTGACCAAGTCCCGCTATGAGGCGCAGGCGAAGCGTTTCGACGGTGGCGAAGGATTCTCGTGGACGCTGGCCGAGTATTTCGAAACCGAGCATCCAACGATTGGAAATCTCCGTGCATTGCGGGAAAGCGGCGATTTCGCTGCACAGAGCGGGACACAAATAGTCTCGCTGTCCGGGGAGGCGGCGGAGAAGCTGCTGAAACGCACCGACGGTCGCGATGCGGCGTCATTCTACAGTCAGACGCGCTTGTTCCTGGATTTTCTCTTCGAGAAGTGCAGTGACGATACGTGTTTCCGCCATCTTGCCGGTGCGATCCGGGCGCGAGGGTCGGTGCCCGACTGGCTGGCGCGGCACGGCGGTGAATTCGGCCTGCCGACCTCGATCGAGGAACTGTCCAACGCGTTCGAGAAATGGTCGCGCGAAGCGGTGGACGCGTCGCCTCTGGCCTGACCGCGACGGGCGCACTATGTAGCCCGCATGTCGCGCAGCAAGGCAGGTTCTCCCCACGATCCCAGAGGCAAGGAGCGTTTCAACGAGGAACGCGCGACCTACACGGTCGCCAGCGCGCAGCCCGATCTGGAGACCGGAATCGCGGCGATCCGTGAGACGGTGAAGACTTTGAAGCCGCGGCCAGGCGTCTATCGCATGCTCGATACGCGCGGTGACGTGCTGTATGTCGGCAAGGCGCGCAGCCTGAAGGCGCGGGTGGCGAACTATACGCAAATCAACGGTCTTTCGAACCGAATCCAGCGTATGATCAGCCAGTGTCGCGCGATGGAAATCGTGGTCACCAATTCGGAGGCCGAGGCGCTGCTGCTCGAAGCGCAGCTGATCAAGCGCTACCGCCCGCCGTTCAACGTCCTCCTGCGCGACGACAAGAGCTTTCCCTTCATCCTGCTGCGCGCCGACCACACGTTCCCGCGTATCCAGAAACACCGCGGCGCGCGCCGCGCGAAGGGCAATTACTACGGCCCCTTCGCGAGCGCCGGATCGGTGAACAAGACGCTGAACGCGCTTCAGAAGCTGTTCCTGCTGCGAAGCTGCACCGACAGTTTCTTCAACAATCGCGACCGGCCCTGCCTGCTCTACCAGATCAAGCGCTGTTCGGCGCCGTGCGTGGGGCGGATCGACGAGCAGGGCTACGAGGCGCTGGTGAGCGAGGCGAAGGATTTCCTGTCGGGCAAGTCGAGCGCGGTGCAGGCCAAGATCGAGCAAGACATGGCCAAGGCCGCCGAAGCGCTCGATTTCGAGACCGCCGCGATGCTGCGCGACCGGCTGCGCGCCGCGACGTTCATCCAGGGATCGCAGGCGATCAACGCGCAAGGCGTGGGCGATGCCGACGTCTTCGCGCTGGCCACCAAGGGCGGCCAGATCGGGGTGCAGGCCTTTTTCATTCGTGGTGGCCAGAACTGGGGGCACCGTGCGATTTTCCCCAAGAACACCGGGGATATAGACGAGGGCGAAGTGCTCGCCGACGTTCTGCTGCAATTCTACGAAGAAGTCCCGCCTCCGCGTACGATCCTGGTCGATCGCGAACTGGCCGAGCAGGAATTGCTCGCCGAGGCACTGGCCGAAAAGGCCGGGCATGCCGTTGCGATCTCGATTCCGCAACGCGGCACAAGGCGCAAGCTGATGGAGCAGGCGAGCCGCAATGCGACCGAATCGCTGGAGCGGCGGCTCGCCGAAACCGGCACCAAGGCCAAGATCAATCGCGAACTCGCCGAATTCCTCGAGCTCGAGGAAGCGCCAAAGCGGATCGAGGTCTACGACAACTCGCACATTCAGGGCGCCAAGGCCGTCGGCGCAATGGTGGTGGCCTCGCCCGAGGGGTTCGAGAAAAGCCAGTATCGCAAGTTCAATATCAAGAGCGCACAGACCAATGACGATTTCGGGATGATGCGCGAAGTCATGGAGCGGCGCTTCCGCAATCTCGCCGAACATCCCGATGGCGACGAAGGCAAATCGAACAGCCACGAGACCGTCTGGCCCGATCTCGTCCTGATCGACGGCGGCAAGGGACAGATTTCGAGCGTCATGTCGGTGCTTGAGGATTTGGGGATTGCCGATCGGGTCCCGGTGATCGGTATCGCCAAGGGGCCACATCACGGCCGCGAAGGCCGCGAGGTGTTCCATTTCCCCGATGGCCGCGAAAAGACCCTGCCGACCAATTCGCCGGTGCTGTTCTACGCCCAGCGCCTGCGCGACGAAGTCCATCGCTACGCGATCGGTGCCCACCGCGCCAAGCGTTCCAAGGCGATCACCGCCAGCCCGCTCGATGAAATCCCCGGCATTGGGCCTTCACGAAAGCGCGCGCTGTTGCTGGCCTTCGGAACCGCGAGCAAGGTCCGCGCTGCCGCCCTCGACGATCTCAAGCGTACCCCCGGCATCAGCGAAGGCGTCGCGCAGAAGATCTACGATTTCTACCACGCGGGCGGGTGATCATTCAGCGGGCGCGGCGGCGATGGGCGTGGCGAGATGCGGCAGAGGCCGACGCACTCGGACAGATGCCGCGATGAGCGAAATCGCTGTAACAGCCCAGAAAATTGCGACGAAGGGCGCGTCATTGCCGATTGTCAGCCGCGCGATGAAGGTCGCCACCAGCGCGACGGGCACACCCGCGACGAAGCCCCACCACAGCGCGCGCATCCGTGCGCTTGGCCGTCCCTGTCGTTCCCGCTTGTTGAACCAGATGAAGGTGCCGGTCGCCACCACGACGGTCAGCGCGATGCCGAACACGATATAGGCGATCTTGATCGGCAGGCCGCCGAAGTTCCCGAAATGGAGATTGTAGGTCGATGCTGCAATCTGCTGCCCGATCGCGCCATCGGCGAGGCCTACGGTTCCGCGGAAATCACCCTCGGGCCCGAAGGCGTAGTATTCGCCGAAAATCAGACGTCGCGGATGCTCGCCGATCACCTGCACATGCTGGCCCGCCGTACTTGGATCATGGAGAATGAGGTAGGTCATTTCCACTTCGGGGTGTTTCTGCGCCATGTATTGAAGCGCGGGTACCGCATTGGCGACAGGGGCAGGGGCGGGATCCCCTTCCGGTTCGCTTCCGAATACGGGCGCGGTGGCCGCAGCGCTGTCGCCGCCATAGGCGCTCGCGGCGAGGCTACCGCCGGAAATATAATACAGTCCGATCATCGCGCCGGTCAGGGCGATCGCCAGCGCGAAGGGGAGGGTCCAGACCGCGAGACGATTATGCCAGTCGAGCGTCGCTACATCGTCGTTGCGGCGTGCCCGCAGGCGAAACGCATCGCGAAAGATGCGCGGATGGGCGACGATCCCGGAGACTGCCAGGGCGACGATCATCGCACCAAACGCGCCGACCAGCGTCATTCCGTAGAGTGCGGGCAGGTTGAGCCGATAATGCAGTGCCAGCAGGAATTCGGCCCATGCATTCTCTTCCGGCGCGGCAATCGATCCGTCGCTTTCGAGATGAACGGCCTGGGTGTCGGTCGTGATCGTCGTGCGCGGCAATGCGTCTGTCGGCAGATGAACGTAGAGGTGCGTGGTGGTTGGACCGTCGCTCTCGCTGGCAAGGACAGCCTCGATCCCGCGCTGCACGGCGGCGGGCGCGATCGAGTCCATTTCGGGCGCATCGGCCTGCTCGACCCGCTGGAACTCCTCGTACAGGACGATGGCGCTGCCGGTGGCGCAGATCAGATAGAGCAGCGCGCACGTCACCAGGCCGATCGCGAGATGGACGGAAAGGCCTTTGCGCACGGTATCCTTGGCGAAGGCGAAACTCATGTTGCGGCTCCTGCGGTGAACACGGGGAGAGCGGCGAGGGCGGTCACGATCGCCAACAGGCCGAACTGGCGCGGGCGCCGCTCGATCATCAGCAGCGCGAAGGTCAGCAACGGCCAAACCAGCGGAACCAGCCCGAGGACGGCGGTATTGCCATTGGCCGGTCCGGTACCGCCCGCCATCAGCGCGACACGCACGGCGAGTGCCAGCAGGACGGAGGCGACGAGAGCGAGGGGGCCCGCCACGACGAAGGTCGTCAGACGTGCGCCGAACGAGCGCGCGGCTTCGGCTTGCTTCGCCGACGATTGACGCTCCTTGCGCGTCGAACGTCGCCAGGCCGGTCGTTCATTCGCAGCTCCAGCGAGAAACACGAGGGCGACCGTGGTCGCGACGCAGACTGTGACGGCGACGCCCCAGGCGCCTCCAGAGCGGGCCCCGAGCAAGGCGGCGAGAGCGAGCGCGGCCCAGCCTGCTCCGTTCCACAGCAGCGAGCGCGACGGCCGACCCCAGGAATGGCGGAGCACCGCCACCCCCAGGATCGCAAACGCGCCTGCAAACCAGATCGCCCCGCCGCCCGTCATCAGAACTTGAACGCCAACGAGCCGTTAATGCTGCGCCGTTCGCCGGGATAGCAATCGCCGCGCACCAGGCAGACGGAGAAATAGTCCTCGTCGGTCACGTTGCGCGCGGTGATCCGCAGTTCGAACGGTCCGAAATCGTATCCGGCGGACAGATCACCCACCGTGCGGCCATCGACGCGATAGGTCAGCAGCGTGTTGGTGAGCGCCGAAATGCCGTTGCTTTCATTGCCCCCGACATAGCGGACGCCGCCGCCGAAGCTGAACCCGTCGAGCGCGCCAGTGAATTCGTAAAGCGCGAAGAGCGACGCCTGCCAGTCGGAGATGGAGGTGAGCGGAAGTCCGTTCGGGTCCTCTGCATCGAGATAGCTGACATTGCCGTCGATCCGCAGCCCGCCGACCATGGCGTTGGCTTCGAATTCGACACCGCGCACCTTGGAAATGCCTTCCTGCTGGCTGTTGCCGCCGACGAGGGCCGCGGGGTTGGGAAGGTTCGATACCTCGATGTCGAACGCCGCCAACGTCACCAGGGCATTCACGCCGGTGGGCTGCCATTTGACGCCGACCTCGTACTGCCGGCCTTCCTGGGGCTTGAGCTGTTCGTTGGTGATCGTGTCGATGCCGACCACCGGCTGGAAGCTCTCGGCATAGCTTGCATACGGAGCAATTCCGGCGGGTCCGCGATAAAGCAGACCGAAGCTGAGGCTGGTCGCATCGTCGTTCTGGGTCGATCCGTTCTCGACCGCGTTGCTCACGTCGTCGAACCGCACGCCGGCGGTCGCGACGAGATTGCCGAGGGTCAGCTGGTCGGAGATGTAATAGCCGGTGGAATCGATGAAATTGCGCGGACCATTGCCCTTGAACTGGCGCACTTCCTCGACCGTCGGGACATTCTCATACTGCGGATCGAATGCGTTGAGTGTGCGGAAGTTGGCGAGGTACGCGGTGTCCGAATCGGTGAAGACATTCTGGTGCTGCACACCGGCAAGCAATTCGTGCTCGATCGGGCCGGTCAGGAACTCGCCGCGAAGGCGGACGTCGAATGCCATCTGTTCACTGCGATTATCGGCAAGGTAGAATGTCCAGGGGCCGTCGCCATTGGCGTCGATGCGGGGCACGCCGTTGCCGGCGAAGGAAATCCACGCCTGCCGATATTCGGCATCGGACGTCATGTAACGGCCGATGCCCTCGATCGAGAATGCTTCGCTGAGGCGCTGATCGATGATCAGCGAAAGCGCGAAGCTCTCCGTATCGTAGGCGTTGAAGCCCGGCGCGCCGTGATAGACGTAGGGATCGATTTCCTGGCCGGACTCGGACGGTAGAAGAGTCCCCGTCACCGGCAGGAACTGGTGTGCGGTATCCGATTTCTGGTTCGAATAATTCGCCAGGATGGTGATCTCGGTGCCGGGCGCGGGGCGGGCGGTGAACGACGGTGCGAGGACGAACTTGTTGTCGCGGACTTCCTCGATCTGCGAATCGGCATCGCGGTAGAGGCCGACGAAGCGGAACTGCGCTTCGTCTTCGGCACCCGGGATCGGGATGTTGATGTCGGTCGCGATCTGCTTGCGATCGAAGCTGCCATACTCGACCCGGAGCTCGCCTTTGCGAACGCCGTTGGGGCGCTTCGTCACGACATTCAGGATCCCGCCGGGTGCGCCCGAACCGTAGAGCACCGACGCCGGGCCCTTGAGCACTTCGACTTGCTCGAGCGTGTAAATGTCCTGGCGCGTATTGTTGTAATAGCCGAACAGGTATTGGAGGTTGTCGCGATATTCGGGGGCGTCGAGCCCGCGAACCTGCACGAAATCGCCGCGGGTCGAGAAGCCGAACGGCTCGGCCGTAACGCCTGCGGTGTAGGTCAGCGTGTCGTCGAGCGACTGCGCGCCCTTCATCTGGAAATCTTCCTGCGTCTCGATCGAAATCGAACGGGCGGTCTCCACGATCGGCGTCTCGGACTTGGTCGCGCCGAATTCAGTCAGCGTACCGGTGATGAGGATTCGATTGTCGTCTTCCGACCACTCCGCATCGGCGTCCTTCTGCGCCGAACGCTGTTCGTCGGAAGTGATCTCCGAGGCGTTTTGGGCATCCTGCGCCTGAGTGGGCGTCGCGGCGAGGAGGGCGATGGCCGAGGAGGTGACGGCCAGAAGAGCCTTCATGGGAGAATCCTTATGTTCTGTGGTGTGGTCCAGCGCTCGTTAATGCGAGGCATTCGCAGTAGCAACATAAGAATTGGATTTTCTTGCGTGTGCGGCTTCCGCGTTACGCACTTCGCCATCTTTCTCTGCGCCGCACGCGGAACTGTGGACTTTCATCAAACCGTCACAGAACCGCCATTCAGATGTAACCCTCCAGCCATAGCGGGCCCCTCAACCAGGAGGGACCTGCATGTTTACGACTACCAAGACATTGCTTTTCACGACCACCGCAGCGCTTTCGATCGCGCTGCCGACTGCCGCTCTTGCCGGAGAGATCCAGGGCACCGTGATCGATTCGAGCGAAACGGTCGCGATCGATTCGGCAGAGGTGACGCTGGTCGAGCTCGGACGCGTTGCAGTTTCGCAGCGCGACGGCAGTTTTGCCTTCGGCGATGTACCGGCCGGCACCTATACGCTGAAGGTTCGCTATGTCGGGGCCGAGCCGCAGACGGTCACGGTCGACGTACCCGAGACCGGGGCAGTCGCCGTAACGCTGACGCTCGAAGCGTTCGGCGAAAATCACGTTCTTGTCGTCGGTCAGCTCGCCAACCAGTCCAGCGCCTTGTCGCGCAAGCGTGAGGCGGACGGCGTCAGCGATGTCGTGACCCGCGATGCGATCGGCAATTTCCCCGATCAGAACGCCGCCGAAAGCCTGCGCCGCGTTCCGGGTGTGAACGTCCTGAACGACCAGGGCGAGGGACGTTTCGTTTCGGTTCGCGGGCTCGACCCGGAACTGGTCTCGACTTCGCTCAATGGAGTGCGCGTTCCGTCGCCCGAATCCGATGTCCGCTCGGTCGCGCTCGACGTGATCTCGAGCGACATCATCGAATCGATCGAGGTCAAGAAATCGCTCACTCCCGATATGGATGCCGACACGATCGGCGCCTCGGTGGAGATCAAGACCACCAGCGCGTTCGACCGCCGCAGCGATCTGCTGACGGCCAAGGTCGAAGGCAGCTACAATGAATATTCGGGCCAGGTGACGCCCAAGGGCAGCGTCGATTTCGCAACGCGCCTGGGTGAAAATGTCGGTATCTCGGGTGGCGTTTCCTACTATCGCCGCGAATTCGAAACCGACAATATCGAAGCCGACGATTGGGAAGATGCAGGCCAGGGCCCGTTCGCGACCGAAGTCCAGTATCGTGACTACGACGTCGAGCGCGAGCGTATCAGTGCCACGCTGGGTCTCGATTTCCGCGTCGGCGACAGCACCGAACTCTATGCGCGCGGCATCTACAGCCAGTTCGACGACCACGAATACCGTCGCCGCCTGACCTTCGATCTGGGCGATTTCGACGATGACGGCCCGTCGAGTTTCGACGGCACCACCGCTACCTTTGACGACAGCGATGAGGAATTCACGATCGAGCGTGACGTGAAGGACCGGTTCGAGCGTCAGAAGATCAAGTCGGTCGTCATCGGCGGCGAGAGCGACTGGGGCGACTGGTTTGCAGAGTATTCGGCCAGCTGGGCGCAATCGAGCGAGCGCGAGGATGGCAACGTCGACCCTGCGCAGTTCGAGCGCGATTTCGAAGATGACGGGCTCATCATCGGATTCGATTATGGCGATCCGCGTAAGCCGCTGTTCTCGGTGCTTCAAGGCCAGGCGCTGTTCGCCGATCCGGCGGGATACGGCCTGAAGGACATCGAGCTTACCGCGCTTTCCGATGCAGTGGACGAGGAATATGCCGCACAGATCGACCTCGGTCGGCGGATCTACCTCGATCGCGGCGAATTCACGGTGCAGGGCGGCATCAAGGCCCGCTGGCGCGACAAGACCTATAACAAGACCGTCGAATTCTACGAGAACGACGACCTGACGCTCGACCAGGTGCTGGGCGAACAGACCTACCGGATCATCGATCTTGGGCCCGTGCCGAGCAAGACCGGTGCGAGCGATTTCTTCTTCGCCAATCGCGATGCGTTCGAGTTCCAGAATATCGACAGCGCATTCGATTCCGCGGTCGAGGACTACGCGGTTTCCGAAGATGTGATCGCCGGTTACCTGCTGGGTCGCTACGATACGCCCGAGCTGCGGATCGTCGGCGGTGTCCGTGTGGAGAATACCCGCAACGACATCACCGGCAATGAAGTTACGCTGATCGAGGAAGATGGCACGCTGCCCAATGGCGATATCGCCACCGACGACACCGTGCTGGTCGCCCCGGTTGCGTTCGAGCGCAATTACACCGACTGGTTCCCGAGCCTGACGCTACGCTATGAACCGCAGCCCGAATTGGTGCTGCGCGCAGCGACCTATCGCAGCTTGGTGCGTCCGAAACTCTCCAAGCTCGCCCCGCGTTTTGCCGTCGAGCAGAATGACGACGACGAGCGCGAAGGCGAATTCGGCAATCCCGATCTGGAGCCTTACGAGGCGTGGAACTTCGACGTTGCGGCAGAATACTACTTCACCCGCAACGGTGCGATCACCGCGGCGATGTTCTACAAGGATATCAAGAACTACATCGTCGATACGGTCGAGAATGACGGGGTCTATCGCGGTATCGCGTTCGACGAAGCCGAAATTCCGATCAACGGCGATAGCGCGCAAGTCTTCGGCATCGAACTCGGCGTGGCGCAGGCACTGGACTTCCTGCCCGATCCGCTCGACGGGTTCATCATCCAGGCGAACTACACCTATACCGACGCCTGGGGCACGGTGTTCACCGATGGCGACGCGAGCGATCCACGCACGATCCCGCTGCCTTCCACCTCGCGCAACACCTTCAACGTGGCGCTGGGTTACGAGAAGGGGCCGTTCAACCTGCGCCTCGCGGGCACCTATCGCGACCGCTATCTCGACGAGATCGACGGCGAAGCGGAATTCGACCGCTATGTCGACGATCACTTCCAGCTCGACCTGAGCGCGAAATTCCGCGTTACCGAGCAGTTCCAGCTGTTCTACGAATGGGTGAACATCAACAACGCGAAGTACTTCGCTTACAACGAGTTCGGCGGGCGGCAAAACCTCTATCAGTACGAGGAATACGGCTCGACGATGAAATTCGGACTGAGGTTCAAATACTGATGGCTTATGCACTCCGTTACACACCGCTGGCGGCATTGCTGCTCGCGGGCGCCTGCACCACCGTTCCGATTGCCGGAGACCCCGCCGTACCGGTCTATGCCGCTGCCGAAACGGTCCCCGTCGGCACCGCAAATGAAGACGCAGCCGACGATCCGGCGATCTGGCGCAATGCCGCCGATCCGGGCGCAAGCCTGATCGTCGGTACCGACAAGAAGGGCGGGCTCTACGTCTACGACCTTGGCGGACGCGAAAAGCACTTCATGCCCGCGCCGGGGCTGAACAATGTCGATCTCGTCGATATGGGCGGCCGCGACGGCGTGATCGTCATCGCCAGCGACCGGGCGGACGAAGCCAATTCGCACTTTGCGCTGTTCCGCCTCGATACCGCCTCGGGCAGGCTCTTGCCGCTCGGCCGGGTGGCGAGCGGGCCGGGTGAAGGCTACGGCATCTGCGCATGGAAGCGCGGGGACGACCTGATTGCCTATGCCGTGCCCAAGGAAGGCACGATCCGCGAATACCGGATCACGCTGGGAGCGGCGCCCAAGGCCGAATTGCTGCGCTCGATGCAGGTCGAAACCCAGCCCGAGGGCTGCGCGATCGATACGCGCGACGGCACGCTTTATATCGGAGAGGAAAACGTCGGCATCTGGCGCTTCGCTGCCGGACAGAGCGAGGGCGAACTCGTCGCCGCGATCGACAATCGCCACCTCGTGGCCGATGTCGAAGGTCTCGCGCTGGTTCCCGACGGGACGAATGGTGGCTGGCTCTACGCCTCGAGCCAGGGCGACAACACCTACATGCGCTATGCGCTTCCCGACATGCGGCCCGCCGGACGCTTCCGGATCGCCGCTGGCCAGTTCGGCGCCGCCGAGGAAACCGACGGGATCGAAGCCAAGCCCGGCAATTTCGGGCCGGAATTCCCGCGCGGCCTGTTCATCGCGCAGGATGGCCAGAACGGCGATCAGGCCCAGAACTTCAAGCTGGTGCGGCTCGACGCGATCGAGGACGCACTGGACGACACCGAGTAGCTCGGGGAGCCGGGTCGGGAGCGATCCCGATCCGGCTTTAACCCTTCGCCGTCATGATTTGGGCCGTCACGATTTTGGCGGGCGCTTGCCCTTGGGCTTGATGTCCTGCTTGCCGGCAAAGGACTTGCCCTTGCCTGGCTTGCCGCCGCCTTTGCCGAAATCCTTACCGCCCTTGGTGAAGTCCTTTCCGCCCTTGCGATGCGGGCGCGGATTGCGATCGCCCTTGAAGCCGCGCTTCCCGTCGCGCGAACCGCCCTTGGGTCCACCCTTTGGTCCGCCGCGATCATGGCCGACGCGCGGCCCATCGGGAGCTTCCTCGATCGCGATCGCATCCTGCTCGTCGTCACCTTGTGAGGTGCGTTCGACCGCATCGGCGAAGCGCGCGGAAATCGCGCGCGGGATCTGCGCCCAGCTTTCGTGCTGGCCGATCCGGATCGCACCGATCTCGTTGCGGGTGATATGGCCGCGGCGACACAGCAGCGGCAGCAGCCAGCGCGCCTCGGCCCGTTGGCGACGGCCGACACCGATTCGGAACCAGACCGTATCCTCGAAGCCCGGACGATGGCGCTCGGCCTTGTCGCGGTCGCGCGCTTCGGGGGTGTTCGCGATCAACTCTTCGGGTTGCGGCAAGTCGGCGCGATGCGCGGCGACAAGTGCGGCAGCGATATCCTCGGGCGGCATCCGCTTCATGATATCGGCGGCGAGGGCGCGATCGTCTTCCTCGATTTCGCGGGGCTCGGTGATCCGCTCTATCAGGCGGGTGTGATCCTTCTTGCGAATTTCCTCTGCGCTCGGTGCACCCATCCACTCGGCTTCGATCTTCGCGCCACGCAACATCGACTGGACGCGCTTGCGGCGATTGAACGGCACGATCAGCGCCGCCGTTCCCTTCTTGCCCGCACGGCCGGTACGGCCCGAACGGTGCTGAAGCGTTTCGGCATCGCGCGGAATCTCGACGTGCACCACGAGGCTGAGCGTCGGCAAGTCGATCCCGCGTGCCGCGACATCGGTTGCCACGCATACGCGCGCCCGGCGATCGCGAAGCGCCTGGAGCGCCTGGTTGCGCTCCGACTGCGAATGCTCGCCAGACAGAGCGACCACGCCGAAGCCGCGATTTTGGAGCGTGGCGTGGAGACGGCGGACATTGTCGCGCGTGGCGCAGAAACAGATCGCCGTCTCCGCTTCGTGGAAGCGCAGCAGGTTGACCACCGCGTTCTCGATTTCGGACGGCGAGACTTCGATCGCCTGGTAGGCGATGTCGCCATGCCCGCGATCCTTGCCTGCGAGCGAAAGGCGCTGGGCGTCGGTCTGATAACGTTCGGCGAGACGTACGATGGCTGGCGGCATGGTGGCCGAGAACAGCAGCGTGCGGCGGCGATCGGGCGTCGCGTCGAGGATTTCTTCCAGATCGTCGCGGAAGCCCATGTCGAGCATTTCGTCGGCTTCATCGAGCACCACGCCGACCAGGCCCGACAGGTCGAGCGAACCGCGTTCGAGGTGGTCGCGCAGGCGGCCCGGGGTGCCGACCACGATGGCAGGGCCCGCCCGCAGCGCGCGGCGTTCCTTGCTCGCGTCCATCCCGCCGACGCAGGTCGCGATCCGCAGGCCCGCTTCGGCATAAAGCCATCCGAGCTCGCGGCTGACCTGCAGCGCAAGTTCGCGGGTGGGGGCGATGACGAGGGCGAGCGGCTTGTCCGACAGTGGCGTTCCGCCGATCTCGCCCAGCATTTCGTCGGCCAGAGCAAGACCGAAGGCAACCGTCTTGCCGCTGCCGGTCTGCGCGGACACGACTAGGTCGCGGCCTGCCGCACCGGGAGCGATCACGGCATCCTGTACCGGCGTAAGTTCGGTGTAGCCGCGCGCGGTCAGGGCCTGCGCAAGGATCGGCTGGACGTGCTCGAACGAGGGAGTGGTCGGGGTATCAGGGGTGGGCTGTTCGGAAGACAAAGGCAAAACTCGCAAGGGATAAAGGCACCGCGGAGGCGGCGCGGGAGGACGCATAATGCGGGATCGCGCCGGGGGAGGCGCCGAAATATTTGGTCCGCCTGCGCGGCTCGCGGGGGACCTTTGCGCGTCTTCTAGCAGATTATTGCGCTCTTGGCTTCAACAATTGTGCAAGTGCGAAAGAGACTACGCTGCGACGGTATCGCCGTCCTGCTTGCGGCGGCGCAGCAGGAAGGCAAAGCGGGCCGCTTCGCCGACATCGCCCTGGAACGATCGATTGACCAGCGCACCGACCGCCGAGCCGACGACGGGCACCACCATACCGGCGCGGCTGCGGAAAGAGGCGAACGCAATCGCGCGCGAAACGCGTTCGACCGCCTGATCGACGATCGGGGTGATGTCCTTGTGATCCGCGGCGACCAGCGAGCCGTCTTCGGCGATCGCGGCTTCGAGTGCGGCAATCCGTTCGTCACGCAGTTCGGGCTCGTCGAGCGCGGAGAGTTCGAGGATCTGGAGTCGGAAAACCCGCTCCGCCGCTCCCTCTCCGTCGAAGCCATAAGCGCGGCCCGTGTCGCGGATGGTGCGCAGGGCGATACCGATCGTGGCCGGGATATCGAAGCTCATCGACAGGGCTCCGCCGAAGCCTGCTGCGGCCCCGGTGGTGGTGCTGATATTGCGCGCCGTGCGCACGATTCCCTTGGCGGCATCATGCGCAGCGTCGAGATCGGCCGGGTCGTGATCGAACCGGTTGAGCGCAGGAGCGCCGACGGCCTGGTCGAGGCCTTTCAGCACGCCTTCGACCAGCGCATCGGGCACGACGCTGGACAGCGCCTTGCCGAACGGATGGGTCAGACGCTCGATCCCGCGTCCAAGCATGGACGGCTTGCTCTTGCGGTATTGCGCGATTTCGCGATCGATATTCATGGCTCGTGCTCCCCTGTCGGGCCGGTCCGTAGCGGTGGCCTCGACAGGGATAGCGAGCGGGGAGGGCGCTTGTTCCGCGCGAGGGGCGCTAGCTGTCCTTGCGCATCTTCCGAATCACGCCTTCCTGCGCAACGCTGGCGACGAGTTCTCCATCCTGATTGAAGACGCTGCCACGGTTGAAGCCCCGGCCTCCGCCGCTCCACGGGCTGTCGGTCGCATAGAGCAGCCATTCATCGAGTCGCGCCGGGCGGTGGAACCACACTGCGTGATCGAGGCTCGCGCCTTTCAGCTCGTTGCGCCACCAGCTGAGGCCGTGGGGCAGGGCGCTGGTGCCCAGCAGCATGTAGTCGCTGGCATAGGCGAGCGCGGCGCGGTGAAGCGACGCGTCGTCCGGCATTGGCGCGACCGCGCGAAACCAGGTGTGGCTCACCGGGTCGCGGGGCTCGGAGCTTTGCCAGTGCGGCGCGTCGATATTGCGCAACTCGATCGCACGCGGCCGGAGCATGAATTCACGCGCACGCTCGTCTTCGAGCGAATTTGCCATTTCGGCGCGGATTTCCATTTCGGGACGTAGCTCGTCGGCCGAGGGCACGTCGGGCATGGTCGCATCGACATGTTCGAGCCCTTCTTCGGGGCGCTGGAAGCTCGCCGCGAGGTTGAGGATCGGGGTGCCCTTCTGCTTGGCGACGACGCGGCGATTGGAAAAGCTGCGCCCGTCGAACTGGCGATCGACCGCAAGCTCGATATCGTAATCCTCGCTGCCACCACGCAGGAAATAGGCGTGGAGCGAATGCGGAGGGCGATCGTCTTCAACGGTCATCTCCGCCGCGCGCAGCGCCTGCGCGATAACCTGTCCGCCGAAGACGCGCCCCACGCCGTCACCCTTGCGTGGTCCGCGATAGATATCGTGGCCCACGGTTTCTTCGGGGGTCAGCAGGGTGACGAGGCCATCGACGAGGTCTTTGGGGGAGGGATGCCGTTCATCGGCTGTTCGTTCAGTATCGTTCATACAGCTTGGCATGTGGCGCGCGCCCGACGAGGTCAAGCGGGCACGTTTCGGGGACACGCGGCGAGGTCCGACCCGGCAAAGCCATTGTTCAGATAAATGCAGACTTTTATGAACGGTATCTGTCAGCGCAATTCAGCATGCGCTCAAAGCGGCTTCCCTAAAAGGGTAATCGAAGGTCGCGGGATGCTCCCTCGGCCAGCTGTGAAGGAGGCAGATAATGAATAAGTATAGCAAAGCCCTGCTCGGTACTGCTGCGGCTGGTGCGATGACAATGGGGGCCATGGCGACGCCTGCCCATGCGCAAAGCACCGAGGAAGTCATCGCCGGTGCGGTGATCATCGCCGGGATCGCCGCGATCCTTTCGGGCAATGACCGCGACGATCGATATTATCGCGACGACCGCCGTTATCGCGACGACCGCCGCTATGCCCGCCGGGGAAATGGCCGCCAGGCCGTCGAGCAATGCGTCCGCATCGCTGAAAATCAGGCGCGCCGCGCCGGTTACCGCTATGCCGACGTCTATGAAATATATGATGTCGACAGCCGCCGCGATGGCTGGCGCGTGAAAGGCCGCATCGCGGTCGACGGGCAGCGTGGATACAATCGTCGTTACGACCGCCGCGACCGGCGGGCCAACCGCGACGAAGGCAAGTTTACCTGCAAGGTCGAATATGGTCGCGTTCGCGATCTCGACTTCGGGGGAGTTCGTGGGCTGCGTTAAGGGTCGCACAGCCTGCGCTCACTTGGGCGGTTCAGTCTGGAAACAGGCTGGATCGCCCATTTTTTATGCCTACATGTGGGAGAACATGAGGAGGGCAGTCCTATGAAGACGCCGAATTCCACCGCCGCCGTTCTCGCGGTTTTCTCGCTCCTGGCCACGCCGGTTGCCGCGGCCGAACTTCCGGATGCGTCAGCTGCACGCGGGGCTGAGGCCAACGTCCCGACGATCAAAGATGACGGCATGACCGCCGACTGGCGGCGCGGCTGGCGCTATCGTCGCCATCGCGGCGTCGATCTCGGCGACGTGCTGACCGGCGTGTTGATCATCGGCGGGATAGCGGCGGTCGCCGATGCCGTCCGCGATGCCGAGCGGGACCGAATAGAGCGCCAGCGCGATTACGATCGAGATTATGACCGCGACTACGATTACGATCGCCGCGATGCCGACCGCTACGCCCGCGGCGTCTCTGCGTCCGAAGCGGCCGAAACCTGCATGGATGAAACCCAACGGTTTGGCGCGGTCGAGGATTTCGATCTCGTGCGTCGATTGGGCGATGGCTGGCAGGTCGAAGGACTGATGTCCGACGGGACGCCCTATTCTTGCACCATCGACCTCGAGGGCCGCGTGCGCGAACTTGGCCGGGGCTCGACGAGCGATGCAGGCTATTCCTATCGCGGCGAGGATGCGCAGGGCGCGGTGGATTATGCCGAGGCCCGCGCGCGCGTCGATGGCTATGCCTATCGCGCCCCGATCGTGGATGATCGCGGTGGCGCGCCCTATCCCGGCGGTCCGGTCGACGGCGATATCGAAGGCGGCTGAGGCTTATTCTTCGGCGGCGCTCTGGTCTTCTCCTCCCGCATGGGAGGGGAGCGCCCAGCCAAAGCGGATCGCGGCGGCGCGCAGGGTAAAGCCGGCCAGTGCCGCCACGCTCCAGACGACGGTCTGTTCGATACGCAGGCTCAGGCCGATCACGCACAGGGTCGCACCGAAAGCGGCCGCCGTCACATAGAGTTCGGGTCGCATGATGATCGACGGACGCCCTGCGACCAGATCGCGGATTATCCCGCCGACGCAGCCGGTCACCACGCCCATCACCGCGGCGGGAACGAGCGCGACGCCGAAAGCGAACGCCTTCGCGCTCCCGAGCACGGCATAGGCGGCCAGGCCTGCGGCGTCGGCATATTCGATCCCGTCACCCTCCCACCAGCGCTGGGGGGTGAACCAGGCAATCAGCGCGACGCCGAAACACACCGAGGCGACCCACGGATCCTGCATCCAGAACACCGGCGCACCGATTAATAAATCGCGCACCGTTCCGCCGCCGACGCCGGTCACCAGCGCGAAGAATGCCATGGTGACGAAGGTCTGGTTCAGCCGCGCGGCGACCAGCGCGCCGGTCAGCGCGAACACCGCCACGCCGGCCAGGTCGAGCCAGTCGAGGATCGGGGTAAGGATCTGGTCGGGCGTCATTCGATGGTCTTCTCGTGTGTAAGGCGGCGTGGGAACTTCAGGATCCGGCCCCGTAGCGGCAGCGAGCCGGGCAGGAAATGCCAGTATACGAATTTCCGCATCGACGGCCGCTCCAGCCTCCGTCCTTCGCGTGACTTGGCTTCGCGCGCAAGCTAGGTGGTTCGGCAATCAACGCATACGGAGACTCGCCCATGTCCATCCTCACCCCATCGCGCGCCCTGCTGCCCCTGCTGCTCGCCACCGCTGCCTGCACCACCGTACCGATGGACGGCGCACCTTCGAGCGCGGCGGTCGATGGCTACGACATCCGGGCGCAGTACGACAAGCTGGCCGAGATCGAGATGGCGCCCGATACCAGCTATCTGACCGACGAAGAGCGCGACGTGGTGAACCTGCTGATCGAAGCGTCGGACTATATGAGCGCGATCTATCTGCAGCAGCGGGGCGCCGACCTGCTCGCGACGCGCGAAGCGATTTCGCGGAGCAGGCACGGCGATCGCGACCTCCTGCTCGCCATGTTCGATCTCAATTTCGGGCCGTGGGATGAGATCGACGAATTGCACCCGTTCTGGGGCACCGAAGAGATGCCACTGGGCGCAGGCTTCTATCCCAGCGATCTGACGCGCGAGGAGTTCGACGCCTATCTTGCCGCAAACCCCGCCCAGCGGGAGGCGCTGACCAGCCCCTATACGGTGGTGAAGCGCGATGGCGATCGCCTGGTGGCGGTGCCTTATTCGGTCGAATATGCGGCCCAGTTGAAACCCGCCGCTGCGCTGCTCGAACAGGCTGCCGCGCGGACGTCCAACCCCAGCCTCAAGAAATTCCTCAGTCTTCGCGCCAAGTCTTTCCTTTCGGACGATTATTTCGAAAGCGAAATGGCGTGGATGGACTTGAAGGACACGCCGATCGAAATCGCGATCGGGCCCTACGAGGTCTACACCGACCGGCTCTACGGTACGAAGACCGCGTTCGAGAGCTTCGTGACGCTGAAGGACCCGACTGCTTCCGCCGCGCTGGCGAAGTACAAGGATCATCTGCGCGACATGGAAGCCAACCTGCCGATCGAGGACCGGTACAAGAACTTCTCGCGCGGCTTCGAGAGCCCGATTGCGGTGGCCGACCAGATCCATGGCGGGGGCGACAACATTCCCGGTGTCCAGACGATCGCCTTCAACCTGCCCAATGACGAGCGGGTGCGCGAAGCCAAGGGTGCGAAGAAGGTGATCCTCGCCAACGTGCTCGGCGCGAAATACGACCGCATTCTCGATCCGATCGGCGACACCGTGCTGACGCCCCACCAGGCCAAGCTGGTAGCGAAAAAATACATGGAGCTCGAAACGCTGTTCCACGAGCTGTCGCACAGCCTCGGGCCCGGCACGATCACGGTCGACGGACGCCAGACCACGGTGAACGAGGAACTGCGCGACCAGTATTCGGCGCTCGAGGAATCGAAGGCCGATGTGATGGGCGTGTGGAACGTGTTCTACATGATGGACCAGGGAGAATTGCCGAAGGCCGAGCGCGAGCAATTGCTGGCGACCTATTTCGCCGGCATCTTCCGCGCGATGCGCTTCGGTATCGAAGAAGCGCACGGCAAGGGCGCAGCGCTGCAATACGGCTATCTCAAGGCCAAGGGTGCGTTCGCGTGGAATCCGGCGACCAAGCACTACACGGTCGATTACGCCAAAATGGAATCGGGACTGCGCGAGCTGCTGCACGACCAGCTGATGCTCCAGGCCTATGGCGACTATGACGGGACCAAGGCGTTCTTCGCCAAGTGGGCCAGGCTAGACGACGCGGCGCGCAGTCGCATCGCGGCGATGAACCACATCCCGGTCGACATCCGTCCGATCTATCCCGAAGAAATCTGATCACGGCGAGTGGGTCCCCGCGCCAGCGGGAACCCCTCGCGTTCAGGCGTTTTGCGCCGCTGGGTCCTCGTCGCGCGTGCGTGTCGGCGCTCGCCGCGCAAGCCAGAGAGCGATCGCAAGGCCGAGGATGGGGGCGGCACTGTAGCCCACGAGCGGAGTGGGATAGGACGATATCGCCGCCGTATAGACGAAACCCGTCATCGCGCCGGCGAGTGCAAACCGCTCAGGACGCCCGATCGACCGATCGAGTGCAATCAGCACAATCCCCACGATGGTCGCCACCACCAGCAGGACCAACCAGAGCGGGTGGATTGCGGCGGCATCGAGATAGACCTGCTCGACGAAGGCTTGCGGGGGCAGGAGCCCGCGCTTGTGCGCCCAGATGGCGGCCAGCAATCCGGCGATCGCCACCAATGCGGGTTTGGTATCGCGGGTCGCCAGCGCCACGCCGATCGCTGCTCCGCCGACCGCCAGCGCGAGCGAGGCGTCGGGTTGGACCACCGCCGCCGCCAGCGCTGCCAGAGACAGGCCGAGGCGAGGGCGCCATTCCATCCGCGCCGCGAACACCGCCAGCGCCGGGAGGGCGAGCAGCGCGGAATTGAGGCCGATCGGTCCCGACCCGATCCAGCGATGGACCCCGTTGATCTCGGGGCCGATGAAGAACGGCATGAACAGGAGCGCGGTTAAAATCACCGCCGCAACGTCGTCCTCCACCTTTGGATGCGGCACGAAAGCGACGAGCCCCAGCGCGATCAGCAGGCAGCCGCCATTGATCGCGAGGTAGTGCGATGGCGCGCCCTGCGTCGCCATGAAAGCCAGCCCGGCGGCAACCGGGATCGCCAGAGCGAGCAGGGCAGCGGCGCGATTCATCCTATTCCTTGATGCCGGGGATTTCATGTCCGTTCTGATAGAGCGTCAGCGAGGTCACGTCACCCGCATCGTCGCGATTGAAGCGGACCTGCGCGTCGATCACCTTGAGGAAGAAGAAGTCCTCCTCGCCGTCCTGCGCGAACAGTTCGAAGGCGGGCTGGTTGGTCGCCTGCGCCTTCAACTGGTCACCTTCGACGAAAACATTGATCTTGAAGGTGGGGGCGAGGGCGTAGGTGCCCTCGTACTGCGCGAGCGAGGCAACATCGAGTTCGGCGGCCTCCAGTTCGTCGATAAGCTTCACTTCGCCACCGCGTGCCAGGCGCATCAGCATGGTGGCCAGATCGTTGGCCTGGCCGCCATTGAGATTGGCGAGCACGATCACGGTAATGTCGCGATCGGGATCGTGCATGAGCATGGAGTTGAATCCCTCGATTCCGCCACCGTGCCAGACCATCCGGCCGTCTTCTTTTTCGGTGATCAGTACGCCGTATCCGTAGGTCGAGCCGGGCATCGCCTCGACGCCGGGCGCGGTCATGGCGGCCAGGCTTGCGGGCTTCAGCAGCTTCCCGCCAAACAGGCCGCGTTGCCATTTGAGCAGGTCATGCGTGGTCGAGTGCAGTGCACCGGCACCCGTCGGGATCGTCATGTCGACATATTCGGCGTTGGCGATACCGTCGCGCGTCGGCGAATAACCCGAGGCGCGCATCGGCACGATCTCGGACAGCACATCGATCGCCGTGTCGTTCATCCCGAGCGGATCGAAGATGTTCGCCTTCACGAAGCTCGCGTAAGTTTCACCGGTGATGTTCTCGATAATCGCGGAAAGCAGGACGAAACCCGAGTTGGAATAGCTCCACTTCTCGCCCGGCGTGAAATCGAGCGGCTTGTCGGCGAACATCGCGATCAGTTCCTCGCGTGTCGTCGGCAGGAATTTCTGGGTCGCGAATTCGTCGAGATCGGTCACGTTCGTAATGCCGGACGTGTGCTGCAGGAGATGCCGTGTGGTGATGGCGTCCCACGCGGCCGGCGCATCGGGCCAATAGGTCTTTACCGGCACGTCGAGATCGATCTGTCCACGCTCTTCGAGCAGCAGGATAGCGGCGGCGGTGAATTGTTTGGTGACCGAGCCAATGCGGAACTTCGCGTCAGGCGTGTTTGCGATGTCCCATTCGAGATTGGCGCTGCCATACCCCCTGTCGAACACGATCTCGTCGCCGATCGCGACGAGGGCGGTGCCCATGAACGTGCCTTTTTCGGCCTCGACCGAAACCACCTCGTCCATCCGCACAGGATCCTGTGCGAGAGCGGGTGTGGCAAAAAGAACGGCAATGGCCGTTGCGCAATGGCGTAACATGGCTTTCTCCCCTTGGTGTAGTGGGTTTGTAATACACCAAGGGGATGGAAGCAATGTCGTTAGTCGTCGGCTTTAGGCAGCCGATGGAACGCAATGCGTCTCACGCGGCCGGGGAGCGCGCGTTCGGCTCAGACGTGGATCGGCTTGCCCTGAACCGCCATCGCCGCTTCCTTCATCGCTTCGGAATGCGTCGGGTGGGCGTGGCAGGTGTAGGCGATGTCTTCGCTGGTGGTGCCGAATTCCATCGCCACTGCGGCTTCGGCGATCATCGTACCGGCAGGCACGGCAATCGCCCACACGCCCAGCACCTTGTCGCTCTCGGCCTCGGCGATCACCTTCACGAAGCCATCGGGATCGTGATTGGTCTTGGCGCGGCTGTTGCCCACCATGGGGAACTTGCCGACCTTCACCGCCTTCTTGTCGCCGCCCATCTTCTCGATGGCTTCCTCGGTCGTCAGGCCCACGCCCGCGATTTCCGGCCAGGTGTAGACGACGCTGGGGATGATCGCGTGGTTCACGATGCCGGTCTGCCCGGCGATGTTTTCCGCCACAGCGATGCCTTCATCCTCGGCCTTGTGGGCGAGCATGGGGCCGGGGACGCAATCGCCGATCGCCCACACGCCATCGACCTTGGTGCGGAAGTCGTGATCGGTTTCGATCTGGCCGCGCTTGTTGGTTTCCAGCCTGATCGCATCGAGGCCGAGGCCGTCGGTGTTCGGCTTGCGCCCGATCGAGACGAGCACGCAATCGGCTTCCATCGTCTCTGCGTCGCCGCCTGCCGCGGGCTCGAGCGTCAGCGTGGCGGTCTTGCCCTTGACGGTAACGCCGGTGACCTTGGTGGAGAGCTTGAACTCGATACCCTGCTTCTTGAAGATCTTGCGCGCTTCCTTGCGGATGTCGCCGTCCATGCCGGGCAGGATTTCGTCGAGGAATTCGACGCAGGTGACTTCGGCACCCAGACGCCGCCAGACCGAGCCAAGTTCCAGCCCGATCACGCCGCCGCCGATGACGACCATCTTTTTGGGCACCTGGGGCAGTTCGAGCGCGCCGGTGCTGTCGACCACAACGTGCTTGTCGTTGTCGACCTCGACACCCGGCAGCGGAGTGACCGAGGAACCGGTCGCGATGACGATGTCCTTGGCGGTGACGGTTTCGTCGCCGACCTTCACGGTGTGCGCATCCTGGAAGGTGGCGTAACCCTTCTTCCAGTCGACCTTGTTCTTCTTGAACAGGAATTCGATCCCGCCGGTCAGTCCCTTCACCGCATCGCGGCGCTGCGCGTGCATCTGCTCGAGGTTGAGCTTGGGCTCCACATCGATGCCCAGTTCCTTCATCGCGCCGTTTTTGGCCGCGTCGAAATACTCGGAGGCGTGCAGCATCGCCTTGGAGGGGATGCAGCCGACGTTGAGGCAGGTCCCGCCCAGCGTCTCGCGCCCTTCGGCGCACGCGGTCTTGAGACCCAGCTGCGCGGCGCGGATCGCGGCGACATAGCCGCCCGGGCCAGCGCCGATGACAAGGACGTCGTAATCGTAATTGTGGTCGGTCATTGTTTTGCTCTTGTCAGGAAATTGCAGAGAAGGCGTGAGATGCATTCTCCGCCCCCTTTTTAGCGAACTCGCGCAACTGGCCGATTCGCGTCATCAAAAATTTACGTCCCTCATCGCCATCCTCAGCAAACATCTCGGCAAGATGAACGTATTGCTCCACCATTTTGTCCGTGTCGTAAACGGCAGCGATTTGCTTGTCGGTCAGCGAAGAGATTTCCGTATGGAAGCGCCGGATCTGGTCGGCGGAAATGTAGTGAACGGGACCGTATCCGTTGTCTGGGCCAACCGCTTCAAAGTCACCGAAAATCAATTCGAGATTCTTAGAGTATTTCTCTCCAGCTTCGGTCAGCATGAAGTGTGTGCCGTGCCATTCCTGATCGAGATCGACCATAGCGCCTTCGCTTAGCTCGCGTTCACTTCCACTTTCAGGGTTTACGAACGCGCCAGCCGATTCCGGTTCACTTTTGATCGCGGCCACTTGATCGTCATTCGCCAGTCGCGCTGTCCAAATCATCGACATGAGGTTCGTCCTTACAAATCGATCAGAATCCGCGCGGGATCCTCGATCGCTTCCTTGATGATTTTCAGCGCGGTGACGGCTTCGCGGCCATCGATCAGGCGGTGGTCGTAGCTCAATGCGATATACATCATCGGGCGCACCACGATCTCACCGTCGACCACCACTGCGCGATCCTCGATCCGGTGAAGGCCGAGCACCGCGCTTTGCGGCGGGTTGATGATCGGGGTGCTCATCAGCGATCCGAACACGCCGCCATTGCTGATGGTGAAGGTGCCGCCCTTCATATCGTCCATCGTCAGCGAGCCGTCCTTGGCGCGCTTGCCGAAATCGGCGATGTCGAGCTCGATCTGCGCGAAGCTCTTCTTGTCGACGTCGCGGACGACGGGAACGACAAGCCCGTTGGGCGCGCTGACGGCGACCGAGACATCGACGTAATCGTGGTAGACGATCTCGTCGCCGTCGATCTGGGCGTTGACGCTGGGTACGTCCTTCAGCGCGAGGTGCGCGGCCTTGGCGAAGAAGCTCATGAAGCCGAGCTTGATACCGTGCTTCTTCGCGAAGCTGTCCTTGTATTTCTCGCGCGTCTCGATGACCGCGGTCATGTCGACGTCGTTGAACGTGGTAAGCAGCGCGGCCGTATCCTGCGCGCTCTTGAGGCGTTTGGCGATGGTCTGGCGCAGGCGCGTCATCTTCACGCGTTCTTCGTTACGCGCACCGCTTGCGGCAGGTGCGGGGACAGGGGCATCCTCGGCCTGCGACGGGGCGGGGGCATCGCGCTTAGCCTTGGCTGCGGCAAGCACGTCTTCCTTGGTCAGGCGACCGTCCTTGCCGGTGCCCTTGACGTTGGCCGGGTCGATCCCGTGCTCAAGCACCGCGCGGCGCACGGCAGGCGAAAGAGCGGCGGCATCGAAATCGGTGCCGGACACTTCGCCGGTCGAGTTGGGGACCGAATCCTGTTCGTTGCCCTTATCCTTCGGTGCGGCATCGGACTGCTGTTTCGCGCGGCCCGCTTCGTCGCCCTTGGCGGCAGGAGCTCCGCCTTCCTCGACGCTGGCGATCACAGCGCCAACCTCGATTGTGTCGCCTTCCTCGGCCTTGAGCTCGCCGATCACGCCGGCGACAGGGGAGGGCACTTCGACGGTGACCTTGTCGGTCTCGACCGAGACGATCGGCTCATCCACGGCGACGGCATCGCCGGGTTGCTTGAGCCATTCGGCAATCGTGCCTTCGGAAACGGATTCGCCCAGCGAGGGGACGGTGATATCGGTGGCCATAATAGTCGTCTTTCCTCAGACCTTGGGGGTTGCGGGCGGGCAATCGAGCTGGCGCTGGGCAGCGCCTCCATCGGCGCATCCCAGGGCGATCGTGATCAGGGCTTCCTGCTGGACCTTGTGACGTCCGGCGAGGCCTGTGGCGGGTGAAGCGGCTTCCTCGCGCCCGGCATAGCAGGGGCGCATGCCTTCATGGCCCGAAGCGTTGAGCGCGGCTTCGATCTTCTCGGCGACAAAGAACCACGCGCCGTTGTTGCGCGGCTCTTCCTGGCACCAGACCACTTGTTCCAGGTTGGTCATGCGCTTCAGTCGCGCTGCCAGCGGCTCGCCCGGGAACGGGTAGAGCTGCTCGAGACGCACGATCGAGACGCCTTCGCAGGCGAGTTCCTCGCGCTTTTCGAACAGGTCGTAGGCGACCTTGCCCGAGCACAGCACCAGACGCTTGATATCCTTGTCTGCGATCTCGACCGGATCGGACTTGATCCGCATGAAGTGGCTTTCACCGAGGAAATCCTCGCGTGCCGACTTCGCCTTGGGATGCCGCAGCAGCGATTTGGGCGTCATGATGACGAGCGGTTTACGGAACGGGCGCAGCATCTGGCGACGCAATACGTGGAAATAGTTCGCCGGCGTGGTGATGTTGCACACTTGGATATTGTCGTTGGCGCACAGCTGGAGGAAGCGCTCGAGGCGCGCGGAGGAGTGCTCCGGCCCCTGGCCTTCATAACCATGCGGCAGCAGCAGGACGAGCCCGTTGGCGCGCTGCCACTTGACCTCGCCCGAAACGATGAACTGGTCGATCATGATCTGCGCGCCATTGGCGAAATCGCCGAACTGCGCTTCCCATAGCACCAGGCTCTTCGGATCGGCCATAGCATACCCGTATTCGAAGCCGAGCACGCCATATTCGGAAAGCGGGCTGTCGAGCACCGTGAAATCGCCATGCGGTACGGTTTCGAGCGGCACGTACTTTCGCTCGTCCTTCTGGTCGACCCAGACGGCGTGGCGCTGGCTGAACGTGCCTCGGCCGGAATCCTGCCCCGAGAGACGAACGCCGAAACCTTCGGACAGGAGCGATCCGAAGCCCAGTGCTTCGGCGGTCGCCCAGTCGAAGCCGTCGCCGCTCGAGAACATCTCGCGCTTGGCATCGAGCACGCGGCCGAGGGTGCGGTGGATCGTTAGATCGTCGGGCACCGAGGTGAGGGTGCGGCCGAGGCTGTCGAACAATTTGCCGTCGATGCCGGTTTCGATGTTGCGGCGCGCGGTTTCCGGATCGGCGGGCTTGTGCAGACCCTGCCAGCGACCGCCGAACCAGTCGGCCTTGTCGGGCACGTAGTCCTGACCGGCCGCGAATTCGTCGCTCAGCTGCTCGGTGAAGGCGGCTTCGCTTTCCTTGAGGAAATGTTCGTCGATCGTCCCTTCCGAGACCAGGCGCTTGGAATAGATGTCGGAGACCTTGGGATGCTTCTTGATCCGGTCGTACATCAGCGGCTGGGTGAAGCTCGGCTCGTCGCCCTCATTGTGGCCGAAGCGGCGATAGCACCACATGTCGATCACGATGTCGCGGCCGAATTTCTGGCGATATTCGATCGCCAGTTTGCAGGCGAAGGTCACAGCTTCGGGATCGTCTCCATTGACGTGCAGGATCGGCGCCTGGACGCCCTTGGCAACATCCGAGGGATAGGGGGACGATCTGGCGAATTGCGGGCTAGTCGTGAAACCGATCTGGTTATTGATAACGAAGTGGATGCAGCCGCCGGTATTGTAGCCGCGCACGCCCGAAAAGCCGAGGCATTCCCACACGATGCCCTGACCGGCAAAGGCCGCATCGCCGTGGATCAGCACCGGCAGCACTTCGTCGTGCTTGACCAGATCGTCGCGGATCGATTGCTGCGCGCGGACCTTGCCGAGCACCACCGGATCCACCGCCTCGAGGTGCGAGGGGTTTGGAACGAGGCTCATATGCACGTCGATCCCGTCGAATTCGCGATCGGTGCTGGTGCCGAGATGGTATTTGACGTCGCCCGAACCGCCGACTTCGTCGGGCGTGGCCGATCCGCCGGAGAATTCATGGAAGATCACGCGGTAGGGTTTGCCCATCACGTTGGCGAGCACGTTCAACCGGCCGCGATGGGCCATGCCGTAAACGATCTCGCGCACGCCGTCGGCGCCGCCATATTTGATCACCGCTTCGAGCGCTGGGATCATGGACTCGCCGCCATCGAGGCCGAAGCGCTTTGTCCCGACATATTTCTTGGCGAGGAACTCTTCGAACTGTTCGCCGCGGACCACCGCCTGCAGGATTGCGCGCTTGCCTTCGGGGGTGAATTCGATCGTCTTGTCGAGGCCTTCGAACTTGTCCTGCAGGAAGCGTCGTTCCTCGACATCGGCGATGTGCATATATTCAAGGCCGACCCGGCCACAGTAATTGTGCTGCAGGGTCGAGAGCAGTTCACCGATCGTGACCCACTCGAAGCCGAGATTGCCGGCGAGGAAGACTTCCTTGTCCTTTTCGCCTTCGAACCCGTGCCATTCGAGCGTGAGGTCCTTGGGCAGCTCGTGCGTGGTCAGGCCGAGCGGATCGAGGTCCGCCGCCAGATGGCCGCGCACGCGGTAGAGCCGCACCAGCAGCATGGCGCGCAGCGCATCGCTTGCCGCCGCTTCGACCGATTTGGAATCGGCCGGCTTGCCCGCCTTTTCCAGCGCTTCCTTCACCGCGATCTGCATCGCGGTGGGATCGAGCGCCTGCGTCAGGTCGTCCTCGCTCTCCCCGCCGACTAGCGGCCAGCCCTTGCGCTGCCACGAAGGCCCCTGCTGGGGGCCATCCGGCGTGAAGTCGTGGTTTTCATTGCCCATGGGCTAGCTCCGAGGGGAGGGGAGAGGAGTTAAGGATGCGGCTTACGCCAGTTCTTTGAGCATCGCGTCGAGCGTGGTGCCAAGCTCGCTGGGCGAGGGGGAGACGCGGATGCCCGCATCTTCCATCGCCGCGATCTTGTCGTCGGCGCCGCCCTGGCCGCCCGAGACGATCGCCCCGGCATGACCCATGCGGCGGCCCGGAGGCGCGGTGCGTCCGGCGATGAAGCCGACCATTGGCTTGCGACGGCCCAGTGCCGCCTGCTGCTTGATGTATTCGGCCGCTTCTTCTTCCGCGCTGCCGCCGATTTCGCCGATCATGATGATCGACTTGGTGTCGTCGTCGTCGAGGAACAGGTCGAGCACGTCGATGAAGTTGGTGCCGTTTACCGGGTCGCCGCCAATGCCGACCGCAGTGGTCTGGCCGAGGCCGACCATGGTCGTCTGGTGGACGGCTTCATAGGTGAGCGTACCCGAGCGCGAGACCACGCCGACGCTGCCCTTCTTGAAGATCGAGCCCGGCATGATGCCGATCTTGCATTCTTCCGGGGTCAGCACGCCGGGGCAGTTCGGACCGATCAGGCGCGAGGCGGAGCCTTCGAGCGCAGCCTTCACGCGGACCATGTCGAGCACCGGGATGCCTTCGGTGATCGCGACGATCAGCGGGATTTCGGCATCGATCGCTTCGCAAATGGCGTCGGCCGCGAAGGGCGGCGGAACATAGATCACGGACGCATCGGCACCGGTTTCGGCCTTGGCTTCCTTGACGGTGTTGAAATTCGGCAGGCCGATATGGGTGGTGCCGCCTTTGCCCGGCGTCACGCCCGCCACCATCTGCGTCCCGTAATCGAGCGCCTGCTGGGTGTGGAACGTGCCGGTGTCGCCGGTCATCCCCTGGGTGATGACCTTGGTGTTCTTGTTGACGAGGATGCTCATTCGGATTCTCCGGCGTAGGATACGGGGATCTGGACGGCGAAGGGCCCTTCGCCACCCGGTTCGAAATTGGTCATAAGATAGAAGACGCTGCCGTCTTCGATCCAGTAGAGGTCTCCGCCATCGGCTTCGGGCGTGCCATAAAGGCCCGTCAGCGCAGCACGGATATTGTCGAGCGTGGCGCCATCGTCGACCTGGCCACGCACCAGGCAGACATCGCCGCCTTGGTCGCCCGATCCGGGCGTGATCAACACGTCGCTTCCTTCGGATTCATATAGGTCGATGTCGGCGCCGCTGGCGGTCTGCGCGACACTTTTGGACCAGCCCGAGCCGGTCAGCACCGACCCATCGAAGCCATTTGCGCCCACGGCGGGAAGGCAGGCCTTGAGCGCAGCCAGTACGGCGTCGCTGGAGCCTGCAGGAGTGGCCACGGAGGCGGGGGAGGGGACGGGCGCATCGGTGGACGCGCTGTCGCCGATCGCGGTCACGGTGAAGAGCGCGTTGGGCTCGCTTTGCTTGCCTGACGGTTCGACCCGCAGCGTAAAGCCCGGGCGATCCCAAATGTAGGCGTATTCCTCCTGGCGATCGGGCATCCCGGCCAGTTCGGCGACGCCTTTCACCAACTCGCCATAGGCCGAGGTGCTTTCGAGCCTCGCGAGCACGACGCAGCGTTTGCCTTCAAGCTCTTCGCGGCCGATCACAATCAGCGCGTCATTGCCGTCTTTCTCGTAGATTCCCGCAAGCTTGCGCGTTCCGCGCTCCCCGGAGCGGCGCTTGGCCTCGCTCCAGCCGGCTGCGGACAGGCGAGTCGTTTGCACGCGATCGGTCTCGGTGATCGCTTCGCACGACTGGACACCGTCCCACACATCCGCCGCGCTCGCGGGCACGATCTGCGCACTGACAGGTGCGGCGTAGGCGAGGAACGGCAAAACCGCACCGGTGGCCAGCGATCGCATCGGGGCGCTCGTTTTAAGCAAGGCTGCTATCCAGCCCCTTGCAGGCCTCGAGCAGTTCTTCGACCGCGTCGGTGCTGACCTTGAGGTTGGACTTTTCCTCGTCCGACAGCTCGATCTCGATCACTTCCTCAGTGCCGCCCGCGCCGATCACGGTGGGGACGCCGACGTACAGCCCGTCGAGGCCGTACTTGCCGTCGACATAGCTGGCGCAGGGCAGGATGCGCTTCTGGTCGCCGAGGTATGCTTCGGCCATCGAGATCGCGCTGGTTGCAGGCGCGTAATAGGCCGAGCCATTGCCGAGCAGGCCGACGATCTCGCCGCCGCCCTTGCGGGTGCGATCCACGATCTCGTCGATGCGGTCTGCCGAAACGCCCTTGATCTTGGCGAAGTCGTCGACCGGGATGCCGTTGATCGTGGTGTAGCTGGTGACGGGGACCATCGTGTCACCGTGGCCGCCGAGCACGAAGGCGTTCACATCCTTCACCGAGACGTCGAATTCCCACGCGAGGAAGGTGGCGAAACGCGCGCTGTCGAGCACGCCCGCCATGCCGACCACCTTGTTGTGCGGCAGGCCGGAGAATTCGCGCAGCGCCCAGACCATCGCGTCGAGCGGGTTGGTGATGCAGATCACGAATGCGTCGGGTGCGCTGTTCTTGATGCCTTCGCCGACCGCCTTCATTACTTTCAGGTTGATGCCGAGCAGGTCGTCGCGGCTCATGCCGGGCTTGCGGGGCACACCGGCGGTCACGATGATGACGTCCGCACCGGCAATGTCCGCATAGTCGTTCGAACCGGTGATCTTGGCGTCGAAGCCTTCGACGGGGCCGCACTGCGAGAGATCGAGCGCCTTGCCCTGCGGCATGCCCTCGGCAATGTCGAACAGGACGATGTCGCCCATTTCCTTCTTCGCTGCGAGGTGGGCGAGCGTGCCTCCGATCATACCGGAGCCGATAAGCGCGATCTTCTTGCGTGCCATAGGGAAATGCTGTCCTTCCGCCGCGGGACAGGCGAGGGCGAAGGGGCTTTCGGCCCGTCCCGCGAATGGGCGAGGCCCCGAGGATTTCGGCGGCACGCCCCATAGGGGCGGTCCGTATGCGGGGCGAGGTAGGCTTGCATTCCGGGGAAAGCAACCGCCTAGAACCAACTATCTTTGCAATTAGTTTGCAGTAGCAATTGAGGTGTTCCGCGCGTCCATTTGGCCAACGATGCGGGTCGCAGCCGGTTCCGGATTATCGCCACGTTCCGCTACGATATGCGTCGTGTAGAGTGGTGCGCTCGGCGAAAAGGTGCGACTGGCTCTTGGACCGTGCCGTGTGCGCCGCCCGTGGGTGCGCGAGAGTCAGCTGGCGACGCGTGTGCTTTCGACATCGTCGCGCTCGCGCGCAAGCAGCATCGTTGCGAGATAGTCAGGTACCGCGCGACTGAAATAGAAGCCCTGGCCGAGCGTGCACCCGGCTTCGCGCACCGAGCGTACCTGGTCGATCGTTTCCAGACCTTCGGCAACGATGTCCATTTCGAGCGTGGCGCCAATCTCGGTCACCGCGCGGATGATCGCTTCGCTCTTCTTGCCCACGAGGCGGCCCGAGACGAAGCTGCGATCCACCTTGATCTTCTCGAACGGGTATTTGTGCAGATAGCCGAGCGAGGAATAGCCGGTGCCGAAATCGTCGAGCGCAAAGCGTACGCCAGCGGTATGGAGCTCGGCCATGAAGGCGCCCGTGGTGTGATCGTCATCGAGCAGCACCGTCTCGGTGATTTCGAGCTCGAGACGTTTGGGGTCGAGCCCGGCTTCCTCGAGCGCGTTGAGAATGCCTGCGGCGGCGCCCGGGGCACGGATCTGCAGGGGCGACAGGTTCACCGCGAGCGACACGTCTTCCGGCCATTGCGCGGCGGCACGGGCGGCCTGCGCGGTTATCCAGTTGCCGAGCTCGACGATCGCGCCGCTCTCTTCGGCCACAGGGATGAATTCTTCGGGCTTCATCTCGCCCTTTTCCGGGTGGAACCAGCGCACCAGAGCTTCGAATGCGCGGATCTGCCCCGATTCCAGGTCGACGATCGGCTGGAAGAAAATCGACAACTCGTCGCGCTGCAGCGCCTGGCGCAGCTCTGCCTCGACTTCGCGCCGCCAGACCAGGTCGCGGTTCATCGAGGGGTGGTAGAAGGCGATCTGGTTCCGGCCATTGACCTTGGCGTGGTAGAGCGCGAGGTCGGCTGATTGCATCAGCGGGTCGAGATCGCCCGCATCGTCGGGCAGGATGGCGATCCCGATCGAGGCGCCGATCTCGATCCGCTCTCCGCGCAAGCGATAGGGTTCTGTCAGCGAGGTGAGCACATCCTGCGCGATGCGTTCGATTTCGCTGGTGTCGTCGCTGTCGAAGGCGACGATGAACTCGTCTCCTCCGAAGCGCGCAATCGTCGCCTCCACCGGTGCGGTGGCGCGCAGCCGGCGTGCGACCCCGGCCAGCACCAGGTCACCGATCTGGTGCCCGAGCGTATCGTTGACGAATTTGAAGCGATCGAGGTCCAGCCAGAGGATTGCCAGCTTGCGGTGCTGTTCGGTTTCGAGCAGCCGTTCGGTGAGGTGATGGTCGAGACCTGCGCGGTTCAGCAGGTCCGTCACCACGTCGGTGCGGGCGAGCTTTTCCATCTTGTCGGCAAGACGACGGCTGGTCTCGGCGGCCACGATCGAGCGGGTCAGCACCGCGAACACGTCCTTGATGATCGAGATCATCGCAGGGATCGCAAGCAGCAGGCTCATCGCGGTCATCAGCATCGGCAGATCGCCAGCGAGCATGCAGGCGGCAATCACCGGGAACAGCGAAAGACACAGCTGGCCGATCGCGATCGTAGGGCGGCCGGCATTGCGCGCGGCGATCCCCACGCCGTAGACGGCGGCGTTGGCAACGAGCATCAACTGCACTTCATAAACGCTATCGCGATAGATCACGACGGCGGCGATCAGCCCGGTCATGAAGGCGAAGGCAAATGCGCCGACCTCGTAGGCGATTTCCATGCGCCTTGCGTCCATGTTTTCCCAGCGGGGAAGGATCAGGCCCATCGCGATCCGGACGAACGAAACCGCGACATGCACCACGGCGAGGCAGACGATCAGCGGATCGCGCAGTTCGATCGCAGCGACCGTGCTGACGGCCACGCCGATCGCGGCGCCGATGACGAGGCTCGACGGCCGCGCATAGAGCGTATCGACAAGGGTTTTGCGGACGCGGGTGTCCACCGAATTCCCCGCAACCCATCTGGCCCAAAAGGATTGTATTGCTCTTACCACGCTCGGCCTTTTCCCGTTTCAGGTTCGGCTATGACAGCGAAGCATCAAACATTGGTTAACGTGGCTGATACACGCGACGAGGTCATCGGCTCCAATCAAGCGGATGCGCGGCGTGCACTGGTTAACGGGTGTTTAGGCTTCGCGCCGGGCCATGTCCTCGCGCGCTTCGACAGCACGCGCCATACGCGCATCGAGGAGGCGGCAAATGCCGAGCCAGTGGTCGTATCGCTCTCTGTCGCCTGCGAAAAAGGCCGCTTCTGCCTGTTCGCGCGCGGCATCGGCGGCGCCCAGTCCGGATTTTGCGAAATGGAGCAGGGCTTCGCGCAGCAGGATCTCGCTTTCGCGCGTCGGCGGGCCGTCATTGGCAGGTGCGGAAGGGATTTCGCTCCCGAAATACCGGGAGACCGACAGACGGTTCTTGTCGGCGGCGGCAAATCGTATCGTCACAATATCTCTCCGGGTCCGCCCGGACTGCGGGTGCTGGGGGATGGTCCGGTTGGTTCGCAAAAAGAAGTCTAGGTGCCGAGCTTGAAGCCTTCGTCACGCGAAATGGTTAAGCCGCCATTTACGATTATGGCGGGCGGCGGGGTGGCGCGACATTCGCGCTTAATCGTCCGTGCTTTTCTCGCGCCATTTTCCGCTGTCGCGATATTCGGGACGGACGCTGCCGCCACCCGGCAGGCGATCGCTCTTGGGCGAGGGCGACGCACCGGGTGCACCCTGTTCGATCGCTTGCGGAGCGGGGGGGAGTCGGTCGGTAGGGCCACGACCCCCGCTGTCGGAAGTTGCTGGTACGGCCGAGGCACCGGGCGAGGGTGCTGCAGCCGGCAATGTGTCGACCGGGTCGACGATTTCGGGATCGCGCGCACGCACGGCGGCGACCGTCGGCTCGTCGCCGCGATAGCGCGCTGCGAAAGCGCCGCCCGTTCCGGCCGTGCCGGGCAGGACATAGAAACGGTGCGCGCCGATCACGGTCAGCGGGACCAGCTTGGGGGCCCAATAGGGATTGACCGCCAGCGTATGGTAATGCGTCGCCAGCCCGGCGGGTGCATGGACATATCCGCCCAGCGCCGCCCGGGCGAAACGCAGTGCCTTGTCCCAGCCGCGCCGCGACGGCTTGCGCGCGAGGCTACCGTCGCAAGTGAAGCTGAACTGGCAGCCGGTTCTTCGTGAACTCCCCTGATAGACCACGCCGCACACGCTCGACGGCCAGGAGGTATGCTTGACCCGGTTGAGCACGACTTGCGCCACCGCTTCCTGACCGCTGTCGGATTCGCTCGCGGCTTCGTAATAGACCGCCTGTGCGAGGCAGGTGAGCGCACGCTGCTGGTCCTGGGTCGATCCGGCGCGGCGAAAGGCCGTGGCGATGGCCGACGGCGCATCGGTGGGCGTCTCGCTGCCTGCCACCGGGGCCAGCACGCTGTCGGCTTCGAGGTAGTAATAAGCCGAGCCGGGGAAATTCCAGCCCGCCCTTTCGAACGGCATCCGCGCGACGACCGGCCCGTTCCCGCCTGCCGGAATGCGCGCGACATCTCCCCAGCGGAGCGAGAAATCGGTCGTCGCAGCCAAGGCAGGCAGTGCGATCGCCCCCAGCGCGGCCAATCCCCAGCGCGGATCGATCCTGCGCCGGGCCTTGCGCCGCGCCGCGATCTCGGCCCGGTGCTTGGCGATATCCATGCGATCGCTGGGTCCGGTCACGCGGCGTTCCATACACCCGGTCCTTAGCGCGTTTGGTTTAACGAGCCACCATCCCGCGACTGTTATGCGCAAGGTCTTGTGCCATTCTGCCAGCGCGCCTATCGGGCGCCGCAGCGTCATAGGTTGCCCGACCACGGTCGGGCCTAAGAGGGAAGCAGGCGAGGGGATGTCCCCGAATCCTGTGCTGCCCCCGCAACTGTGACCGGGGAGCGATCCCGCCATTTGCCACTGTGCCGATCATGTCGAGGCGCGGGAAGGCGGCGGGAGCGTGACGATCCGGAAGCCAGGAGACCTGCCTGCGATGCGTCGTTCCGCGGCCGGGCGGGGTGTACCGGAAGCAGGCGTGGACGTGCCGTGAAAAGGCGCGCCCTCCGTCATGAGCGATGTGTTCGCAAATGATGGAGAATTTATGCGAAAGTACTTGTATTTGCTTGGCGTTTCGGCGCTTCTTCCCACCGTGTCTGCGGCCCAGGAGGCCGATGAGGCGATCGAATTCGCTGAGCCTGCAGGCGACGACGACATCGCCGGGATCGACGACCGGATCGTCATCACGGCCACCGGCGCTCCCGAATCGATCGACGATACCGGCAAGACGATCACCGTCATCGACGAAGCCGAAATCGACCAGATCCAGGGCGCCGATATCACCCGTGTGCTCGAACGCGTGCCCGGCGTGGTATTCAACCGCAATGGCGGGATCGGCTCGACCACCAGCCTGCGCATTCGCGGCAGTTCTAACGACCAGGTCCTGACGCTGGTCGACGGGGTGCGGGTCGCCGACCCCTCCTCGGTCGGCGAAGGCTACGACTTCACCAATCTCCTCCCCGGCAATATCGAGCGGATCGAGGTCCTGCGCGGTTCGAACAGCACCATTTGGGGCAGCTCGGCCGTCGGCGGCGTCGTGCTCGTCACCACCGCGCAGCCGCGCACGGGTGGCTCGGCCACCGTCGAATACGGCTCGCGCGACACGGTCTACGTCAATGGCGATGTCGGCTATGGCGGCGATGATTTCGGCGTCAGCGTCTATGGCAGCCTGTTCAACACCGAAGGCTTCTCCGCGCTCGCTTCGGGCACCGAAGATGACGGGTTCGAACAGACCGCCGTCGGCGGCAACGCCTATCTCGGCCTTGGCGATACCGTGACCCTGCGCGCCAGCGGACGTTATTCGGACAGCCTGGTCGAGATCGACAATGGCGGCGACACGCTCGATACTCAGGCCACCGACCAGTATTCGGGCAATATCGGAGCCGATTTCGCGCTCGGTCTTGCCGACGTTTTTGCTGGATACACCTTTGCCGTCACCGACCGGACCAGCACCAGCTCGTTCGGCCCGTTCATCGCCAACGGGACGCTCGACCGGCTCGACCTGCGCGCCGCAATCGGGCTGGCACCGGCACTGACGCTCAATACGGGCGGCTATTACGAGTGGACCGGCTACACCACCAATTACGGCGGCGATGCCAAGCTCGAACGCCGCGGTGGCTACGCCCAGCTCGATTACGGTTCGGGTCCGTTGCACCTCGCCGCCGGAGCGCGGCTGGCCGACGGGACGCTGTTCGGCAGCGAAGTGACCTTCGGCGCGGATGCGAGCTATCGCCTGTCCGACGTGGTGCGCGCGCGCGCGAGCTTCGGGCAGGGCTACAAGACGCCGAGCCTTTACCAGCTCTACGATGCCTATAGCGGTAACCCCGACCTGACGCCCGAGCACAGCGACAATTACGATATCGGGATCGAAGCCGGTTCGGCCGACGGTCCCCTGTTCGCGGCTCTCACCTTCTACCTGCGCGATATCGAGAACCAGATCGACTACGATTCGACGACGTTCGGCTATTTCAACAGCGGCGAAGTGCAGGCCAAGGGCATCGAGATCGAAGCCGGTGTCCAACCCGTCAGCGGCTTTGCGCTGCGTGCGGCCTACGCCTATCTCGACACCGAAGTTCGCAACGGGCCCAATGCCGGTAACGAGCAGGGCCGGCGTCCACCCCATGCTTTGACGCTGAGCGCGGACTGGACCAGTCCTTTTGCGGGGATCGAAGTCGGTGCCGACCTTCGCGTCGTCAGCAGCAGTTTCGACACCGATGCCAACACGGTGCGGCTCGATGCCTATGAAGTGTTCGATCTACGTGTGGCGGTGCCGGTGCATGAGCGTTTCGAGCTGTTCGGTCGCATCGAGAACCTGTTCGACGAGGACTACCAGACCGCAGCGGGCTACAACACGCCGAGCCGTGGCGCCTTCGTCGGTATCCGGACGAGCTATTGAGCCTATTTGCCAAACCGTCATCTCCGCGACCGCGGGGACCCAGCCTGGCCCGGCGCGCCTTGCTGCTCTGGGTTCCTGCTTTTGCCGGAATGACGATGGGGTGTAGCCCCACCCAAACCGAAGAGGCTGGCGATCTGCGGATCGTCAGCCTCAACCCTTGCACCGACGCGATTCTGGCGGAGATTGCGCCCGAGCGGCTGGCAGCAGTGTCCCATTACAGTCACGACCCCGTTTCCAGCTCGATGGATGTCGCCACGGCCAAGCGCTGGCCCGCGACCTCGGGCACGGTGGAGGAGATTGTCGCGCTCGATCCCGACCTCGTGATCGCATCGACATTCATCGCGCCTTCGACCGGGCAGGCGCTCGACCGGCTCGGCTACAATGTCGAGCGCGTTGGCATGACCAATACGGTTGGCGAGAGTATCGCCCAGATCCGCGAGCTGGCGAAACTGGTCGATACCGAGGACGAAGGTGAGAGGTTGATCGCACGGATCGAGGCTGCGCTCGCCGATGCGGCGACCGAGGATGAACCGATCCCCGCACTGATGTGGCAATCGGGCGGTATCGTTCCCGGAGACGGCACGCTGATCGTCGATCTTTTGCGGCGCACGGGCTTTTCCAACGCCGCCGCTGCGCGTGGCCTCGGACAGGCCGATCGCCTGCCGCTCGAGCCAGTGCTGGCCGATCCGCCCGCGCTGATCCTCGTCGGCGGGTCGCCCTTCGCCGAAAGCGACCGCGCGCTCTATCACCCGGCGCTCGCTGCATTGCCCGATTTGCGGCAGGCACCGTTCCCGTCGAACCTGCTCTATTGTGGAGGGCCGACGATCATCCGCGCGGCCGGGCGATTGAAAGACATTCGCCGATCGATGGAGAGCGCGTCGTGAAACGCCCCATTCCCGTACTGATCATTGTGATCCTCGTCACGCTGCCGCTCTCGCTGCTGGCGGGACGCGTGTGGCTCGATCCGGCCACGACGCCCAATGCGGCAATCATCCTCGCCGAATTGCGTTTGCCGCGCGGCGTGCTCGCGCTGGTGGTCGGTGGCGGGCTCGGTGCGGCAGGGGCGGCGATGCAGGGCTATCTCCGCAATCCGCTTGCCGATCCGGGCCTGTTCGGGATCGCCCCGGGCGCGGCGCTCGGCGCAGTGCTGAGTTTCTGGCTCGGCTATTCGGCGCAGCCTTACTTGCTGCCCGTCTTCGCGCTGATCGGCGCGGCGAGCGCAATGGCGCTTCTGTCGCTGATCGCCGGGCGCGGCAATTCGACGCTGCTGTTCACGCTGGCGGGCATGATGATCGCCAGTCTCGCGGGTGCGCTGATGAGCCTTGCGATCAGCCTGTCACCGACACCTTTCGCAATGAGCGAAATCGTGACCTGGCTGATGGGCGCGCTGACCGATCGCAGCTGGCACGATGTCTGGATCGCCGCGCCGCTGACGCTGCTCGGGATCGCGCTGCTGATGCTGGCTGGCCGCGGGCTCGATGCGCTGACGCTCGGCGAAGAGGCCGCGCGCAGTCTCGGCATGGAGCCGCGCACGCTGCAATGGCTGCTGATCGGCGGCGTGGGGCTAACCGTGGGAAGCGGCGTGGCGGTGGCGGGGATCATCGGCTTCGTGGGCCTGATCGTGCCGCACCTCGTGCGTCCCTTCACCGATCACCGCCCGTCGGGTCTGATCGTGCCCAGCGCGCTTGCCGGAGCGCTGCTGGTGCTGGTGGCGGATGTACTGTGCCGTATCATGCCGCTGGCGAGCGAGCTGCGGCTCGGCATTGCGCTGAGCCTGATCGGTGCGCCGTTCTTCCTCGCGCTGTTGCTGCGCATTCGGCGGGAGACGGTCTGATGCTGCACGCTCGCGATATCGTGCTCGCCAATCGGTTGGACGGTGTGTCGGCGGCCTTTGCACCGGGCTGGATCACCGCGATCTGCGGGCCCAACGGTGCGGGCAAATCGAGCCTGCTGTCGGTGCTCGCCGGCCTGGTGACGCCCGAGGAAGGCTCGGTCGCGATCGAGCGTGATGCGATCGCCGCCATGGCGGCGCGCCAACGCGCGCGGACGATCGGCTATTTGCCCCAGTCGCCCGAAATAGCGTGGGACGTCAGCGTCGAGACGCTGGTCGAGCTGGGGCGGCTGCCTTGGCGCGGTGGCCCACTGGCGCGGCGCCACGGCGATGCCAGCGATGATGCGGCGGCGATCGAGGCCGCGCTCGACGCGATGGAGTTGCACCAGCTTCGCGAGCGCCCGCTATCGCGTCTCTCAGGCGGGGAGCGCAGTCGGGCGCTAATGGCACGGGTTCTTGCCGGGCAGCCGGAGTGGATCCTCGCCGACGAGCCGCTCGCCAATCTCGACATCGCCCACCAGCTGGCGCTGCTGCGCCTGTTGCGGCGCGAAGCCGATGCCGGCCGCGGTATCATCCTCGTGATGCACGATCTTTCGCTGGCGATGAACTATGCCGACGAAGTGCTGGTGCTGGAGTCCGGTCGCCGCGCGACGATGGGGCCGCCGCGCGACGCGCTTTCGGACGATGTCGTGCGCCGCGTCTGGGGCGTCGATGCACGATGGCACGGCTCGATCCCCGACGCGTCGCTCTCCTTCGCCGCCCTCAAGGACGACGGCTGAGCTTTCCTCAGCGCTGACTCTTTTCGTAATCCGCCTCGGCCTGGACGAGGGTGGTGATCGGCACGTCGTCGACCAGCAGGCGGAGCACGTCGGCGATCACCTGCCGTCCGTTGGCACCGCTGGTGAAGATGACGATGCCGAAGCGCTTCTCGGGCTCGAACAGCGCGAGCGTGCGCTCGCCCCAGTCCTTGCCGCTATGCACGTGGAAGCGGTTCTTACCGCTGTCGAAGATGACCCAGCCGAGCCCGTAACCGTTGGCCTTGGCGCACTTGTCCTCGGGGATCAGGCCGGGCGGGCAGACCATTTCGGTCTGATCGTCGTAGATCGTGCCGCGTTCCTCGATCAGCTCGGGCGTCAGGCCGTCGCCACGCAGGGCTGCCGCCACGAAGCGCGTGTAGTCTGCGATCGTGGTGTGAACATCGTCTGCCGCGCTGCCTTGCGGGCTGTTGTCGGGTAAACGCAGCGAGCCGTCCTGACCCCGCACCATGGCGACGCGGCCTTCCCATGCATCGTGGGGGAGGAAGTAGGTGTCGGTCATACCCGTGGCCACGAACAGCTCTTGCTGCGCCAGATCATCGATCCGGGTCTCGGTCGCCATCATCGCGTAGCGCGCGGCCATTGCGTAATTTTCGCCCGAATAGTGTGCGCGGGTGCCGGGCTCCCAATCGAGCCGCAATTTGCCGCCTTCCATGCGGTCGCGCCAATTGTCGGGCACGCCGGTGCGGTGGGACAAGGCGTGGCGCAGCGTGATCTTATGCGCGCGCGGTTCCTCGGTCAGATCGCGATCGACGAATTGCGTCGCCAGCGGCGTATCGAGGTCGAGCTTGCCCTCCGCGACGAGGCGAAGGATCGTTTCGGCAACGATCGGCTTGGTGAGCGACGCAATGTTGTAGAGCGTGTTCTGATCCGCGGGCTCCCCCGGCGCGCGCTCGCCATAGACGGCGGTCCACGCGACTTCGCCATCCTCAATCCAGCCGACGGCAACACTCGGCACATCGTTCGCTTCGAGCAACGCGGGCGCGGCGGCATCGAGCGCGGCGTGCTGGTCCGACGTGCCCGGCGCGCTGGCGGATACGGTGCTGCAGGCCGAAAGGGCGAGAGCAGCGGCGGCTGTCGTAACGCGTTTCATGTATATCCCCTAAGTGACTTATGGGAGTAATACAGCAACACGCACGGCTGGCAACGGGTTTCGGGAAATCGAGCAGCACTCTCGCTGCAACGAATTGGAACGGCACGAGGATTTTGACCAAAAAAAGGGCAGGCCCGCAGGCCCGCCCTCCTTTGTCCGGTTCTGGCGCGTTACTGGCCGGCGTCGCCGACCGAAGCGGTCCCATCGTCCGACACGGTGCTGTCGGCATCGGTATCGCCCGCGATCAGGCCGCGCGCTTCGAGCATCGGGGTAACGTCGGGCTGGCGCCCGGCGAAGTTCTCGAACATCTTGAAGTAATCCATCGTCCCGCCGCGGCTGAGCACGGTCTTGCGATAGTGATCGCCATTGGCGCGCGTCAGGCCGCCATTGTCCATGAACCACTTGCGGCTGTCGCGATCGAGCATCTCGGTCCACAGATAGCTGTAATAGCCGGCCGAATACCCGGTCGGGCCGCTGAAGATGTGGTTGAAATAGGTGCTGCGATAGCGCGGCGGCACCAGATCGACTTCGAGCCCCAGATCGGTCAGCGATTTGCGTTCGAACGCGTCGACTGCCTTCGGATTGCCCACCAGTGTCTTGGCCTGCGCCGGGGAGAGGGCGTGCCACTTCATGTCGAGCAGCGCGGCTTCGACCACTTCGCCGAAATCGTAGCCCTGGTTGAACTTCGCGGCCGCTTCGATCTTGTCGATCATCGCGGTCGGGATCGTCTCGCCGGTCTTGTAGTGCTGGGCGTAGTTGGAGAGGACTTCCGGATAGGTCGCCCACATCTCGTTCACCTGGCTCGGATACTCGACGAAGTCGCGCGCCGTGGCGGTGCCCGAGAGGCTCTCGTAACGCTGGTCGGCGAAGAAGCCGTGCAGCGCGTGGCCGAATTCGTGGAACATCGTGTTGACGTTGTCGAAGCTGACGAGCTGGACTTCGCCTTCGGGTGCCTTGGGGATGTTGAGCACGTTGTAGATCACCGGCTTGGTGCCCCACAGATCGCTCTGGTCGACGAAGTTGCTCATCCACGCACCACCGCGCTTGGACGGGCGCTGGAACGGGTCGAAGTAGAACAGGCCGAGTTCCGATCCGTCACGATCGAACACGGTGTAGGTCCACACGTCCGGGTGATAGGTCGGCAGGTCGGTGCGACGCTCGAAGCGCAGGCCGTAAAGCTTGCCCGCGGCATAGAACACGCCGTCTTCCAGCACCTTCTGGAGCTGGAAATACTCCATCACCGCGTCTTCATCGAGATCGTAGCGTTCGGCCTTCACCTTGTTGGCGAAACGATACCAGTCCCACGGCTGGACTTCGTAATCCCCGCCTTCGGCACGGATCTGGTCGGTCAGCACCGCAGCTTCGCGGCGCTGGGTCGCGGCCAGGGCGGGGACCATCTGCTCCATGAAGTCGAGCGCGGTCTTGGGGTTCTTGGCCATGCGATCGTACATCGCGTAGCTCGCCCAGTCGGGCTGGCCGAACAGCGCAGCCTTTTCGGCCCGCAGCGTCGCGATCTTGGCGATCGTGTCGCGGGTGTCGATGTCGGTCGTGCCGTCGGCGCGGTGGATCGAGAGCATGAACAGCTTCTCGCGCGTGTCGCGATTGTCGAGGCTCGGCAGGATCGGCTGCTGCGTCGTGTTCTGCAGCGCGATCGCATACTTGCCCGGATGGCCCATTTCGGTGGCCATGTCGGCGGCCGCCTTGATGTCGGCATCCGAGAGGCCGGCGAGTTCGTCGCGCGTGTCGAGGATCAGCGGCTGGTCGCTCATCGCCTTGCGCGCGGCGAGCGCGAAGTCGTTGGTGATGGTCGAAAGCTCGGTGTTGATCTCCTTCACCCGCTCGCGCTGGGCGTCGGTCAGCAGGGCGCCGGCATGGACCATGCTGTCATAGGTGTTTTCGAGCAGGGTTGCGTCTTCGGGCGTCATGCTCATCGCGGCGCGATTGTCGTACACCGCCTTCACCCGGGCGAAGAGCTCGGGGTTCAGCGTGATCGAGTCGCTGTGCGCGGAAAGCTTGGGGCTGATTTCGGTGTTGATTGCGTCCAGCCGGTCGGTGGTGTTAGCGCCGGTCACCGCACCGAAGATGCGGCCCACGCGGCCCAGCATGCGGCCCGATTTCTCGAGCGCGACGATGGTGTTGTCGAAGGTCGGCGGAGCGGGGTTGTCGATGATCGCCTGCACTTCGGCGGCGTGGATCGCCATGCCCTGCTCGAACGCGGGCAGATAATCGTCTTCCGAGATCGCGTCGAAATCGGGGGCAAGGAACGGGAGGTCGCTGTCGGATGCAAAATATCCGGTGCCTTCGGGAAGGTTCACGGCGGTCACTCCGGTTTCGGTGTCGATGGTGGCGGAAACGCTGTCACCGTCGGTACTGGCAACGTCGCTGTCGCCGTAGGTGGCGCAGCCTGCGAGAAGCGCGGCGGTGGCAGTGGAAAATAGAAGGCGGTTGAGCAAAATGTCTCTCCTGTCGGTCATGTCGAATGGTTGACACCCGTTCTAGCTGATCGCGCTTGAACCGGAGATGGCCGGTGAGTGCAAGCGCAAAGCGTCGGGTGCTGATCGGGTGCGTGTGGCGGTGTTCAGGTCCCCAGCGGGGCCGGAGGGGCAGCGCCGCTTTCGGCCTGTGCGCGGGCGGCCTGCACAGCCTCGTCGATGGCCTGGCGATTGACGGTCGCGATGCGCGGGCGGGCACCGGGTTCGTCGACCACCAGCCACAGCGATCCCAGCGCGAAGAAGCCGCCTTTCTGTTCGGGAACGACCGTCATTTGCGACAGGTCGATCCGCTGGAGCATCGCCAGCGTCGCGCCGTCGAACACTTCGTCGAACACCGCATCGATCGTCTCCGGATCTTCGAGCGCGCGACGCGAACCGTCGCGGTCGATGAACATCAGCGGGATGCCCACTTCCTTGAGGATGCGCGCCTTGTCGCCATTGCGGGCCGCTTCGCGCAGACCCGCAATCGCCTTTTCGAACTGACTGGCAGTGGAGCCGGTGGCGCACGATATGGCGCCTCCATTGGCCTTGTCGTGCGCCCGGTCGAAAGCGATGTCGCGATCGTCCTGCTTGTTCCAGACAACCAGCAGGCAATCGTCCGCTTCGGCGACGATCTTGCGGACGGTTTCGGCGTCGGTTTGCGGAGCGGAGGTAGACGCCGTCGTCGTTGCGGCGGCGGTATCGTCGATCTCGTCGCCGGCGCGCATTTCGTCCAGTACGCCGCATGCGCTCAAGGCGAGCGCGGACGAAGCGGCGAATATCGTTTTCAGATCAGGCGTCGCGCGGGTTCTCATAGCTGGCCTGCTCGAACATGGAGGAGCGCCGTTCGCTGCGGATTTCGAGGCCCTTGGCCTTCTTGCCCGCGGCGTGGTGGTAATGCAGTTCATCGGCAATCGATTCATAATCCCCGGCATTGATCGCGGCGTTCAAACGCGGCGATTTGTGTTGCGAAACGTTTCCTTCGCCGACATTGTAAACGAGGTCGAGCAGCGCGTCGAACTCATGTTGGTATAACGGCAGGTCGCCCACCAGGCGACGCACGGCATCTTCGGCCTTGTCCAGATCGCCTTCGAGGAAATCGAGGACCTGATCATACGCAATGGTGTCACCTACGCGCAGCCCGTCTTCGGGCAGGACCAAGTGTCCGATACCGACGGTGGGATAGCCCGCGACATCGCGATAAACGGTCTGGCGCACGCCTTCTTCTTCGATCAGCGCCTGCTTGAACGCTTCGCTGGCCGAAATCTCCATTGCGTGAACACGCTGCGTTGTCGCATCGATCAATACGGGTGCGACGATCGCCGGACGATCGACATTGCGGCTCGAACCGGTTGCGGCAACGCTCCCCAGCGTCATTGCGCCCAGACCCATCATCAGCGCGGCGCGCTTGCGGGCCGACGGGCGCGTATCGACGCCGAATGCTTTGCGCACGGCGCGGCGCGCCCGACGCAGTTCGCGGCGATGTTCGACGCGTTCCCGTAGCGATTCCACGACATTCGCGGCCTGCGCCTTGGTACGACTCTTGCCCGAAGGTAATCGCGACGAAGACTTCTCCGGAATGTCGATCCCGTCGAGCAGCCGTTGAACGGCGGCTTTTTCCTTTGCGCGCTGGGGATCGGACTTCACCGGTTTGGTGAAAGCGCGTTCGATCGATGTGGGAGGAGCGTCGCCTTGAATGAGTGCGCTGGATTGGGGTGGCATTGAATCGGACTTCCTGTTTGTCCGCCCGCCTGCGCGCCGACCACATGGCGGCGCATCGAAGGCTGCGGTGTGCTTGTCTAATCAACGGGCGAAAGGCGAAGGAGGTCCACGGTTCGTCCCGCGTGGATGGGGGATCGCCGCTCCAGGATGATCGAGAGGTTTGGTTAAGATTGATATAAAACGTTATTTATCAAGTGTATAGCGCATGACAGGCTCATAGATCGAGCCACCTTCGCCAAGATGGCTTTCATAAAGGACAAAACCGTCCACGGGCCATTCCGGAGCGCCCAACCGGCCTTGTATGGCAAGCCAGTGATCGAGTGGTCCGGTCGAGGTGTTGAGCCGCGCGAGCGTGACATGAGGCACGAACTTGCGGGTCTCCGGGTCCAGCCCCGCGGCGCGGCATGCGCGCTCGACGCGGCGCTGGAGGATCGCCAATTCCTCGCACGGCGCGATGTCCGCCCAGATCGCTTTCGCGCGCCCCTTTTTCGCAAATGTACCGACGCCGCGTACGGTCAGGTCGAAGGCCGGAGCGCGTACGCTGGACAGCGCATCGGCCAGATCGTTGGCGACGTCGCTGTCGACCTCGCCCACCCAGCGCAAGGTGAGGTGCAATTGCTCGTCCCCCTGCCAGCGGGCCGCCTCGACGCCTTCCATCGTATCGATCAGCGCATCGCGGACAGGCTCGGGCGGGCGGAGGGCGACGAACAGGCGGTGCATGGCAAGGACGATACGCGCACGGAATTGCATTGGCCAATCCGGTGCGTCCGTCTTCTGCACATTGGCATTTGACCGCAAGTACTCGGCCCGCCTACCTCGCGCATCGATGAACGAAACGCTCCCGGCCCCGCCTCCGCTCGACGATCTTCTGGCCGAAGGGCCGATCGCGCTGTTCCTCGATTTCGACGGCACGCTGGTGCCGATTGCTCCCACGCCCGACGGGATTGCCGTGCCGGCCGGGCTCCACGCCGACCTGCTGCAGCTTGCCGAGCGTCTCGACGGGCGCCTGGCGCTGGTGTCGGGCCGCGCGCTCGACGATATCGAAACGCATCTCGGTGCGCTCGATCTGGCTGCGGCCGGATCGCACGGGATCGATCGCCGCCACGCCAATGGCGCGCAATTGGGGGCCGATGCGGTCGATTTTCCGCAAGAGGTCGAACAGGCGCTGGCGGCCTTCGTGCAGGAGAGCCGCTTTTCGCTCGAGCGCAAGCCGCATGGCGCGGCGCTGCATTATCGCGGCCATCCCGATCTCGCCGATGAGGGCATGGCTCTCGCCAGGGATCTGGCCGCGCAGCACGAGCTGGAGGTGAAGCGCGGCAAGGCGGTGATCGAGCTCGTCCAGCCGGGCGCGGACAAGGGTGGGGCGGTGCAAGCCTTTATGCAGGTGACACCCTTCGCAGGTGCAAAACCGGTCTTCATCGGCGACGACGTAACCGACGAGGATGGCTTCGCGGTTGTGCGCGAAACGGGCGGAATTGCGATACTTGTCGGCGATCGTTCCCCCAGCGCCGCGCATTTCGCACTTGCGAACACCGAGGCTGTGCGGGCATGGTTGGGCCTGTGACCGACGCTCCTTCTTCCGCAGCGCCTGCCCAAGGCGACGCCCAGCCCGCCGGCTTCCAGCCTGATCTCGAACTCTGGCCGATCGGCAATTGCCAGGTCTCCGCGCTGGTGGATCGCACCGGCGCCTTTGTATGGGGCTGCATTCCGCGGGTCGATGGCGAACCGGTATTCTGCTCGCTGCTCGACGGAACCGAGCGCGACGAGGGCATCTGGCGGTTCGAGATCGAAGGCCAGGTGAGCGCCAGCCAGCGCTATATCCGCAACACGCCGATCCTTCTGACGACGCTCGAAGCCGAGGATGGCAGCGCGGTCGAAGTGCTCGATTTCTGCCCGCGTTTCGAGGGGCAGGGGCGCAAGTACCGCCCGGTCGCCTTCGCGCGCATCGTCCGCCCGATTGCCGGCAATCCGCGCATCCGCGTGGTGCTGAAGCCGATGAAGAATTACGGGGCCGCCCCGGCCGAGACGACGCGCGGCACCAATCACATACGCTTTCTCTGCGGTACGCAGACGCTGCGTCTCTCCACCGACGCGCCGATCGGCTATATCCAGGAAGGCCGTTTCTTCCGGGTCGAGGGCGACACTCATTTCTTCCTAGGTCCGGACGAGCCGTTTACCGGTAATTTGCGCGAGGAAGTGCGGCGGATGGAGCAATCCACCCGCAAGTACTGGCAGCTCTGGGTCCGCAGCCTCGCCACGCCCTATGAGTGGCAGGAAGAGGTGATCCGCTGCGCGATCACGCTCAAATTGTGCCAGCACGAGGAAACCGGCGCGATCGTCGCCGCGCTCACCACCTCGGTGCCCGAGGCGCCCTTTTCCGAGCGCAATTGGGACTATCGCTACTGCTGGCTGCGTGATTCCTATTACACGGTGCAGGCGCTGAACCGCATCGGCGCACTCGACGTGCTCGAGAAATATCTCGGCTTCCTGCGCAATATCGTCGATTCCGCCAAAGGCGGGCAGATCCAGCCGCTCTATTCGGTGATGGGCGTGGCCGAGCTCGACGAGAACATCGCGCCCGATCTCGAAGGCTATCGCGGCATGGGCCCGGTGCGCGTGGGCAATGCCGCCTACACGCAGGTCCAGTACGATTGTTACGGCCAGATCGTGCTGCCGACCGTGCAGGGCTTCTTCGACAAGCGGCTGCTGAGGATGGCCGACGACACCGATTTCGCCAGCCTCGAGGAAGTGGGGGAGGCCGCGTGGGACAAGCATGACAAGCCCGATGCCGGCCTGTGGGAATTCCGCACCCGGCAGGAGGTCCACACTTATTCGGCGGTCATGTGCTGGGCGGCCTGCGATCGCCTTGCCAATGTCGCGGCGCATCTGGGCAAGGACGACCGGGCCAAGGTCTGGCGCGAGCGGGCCGATACGATCGCCGATACGATCGACGCCAAGGCGTGGAAGCCGGCCGAAGAGGGTGAACGCGAAGGGGCGGGACATTACGGCGCCAGCTTCGAAAGCGATTATCTCGATGCCAGTCTGCTGCAGATGGTCGAACTGCGCTTCTGCGAGCCCGATGCCGAGCGTTTTCGCGCCACTTTCGAGCAGGTCGAGGCGCAGTTGCGCCGCGGCGAGCACATGCTCCGCTACGCCGCCGAAGACGATTTCGGCGCGCCGGAAACCGCCTTCAACATCTGCACCTTCTGGCTGATCGACGCGCTGGGCCGGATCGGGCGGGAAGACGAGGCGCGTGAACTTTTCTGCACGATGCTCGGCCATTGCACGCCGTCGGGCCTGCTGTCCGAAGACATGGATTTCGAGACCGGCGAATTGTGGGGGAACTTCCCGCAGACCTATTCGCTGGTTGGAGTGATCAATTGCGCTGGATTACTTTCCAAAAGCTGGAACGCCGTGCGCTGATACGAACCTGAATTGGGGGTGCGGCATGAGCCGCCTGGTAGTCATTTCAAACAGGGTCGCCGTGCCCAAGGCTCGCGGCGCCGCCGGGGCGCAAGGCGGGCTTGCCGGAGCGCTCAACGCCGCCTTGCGCAAGAACGGGGGGATCTGGTTCGGCTGGTCGGGGCAGGAAACCGACAGCTTCACCGGCGCGATCGACCGACAGACCTCCGACGATGGCGTCACCACCGCGACGATCGATCTCGAACACCGCGACATCGAGGAATATTACAACGGCTACGCCAATTCGACGCTGTGGCCGCTATTCCATTACCGCACCGATCTGACCGAACACGAACGCCAGTTCGGCAAGGGGTACGAGCGGGTCAACGAATTGTTCGCCAGCGCGGTGCGGCCGCTGATCGAGCCCGACGATGTCGTCTGGGTCCACGATTACCACTTCATGCCGCTGGGTGACCGGCTGCGCGAGAAGGGCGTGACAAACCGACTCGGTTTCTTCCTCCACATCCCCTGGCCGCCGACCAATCTGCTGCTTTCGCTGCCCTATCACGAGCGGCTGGTGCGCACCCTGCTGCAATACGATCTGATCGGCTTCCAGAACGACACCTGGCTCGCCAGTTTCCTGCACTACTGCGAGAACGAGCTTGGCGCGTCGATCGATCGCGAGAAAGGGAGCGTGGAGCTCGACGGGCGCACGACGATCGCGCGCGCCTATCCGATCGGGATCGATTACGATCATTTCATGGCCAAGGGCGAGACCGGCGACGCGCGACAGGCGCAGCAACGCCTGATGTCGTCCGTGCGCCACCGCACCGCGATGATCGGCGTCGACCGGCTCGACTATTCGAAAGGCCTGCCCGAACGGCTCGACGGGATCGCGCGTTTCTTCGATCGCCATCCCGAGCGCACCAAGGACCTCGTTTTCATCCAGATCGCGCCCCCCAGCCGCGAGGATATCGAGAGCTACCAGAACATCCGCGAAACGCTCGAAGCGAAAGCCGGGCAGATTAACGGCGCGCGCTCAGACGTGGACCGGACGCCTGTGCGCTACGTCAACAAGGGCTACAGCCAGGAAGAGCTGTTCGGCTTCTACCGCGCGTGCAAGATCGGCCTCGTGACGCCCTTGCGCGACGGGATGAACCTGGTGGCCAAGGAATATGTCGCCGCGCAGGATCCCGACGATCCCGGCGTGCTGATCCTGTCGCGCTTTGCCGGGGCGGCGCAGCAGATGCAGGACGCGCTGCTGGTCAATCCCCACAGCCCGGACGACATCGCCCACCACATCCGCCTCGCGCTCGACATGCCGCTGGACGAGCGCAAGGCGCGCCACGAAAAGCTGATCGTCACGGTGCGCGAAGACAATGTCCTGCGCTGGACCGACAATATCATCGGCGATCTGGAGGGGCTGGCGCGGTAGCCAATCGGGTCGGCAAGGCCGGACTGGGGCCGTCTCCGTTGCATTCCTGTATTCATTGCCCACATCCTCGGGCACGGTTCGCGCCCGCAGCTGTTGGGTGCATGAGCCACCCCCTTGACACTTGCGAACGAAACCGGAACACGCTTCCCCTATGGCCCTTACCAAAATCAGCGTCAAAGGCGCACGCGAACACAATCTCAAAGGCGTCGATATCGACCTGCCGCGCGATGCGCTGATCGTGATCACCGGGCTTTCGGGCTCGGGCAAATCGTCGCTGGCGTTCGACACGATCTATGCCGAGGGGCAGCGGCGTTATGTCGAGAGCCTGAGCGCCTATGCGCGGCAATTCCTCGAGATGATGCAGAAGCCCGATGTCGAGCATATCGACGGGCTCTCGCCGGCGATCTCGATCGAGCAGAAGACCACCAGCCGCAATCCGCGCTCGACCGTGGCGACCGTCACCGAGATCTACGATTATATGCGCCTGCTGTGGGCGCGGGTGGGCGTGCCCTATTCGCCTGCCACCGGAGAGCCGATCGAGGCGCAGACCGTGTCCAACATGGTCGACCGGGTCATGGAACTGCCCGAGGGCACGCGGCTCTATCTGCTCGCGCCGGTCGTGCGCGGGCGCAAGGGCGAGTATCGCAAGGAGCTGGCCGAGTGGCAGAAGGCGGGCTTTACCCGCGTGCGGATCGATGGCGAGATGTACGCGATCGAGGATGCCCCCGCGCTCGACAAGAAGTTCAAGCACGACATCGAAGTGGTGGTCGATCGCCTCGCGGTGAAGAATGGCCTCGAGACGCGCCTCGCCGACAGTTTCGAAACCGCGCTCAAGCTGGCCGAGGGGCTGGCCTATGCCGACCTCGCCGATGGCGTGGTCCCCGGGCGCGAGGACGAAGATGCCAAGGGAGGGGGCGCCGGCGGCGCGATGAAGGGCGCGGGCCTGCCCGCCAATCGCATCGTCTTTTCCGAGAAATTCGCCTGCCCGGTCTCGGGCTTCACGATCGAGGAAATCGAGCCGCGCCTGTTCTCGTTCAACGCGCCGCAGGGCGCCTGCCCAACTTGCGACGGGCTGGGCGAGAAGCAGCTGTTCGATCCGCAGCTGGTGGTCCCCAACGAAGCGCTCACGCTCAAGAAGGGCGCGGTGGTGCCATGGGCCAAGTCCAACCCGCCATCGCCCTATTACATGCAGGTGCTCTCCAGCCTCGCCAAGGCGTATGATTTCGATCTCACCACCCCGTGGAGCGAGCTGGGCGAGGAACAGCGCAACGTCATCCTGCACGGCACCAAGGGCAAGGCGGTGCCGCTCACCTTCAAGGACGGGCGCAAGCAGTACACGGTGAAGAAGCCGTTCGAAGGCGTGATCGGCAATCTCAACCGCCGCCTGATGCAGACCGAGAGCACTTGGATGCGCGAGGAGCTTTCGAAGTTCCAGACCGCGCAGCCGTGCGAGACCTGCGGTGGCAAGCGCCTCAACGAAAAGGCGCTGGCGGTGAAGATCCCGGGCGCAGGCAAAGATGGGGACGGCCCCACCGATATCGCCACGCCGACCAAGATGAGCGTCTCCGATGCCAAGGACTGGTTCCTCGCGCTAGACGGCCATCTGAACGAGCAGCAGAGCCAGATCGCCAAGGCCATCCTCAAGGAAATCAACGAGCGGCTGGGCTTCCTCGACAATGTCGGGCTCGATTACCTCAATCTCGATCGCACCTCCGGCACGCTGTCGGGCGGCGAGAGCCAGCGCATCCGCCTCGCCAGCCAGATCGGCAGCGGGCTCTCGGGCGTGCTCTACGTGCTGGACGAGCCCAGCATCGGCCTCCACCAGCGCGACAACGACCGGCTATTGGAAACCCTGAAACGCCTGCGCGATCTCGGCAACACCGTGATCGTGGTCGAGCACGATGAAGACGCCATCCGCCAGGCCGATCACGTGGTCGATCTGGGCCCCGGCGCGGGCGTGCGCGGGGGCGAGGTGGTGGCGCAAGGCACGCTCAAGCAAGTGCTCAAGAGCAAGAAATCGCTCACCGCCGATTACCTCACCGGCCGCCGCAAGATCGAGGTCCCGGCAGAGCGCCGCAAGGGCAACGGGCACAAGCTCACCGTCCACGGCGCGCGCGCGAACAATTTGCAGAACGTCACGGCCAGCCTGCCGCTCGGCACCTTCACCTGCGTCACCGGCGTATCGGGCAGCGGCAAGTCCAGCTTCACGATCGACACGCTCTATGCCTCCGCCGCGCGCACGCTCAACAATGCCCGCGTGGTCGCCGGCGCGCACGACAAGGTCACCGGCCTCGAATATTGCGACAAGGTGATCGAGATCGACCAGTCGCCGATCGGCCGCACCCCGCGCTCCAACCCCGCGACCTATACCGGCGCCTTCACCAATATCCGCGACTGGTTCGCCGGCCTGCCCGAAAGCCAGGCGCGCGGCTACAAGCCCGGCCGCTTCAGCTTCAACGTCAAGGGCGGCCGCTGCGAGGCGTGCCAGGGCGACGGGCTGATCAAGATCGAGATGCACTTCCTGCCCGATGTCTACGTCACCTGCGAGGAATGTGGCGGCAAACGCTACAACCGCGAAACGCTCGAGGTGAAGTTCAAAGGCCTCTCGATCGCCGACGTGCTAGACATGACGATCGAGGATGCGGAAGGCTTCTTCAAGGCCGTCCCCCCGATCCGCGACAAAATGCACATGCTCAACGAAGTCGGCCTCGGCTACGTCAAGGTCGGCCAGCAGGCGACCACGCTATCGGGCGGCGAGGCCCAGCGCGTGAAACTCGCCAAGGAACTCAGCAAGCGCAGCACCGGGCAGACGCTCTATATCCTCGACGAGCCGACCACCGGCTTGCATTTCGAGGACGTGCGCAAGCTGCTGGAGGTGCTGCACCGGCTGGTGGACCAGGGGAACAGCGTGGTGGTGATCGAGCACAATCTCGATGTGATCAAGACGGCCGACTGGATTTTGGATCTCGGACCGGGCGGCGGTGTGCGGGGCGGGGAGATCGTCGCGCAGGGCACGCCGGAGAAGGTGGCCCAGGCGAAGGGGAGCTACACCGGCCAGTATCTGCAACCGATGCTGGAGCGGGCGAAGCAAGCCGCCGAGTGAATGTGATCGGTGGTTAGCCTGCCCCGGACCTGATCCGGGGGCGGACTGGATTTTGGACCTTGGGCCGGGTGGCGGCGTGCGTGGGGGTGAGATTGTGGCCGAGGGCACGCCGGAGCAGGTGGCTCAGGTGAGCGGGAGCTATACGGGGGGGTATCTTACGCCGATGTTGGAGAGGCAGACGGGCCCTGCCGAGTGACAACGTGATGGGCCTTTGGTTCTAGTAAGGGGGACAATGAGTTCGGAATTACCCCTTTTGTACCACAATACTGAATGGTCGAAGCAGCCGCAGTAGACCGGGTAGGGATGTAATTCATTTCTTCGGATTGTGAACCTTCATTGCTGTATTCTCGATCAAATCAAGAAGGGGCTTGAAGTTGTTGAAATTGATAGTCGATTTTTTTGGCCAAACAACCTTGCTCGCGAACCATGCCTTGCCATATTCCGCTTCCGTGACGCCTACATTCTCCGGATTAAACGATTTACCACCGATTTTCTCGTTGAGTGTATGCTTTGTAAAAAAGTCCTCGATCTTACTATCTTCAGTGCCATTCTTAAGTGGCGTCAGTAAGAGGTAAACATTCTCAAATAGATGATAAACCTCGCCGTCTCGATTTATTTTATTTCCAGAGCTATCTGTCCATTTGAAAAACTTTTTCGCACCGTTGTCATTGTCGATTATGCAAATGACCGGTTTTTGATTCAAAATAGGGCAAAATGATTTTGCTTCTTTTCTGTAAGTACTCAGAAAACCCGCGAGATGGCTGGTGCCGCCGTCAATTCCGAGAATTCTCCTATTAGTTGGGCTGAATTTAAAGAAGTCAAAATTGTACTCGAACGAACGTCCCTTCTTAGTGATCAGAGTGGGGTAGGATTTGTGCAGACGCCGAAGAGCGGCCTTAATGTAAATGGTATCTGTCTTGCCCTCAGTGAGAATAAGTGGTATTTTCGAAAAGTGAAACTTACTAAATAAAAGTAAGCGTCGGTAGTCTTTTTCGTAAGAAAATAGATCTTTCGGTCTCGGATTTTCTTTCGAGAAGTTCGAAGACTTCACATTGTGAATAAAGCTATATCTGCCTATAAGCTGCAAGTCAGTGCCTGGCTCTTTTGTGACCTTCACCTTCCCTGACTTCGATAATTTTTCTTTTCGAATGAAATAGGTCCCCGATTTGACATATGCGTCCACCATGGCGCGGCAGAGCCGTGTGTAGTCGGCTGGCACGTTGATCTTATCGTTGACAATGAGGCCTGTGACAGTTTGACGTGATTGGGCGTATTGCATTCTTGTTTTTTTAGGGTTTATGGCGAACCCGGCGCTCTTTATTTCTTTCTTCAGGATTCGTCCGGAGTACCATTTTGATGAAATCAGAGATTTTCTCGAGATGGCACGCGGAAACTTTCTCGTCGATGTCGAGAAAGTTATATCATCAGCATATCGCGAGTATGAACAACCAAATTTCTCAGCGAGCCTGCTTAGTCTGATATCAAGAGGTTGGCAGATTAAGTTCGATACAACCGGAGAGGTTGGTGCACCTTGAGGTAGCTGTCCGTCATAGCAACAAATTTGCGCCAATGTGACAGCCACCTCTCTCTCTAAGGTAAAATGACGATTTTTTTGGAAAAAGCCGAGAATACGTCCGAAATTCACGGAAGGAAAAAAATCAGTTAAATCAACGTTGAACACAAACTTTCTGGCTCGGTGAACCCGTGCGTTTGTGATAATTGATTTTTTTCGTTGAAAGCCATGGTGGATCGTACGTTTATGGCCCTCATCTTGGACAATCTCGTCAAGGCAATCTTGAAGAAGATTACTTGCGCGTTTTTGTAAGAATAGCAGCTCAGGGTTCGGAGCATCAATCACGCGCTCGCCGCCCTTACGCTTCGGGATCTTAAATGTCCGGTAGTTTTGACATGGGGTGCGCTGATAGAGGATATAGGAAAGTGCCTTTGGCTTGAATCCAAGCAGTCTGGCCAAGTCCTTCCGGTCTACGCAGGCTTTCAGTTGTTCTATCTTTTTTTCGTTCATGGCGATCTGCGGGCACTCCTACGCGATAACATCACATAAGGATTGCAAAGTGTATACGATAGGGGCAATTCCCTCTCACATTCTTTTCACGTGTAGCGAAACACTACAAAAAATCTGCCCGCAGATCTATTCTAGAGACTAGGCTACTTTGTCGAACGGTCAATACGTAATAGTCACTTGTGCCAAAGCGTCAGAGAGTCCGCTGTCCTACACCCCTCTCCCCCACTAGCCTCCCGGTCCCCATCGACGAACCCGAGAGGCAGCCCCATGCCCGAACCCTCCCCACAGCACCCCGACCTTATGGGCGGGCCGCCGCTCTCGGCGCGCGTCGCGTATGAGGAATGGCAGGCCCATGTCGACGCGGGCCGCATCGGGAAGCGGCCTTCGACCACGCCTGCGCAGCTGCTGCGCATCATGCGCAACGAGCAAGTGCTGTTGGGCAGGGCGGTCAGTTTTCTTTGACCCTCATCGCCCCGGACCGGATCCGGGGCGGTGCTTTTTCACTTGGCGTGCGCCTTGAAGGCAGCCCCAGCCCCGGCTCGGAGGGCGGGGCGACGTGGAGAAAAGTGGGGGCGATAATTGCGGGTGGCGCTGCGCGGCGGAAGCGCTGTCCTACACGCCCCCTTCGGTATACATGGATCGGTTTTCCTCTCCCCTGCACGAGGTGAACCGATGATTTGTGTTTTTTGTTTTGACCCTCAAACGCCGGGCGGCGCGCATCCGCGCGCCTTGGCTTCCTCGCATAAGCTCGGGCGGCCGGTCGGCCTTGCCTCGCGCTGGTCGCGCTCGGGCTTGCGCCCGATAACGTCCTGGGAGTGGGCGCGCTCGGGGCTTTCGCCCTACGCGATGGTGGGAGGTGTCGCATGAACGCCCCCACCACCATCACCCCCAATCTCCCCGTCCTGATCGATGCGCTGCCTTCCGACACCGCGCGGGCGGCGCAGACGGCTTTTACGCTCGAGCGGCGGGTGGCGTTTATCGATGCTTTGGCGCAGCGGGGCGATGTGCGCGCCGCCGCGCGGCGGGCGGGGGTGTCGCACCAGACCGTCTATCGCGCGCGGCGGGCCTGCGCGCGGTTTCGGCGGTGCTGGGATGCGGCGCGGCTCGCGGCGCGGCCGCAGGTGGAGGATGTGCTCGGCTGCCGCGCGGTGGACGGGGTGGAGGAGCCGGTGTTCTATCACGGCGACGAGATCGCGCGGCGGCGGCGCTATGATTCGCGCCTGTTGCTCGCCCATCTCGCGCGGCTCGACAAGCTGGCCGAGGATGCCGGGGCCGCCGCGCTGGCGGAGGATTTCGACGCCACGCTCGATGCCTATGGCGCGGGGGAGGATTTGCCCGAGGCGCCTCCGACCGATGGGGCCTGCGCGGCACCGCCCGAGGGAGGCGAGGCCGAACGGCATGGCGAGGCCGACCGGAATGAGGAGGGCGAAACCGGCCCCGAAGATCCTTCGTCAGGGGAGTGTAACACCCGGTCCATGTCTCCGCTCGACGAGGACGAGGAGGTCTATGTCGAGGCGGCGTTCTGGAGGGAGGATGCGGCGATGCGGCCCGACGTGTGCCAGGGGAGCTGGCCTTTCCGGGTGGAGGACATGCTGCGCGCGCGGCCCGATCATGCGCCGTGTGTCCCCTACATGGCCTCGACCGAGCAGGGAGAGGGGAGCGAGCAGGATCTGCGCGATCTGCTCTACGCGCAGGTCTGCGCGTTCGAGGAGGGACGGCCCGAATGGTGGCTGCTCGGCGCCGACGGGCGTCGCGACGATGCGCTGATCGCGGACTGGTATGGGCCGGAGGGGGCGCCGGAAGGCGCGGGAGGCTAGACCGGGATCCAGCGCGACCTGAGCGTTAGCCCTCGCCGGGGCACGACGAACCCGGCATCTCCTGCACATGATCCGTTGCGGATCATGTGGCGATTGCGGTGTTGCGCGGCGTGGCGGGCGATGGCGCCCTCCGATAGGGCCCTATCGCTCGACAACCGAGCCAGACCTCCGCATGGGAACGAGACACGCCGGTACCCTGTCCTGCCGCGGGCGAAGTGTCCGCAGCAACAGGAGGAATGACATGACCGATCCGGCGTTTAGCGTGAAGGCTCAGGCCTCGCTCGATCAATCGCAAATCAAGGCGATCGCAGAAGGCAGCGTTTCGCATCCGGTTACCGTGGCCGAGCTTGAGGCATTCGGCCTCGCCAACAAACTGCGCGACTCGGTAGAGAAAAATTTCGGGGAGAAGCCTAAAGTCGTATATTACAAGAGGGACGAGGATCCGTTCGAATTGTTCAAGAAATATGCCTGGATGCCGTTACAGACCAAAGTTACGGCACGTGACCCGAAGAATATCAAAGTCGCTAGCGATGGCGAGGTCGTCTACAATCTCAACAAGTTTACCAATAACGGCCCCAATCCGGCCACGTTCCATGCCTCTGCCACGGTGCAGGTGGAAACCTCGATGAGCGAAAGCTGGAGCAAAAGCGGATCGGTCAGCGTTGATCAGTCGATCAGCTACGGCCTGACTGCGCTGGGTCTGGGGGGCGAGACGTCCTTCAATTTCACCTCCGGTTGGAGCTCTATCAAGGGGTTCAGCGATAGCACCACGCTGGGTGAAACCGCCGGTGTCGAAGTGCCGCTCAATCCTGGCCAGTCCGCCTATGTCGTCATCAAGGCGCAGAAAGGGACCCTGACGATGACGGTGCCTTACGAGGCGACGCTGTTAGGTGGTCTCGCGGTGAACTACGATCCGACTTACAAAGACCACCATTTCTGGTACCTGCACATTAACAACATCCTGAAATCGTGCGGTTTGCCGAAAAAGGTAACGATCGAACAGACGCTGACATTCGCTTTCTTCACGAACGTATCTGTCACCGTGCACGATTGCGCGACCGACAAGGTCATCAGCAGTCAGACCTTCGATCAGCCCATGATGGCACTCGCCGCAGTCGAAGGCACGGATGGCGCATCGCTGATCAAGGAAAATGCTGCGTAGAGTCCGAAGCATCGGCTGCGATCGTTCCGCTTTCCGGAGGCGGGCCGATCGCAGTCCGGTCAGTCCCGCAGTTGGTTGGGCTGGAGGGCGCGCCGGAAGGCGCGGGGCGAGGGGGCTAGCTCACGATCCGGAAGGTGTAGCTGTATTCGCGCGGAGAGGCGTTGACGCGGACATTGGCGATCGTCACTTCGTAGGTCCGCCCCTCCTGCACCCCGGCGGGGAGGAACTGGAGGTTGTTGGGGAGGCCGAAGCCCTGGTTGTCGTAGCTGACCTTGGAAAGTGACAGCACGCCGCCGCTCGCCTGGTCGCGCACCGTCACGCTGGCGGCGGAGAAATCGACATTGCGGTTGGCGCCCCATTTGGTCGACTTGTCGGCGATGACCGAAAAGGAGTGGATCGCGCGGGTGTCGTAGTATTTTGCCGGATAGTCGCCTTGCGGATAGGCGTACCAGTCCGGCAGCCCGCTCGGCGTCGCGCCGCTGGTGGCGAGGTCGAACACGCGCATCACGCTGGCGCTGCGATAGCCGCCGCCTCCGCTGGAGGTGACGACCCGTCCGAAGGCGGTGTGGGTGAGGAACGGGTCGAGGATCCAGCGGCGGTGGCCGACGCTGTCGATGCTGAGATTGTCGACCTCGTCCATCCACCCGGCAAAGACCATGAAGTTCTGCCCGAAACTGCCGGAGCGGAACGCCAGATTGCCCGATGCCGCCGCATCGCGCCCGGCTTGCGTCCAGCACGACCAGCTCGAGGGCGGATCGTGCGACAGGGCGTTGTTGGCGACCATCATCAGCGCGCTTTCCTGCACCGCGCGATCGTCGGCCGCGGAATGCGCGACCGGCGGGAGATTGTGGAGCGCCCGGATCTCGTTCGTGATTGCGATGGCGCCGGCGATCACCTCGGGCTTGAGCGCGCCTGGCTCACAGGCGGCGACGTCGGGCGTGGTGGAGAACAGTCCGGCGGCCGTGGTCGGATCGATTGCTGCGCCGGTCGGCGTTGGCGTCGGGGCCGGTGAGGGTGACGGACTGGGGCTCGGCGAAGGGGAGGGCGAGGGAGAGGGCGGCGGCACCGCGCCGGTATCGGGCGGCGGCGCGGAAGGCTTGCTTTCTCCTCCGCATGCCGTGAGGCCCAGTGCCAATGCGATGGCCAGCGCCGATGCGGCACACGCTTTATATGTCGATCCGTCTCTCATGCGCGGCACCATGGCATCGCGAAAGTAAACCTTCGATTACCGGGAGTTGAGGCTCTCGGCTCAGCCGGGCTGTTGGATACCGATCATCATCGCCCCATAGATCAGCGGGTTGAGGATCATGAAGGCAAGCAGGATTAGGTTGGTCCGCCGACCCTTGGCGAAGAACAGGCAGATCATTGCAGGAAAGACGCTCAAGGCGAACAGGTTCAAAAATGCCATTTGCGGTGTCATTTGCGCCGCCATCTCGGCTTGCACGTCGGGTGTCGCCATGAAGCCCGCGCCGATCATGCTGACCACGTTGATTCCGATCACGCCGCCGATGATGAAGCGCTTCTGCCGCCAATACCATTCGTCGAAGTCCGGCCAGTCCTCCGGCTCGTCGGGAAACGTCATGCTTGCGATGAGGTAATACCAGCCGATCGTCAGCAGGATCGCCATGATTGTGCCGCCGTTGAAGGGCATCAAGTTACGAAAGCCGTACATGTGGAGGAAGAAGGTCGACTGATCGAGGATGACCACCAGTCCGAGCATCGGCACAAGCCAGCCGATATGGATCGCTTCGCCGCCATCGAGCCCTGCCTTGCGCCGCGTCCGCAGCTTGAGCACGCGGGCGAAGCCGCTCAGCACTTCGGCCATTGCGAGCCCGACGAGGAGCACGAAGGCTTCAAACAGGAAATTGAACCCGGGCATCGCGCGTCCCCCTTGCGCCGTGGAGGAGCAAGGGTGCGACAAGTGTCAAATGGATGCAAGCGTATCAGGTACTTGTATCCCGGGAAGTGGATGATAGCCTGCGATCCGGACTGAAACTCCCGGGGGCTGAATATTCGGGGGTGACATTACAGGGGAACGACCGGATGGCGACACGCGCATTCGATGTAAAACCGCTATTCGCGGAACCTTATTTCGCGACCGATATATCCGATGCGATCACGCCGGAGCAGATCGATCTGCTCAAGGGGCTCGAAATGGTCGACAACCAGACCAATCGCATTTCGAAGGATCTCTACATCTTCGAGCGCAAGGAGCTGCGCTCGATCGCCAAGGCGGTGCAGAATGCGCTCGATAGCTATGCGCGCGATGTGATGGGGATTCCGCAAAAGTTCTATGTCACGCAAAGCTGGACGCTGATCAATCCGCCCGGTGCCGGCATGCACGGACACTCGCATTCGAACTCGATCGTTTCGGGCTCGCTATATTACGCCGAAATGCCCGAACCGCCGGGTAACATGGTGTTCGAACGGCACAGCAGTTACCAGCAGCTGGAGCTCGGCCCTACAAACGGCCAAGTCAATGTGTACAACACCTTGAAGAACGTGGTGGTGCCGCAGCAGGGCCAGCTCTTGCTCTTTCCGAGCAGGCTCCAGCATTATGTCGAGCCTAACCAGACCCAGCAGCAACGCTATTCAATCGCGTTCAACGCTTTCATCAAGGGCAAGCTCGGCAGCCTGCGCGACGTTTCGGAACTGACGCTCTAGCGTGCCATATCGGCCCGGTTAGTCGACCAGGGCGAGCTCGACGCGTCCATGGCCTGCGCGCACGATGCCGATTTCCTCGGCGGCGGCGCGCGAAAGGTCGATCAGGCGATTGCCGCTGAAAGGACCGCGATCGTTGATGCGTACGATCACGCTGCGACCGTTACGCGGATTGATGACGCGGACCTGTGTGCCGAACGGCAGCGAGCGGTGTGCGGCGGTCATCGCGGTCATGTCGAAGGCTTCGCCGCTGGCGGTGCGGCGGCCATGGAACCGTCTGCCGTAATAGGAGGCGACGCCGGTGGCGATCACCGGCTCGTCCTCGACGATTTCGACCGGCGGCTCGATCTCGGTGACATCGACCGCGCCGGGATCGGCATCGGCGATCACATCGGGCGCGGGCACGGTGGGAAACCGGTCGGCGAAATCGGGCGCAACCTGCTGCACGACGGGCTCGGACACCGTGGCGCCGTCCTGAGAGACGGCAGCAGTGCTCGGCCAGGCAAGGGCGAGCCCGGCGAGGATCAGCGTGGCCGATCGGCGGATGGTTTGGTTCCCGTCCATGGGGTGGGTGTATACAGTACGCTTCGCGGGAGAGTCCTAACAGGCCACCGTTTCGCCGCATTTGGAGTGCGTCCGGTCGTGATTCGCGGACCTCGTAGAGGCCAAGGAGGCCCCTATCACGTCGCGCACCACAACATGTGGTGTGTCGAATCGCGCGTGCGTCTATCGCTGGAAAGAAATGCTTGTGGGGCCAACGCAAACGGGGCCGGCATCGCTGCCGACCCCGCTCTCACCGACGGGCTGTTCCGGGGGGAACCGACCGCCGAAGCGTGTCATCCATTGGCCGAAGCCGCAGGACTAATGCGCCCGGCGCTCGCGCCGGCAACCGGTTCCGTCGGGCGGGGAGGTCCGGTCGACGAGCCGGAGGCTCGCTTTCCTTCTCTTCCACCACCCGGCGGTTCCGAAGCCATTTCATCTGTAGCGGCCTCGCGATGTCTGCGGTTCCGGCAATCCACGAGGGATTGCGTTTCACCCGACTTTTCCCTTCCTGGCTCCGTCGGTGCCTAAGCACCCCGGTGGCCCGGGATTTCCGGACTTCGCTCGGTTCGGCTCGCGCTTCCCTTCGCTCTGTCCTCGCGCGACCGGATGATCCGGCCAAACCGTAACAAGCCACTCGCAGCATTTGCGGTTCGTCGATCTCCAACCCGAAAGTTCGCTATCGACGTGTTTTCCAACGCCGCCGCGGGCTCAGCCACGGTATCGGATGGTTTCATTGGAAGTCCGCTTCCCTATCAAACCTTTCGGCTATCAAGTTTCGCGGGTTCCTCCGCCTTCCGATGACTTGAAATTGCCTCGCCAATGCGATTCTTTCAAGCCGCGCAACCCCGACTTATCGACATTCCACACTTTTGCTTGTGGATTAGGGTGGATAACTAAACGCAAGCGTAGATTGTCCTTCGCGCAACTATTGTATAAGAGCGCGCGAAATCTTGGAGTTTTATGCGATTCGTCGCGCGACATGGCCGATCGGATGGCAGATGCTGGCTGTCCGTATATCAGCTGCGGCGGTCCCGTGCTCCCAACAGGCGCAGACGCAGCGCGTTCAGCTTGATGAAGCCCGCGGCATCCTGCTGATCGTAGGCTCCGGCGTCGTCCTCGAATGTCACATGCGCTTCGGAATAGAGGCTGTCGGCCGATTTGCGGCCTACCACGCTGGCCTGCCCCTTGTAGAGCTTGAGCCGCACGGTACCATTGACGCGTTCCTGACTGAGATCGATCGCCGCCTGCAGCATTTCGCGTTCGGGGCTGAACCAGAAGCCATTGTAAATGAGCTCGGCATATTTCGGCATTAGCTCGTCCTTGAGATGCGCCGCGCCGCGATCGAGTGTGATCTGTTCAATGCCGCGATGTGCGCGGGCGTAGATTTCGCCGCCGGGCGTCTCGTACATGCCGCGCGATTTCATTCCTACGAAGCGGTTTTCGACGAGGTCGAGACGACCGATGCCGTGCTTGCGCCCCAGATCGTTGAGCGCTTCTAGCAGCGTGGCCGGGCTCATCGCCTCCCCGTTCAGTGCGGTGCCGTCGCCCTTTTCGAAATCGATCGTGATATATTCGGGCGTGTCGGGCGCTTCTTCGGGATGATCGGTCCGCGAATAGACGTAATCGGGCGTCTCTTCCCACGGATCTTCCAGCACCTTGCCTTCGGAAGAGGTGTGAAGGAGGTTCGCATCGGTCGAGAACGGGCTTTCGCCGCGCTTGTCCTTCGGCACCTGAATCTGGTGCTTTTCTGCCCAGTCGATCAGCGCAGTGCGGCTGGTGAGGTCCCATTCGCGCCACGGTGCGATAACCTGGATATCGGGATCGAGCGCATAGGCGGACAGTTCGAAGCGAACCTGATCGTTGCCTTTGCCGGTCGCGCCATGCGCGATGGCATCGGCACCGGTCTCGTGCGCGATTTCGACGAGCCGCTTCGAAATCAGCGGGCGGGCGATGCTTGTGCCGAGCAGATAGTCGCCTTCATAGCGGGCATTGGCGCGCATCATCGGAAATACGAAATCGCGCACGAATTCCTCGCGCAGGTCTTCGATATAGATGTGCTCGTCCGGGATGCCCATCGCCCGCGCCTTGGCGCGCGCCGGTTCGATCTCTTCACCCTGCCCAAGATCGGCGGTAAAGGTCACCACTTCGAGCCCGCGCTCCTTCATCAGCCATTTGGCAATGACGCTGGTGTCGAGGCCGCCGGAATAGGCGAGAACGACTTTTTTGGCGGAGCCGGGATTTTGGGACATGAAGTTACCTTTGCTGAAATCGCTGCGCGGCTAGCAGGCGAGGGGAGGGTGTCGCAATCGCCAACTTGGCGGCTCAGCGGGAAAAGTGCTCTGGTCTGATCGCGATGGCCACCGTAGATTAGGCATCCAGGAAGGGGGAGAAGTGCGGATGGGGATGTGGGCCAAGGCGAGGTCGCTAGCAGTGCAGGCTCCACCAGAGCGCAACCGGTATGTAGATTTCCTGCGCGCGCTTTCGATCATGGCTGTGGTGATCGGGCACTGGCTGGTTGCCGCACCCTATATCGGAGACGACGGCAATGTGGTGGGCGGACATCTGTTGGGCATCGCGCCGGGCAGCGGCGCGTGGTGAGCGTCGCGGCCGATCTCGTTTGTCCTCTACATCATCGTGCTTTTGTCGCTGATCGCGCTGTTTACGCCACGAACGCGGCGTGGGCGTGGCAAAGCGCGATGCACCGGTCCCGCAAGTCCGGCTGGTGTTGGGGATGGTGATGATCTGCGTCGGTCTGGCGATGACCGCCGCGATCAGCATCGCCAGCCCGTCAGGCGTCAGCGGCGTGCGCATATGGGTCGTGGCCCTGCCGTTTGCGGGTGCGGCTCTGGTTGGCTTCGGACCAGTCTATCGCTGGGTCAAGAAACTGTAGGGGGCTGCCATGGTGAACGAGACAAAGGCGACGGATGACAGCGTCGAGGAATTCGTCGGCGCGATCGATCATGATCGCAAACGCGAAGAGGCGCGCGAGCTGCTGGCGCTGTTCGGGCGGGTGACGGGTGAGGCGCCTAAAATGTGGGGGCCATCGATCATCGGCTTCGGGAGCTATCACTACACATACGACAGCGGACGCGAAGGCGACTGGATGCGGACCGGATTCAGTCCGCGCAAAGCCAGGCATTCGCTCTATCTGATGGGCGGTTATTGCAACGCAGAAACCGGCGCGCGTCGCGATGTGCAGCTTGAACGGCTCGGCAAGTGGAAGCGCGGCAAGAGCTGCCTCTACATCAACAAGCTGGCCGATGTGGATATGGACGTGCTGGAAGAAATAATCGCCGACGATTGGGCGACCATGAAAGACCTTTATCCGCCAGCCTGAGCTCCGTCTTCGCCGCGGGCGAGGTAGATTACATCGCGCTTCTGATCGAGCAGGTGCTGGCCCGAATCGACGTAAAGCGTCTCGCCCGATGCCAGCGGGCCGGTGGCAAGGAAAAGCGCGGCTTCGGCCACTTCGTCGGCGCCGGTGCGGCGTTCGAGCAGGTTCATCCGGTGCGATGTTTCGGCTTCGTCTTCGGACTGGTCGTGGCTGGCCAGGATCGCGCCGGGTGCAAGGCCATAGATTCGGTCGTCGCTGTCGCGATGGGCGATCGACAGCATCGCAATGCTCGCATCGAGCGCGTGCTTGCTCATCGTGTAGCTGACGAAATCCGGGTTGGGATTGGCGAGCTTCTGGTCGGTGACCTGGATCACGCGACGCGATTGCTCGCTCTTCGCTTTTGCGAGAAAGGCCTGCGCAATCCGCACCGGGGTCAGCGCGTTGATATGCATCGCGCGCTCGAACACCGTCGGATTGGCGTCGTCGATATCGTCCTTCTCGAACACGCTGGCGCAATTGACGAGGCACCGCCAATCGACGAGCCCTTCTGCCAGCTCCTCGATCATCTGCACCGCCGAACCGCTATTGGCGAGATCGCACTGGATGGTGTCGGCCGAGGGCAATGTGTCGGCGAGGGCATCGGCGTCTTCTTCCGACGAGCCGTAATGGATCACGACATGCCACCCCGCTTCGGCGAAGCGGCGTACGATGGCCGCGCCGATCCGGTTTGCGCCGCCCGTGACAAGGACGGCGGGTCGGCTCACGCGTGGGCCTCGCTCGTTTCGGTCTCGGCGGCCGCTGCTGCGGCTTCGCGATCGCGCTGGGCGCGGCTTTTCTTTTCCGCCGCCGTCTTCAACTGACCGCAAGCAGCATCGATATCCCGGCCGCGCGGGGTGCGGACTGGGGCGCTGATGCCGGCTTCGAACACGATGTTCGAGAACGCCCTGATGCGTTCGGGCGTCGAGCATTCATAGGGCGCGCCGGGCCACGGATTGAACGGGATGAGATTGACCTTGGCTGGAAGATCGAACTGCTTGATCAGCCGCACGAGTTCGCGGGCATCGTCATCGCTGTCGTTCTTGTCCCTCAACATCACATATTCGAACGTGATGCGTCGGGCATTGCTGGCGCCGGGATAATCGGCGCAGGCCTGCAGCAGCTCTTCGATGCCGTATTTCTTGTTGATCGGCACGATCTCGTCGCGAACGTCCTTGGTCACGGCATGGAGCGAGACGGCGAGATTGACGCCGATTTCTTCGCCGCAGCGCGCCATGGCGGGGACGACACCGCTCGTCGACAGCGTGATGCGCCGCTTAGAGAGGGCGAGACCTTCGCCATCCATCACGATCCTGAGCGCGTCACGGACGTTATCGAAATTGTAGAGCGGCTCGCCCATGCCCATCATCACGATATTGGTCAGCAGCCGGCCATCGGCGCGGTAATCGGCTTCGCTCTCTTCCTCGGCGAAGTCCATCTTGCCCTTGGGCCATTCGCCCAGCGCGTCGCGGGCGAGCATGACCTGGCCGACGATTTCGCCCGGGGTTAAATTGCGGACTAGACGCATCGTGCCGGTATGACAGAACCGGCAATTGAGAGTGCAGCCGACCTGGCTCGACACACACAAGGTCCCGCGGGTTTCATCGGGGATGAAGACCATCTCGAACTCGTGCCCGTCGGCGGTCTTGAGCAGCCATTTACGAGTGCCGTCGGACGAATGCTGCGCTTCGACGACATCAGGTCGCGCGATCACGAAACGCTCAGCCAGCCAAGGCCGCATCGTCTTGGCGATGTCGGTCATCGCTGCAAAGTCGGTCTCGCCGCGATGGTAGATCCAGTGGAACACCTGCTTGGCGCGCAGCTTGGCCTGTTTCGTATCGAGGCCAGCCTCGGCGAACAGGTCCGTGATCTGTTTCTTGGTGAGGCCGAGCAGGTCTGCGCGCCCGTCCGCACGCGGCGTAATGACGCGCGCAACGGGAACGGGATCGACCTGCCCCGGAATGGCCATGAGGTTCGTGTCTGCCATGGGAAACCGCGATATAGGGAGGCGGCGAGCGTTTGGCTAGCGCCGTCGCGCGCAGCCGACCGTGGCGGCGTCGATCGCGGTTGCTGCGCCGGTGAGGTCGTAGCGATCTGAAATCCGTTTGCCGTCCTTGCCAATGAAGCTCACCCGCATGGCTCCGGCAGAGCGCATCGCAGCAACGATCGCGGCGTCCATCGCCTTGTCCTGTGCCCATGCGTCGCCAGATCCGCCCACCAGGGTAAAGCGCTCGCGGCCAACAAGCAGGCGGATAGGCTCGTTCTTTTTCATGTTACGCGAGAGGCGAAGGTGAACCTGGTTGCGGACACCGCGCGCGGGCCAGCTGCCGACACTGGCGAAAGGTTCGAACGTTTGCGCGCCGCGCGCAGGTTCGGCGGCAGCGATAGCATAGCAACGCGGGAGGCGCGGGTCGCGGAAAGCACCCCAATTATCGAACACGCCGAGGCTATCGCGGGCGATAGCGGGAGCTGCGAGCAACGCGGTCACAGCCAAAATCGCGAGCCGCTTCACGCCACGCCCTCACGCTCTGGATAGGCAATGGCGAGCACTTCGTATTCCATTTCGCCTCCGGGCAGGCGGACCGTGCGCAGATCGCCGACAGAAGCTCCACGCAAAGCGCGGGAGAGGGGACTAGACCATCCGATCCGGCCTGCACTCGCATCCTGCTCATCGTCTCCGACGAGTGTCACGATCCGCTCCTTGTCGTCTTCGTCGGCGAGCATCAGGGTCGCGCCGAAAAAGGCGCGGCTAGGATCGGGCTGCTGAGCGGGATCGACGATGCGCGCATTTTTCATCCGCCGCGCGAGATGCGCCAGCTCGCGATCGATTTCGCGCATACGTTTGCGACCGTAGAGATAATCGCCGTTCTCCGAGCGATCGCCATTGCCCGCCGCCCAGCTCACGATTTCCACGATTTCGGGCCGCTCCTTCGAGAGCAAATGATCGTAGCGTGCCTTCATCGCCGCCAGTCCTGCCGGCGTGATAGGGTGTCCGTCCTGTTTCACAGGAAGTGCCTTAGCGTGTCGGCGTCGGGCGTCCAAGAAAACGACTTGGCCCTCGCGGTTCGCCGAAGCGCGACTGGTCGGGATAGAGATGCTCGTACGTCACGGCGTTGCCGAGCACGCGCTGTACGTAGTTCTTGGTCTCGAAGAACGGAATCCTCTCGATCCAGTCTTCCCATGAAATCTCGCCTTTGCGCGGATCGCCATTGGACCGGATCCACTGGATCGCGCGACCAGGACCGGCATTGTAGCCGACCAGGGCGAGCACGTAGCTGCCGTCGAACCGATCCATGAGCTGGCCGAAATAGGCATCGCCCAGACGCATATTGTATTGCGGGTCTTCGAGTAAGGCGCCGCGCGAATAGGTTACGCCGAGCTTGCGCGCGGTATCCTGCGCGGTTCCGGGGATGAGCTGCATCAACCCATAAGCGTTGGCGTGGCTGAGCGCCTTGGTCGCAAACTCGCTTTCCTGACGCGAGATCGCATGGACCATGGTCCAGTTGGAGAATTCGGGCACGTCGAGGCGGGGGTATCCGACGACTTCAAAGTCCTCCACCCCGTGTCCTTGCGTCGCGGCCCCCAGATGGACGGCAAGGTCGCGCCGGCCGAGTTCCTGCGCCAGGTCGAGCACCATCTGCGCCTTGACCGGGGTATCGGCCGAGTCCGCCAGTTCGGTGAGGAAGAAACGGGTGTCGCGCCAGTTGAGCCCGCCGCGCGCGGCTTCGCGCACTGCCTTGACAAGGACGCTGTCATTGAACTCCTGGCGCTCGGTCGCACTTGGCTGGACCGGCGCGGGCTGCTCAAGCGCGGGGATTTCGCGACCAAGGCGCTCGAGCGCGAGCTGACCGTAGAACATCTCCGGATATTGCGCGGCCATTTCATAATAGCGATCGGCCTCGGCCATGTCGCCGGCGCGCTGGGCGGCGTATCCGGCCCAGTAGAATCCCTTCGAGCGGGTCGGAGCGGTTTTGGCGGCTGCACCATAACGATAGAACAGCGGCGCAGCCCCGGACGCGTCGCCCAGCTGCCAAAGAGCACTGGTTCCCCCGAGCCAGACCAGCGAAGTGTAATCGTCGCGGATCGGGTAGCTCATGTCGCTGATGTCGGCACCGGGCGCAAAGGCTTGGTCCACCTTGCTCGCGATGCGGTAAGCGGAGGAAGGGCCTCCGTCGCGTGCAACTTCGAGCGTTTCGGCCAGCCACAATTCGCCATCGAGCGCAGGGGCCGACATGGTCGGAGCATTGACCAGAAGGCTGATAGCAGCCGACTGCTGACCACTGCGCCGCCACTGACGCGCTTGATTGTAGAGATATCCGGGATCGCTGCGCGCCTCCGCCGGCACGTTGAGCCCGATCGAAGCAGGATCCTGTCCCTGAATGATCGCGAGGCGCGCCATGTAAATGTCACGTTTCTCCGGCGAAACAAAGCTGATCTGGCGCGCGGCTGCTTCGGCGCTGCGCTGCCACAAGAGGGCATCCATACGCGCGTTGTGGTCTTCGGCCGAAAGGCGCGATCCGAACAAGCCGGCGAAATAGGCTTCGGTAACGGCGTTCATGTCTCCGCCGCGCCAGGCTTCGCGCGCCCAGCGGAAAGCGTCGTCACGGCCAAGCTGGCCGAGCGCCATGGCATAGCGTGCCTTGGCCGTGTTGGTGATCGGCGGGAACCCGTCGTGGAATTGCACTAGGCGCTGCGCGGTCGCGGCTTGTCGATCGAGCGCCTGTTCGGCCTTGCGCTGGAGAGAATCCTGCTGCGGCAGGCCTCGATTGCGCTCGATGAAACCGGCATAGGTCTCGAAATCGTAGGCCGAGCTCGACGTCAGTTGCTTCCATTGCTGGAGCACTTGGGCCATCAGCCCGGGCTGCTGCCTCTCGACACGCTCACGCATCTGATCCCAGCTATCGGCTTGCTGCGCATTGGCCGCACCTCCTGCGATGGCAAGAGGCAGGGCGGCGGTGGCAAGCAAGATGCGTTTGATCATGCTGGACATGATAGTGTTTCCCTCCTTATCGCACCCTGAACGCGCGACCACCCGCGCGGTTTCCGCGATGTGACGAGGTATTGTAATGTTTTCCGGTTCGATTCCAGCACTTGTGACACCGTTCAAGGACGGCAAGGTCGATGAAGACGCCTATCGCCGGCTGATCGACTGGCAGATCGAGAACGGGAGCAAGGGTCTCGTGCCCTGCGGAACCACCGGCGAAGCCTCCACGCTTTCCAATGCAGAGCATCATCGCGTGGTCGAAATCTGCGTCGAACAAGCCGCCGGGCGGGTTCCGGTGATCGCAGGGTGCGGAAGCAACGACACGCGCAACGCGCTGCTCCACATGGGGTTTGCGAGGAAGGCAGGCGCAGCGGCAGGACTGTGCGTCGCACCCTATTACAATCGGCCGAGCCAGGCCGGGTTGATCGCGCATTTCAGTTTCCTAGCCGAAAACAGCGACCTGCCAATTGTGCTTTATAACGTGCCGAGCCGCACGGTCACCGACATCGAGGATGAGACCGTGGTCGAACTGGTCAGCAAGTTCCCGGACCGGATTGTGGCGATCAAGGATGCCAGCGGTGACCTTTCGCGCGTAGCCGACCATCGCATGGGTCTGAGCAGCGATTTCTGCCAGCTATCGGGCAATGACGAATTGTGGCTGCCCCATTCGGCTGCGGGCGGGTCGGGCTGTATCTCGGTATCGGCCAATGTCGCGCCGGCGCTCTGCGCCGAATTCCACGAAGCCATTGCGGCCAACGATCTGGTCAAGGCGCGCGAGCTCAACGACCGGTTGTTCCCGCTCCATTACGCGATGTTCTCCGATGCCAGCCCGGCACCAGCGAAATATGCACTCAGCCGCGTGCATGCCTGGCTGACCGACGAGGTGAGGCTGCCGATCTGCGCTGCGAGCGAGGCTGCGCGCAAGGCGGTCGACGATGCGCTGGAGCATGCGGGGCTGGTGTAACCGGCCAAGTCTTCCTAGATCGCCCTTCATGGCACGTCCTACACCCAAGACTTTCGACAAGCAGAAGATCGTCGCCGACAATCGGCGCGCGAAGTTCGATTATCATATCGAGGACACCTTCGAGGCGGGGATCGCCTTGCAGGGGACCGAGGTGAAGGCGCTGCGCGGGGGCGAAGGCTCGATCCGCGAAAGCTATGCCGAAGTGCGCGACGGGGAAGTCTGGCTCATTAACGCCAATGTCCCCGAGTTCAGCCATGGCAATCGCAATAATCACGAGCCGCGACGTCCGCGCAAGCTGCTGCTCCATTCGCGCGAAATCGAACGAATGCTCGGCGCAGTCGAGCGCAAGGGCATGACGCTCATTCCCTTGAACGTCTATTTCAATTCGCGTGGGCGGGCCAAGGTCGAACTCGGGCTCGCCAAGGGCAAGCAGGCCCACGACAAGCGCCAGACGGTCAAGGATCGCGACTGGAAGCGCGACAAGGCCAGGCTGATGCGCGAAAAGGGCTGAGGCGATTCCTCCGCGCGGCGGATGTCAGACCAGGACACTTGAAGAACGGTCTGTCGAGCACCATTGAAATTTTAACGGGACCGGCGCGACAGCAAGCGGTTCTCGCGCTAATAACAAGAGAATGTCCGCTTCCACCATGTCATCCCGGTTTAATCGTTGGCTCAAGCGCAATAGCCCTTCGCGCGAGTCCTTCGAAGAGAATCGTTGGGTGGGATTTGCGGCGCGCCGCCCGGAACTTTGGCGACTGACACGACGCTCGGTCCCGCGCGGGATCGCCGCCGGGCTTCTGGTCGGAATATTTGCGTTGATTCCGGGCGTGCAGATGATCGGTGCTGCGCTGATGTGTGTGCCGATCCGCGGGCATATCCCGCTCGCGGCTGCGGCGACGTTCCTGTCCAACCCGCTCACCACACCGCTCATTTTGGCGGCTGCGCTCGAAGTGGGTGGCGCGCTTGGCTTCAAGAGCAATCTCAGCGCGTTCGAGGAACTCTACAATTCGAGCGCGACAATCGGCGAATGGTTCACCTGGCTCGCTTCCGACGCTGCACCGGGAATGGTCGTCGGGCTGGCGGTGATTGCCATCGTCAGTGCCGCGATCGGCTATTTCGCCTCGTCCTTCATCTGGAACAACATGGTCAATCGCCGCCGCCGCCGGACGCTGGCCGTGCGCAGAGGCGTCGAGTGACACCCCTCGCGATTACCTCGCGCCCATCGGCGATGGTTTCGATTGTCGTCGCGGTGGGACTGTTGCTGAGCGCGCTGGCGCTTTGGCTTGCGACCGACAGCGCAGTGGCGGTGCTGAGCTATCTGGGAGCGGTGGCAGTTCTGGGCGGTGCTGGCTGGTTGATGCTTCGTGATAAGGCGAGCGAGACAATCGACAGCATCGCGACGCCCGATTGGTCGGTCACCGTAACGGCGATGGATCGCAGCGACATGGCGATTGCGATCACCGATCGCGCGGGCCGGCTCACATGCGCCAATGCGACCTTTGCCGATAATTTCGGGATCACCAAGGCTCCGCCACACATCGATGCCGATCAGACCTCGCTAGATGCACTGATGCGTGGTTCACGCGATGCCTGGCGCGACGGACGGGCCGACGCCGGCACGGTGCGTGCAGAAGGCGAGATCTGGGCCGCAACTTTGGAGCGTGCGGGGCGCGCAGGCGACTACCTGATTTGGCGGTTCCGTCGACAGGTGTCGCCCGATCTCACGCGCGCTGCGGTCGAGGCCGTGACCGGCAAGCTGGGGCGTGCGCTAGACCAGGCAGGCATCGTCTCCGCGATCGTCGAGCCCGATGGGTACATCGTCGCTGCGAGCAGCGGCTTTGCCCTGCGCGCCACCGGCGAGCCCGAAAGCGACATGGCGCATCAAGAGTTCGTCTCGTTCCTGCGTCAGGACGAGGATGACCGGATCAGCTATGCTCGCGATGGCAAGAACGGCGCGCCGATCACGATGTATTATCTCCCGATCGCCGATCCCGACCGGGCCGGCAACGATGCGGGAGATTCGCATCCCTCGCTCATGTTGCTGGTTGATAGCGGCATAGGGCTGGGCGGCGGGTCGGGCGATCTCGCCACTGCCGTGCCCAATCTCGAGGCGCTGCTCGCGCAATTGCCGCTCGGCCTCGCGATGGCCGATCGCGACGGATTGCTGTTGTTTGCCAATCCTGCCTTCATGCGCGCTGCCGGGCGCGATGGAGAAGCGCCTCCGCCCTATCCGTCCGACCTCGTTGTGCAGGAAGACAAGGGCGCGCTTTCGAATGCCGTGCGGCGATTTGCGCAAGGGCCAGCAACCAGTGGCGATGTCGCGGTTCGGCTGTCGATCCAGCCCGAAGAGCCGGTCTCGCTCAATCTTGCCGGTGTGCGCGGGCTAGGAAATGCAGCCGTGCTGCTCGGCCTCAACGACAACAGCGAAGAAAAGCGTCTCAAACGCCAGATCGCCCAGGCAACCAAGATGCAGGCCGTCGGTCAGCTTGCGGGCGGTGTCGCACACGATTTCAACAATGTGCTGACGGCCATACTCGGAATCTGCGACCTCATGCTGCTGCGCCACACACCGGGCGACAGCGATTATGATGACATCCAGCAAATCCGCGCCAACTCGAACCGCGCGGCTTCGCTCACACGGCAATTGCTGGCCTTCTCGCGACAGCAGACCTTGCGGCCCGAAGTGCTCCAACTGCCTGACGTAGTGAGCGAAGTTTCGCAGATGCTGAAGCGGCTGATCGGCGAAAAAATCCGGCTGCAGGTAACCCATGATCGCAATCTCGGCCGGGTGCGGGCGGACCCCTCGCAGCTCGAGCAGGTGATCGTGAACCTCGCGGTCAATGCGCGCGATGCAGTGCAGGCGAAGGGGGAAGGCCGCGGCGAATTGCGAATTGCGACCAAACGCGTGACCGCCGCCGACATTCGCGCAATGCGGAGCGAGATCGTGCCCGCTGGCGATTACACCGTGCTGGTCGTTTCCGACACCGGCACCGGCATACCGCCAGACAAGATCGGGAAGATCTTCGAACCATTCTTCACCACCAAGGAGCAGGGGAAGGGGACCGGCCTAGGCCTTTCGACGGTCTACGGCATCGTCAAGCAATCGGGCGGTTTCATTTTTGCCGACAGCGAAATGGGCAAGGGGACAACCTTCTCTGTCTATCTGCCAGTCTTTCACGAGAGCCCCGATGCCAAGCGACGGCGCGAAGAAGCCGACAAGCCAGCCGCTCCGCAGCGCGAATGGGCCGGGGGAGGAAAACTGCTGCTGGTCGAGGACGAAGATCCAGTGCGCGCGGTCGCCGAGCGCGCACTGTCGAGGCAGGGATACGAGGTCGTGACCGCCTCGGATGGTGAAGAAGGTCTCGAATACGTGCAGCGCGGCGAAGAGTTCGATCTCATCGTATCCGATGTGGTCATGCCGGTGATGGATGGCCCGGCCATGGCACGCGCGATCCGCGAGAAGCGCCCCGATCTGCCCATCTTGTTCATGTCGGGCTATGCCGAGGAACAGTTGCGCCGGGAAATCGACATCGAGGATATGCACTTCCTGCCTAAACCGTTCTCGGTCGCGCAGATCGCCGACAAGGTCGCAAAGGTGCTTGGCGGATCGAAAGGCGGCAACGGCTGACGCGCAAGAAGCCGGCGAGGCATCGCAAAGGCTTCCCTATTGCGATCTCATGGTGCAATCATGGTCCATAACCTGATTTCAGGGAGGGACTGACTGCATGACCATTCGCACTTCGTTCGCCGTCCTGCTCGCCGCGACAGCGGCAATGCCGGTTTCCAGTTTTGCCCAGCAAAGCGACGCATCCGATCCGACTGCCGCTACGGCACAGGGCGATATCGCGGTGACGATCTATCAGGACGGTAATGCTCTGGTGCAGGATGTGCGGCAGCTCGATATCCGCAACGGTCGCAGCCGGATCGAATTCCCCGACGTGTCGGCGCAGATCCGGCCGGAAACCCTCAGTTTCTCTGCCGAAGGCACTGCGATCGTCGAGCAGAATTTCGATTTCGACCTGCTTACGCCCAGCAAGCTGATGGAAAAGGCGATCGGGCAGACGGTCACGCTCATCCGTACCAATCCTGCGACCGGTCAGGAAGTGCGCGAGCGTGCCGAAGTGCTGTCCACCGCCGGCGGTGTCGTGGTGCGGTTCGGAAACCGCATCGAAGTTCTGCGCGACGATGGCTTGCCGGTCCGTGTGGTTTTCGACGAGGTCCCGCCAAACCTTCGTGCGCGTCCTACGCTGTCGGTGACGCTGGAAAGCAATCGTTCGGGCCGACGGCCTGCTTCGATCCGCTATCTGACGCCGGGACTGGGCTGGGATGCGGACTACGTCGCGCTCTATGACGAGAACACCGGCGCGATCGACATGCAGGGCTGGGTGACGCTGACCAACAATACCGGCACCACCTTTCACGATGCCGATACGTTGCTCGTGGCGGGTAACCCCTCCCGCAGCGTGCAGCAGCGCACGCGGCGTGACATGGTGCGCCCCGGCACCGAAACCGCCGATCGCGAACGGCTTGGTGACTTCTATCTCTACCCGCTCGACGAGCGTACGACGATCGCCAATGCACAGACCAAGCAGGTGAGCTTTCTCGATGCGCAGGGTGTGCCTGCGCAAAAAGTCTATTCGGTCGGTGCAGGCTGGCTGCAATCGGATGACGATTTCCGCCCCGCCGCGACTGCAATCAGCTTCAGCTCGAGCCGCGATGGCGGGTTGGGCGATGCGCTGCCGGCGGGCACCGTGCGGTTCTACCAGCGCGATGCCCAAGGCAATCCGCAATATATCGGTGAGAATCGGATCGGCCACACGCCGATGGGCAGCACGCTGTCTCTGACGACGGGCGACGCCTTCGATGTGTTCATGAAGGCCGAGGTCGAGAAGCGCGAGACGATTTCGAGCGGAGAGTACGAGCGGACCGCGCGCTATCGCGTGCTCGAAGACGACGAGATCGTGCGCGAAGTCCAGGTCGATCGCGAGATCGACTATTATCGCACGACGATGCGCTACACCTTCACCAATGCCCGCCCCGAGCCGGTCACCGTGGTGATGCACCAGGTCGGTCTTGATCGATATTGGTGGGCGCGCGATTTCCGCGTCGTGTCGGAAGATGTCGAGGGCGAGCAGGTCAATGCCGACCGGCGCGTCTATCGCGTAACAGTGCCGGCCAATGGAGAGCGAGTCATGCGCGTAACCTACGAGACCAAGTTCTAGGGGACGCGCCGTGCGGCTCCCCCCTCCCATCGGCACGGTCTGCATTGCGGCGGCGATAGCGTCGGCGTTTGCGCCTTCAGTCCACGCGCAGGGCCGCGAGGTGATCGAGGCGTCCGAGCCGACCGACGTCGCCGTGACCGTCTATCGCGATCCGAATCGTCGCATCGGGCAGACGATGAACCGGCGTTTCCCCCAGGGCTTCGCGATGATCTCCGAGACGCGGACCGTCACCCTGTCACCCGGCGAATCGCGCATCCGTTTCTTGGGCGTATCAGAAGGAATGATTGCGGTTTCGGCAATTGTCACCGGGCTGCCCGGTGGCACGATCGAAAAGAACCGCAATGCTGATCTGTTGAGCCCGGCCGCGCTGGTCGACGGCACTCTGGGCAATCGCGTGACGATCACCCGCACCAATCCTGGCACGGGGCGTGCGGAAAGCGAGCAGGCAATCGTCCGCACCCGCGCCGATGGCGGTTTGGTTCTCGAAACGCAGACGGGATACGAAGCGGTGCGTTGTTCGGGGCTTCCCGAAAAGCTCACCTTCGACCGCGTGCCCGATGGCCTCTCCGCAAAGCCGGTGTTCTCGATCGACACGCGCGATCCGCGGGGTGGGACCTATGAGATCACCCTCACATACCTTTCCTGGGGATTCGACTGGGAAGCGAGCTATGTCGCCAGTGTCGACGAGGCTGGCGATCAGGAAAACCTGCGCTTCGGTCTCACCAGTTGGCTTACGATCCTCAATGACAACGGCCAGAGCTTTGAACGCGCCGAGTTGATGGCGGTGGCCGGAAAGCTCAATGTCGTCAGCGATTTCCGTCGCCTGGCGTCGCCCCCGCGCGGCAAGCCGCTCCGGTTGGAGTGCTACCCGATCGGGAGCACCGCAGCGGGATCGCCGATCCCGCGATACGAGGATGAATTGGCGGATCGCGCGATCGTGGTCACCGGCTCACGGGTCAGCCGGGAAGATGCCTATGCAATGGCTGCGCCTGCGCCGCCCCCGCCGCCACCGCCGCCGCCGCCTCCGCCCGTGGCCGGCGAGGAGAACCTTGGCGATCTCAAGCTCTACCGCGTGCCGTTCGAAGTCGATGTGAAGGCGAAAAGCCTCAAACAGGTCGCCTTCCTGCGCGAAGAGGAGATCGACGGGCGTATCGCCTACGAAGTCGAATGCTCGCCGTGGATGTGGCGCGAACAACCGGCGCAATCGGCGGCCATGCAACTCGAGACGGTCAACGACAAGGCGAGCGGACTGGGCGTGGCCTTGCCGACAGGCCAAATCATGATCTTCGAGCGTGGCCCCGACGGAGAATTGCTCGTCGGTCAGCAGACCTTGCGCGACTACGCATCGGGGCAGGACGTCGATATCGAGATCGGAGCAAGCCCGCAGGTTTTCGCGCTGTGTGCGTCCAAGGGGGCAATGGATCCCGGGCGCAAGGAGGCGGGCTGGACGACGATGGAAGCGACGCTGACCAACGCCAATCCCTTCGCAGTGACGGTGCGGATCAAACTGGGTTCTCCCTCGCAGTGGCTGTTTGACGGTGTCCCCGAGACGATCGAGGACGGCCAGCGAGTCGTCGAGATTGTCGTGCCGGCCAACGCGGCGAAAGCTGCCGATTGGCGTGTACGGCCCGTTGCCCAATAAAAGGTAGGGTGGCGCAAGCCAGACTTTTCCTCGGTTTTCCGCAGAATCCAACAAAATTCTGTTCTGCTCTTGTTCTCATGGAACAAAATGGGTACACAGGTTCTCGTTGAAGGAATTGGAACGACCCTAGCGAACCGACGGAGGCCGTGTCATGGCAGGTACGAATTTGAAGCTCGTGGAAAAGGAAACCAACGTGGACCGTCAAAAGGCGCTCGACGCCGCTCTCGCCCAGATCGACCGTGCCTTCGGCAAGGGGTCGGCGATGAAGCTCGGCTCGCGCGAGGCGATGAATGTCGAATCGATTTCCACCGGATCGCTCGGCCTCGATATCGCGCTCGGCATCGGCGGCCTGCCCAAGGGCCGCGTGATCGAAGTTTACGGGCCCGAAAGCTCGGGCAAGACGACGCTGGCGCTGCATGTCATCGCCGAAGCGCAGAAGAACGGTGGAACCGCCGCTTTCGTCGATGCCGAACACGCGCTCGATCCCGTCTATGCCAAGAAGCTGGGCGTCGACATCGACGAACTGATCGTGTCGCAGCCCGATACCGGCGAACAGGCGCTCGAGATCACCGATACGCTGGTGCGCTCTAACGCGATCGACGTTCTGGTGGTCGATTCGGTCGCAGCTCTGGTGCCCCGCGCCGAGATCGAAGGCGAGATGGGCGATAGCCATGTCGGCTTGCAGGCCCGACTGATGAGCCAGAGCCTGCGCAAGCTCACGGGTTCGATCAACCGCTCCAAGTGCATGGTGATCTTCATCAACCAGCTGCGCATGAAGATCGGCGTGATGTACGGCAATCCGGAAACCACCACCGGCGGCAACGCGCTCAAGTTCTACGCATCCGTTCGCCTCGACATCCGCCGCACCGGACAGATCAAGCAACGCGATGAAGTGGTCGGCAACTCCACCCGCGTGAAGGTGGTCAAGAACAAGGTCGCGCCGCCGTTCAAGCAGGTCGAATTCGACATCATGTATGGCGAGGGTATTTCCAAGATCGGCGAAATCCTCGATCTCGGGGTAAAAGCCGGCATCGTCGAGAAATCGGGCGCCTGGTTCTCGTATGACAGTATTCGCATCGGCCAGGGCCGTGAGAACGCCAAGGATTTCCTCAAGGAAAATCCCGAAGTCTGCGCGAAGCTCGAAGCCGCGATCCGCGGCAAGGAAGATGAAGTCGCCGAAGAAATGATGACCGGTCCCGACGCGGAGGATGACGACGCGAAATAATCCGGTCGCGTTCCGATCATCAAGGCTAACGGCCGGCGTAGCATGTGCTGCGCCGGCCGTTTTAATTGGTTGCGCCACGCCATCTTGTCAGCCGTGCGTATTGCGCTACCCATGAGGTATGACAAACGGAGCCGATTGGTCGGGCAGGGTTGGTGCAAGCTGGGCGGAGAACCACGCGGCAACCGATCGTGCACTCGCTGGACTTACCGAGGAATTGCTGCACGACATCAGCAGACTGCCCGGTCGACGGATCGTCGATATCGGTTGCGGAGCGGGTGAATTGTCGGTTGCGCTCGGGCGGGAGCGCGATCCGGCCCAGGTGCTCGGGCTCGATATATCAAGCGACCTCGTGGCCGTTGCACGCGAGCGCGGTGCAAACCATCCCAATGTCGAATTCCGCGTTGCCGACGCATCGGATTGGCGCGCGGGCGAATTCGTGCCTGACCTCATCGTATCGCGGCATGGCGTGATGTTCTTTTCCGACCCGGTCGCGGCCTTCACCAATCTGCATCGCGGGGCGATTGAAAACGCGGCGCTGTGTTTCAGTTGCTTCCGTGAGCCCGATCTCAACCCCTGGGCCAGCGAAGCCGGTGCGCTGTTCGGGCGGTCCCAGCAAGGCGCACTTTCGGAGCCGGGGCCTTTCGCATTTGCCGACCGACTCGCGGTGGCCGCCGTGCTCGCCGCTGCCGGATGGCGCGATGTCACGCATCGCGAGGTCGATTTCGCCTTCGTTGCCGGAGCCGGTGAACGAGCGGTGGAAGACGCCACCAGATTCTTCACCCGGATCGGCCCTGCCGCGCGCGCGATTGCCCAGTGCGAAGGGGCTGACCGCGCGGCGGCGATGATGCGATTGCGCGACTGGGTGGCGAGCAAGGCCGAAGGCGATATCGTAGCGCTGCCGGCGGCCGCCTGGGTCGTTACGGCCAAGGCCTGATCGCTCCTCTGGGCAAAGCTATCGCCTATCTGCTTGCCGCTTGGGCATACGCATTCTAACTGGCACCCATGCACTCGACCAACGAAATCCGGCAGTCCTTCCTCGACTATTTCGCGCAGGCCGATCACGCGGTGCGTCCGTCCGCGCCGCTCGTGCCGTACAACGATCCCACGCTGATGTTCGTGAATGCGGGCATGGTGCAGTTCAAGAACGTGTTCACCGGTCTGGAGACTCCACCTGCGCCGCGCGCGACGTCGGCGCAGAAATGCGTGCGCGCCGGCGGCAAGCACAACGATCTCGACAATGTCGGCTACACCGCGCGGCACCACACTTTTTTCGAGATGCTCGGCAATTTCTCGTTCGGCGACTATTTCAAGGAACAGGCGATCGAGCATGCCTGGACGTTGCTGACCAAGGAATGGGGCCTCGCCAAGGACCGTCTGACCGTCACCGTCTATCACACCGATGACGAGGCGCGCTCGCTGTGGCGACGGATTTCGGGCCTTCCTGACGAGCGCATCATCGATATCGCCACGAAGGACAATTTCTGGGCGATGGGCGAAGATGGACCCTGCGGCCCGTGTTCGGAAATTTTCTGGGATCACGGCGACCACATTTTCGGTGGCCCTCCGGGATCGCCCGACGAGGACGGCGATCGCTTCGTGGAGATCTGGAACCTCGTGTTCATGCAGTTTCTTCAGTCGGGCGGCGAGATCGACGGCGCTTTGCCGAGCCCCTCGATCGACACCGGCATGGGGATCGAGCGGATCGCTGCCGTGATGCAAGGCGTGCACGACAATTACGATACCGACACGTTCAAGGCCCTGATCGGCGCCTCCGAGAGCCTGACCGGAGTGAAAGCCGACGGCGATCAGCAGGCAAGCCATCGCGTCATTGCCGATCACCTGCGCTCGACGAGTTTCCTTATTGCCGACGGCGTGCTGCCGTCGAATGAAGGGCGGGGCTACGTGCTGCGCCGGATCATGCGCCGCGCCATGCGGCATGCGCACCTGCTGGGGGCAAGCGAGCCGCTGATGCACCGCCTGCTACCCGCGCTCGTCACCGAGATGGGCCAGGCCTATCCCGAATTGCCTCGCGCGCAGGCGCTGATCGCCGAAACACTCGAGCGCGAGGAAACGCAATTCCGCAAAACGCTCGACAAGGGTTTGAAACTCCTCGACGAAGCCACCACCGAACTGGGCGAGGGCGACGAGTTGCCGGGCGAAACGGCGTTCAAGCTCTACGACACCTATGGCTTCCCTTATGACCTCACGGAAGATGCGCTGCGTTCGCGCGACATCGGTGTGGACCGCGCGGGCTTCGAAAGCGCGATGGAACGCCAGAAAGACGCAGCGCGCGCTGCGTGGAAGGGCTCGGGCCAGGCTGCAGACAGCGAAGTGTGGTTCGACATCGCCGAGCGCGATGGGGCGACTGAATTCACCGGTTATTCCGCCACTGTGGGCGAGGGCCAGGTCGTGGCGATCGTCAAGGACGGTGTCGAGGTGGAGGGGGCCGCGATGGGTGACGAGGTCATTATCCTCACGAACCAGACGCCGTTCTACGGCGAAAGCGGCGGCCAGACCGGCGATGCGGGAAGTGTTACGTCGGCTCGGGGGCTGAAGGCAGAGGTCGAAGCCACCAGCAAACCGCTCGGCCGGCTCCATGCCCATCATGCCGTCATTCGTGAGGGCGAGGTCGCGAAGGGTGATGAAGTGCGGCTCGAAGTCGATGGTGAGCGGCGCGATGCGATCCGCGCGAATCATTCTGCCACGCACTTGGTACACGCCGCCTTGCGCAATCGCCTGGGCGATCACATCACGCAAAAGGGATCGCTTGTTTCGCCCGACCGCTTCCGGTTCGACTTCTCGCACCCCAAGCCGTTGACCGACGAAGAAATCGCCGATGTGGAAGCCGAAGTGAACGCCGAGATCCGGCACAACGAAGCGGTCGGTACGCGGTTGATGAGCACCGACGAGGCGGTCGAGGCGGGTGCTCTGGCGCTGTTCGGCGAGAAATACGGCGACGAAGTGCGCGTGTTGTCGATGGGCCGGTCGGATTGGCAGGGCTCGGGCCGCAACTATTCGGTCGAGCTGTGCGGCGGCACGCACGTCGATGCGACGGGCGACATCGGCCTGTTTCGTATCGTGTCCGAAGGCGCGGTCAGTTCGGGAGTCCGCCGGATCGAAGCGCTGACAGGCGAGGCTGCACGCCAGTGGTTGGTGCGGCGCGAGGAAGCGCTCAAGACGATTGCATCGACGCTCAAAACTGCGCCGGACGAGGTCGAAGCGCGCGTTGCCGCGCTGGTCGACGAACGCAAGACACTCGAACGCGAACTTGCCGATGCCAAGCGCGAACTCGCCCTTTCGGGCGGTGGTGCCAAAGCCGATGCACCGGTCGATGAAGAGATCGCCGGGGTGGCATTCAGTGGCAAGGTGATCGAGGGATTGAACCCGAAGGAATTGCGACCGCTTCTCGATGGCGAAAAGGCGCGGCTCGGATCAGGGATTGCGGCTGTTGTCGCGGTCAATGATGGCCGGGCGGCGTTCGCCGTTGCAGTCACCGACGATTTGGCAGAGCGTTTCGATGCAGTCGCGCTCGTTCGCGCAGGCGTAGAAAAGCTTGGTGGCAAGGGCGGCGGCGGCCGCGCCGATATGGCGCAAGGCGGTGGGCCCGATGGCGGAAAAGCCGCCGAAGCGCTCGACGCGGTGCGTCAGGCGATCGGCGGCTAAACATGTTACAATTAACGGTCGTCAGGTTCGATTGCGGCTCTTGTCGCCAATCGCGCTTTGCGAGCCAGCAGGGATGTCCTTCCCGCCACTATTGGCGGGCTTGTCGGCATCGCGGCTCGGCGGTTCGACCGTCGATTGAGGATCGGCCACGTTCTGTGGCTTGAACTTCTCGTCGTTCGGCGTCGGTTTGGTCGGGTCTTTCTGTCCGGACATGTTTCTCTCCTTTGCCTTACCAACGGGCGGGGACAGGATTAGGTCCGTGTTTCACTCCGATTGCAGGGTGCTTGAACGTAGCTTCGGCTTCGTTTCGAGTTCGCCCTCGCGCATGATCTGCTCGCGCAGTTCGTCCCGCTTTTCATGGATCGAGGCGATGACGGGTCCCATCGCGACACCCAGGTCGACAAGCACCGCCTCGGACAGTTGAAGCGAACTTTCGAGCGTCTCGGGCACGGCATGGCTCGCCCCCGCCTTGTACAGCAGGATCGAATGCTCTTCGTCTCGCGCACGGGCGATGATCGGCAGTTGCGGGTGATCCTTGCGGAATTTGCGCACCATCCGCTGCGCCAGGACCGGTTCGTCCATGGTGAGGATCAGCGCTGGTGCGCGATCGATTCCCAACCGGTCGAGCGCATCGCCGCGGATCGCATCGGCGAACACGGCCGCATACCCGTTGGCGCGCGCTGCGGCGATCACGTCGGCATCGGCATCGATCGCCACATAGGGCTGATCGTGCGTCCTGAGCATGTCGGCGACGAGCCGCCCGACGCGGCCGAAACCGACAATGATCGTGCGCGGAGCATCGTCGTCAACCGCGCCTGGCAGCCGATCGAGCGATTCGGGCGTTTCGATTCGTCGTGCCACGACCCGGCCGAGCCTTGCCAGGAGGGGCGTGATCGTGAGGCCTATGGCGCAAACGACCTGCCAGAATTGTGCCGTGCCGGGCTGGATAAGCTGCGCACTCGTGGCAGCCGCGAGAACGATCAGCGTGGTTTCCGACGGGCTGGCCATCAGGATGCCGGTCTCCGCCGCGGTGCTACGGCGCGCGCCCATGGTCCGCAGGAGCAGGCCCGTGAGCACCGCCTTGAAAGTGAGGACCAGGACGACGGCGATTAGCACGGCGCCGATGATCTCGCCGAGCACACGTAAGTCGATGCCCATGCCGATGGTCAGCAGGAAGATGCCCAGCGCAAGGCCCTTGAAGGGCTCGGTGATGCTTTCGACCTCCCCATGATACTCGGTTTCGGCGATCAGAATGCCGGCGATGAGTGCACCGACGATAGGGGAGAGCCCCACCGCCGCAGTCGCGAGAGCCGACGCGATCACCACCAGGAGAGTGGCGGCGAGGAAGTTTTCTGGCAGTTTGGTGCGTGCCGCTTGCGCGAAGAGTCGTGGCAGCAGGAACCGCCCGCCAACCATGAGCACCGCGATCATGGCTGCGCCCTGCCACAGCAGGGTGACCACCGAGGCGCCGTCTTCTGCCGCCGCAGCCGGTCCGAGAACGCCGAGCAGGAAGATGATCGGGACGAGCGCGATATCCTCGAACAAAAGCATCGACAACGCGGCGCGGCCCACCGGCGTTTTCGTGCCGGCGATGGGGAGGCACAGGGCTGTGGACGACATCGCCAGGGCGAGGCCCAGCGCGATCGCGCCGCTCCAATATTGTCCGATCATTGCCAGCGCAGCGGCCATGATCCCGCCACCGATCAACAGTTCGAGCGAACCGAGGCCGAACACCAGCTTGCGCAAGGCCCATAGGCGAGCGAACGAAAGTTCGAGCCCGATCGAGAACAGCAACAGGATGATGCCCAGCTCGGCAAATGGTTCGAGCCGGTCCGGGTCGGATATGGTGACGAAATCGAGCCATTTCGTGTCGAAGGCCAGCGCACCGAGCCCGTAGGGGCCGACGAGGACGCCCACCAGAATGAACCCGATCACCGGTGAAACGCGCAACCGCGAGAAGACCGGAATCACGATTCCGGCCGCGCCGAGGATCACCAGCGCGTCATTCAGGGCGGGGGAGGCGAAATTGGCTTCGGCCATAATCATGGACGTATTCGGGGATCGCGCTAATGTCACGATCATGTTGCACGAACGCGTGGATGTTTTGGTAACCGGCGGCGGCCCAGCGGGCATGATGGCCGGATTGTTGCTGGCGCGAGCCGGCGTGCGAGTGACAGTCATCGAGAAGCACGCCGATTTCCTGCGCGATTTTCGCGGCGATACCGTGCACCCGTCGACGCTGGCACTGTTTGAACAGCTTGGCTTCCTCGACGATGTGTTGAAGCTCGAGCGCGGGCATATCGAGCAAGTCTCGCTTCGTGTGGCGGACAGCACACTGACGCTCGCCGATTTTCGCCACCTGTCCGTACCTGCGCCGTTCATCGCGATGATGCCGCAATGGGATCTGCTCGACCTGCTGGCGCGGCGCGCGGCAGGTTATCCCGGTTTCGAACTGCGGATGGAGACCGAGGCCGTCGGTGTCACAACCGATGCCGACGGCCGTATTTCCGGCGTCGAACTCGCCGATGGCGGGCGGATCGAAGCAAAGCTGACCATCGCGGCCGACGGGCGTCGCTCGATCCTGCGCGATGCGGCCGAGCTACCGCTGGAGACGCTGGGGGCACCGATGGACGTTCTCTGGTTCCGCCTGACGAAACCCGATGCGTTGGACGACGGCGAAACGTTCGGCAGCGTCGCTGCTGGCCGGATGCTGATCCTGATCGATCGCGGCGATTACTACCAATGCGCGTTCCTGGTGCCGAAGGGCGGATCCGACGCCGTGCGATCCGACAGCCTGGAGATGTTCCGGCGTGGAATTGTCGATCTTGTGCCCGAGCTCGAACCCTCGGTGTCCGCATTGGAGAGCTGGGACGAGGTCAAGACGCTCGAAGTATCGCTCGACCGGCTCACACGCTGGCATCGTCCCGGGCTATTGGCGATAGGGGACGCCGCGCACGCGATGAGCCCCATCGGTGGGGTGGGTATCAATGTGGCGGTACAGGACGCCGTAGCGATGGCGAATATCCTTGCGGCACCGCTTGCGCGCGGAGACAATGCCGATCCGCTCCTCGAAAACGTGCAGGCAGCGCGCTGGCGCTCTGTCGTAAGGATGCAACGAATGCAGAAGCTCGCGCAGGATCGCGTGATCGAACCCGTGCTCGAGCGTACGGCGCCGATCCGCAGGCCGGCCTTTCCGCTGCGCTTGCTCGATGCGGTGCCTCTGCTCCGGCGCGTTCCGGGCCGGGTGATCGGCATGGGGTTCGACCCTCAGCGGATCGAGAGCCCCGATGCATTTGCCGGGAAGGCTGCCTGACGCCTAACCCCCGCCGGGGCCGGTCGGGCCGAGCGGTTCGCGCCGCGGACGCGGTTTTCCTGGATGCTTGCCGTCCTCGTCCCATTCGATTCGATAAAGGTCGAAGCGGCGGTCGGCGAGGTTGCGGACCGTGCCTTCGGCGCGCGCCCAGCTGAGATCGGCAAGGTTGATGTCGCTGATCGTCAGGGTCTCGACATTCTCGGTCGCCTCGGCCGCAATGCCGTCACGCGCGAACGGAAAGTCGCACGGCGTCAGGATGCAGCTTTGCGCATACTGTATGTCCATGTTCGCAACGTTCGGCAGATTGCCCACATTGCCGCTGAGGACGACGAAGCACTGGTTCTCGATCGCACGGGCCTGACCACAATAGCGCACACGCAGATAGCCTTGGCGGCTGTCAGTGCAGAAAGGTACGAAGATGATCCGCGCACCTTCGTCGGCCAGGCGGCGCGATAGCTCGGGGAATTCGCTGTCGTAGCAGATTTGGACGCCGATCGGGCCGCAATCGGTCTGGATCACCTCCACGCTGTCGCCGCCCTTGATGTTCCACCAATAGCGCTCGTTGGGGGTAGGGTGAATCTTCTCTTGGGCATGGACCGATCCGTCGCGCAGGCAGACATAGGCGATGTTGTGGATGTCGCCATCGTCCATGCGCGTGGGGTGCGATCCGGCGATGATGTTGATGTTGTACTTCATCGCCATATCGGAAATGTCGCTGCGCAGGCGCGGCGTGTATTCGGACAGCCGTTCGATCGCCTCGACGGGAGAGAGTTCCTTTTCCTCGAAGCTCAACAGCATCAGCGTGAAAAGCTCGGGAAACAGGATGAAGTCGCTCTCGTAATCGCTTGCGACATCGACGAAATATTTCACCGTACGCAAAAATTCGTCGTAATCGGCGACAGCACGTGCCTGCAGCTGACAGGTCGCCACGCGCACCGATTCCACCCCGCGCGGCAGGCGCATCTTCACGGGCTGATCGCGCTCGACATAGGGGTTGCGCCACACCATCATTACGGCGTTGGCGGCCGATGCCTTGTCCTCGGGCAGGTAGTTTTCCATCACGCGCTCAGGTTCGAACCCGTTGGCGAGCTGGAAGCGGAGGACCGGATCGTGCAGCTTACCGGCGACGACCTGGTCGAGATAATCCTGCGGACTGTCGACCTTGCGCCGGTTGCGCCGATAATGTGGCATCCGCCCGGCGAACACGATCCCTGTCAGGTCGCGATCTTCTGCGAGAGCACGACGTTCCTCGTAAAGCCGGCGGCCGATGCGCACGCCGCGGACCTTGGGGTCCACGCACATCTCGTAGCCATAAAGCCAGTCGCCGGTCGGATCGTGGCGGCTGCCATAGCCGTTGCCGGTGATCTCGTCCCAATCATGCGGCTGAAAGGCGAGCGCCTCGGCCAGCTGCATGGTGGCGCAATAGCCAACCACTTCCTCATCGAGCAGCGCAACGAAGCATCCCTCGGGAAAATTGTTGATCTGTCCGCGGATTTCACCGTGCGTGTAGGCGGGCATGTCCTCGTAGACGCGCCGGACAAGGTCCGCGATGCCCCGGATATCCTTGATCCGCGCATTGCGAACTTCGAGGCGTTTCTGGCCGAATTTCTCGGCGCCCTTACGGCGGGTCGTACGTTTTTTTGCCGGTTGCTTGGCCATCGAGTCTCTCGTCTTGTCATTGCGCAGGCGCGCGCGGTCGCTTGCGCTGTCCATGCTGCAAGCCTGCTTCAAAAGCAAAGGGCGCGGTGCCCGCAGACGCCGCGCCCTTGATCCTGTCTCCGCTCGCAAGAACGGAGCGAGCCTGGGTCAGCCCAAGTTGGCCATTTCGGCCTCGAGGTTCGTGACGATCGCTTCGAAGAACTGTTCGGTCGTCATCCAGTTCTGGTCCGGGCCGATCAGCAGCGCCAAATCCTTCGTCATGTTGCCCTTTTCGACCGTCTCGATGCAAACGCGCTCGAGCGTTTCGGCGAACTTCACGACATCGGGCGTGTTGTCGAACTTGCCGCGATACATGAGGCCGCGCGTCCAGGCGAAGATGCTGGCGATCGGGTTGGTGCTGGTCGCCTTGCCTTCTTGGTGCTGGCGATAGTGACGGGTCACGGTGCCGTGCGCTGCTTCGGCTTCCACGGTCTTGCCATCGGGCGTCATCAGGACCGAGGTCATCAGGCCGAGCGAGCCGAAGCCCTGGGCCACGGTGTCCGACTGAACGTCGCCGTCGTAGTTCTTACAAGCCCAGACGAACTTGCCGTTCCACTTGAGTGCGGATGCGACCATGTCGTCGATCAGGCGGTGTTCGTAGGTGATGCCGGCTTCGGCGAACTTGTCCTTGAATTCGTTGTCGAACACTTCCTGGAACAGGTCCTTGAAGCGGCCGTCATACTTCTTGAGGATGGTGTTCTTGGTCGAAAGATAGACCGGCCATCCACGGTCGAGGCCGTAGTTCATCGAGGCGCGGGCAAAATCGCGGATCGAATCGTCGAGGTTGTACATTGCCATCGCGACGCCGCTCGATTCGAACTCGAACACGTCGATGTCGATCGTCTCGCCGTCTTCGCCGTCGAAGACGAGGCGCAGCTTGCCCGGGCCCGGGATCAGCGTGTCCTTGGCGCGATACTGGTCGCCAAAGGCGTGACGGCCGACGACGATCGGATCGGTCCAGCCCGGCACCAGGCGCGGCACGTTGTCGATCACGATCGGTTCGCGGAAGACAACGCCACCGAGGATATTGCGGATCGTGCCGTTCGGGCTGACCCACATCTTCTTGAGGCTGAATTCCTCGACGCGGGCTTCGTCAGGGGTGATGGTGGCGCATTTGACGCCAACGCCATGTTCCTTGATCGCATTCGCGGCATCGACAGTGATCTGGTCGTCGGTTTCGTCGCGGCTCTGGATTGAGAGATCGTAATACTTCAGGTCGACGTCGAGATAGGGGAGGATGAGGCGTTCGCGGATCCATTCCCAGATGATCTTCGTCATCTCGTCGCCATCGAGTTCGACGATCGGGTTCGCTACCTTGATCTTGGCCATTTTGATCCTGTCTGTCTGGAGTTTGTTTTCGGTTGCGCGCCTCTTAGCAGAGGGCGTGGCACACGCAAGGTGACCACCGTTGGACTGGCCCCGCATACGAGGCCTCCCATCGAGACTGGACAGCGCGACCGTCCGTCGGCACACCCGTTAATCGAACGATTAAACCGTGGGAGATGCAGATTATGTCCGAAGAAGTGCTGGTCGAAAAAGCCGATGGCGTGATGGTGGTCACGATCAACCGTCCGGATGCGAAGAACGCCATGAACAAATCCGCCGCCGAAGCGATCAGCGCGGCGATGGATGATCTCGAGGCCGATGGCGACGTTGCGGTCGGTATCCTGACGGGTGCAGGCGGGACGTTCTGTTCCGGCATGGACCTCAAGGGCTTTCTCAAGGGCGAATCGCCCTTTGTCGAAAACCGTGGCTTCGGCGGGCTGAGCCAGTGGACGCCCAAGAAGCCGCTGATTGCGGCAGTCGATGGCTATGCGCTCGCCGGCGGTATGGAACTCGCACTCAGCTGCGATCTGATCGTCGCCAACGACAAGGCGCAGTTCGGCATTCCGGAGGCCAAGCGCGGGCTTGCGGCCGCCGCCGGAGGGCTGATCAAATTGCCGCGCCAGATGCCGTGGCGGATCGCGATGGAACTCGCGCTGACGGGGGATTTCATCAGCGCGGCACGCGCCTACGAGCTCGGTTTCATCAACCGGGTGAGCGATGGCCCGTCGCTCGACGCAGCCAAGGAGCTGGCGGCGAAGATCGCAGCCAACGGCCCGCTGGCGCTCGCGGCATCGAAGGGCGTGATCCGCGATTCGCACACCTGGACCGACGAAGAGATGTGGACCAAGCAGCAGCAATACGTCGCCCCGGTCTTCGTCAGCGAGGACGCGCGCGAAGGCGCGGCCGCCTTTGCCGAGAAGCGCAAACCCGAATGGAAGGGTAAATAGGCCTGAAACGAAAAACCCCGCCACGAGGGCGGGGTTCTGGCTTCGATGGTGGGCGTAGGAAGGATTGAACTTCCGACCCCTACGATGTCAACATAGTGCTCTACCACTGAGCTATACGCCCACACCATCGAGCGGCCCCGCTTAGCGGGGAGGCGGCCATTTAGCGAGCGGGCGCGAGCATCGCAAGGCCCAAAACGTCAACCGTTGGCCTTTTTGGAATCTTCGAACAGTCTCTCGACCTCGAGAACGAGGTCGCGAAGGTGGAACGGCTTGGACAGCAGCTTGGCCTGCGGCGCCTCCTTTGCGGCCTTCAGCGTGACCGCGGCGAAACCGGTAATGAACATCACCTTGGTGCGCGGACTGACTTCTGCACAGCGCTGGGCGAGTTCGATCCCGTCCATTTCGGGCATGACGATATCCGACAGGAGAAGGTCGAAAGGCTCGTTTTCAAGCAAAGGCAGTGCGTCGGTTCCCCGATCGACAGACACCACTTCATATCCCGCTTTTTCGAGTGCGCGATGAAGATAGGCGCGCATGGCTTCTTCGTCTTCGGCCAGGAGGATCCGGATATCGGGCATTAAGGGTCTTTCATAAGCTTTTGCGCGCGCCGAGGCGATGTATGGCTCTTCATAGGCAGGCCAACGTAAAAAAAGCCAGTGCCGTCATGGTTGCCAAAGTTTGACTGTCCCCGTGCGGGACGCCAAGTTCGCAGCCGATGACGCGTGCAAGCATCAGGAACGGCGGAAATATTCCGGGTCTCGGCGAACCCGCGTTCACCATGAATGCCGGAGAACAGGCCAACCTGCCGGTGCTCGTCGCCGTCCCGCATGGCGGGCGTGCATATCCGCCCGATCTTCTGGCGATAATGCGGCATCCCGATTTCGCCACCCGGCGGCTAGAGGACCGTCATATAGACGCGATCGGTATCCAGGTCGCCGAACGGGTCGGTGCGGGCTTGCTCGTGGCCCGGGCACCGCGTGCGATGCTCGATCTCAACCGCGCTGAAGACGATATCGACTGGGGTATGGTGAAGGGCGCCAAACCCTCGGGACGGAGCGCTGTGCGTCCAGGGTATCGGGCGCAAGGTGGCCTCGGGCTGGTACCGCGACGCTTGCAGGGTTTGGGGGAAGTCTGGCGCGGTGCAATCGGGGCGGACGCAATCGAGCAGCGTATCGCTCAGGTCCACCGGCCTTATCACGAAGCGCTCGCCCAGGAGTTGCAGGCTATTCGACGTCGCTGGGGCGCGGCGCTGTTACTGGATCTGCATTCGATGCCGCCACTCCCATCCAATGGGCGCTGGCCGCCAGCGCGTTTCGTTCTCGGTGACCGGTTCGGTATGTCATGCGATGCGACGATTCCCGCCGCGGGCTTCGCTTGTTTCGCGCGCGACGGCGCGCGGGTGGCTCACAACCGACCCTATGCTGGCGGCTATGTCCTCGAACGCCACGGGGCCCCGGGGCGCGGGATCCATGCGCTCCAGCTCGAAGTGGATCGCAGCATCTATCTCGACGCCGCACTCGATGAATTGCAGGAAGATGTGGAGCCGCTGGTCGCGCGCCTTTCCGATCTGGTGCGCGCGCTGGCCGAAAATGTCTCTCAGCTTGGCAATGGTCGAGGCGACCTCCGCGAAGCTGCCGAATGAAAGAAAAAGGCCACCCCGCGAGGGGATGCGGGATGGCCAGGTTCAGGGAGGAGATGCACCACGCGGTGCATCGGCCGGGCCGGCGAAGAGGGGGGAAGCCGACCGGGCCATCCCTCAAATAGGAACGGCGCGGGCAGCGTCAAGGCCACCCGCGCCGTCGCATCTTTTGTGGCAGTGAATTATTTCTTGTTGGCGGGTTCGGTACCCTTGAGCGCTTTGGGATCGACATCCGTTGCGGCTTCCGGGCTCACCGGGCCTTTGCCCATCTGAGCCTGCTTCGCAAAGATGTCCCTGACCAGCGAAAGCGACATCAGGTGGGCATAGATCAGCGGCAGCAGGCCGTTCTGGTTCCACTCCTTCAGCACGTCGCCATCCACTTCGCGCAGCTTGCTTTCATCGATCATGCCGAAACCGCGATAAACGAAAGGCTTCTCGTTGCCGGGCTGCTCGATCGAGACCTCGCCATCCATCAGCAGGCCATGCTTCTGGAATTCCTCGACCGCCAGCTTCGTGCGCTGCCCGGCCTGGTCGAACTGTTCGCAGAATTCGAGGGTACGCTGGATCGCGTCAGCAGGCTTATCGCCATCGAACAGCGGTTGTCCCTCGTCGAACTCACCCAGCAGACCCGAGGTCGGATCGAAGCACAGCGAAAGCTCGGTGGCTTCGGGCGACAGGCGGGTCAGCATGAACGGATAGCGACGGACATAGGCAGGCACATAGGTCAGACCGTCGACACGGCCTTCATCGTCAAAATAGACGTTCACACCTTCGTTGAGGCCCATCAGGCCGAGCGGGATAGGATTGTCTCCCGTCGAGAAAACGATCGGCATGAAGCGCTGGGCGAGCGGGAATTCGTCGATCGTCAGCGGGATCGCGTTCTGGTTCGACATCCAAGGCAGAGCGTCGGTTTGCTTCGCTTTCCAGTTCGCATGGTCGCGGCTGTTGAGCGGCATCAGGTCGTTATAGAACAGGGGAAGGCTGGCTTGCGGCGCGCTGGCCATGATCGTCTCTCCGGGTCGGAAAATGGAATGTGCTTCGTGCGAGGAACCTCGCAATAATGGGCGCGGGCTTTAGTGGGGATGCGTGCCTTTCGCAAGCGCGACGAGTTTGCCCGGATTGAACCGTTCGTCAGGATCGAGCGCAGCCTTTACCCGTCGCAACAGGTCGAGCCGGGCCGGATCCGCCAAGCGCGCGAGTTGGCCCACCTTGGCCTGCCCGATCCCGTGTTCGGCCGATATCGATCCACCCCACTGCGTCACGAGTTGGTAAACCCGGGCGCTGACCCGGGCACCGTCGCTCTCGACCCAAGCCTTGTCCGCTCCCTCGGGTGCGAGGACATGCAAGTGGATATTGCCATCACCGAGATGACCAAACCCAACGACGCGCGTGCCCGGAAATTCACGCTCGATCACCGGACCGACCTTTGCGATAAACGCGGGCATGCGTGCTTCCGGCACCGAAATGTCGTGCTGGACCGCCGGGCCGCGGGCCTTTTCAGCCGGAGAGATATTTTCGCGCAGGTCCCAGAATGCTGCGGCCTGGGCCTCGTTGGCGGCGAGTACGGCGTCACGGCCAAGTCTGTCCTCGATCGCTTCTGCAAGCAGGTTTTCCAGTCCGCTGCGCAGCGCCGGGACATCGGCGATATCTTCGGCAACCAGTTCGATCAGCGCGTTCCAGGGGTGGGCATCGGCAAGCGGACGGCGGGCGTCCGGTATATGATCGATTAGCACGTCTAGGCACTGAGCAGGCAGCACCTCGAACCCTTCGAGCGCACCGGAAAAGCGATCGCGGCAGCGCAGCAGCAACGCCCGTGCGGATTCAAGACTGTCTGTGCCTACCCAACCGACCACCCGGTCGGCGATCGCAGGCACAAGGCGAAGTGTGACGCCGGTGACGATGCCGAGCGTGCCTTCGGAACCGATGAACAGCTGCTTCAGGTCGAAACCTCGATTGTCCTTTTTCAGAGGATCGAGGTCGGAGAACACGTCGCCTTGCGGCGTGACCGCTTCGACGCCGAGAACCAAGGCACGCATCGTGCCGTGGCGTAGAACCTGTGTGCCGCCGGCATTGGTCGAGACGAGCCCGCCCAGTGTGGCCGAGCCCTTGCCGCCAAGGGTGAGTGGAAAGCGTAGGCCTTCGGTTGCGACCGCCTCATGCAGGGTCTGCAGCACGACGCCCGCGTCACACGTAACCCTCCGATCCGCGTGGTCAAATGCGCGAATGCTGTTCATCCGCCGAAGCGACAAAAGCAGTGCCGTGCCGCTTGTATCGGGCGTCGCGCCGCCGCACATTCCGCTATTCCCGCCTTGCGGGACAATCGCGACATCGTGTTCGCGGGCCAACCTGACCAGTGCTACGACCTCTTCGGTCGAACCGGGCGAGGCAAGCGCGAGCGCACGTCCTGTGTAGCGTCCGCGCCAGTCGGTGAGCCAGGGTTCGAGCAGTTCGGGGTCGTCGGTCAGCCCCTTCTCGCCGAGAATGGAAGAAGCGGCATCGAGAAAGTTCGAACTGTTGCGCATTTGCACCTTTTCACATGAACAGGTGCGCAAATGCCAGAACGAATTTCGCTCGTCAGGGCCCTCACTGCCTTGACCGTGGGGTAAAATTAAGCCCCTATTCAAGCACTGTGGTCAATAGCGGTGTCCAACGCCTGCTGGACGATCGCGTCTGGCCGATGCAGATCAATTGTGCGGGGATCGTACGTCTTTTTCATGCTTGGCCTAGCTACCCAAATCGGTACGCTCATCCTTGCGCTTGCTGCCCCTGCGGACAGCGAGGTGGGAGAGAAGGCGGACGAGGCGATTGTCCGCTCGGGACCCGTTTCATTTGCGCCGGACCGGGCCGACAGCGATTTTACATCGTATTATCAGGCGCGTGTGGAGGGGCGGGTGACCATCCGTATCACGCCCCGCCGCGGCGGTCGCACGCTGTCCAGCCTTCCGTCCGCGCCCATGAGCCGCGAGATGCGCTCGGTGCCGATCTCGAGCTGCCTTCCGCTGAGCCAGCTTGCCGGCGTCCAGGTCGCGCGCAACAACACGCTCTTGCTCTATCTGCATGACCGGCGAGTGGTGATGGCGAACCTCGATCGTTCTTGCCGTGCACGCGATTTCTATTCGGGGTTCTACATCTCGCCGCCCGAAGATGGTCGGCTGTGCGTGGATCGCGATTTGCTGCAATCGCGCACCGGAGCGAAATGCAAGGTATCGAGCTGGCGAGGGCTCGAGCTGGCGCGAGACTGAGTATCAGCGACTCGCCGACCTTGCTTTTTTACGCCTTTTCGCCCTAAGGGCGCGGCGACGCGGATGCGCATGGGCGCGACTGTCGTAACAGGAATATCTTGAACCTATGAAATTTGCCGATCTCGGCCTTTCCGACGAACTCATGCGCGCTATCGACGATGCGGGCTATGAAAGCCCCACGCCGATTCAGGCCGAGGCAATCCCGCAAGTGCAGATGATGCGCGATTTGATTGCGGTCGCCCAGACGGGGACGGGCAAGACGGCCAGTTTCGTCCTCCCGATGATCGATATCCTCGCGAGCGGTCGCCGACGCGCCCGCATGCCGCGTTCGCTCATCCTCGAACCGACCCGCGAACTCGCCGCTCAGGTGGCAGAGAACTTCGAGAAATACGGCAAGAATCACGACCTCAAGCTCGCCCTGCTGATTGGCGGTGTGCAGATGGGCGACCAGGTCAAGGCGCTCGACGAGGGCGTCGACGTGCTGATCGCGACGCCTGGCCGATTGATGGACCTGTTCCAGCGCGGCAAGATCCTGCTCACCGGCTGCGAATTGCTGGTGATCGACGAAGCCGACCGCATGCTCGACATGGGCTTCATCCCCGACATCGAGGAAATCTGCTCGAAGCTGCCGGAAAACCGTCAGACGCTGCTGTTCAGCGCGACGATGCCGGGCCCGATCAAGAAGCTCGCCGACAAGTTCCTGTCGAACCCGAAGCATATCCAGGTCGCGCGACCGGCTTCGACCAATCAGAACATCCAGCAATACAAGGTGTTCTGCACCAACCGCCAAAAGCGCGAGGCGCTGCGCTATTTCCTGAACAATGACGATGTGCAGACCGCCATCGTCTTTGCCAATCGCAAGACGACGGTACGCGATCTGGCCAAGGAACTGGAGCGTGCGGGATTTTCTGCAGGGCAGATCCAGGGCGATATGGATCAGGCCTCGCGGAACAAGGAACTCGAACGCTTCAAATCGGGCGATATCACTGTGCTGGTGGCATCCGATGTCGCCGCGCGTGGGCTCGACGTGAAGGATGTCAGCCACGTCTTCAATTACGACACGCCGTGGCATCCCGACGATTACGTTCACCGCGTTGGCCGGACCGGTCGTGCGGGTGCGAAAGGCCGAGCCTTCACCTTCGTGACGCCCGAAGACGCCGAAGCAATCGAGAACGTCGAGAAGCTGACCAACCAGAAGATCGAAACCTTCAAGGTCAGCGGCGGCGGTAAGAAGACCGAGGCGGATGAGACGTCACCCGATGAGCCGCGCGAGGAAAAGCCGAAGCGCAAGCCCAAGGCGAAGCGGGACGAAAAGCCGAAGCGCGAGGAAAAGGCCCCGCAAGACGACTCGCCCGAGCGTGATTCCAAGCCGAAACGCGCCGCCAAGCGGAATGACAGCGACGACAAGCCGAAATCCTCGCGCAAGCGCAGGGACGATCGCGATCCGCCGTCGAAGCCCGGCGAGTGGGAAGGCCCGATGCCGGGGTTCCTCAACAACTCGGCGACATAAACGCCTGAAGGGCAGGCGGCGTCAGGCCGCCTGCACGAAGCTGTCGATTACCCGCTTGGTCCCGGCTTTCTCGAATTCGATCTCGAGCTTGTTGCCTTCCTGTCCGGTCACTTTGCCGTAGCCGAACTTGTCGTGAAAGACGCGGTCGCCGATCGCGATGTCAGTCCTCGGCTTGGCCGCGAAGCTGGCGGCGCTGCGGCGCGATTCGGGCAGTTTCTTGGGCGTCGCGTCGTAACCGCTGGCGACCGCGCGCTGCCAGCCCGGGCCGCGCGAGCCGGCGCGGCTGGGCGCATCGCGCGCGACATGCGCGAACGGATCGTCACGATCCGAAAAACCTGCGCGCCATAGCGAGGCTCCGCCGGTCATCGTGGTTTCGCTGTCGACATGCTCGTCGGGCAATTCCTCCACGAAGCGGGAGGGAATCGAGCTGGTCCACTGGCCGTAAATACGGCGGTTGGCAGCGTGGATGATCGTACAGCGTCGCCGTGCGCGGGTGATGGCGACATAGGCGAGGCGGCGCTCTTCCTCGAGGCTGGCGAGGCCGCCTTCGTCGAGCGACCGCTGCGACGGAAACACACCTTCCTCCCAGCCTGGCAGGAAGAGGTTGTCGAACTCGAGGCCCTTGGCCGCGTGAATGGTCATGATCGTGACCTTCTCGGTCTCGTCCGACGCATCGTTGTCCATCACCAGCGCGACGTGCTCCAGAAAATCGCCGAGGGTCTCGTAATCCTCCATTGCACGCGCGAGTTCGGACAGGTTCTCGAGCCGACCGGCGCTTTCGGCCGAGCGATCCTTGTTGAGCATGTCCTCGTAACCCGATTCCTGCACCACGGTGCGGAGCAATTCGGCAGGCGGCACGGTCTCGCTCATCTCGCGCCAGCGCAGGAAATCCCGCATCAGCGCGGCGATCGTCCCGCTGGCGCGCTTGGGCAGTTCGTCGCTGTTGGCCAGTTGTAGCGAAGCGGCCGCGAGCGGAAGCCCGTTGGCTCGCGCATGGCGGTGCATCGCTTCGAGCGTCTTGGCACCGAGCCCGCGCTTGGGCTGGTTGTAGATCCGCTCGAAGGCGAGATCGTCCTGCGGCTGCGCGATCACGCGGAGGTAGGCGAGCAGGTCGCGGATTTCCGCACGCTCGTAGAAACGGAAGCCGCCCACGATGCGATAGTTCACGCCGATCTGGATGAAGCGGTCTTCGAACTCGCGCGTCTGGTATTGCGCCCGCACGAGGATCGCGACCTTGTTCAAGTCGGCCCCTTCGCCTTCGAGGCGCTCGATTTCCTCGCCCACGCGGCGGGCTTCCTCGGGGCCGTCCCACACGCCGATCACGCGGACTTTCTCGCCCGCATCCTGCTCGGTCCAGAGCGTTTTCTCGTGCCGCTCGCTATTGGCGCGGATCAGGCCCGAGGCGGCGCCGAGGATATGCGGCGTGGAGCGATAATTCTGCTCCAGCTTGACGACCTTGCATCCGGGAAAATCCTTCTCGAACCGCAGGATGTTGGCCACTTCTGCGCCGCGCCAGGAATAGATCGACTGATCGTCGTCCCCAACCACGCAGATATTCTTGCGCTCCTGCGCGAGCAGCCGCAGCCAAAGATACTGGACCGCGTTGGTGTCCTGATATTCGTCCACCATGATGTATTTGAAGCGCTGCTGGTACTGCGAGAGCACCTCGCGCTCTTTGCGGAAAATGTTGAGCATGTGCAGCAGCAGGTCGCCGAAGTCGCACGCGTTGAGCGCTTTCAGGCGATCCTGGTACAGCCGATAGAATTGCTGGCCCTTGCCGTTGGCATAGGCTTCGCTTTCCGCCGCATCGATATCGGCCGGGTTGAGGCCACGGTTCTTCCAGCGATCGATCAATCCGGCGAGCTGGCGCGCCGGCCAGCGCTTCTCGTCCAGCTCGGCCTGCTGGATCAACTGCTTGAGCAGGCGAATCTGATCGTCTGTGTCGATGATCGTGAAATTGCTCTCCAGCCCCACCAGTTCGGCATGGCGGCGCAGCATTTTCGCTGCGATCGAGTGGAATGTGCCGAGCCATGGCATGCCCTCGACGCGATCGCCCAGCAATTGCCCCACCCGCTCGCGCATTTCGCGCGCGGCCTTGTTGGTGAAGGTGACGCACAGGATTTCGCTGGGCCAGGCGAGTTGCTTGTTGACCAGATAGGCGAGCCGGTGGGTGAGGGCAGCGGTCTTGCCGGTCCCGGCGCCAGCCAGCATCAGCACCGGGCCATCGGTCGTGGTCACGGCTTCGCGCTGCGGCGGATTGAGCCGCGCAAGGAAGGCGCGTTCGCCATCGCTCATAATCGGTTCGGGCAGGGGAAGATTGTCGCTCACGGCGAACAGTTAGGGAACACGATTCGTCGCGGCAAGGCCTCGCATCACCCGTTTACCGGAACGCAGCGCCGCCCGGTCCCGTTTAGCTGTCACAACTCTCCGAAAGGACCCGAATTATGAAAAAGCTCTTGATGACTACCGCCGCCGCTGCCGCTGCGATTACCATGGCTCCCACCGCCATGGCCCAAGACGGTACAATGGATGTCGAACTGACCACGCAGCAACAGACGATGTATGATGGTTGGCCCGCTGAAAACCGCGCCACGTACGAAGGCTGGCCGACCGAAGTGCGGACGTATTACTGGACGCTGAGCGAGCCGCAGGCAAAGGTCTGGTGGAAATTGAACGACGAACAACGCGTCGCACTTTACGAGATGGAACCTACCCAGCGCGATGCGACGTGGCAGTCGATTGCTCAGCAGGTTGCCCAGCGTAGCGGTACGACCGCGACCCGTTCTTCGGCCAGCACGACCGGCGATATCCGCTACCAGTCGAACGAAATGATCCAGTCGGTGCCGACGAACCGCGTCCAGGGCGAGTACCCGATCTGTGAGGGCGATCAGCAGGACAGCTGCATCCAGCCCCGCGCTGCCGGCAAGAATTGGGGTAACCGTCCGCTCGATTACTGGCCGGGCAAGCCCGCCAGCGAGATGAAGAAGGACAATCAGTAACCCATCTTCCGACCATCCCAAAAAGGGCGTCGCTTCGGCGGCGCCCTTTTTCTATGGTCGAAGCGAAATTCTGAGAGGAGGAAAATCGATGCTGACAGGCGGCTGCCACTGCGGGGCGGTTCGGTATGAAGTCGAAGGTGACCCGATCAACCACGCGTTGTGCCATTGCATCGACTGCCAGCGCAATTCAGGTGCGCCGATGGTCGGCTGGCTGATGGTAGACGACACCGCATTGCGGGTAACGGGCGAGCCTTCGATCTATTCCTCCTCCGAACATGCGCGACGCTATTTCTGCATCCAGTGCGGCACCGGCCTGTTCTACTCGAATGATGAAATGCTGCCCGGCCGCGTTGATATACAGAGCGCCACACTCGACGAACCCGAAACGGTACCCGCGCAAGCGCACATCCAGGTCGCGGAACGGATCGGCTGGATGAAGGATGTACACGAGCTGCCCGAGTTCGAACGTTTCCCCGGCGGCGGAGACGAGGAAGGCTAGGTTATTCCGGTCGCAGCAGGGTCAGCTTGGCCTTGCCGACATTGCGTTCGGCCTCGATCGCCAACGTCCTGATCGCGATATCCTCGTCGCGCGCGGTTTCGAGTGCGATCCATGTCCCTTGGCCTATCCAGCCAAGCCGGACCATCCGATCAAGCGCGACCTGACCGGCACCGGTGCTATAGGGAGGATCTAGCAGGATCAGGTCGGTTGCCTGTTTGGCCGGGCCCAACCCCATGACCGAACCGGCTTGCACGGTCGTTATCCCGCGTGCGTCCAGCGACGTGATATTCTCGCGGATCGTGTCGAGCGCACCACGTTCTTCCTCGACGAAGAGGCAGTGCGCAGCGCCCCGCGACAATGCCTCAAGCCCCAGCGCGCCCGACCCTGCAAACAGGTCGGCGACGGCGAGGTCTTCGAAACTGCCCAACCGGCTGGTGAGCATGTTGAACAGCGTTTCGCGTGTGCGATCGGCGGTCGGGCGCGTGGCATCGCCCTTGGGCACGGCGAGCCTCCGTCCGCGCCACTTGCCCGCGATGATACGAAGTCCGCCCGACTTCACAGCTTGAGCGACCGCTTGAGGTTGTCGACCATGTTCCGTGGCACCTTATCGGTAGTCCCGCGCTTCAGATCGCCGAGCGGGAAGGGGCCGTAGGCGGTGCGGACCAGACGCGAGACCTTGAGGCCGAGATGTTCCATCACCTTCCGGACTTCGCGGTTCTTGCCTTCGGTAATCGAGACCTCGATCCACTGGTTCGCGCCGGTGCTGCGCTCCATGTTGGCATCGATCCGGCCATAGCGGACACCGTCGATCTCGACGCCCTCGATCAGATCTTCGAGCTGTTCCTGCGTCACTTCGCCGAACGTCCGGACACGATAGAGGCGTGGAATCTGGGAAGACGGGAGTTCGAGCGCGCGCTTGAGCTCGCCGTCATTGGTGAGCAGCAGCAGCCCCTCGGTGTTGATGTCGAGCCGACCTATCGGCATCAGCCGCGGCGTATCCTTGGGCACGGCATTGCGCAGCGCTGCGTAAATCGTGGGGCGGCCGCCAGGGTCACGCTCGGCCGTGATCAGGCCCTGGGGTTTGTTGAAGCGCCAGATTTGCGTCGCAGCGGGCTTTTCGACCGGCTTTCCGTCCACCGTCACGCCCTTCAGATCGGGCAGCACGGTGTTCGCCGTATCGAGCGTCTTGCCGTTCAGGCCGACGCGGCCCTCCTCGATCATGCGCTCGACCGCACGACGGCTCGCCACGCCAGCGCGTGCGAGCAGCTTGGCGATACGGTCGCCTTCTCTTTTCGGTTCATCAGCCATCGGCGCTCAATTGCTGGCGCGGAGCAATTCGTCCAGCGTTTCGTGAAAGCGGGCAATCCCCGTTTCGAGCGTTCCGAGCGTAATTTCGGGCACGGCGCCACTGGCCAGCCCCTGCTGCCCGAGCTCGGCCGCGCGGAAATCCTCGCTTGCGAACACGCCGGCGTCGAGCAGTTCCCAGCTACGCTGCCAGTGATCGCGCGCCTTGTCGGTCTGCGGAGCTTCGGGAATCAGCATGAAATCCTCGACCAGCGTCGATTCGTGCGATTGCGGCATCAGCGTCATGACGTTGATGTAATCGGGGCTGATGACGATCACCGTGCCCGGCACGAGCTGGTATGCAAACGTCGCGGTGCGGCGAAGAGCGGCCATGTCGGTGATATCGAGCTCGTCGATCTCGTCCGCGCGGCCGACCAGCGATCGCTGATGCGGGCCGACCATGTCGCCGGCGGTGATCCCGTCTTTGAAAAACGGACCGATCGTTTGCGAGTGAAGCCGCTGCACATGGTAGCTTTCGAGGAAGGCATCCATGATCAGCTTCCAGTTTCCCGCCACCGTATGTGTGCGTCGGGCGAAAAGGTGCATGCCGTTCATCTCGAGAGCGTCGAAATCCTCGCCCAGCGTTTCTGCATCGCAAAAATCGGCGTCGGAGGAAGGCGCGAACCAGATCAGCCCGCCGGCCTCGATGCTGGGTAGTTCCACCAGCCCCATTTCGGATTTTTCGAGTCCGGGAAAGGTGTCCGGGCGGGGCAGGGCGAGAAGCCGTCCGTCGAGCGCATAGGTCCAGGCGTGATACGGGCATGTGAGCCGCTTGCCGCACTGGACTTCGTTGCCTTCGACCAGTCGTGTCGCGCGGTGGCGACAGACATTGGCGAACACACGCGCTTCGCCTTCAGCATCGCGGGTGAGCAGCAGCGCGCGCCCGGTCGCATCGTGCGCCACCGACATGGCCGGGTCGGGCAGGAGTGCGGATGGCGCAATTACTTGCGGCATCTTGTCGAACAGGGCGGCCTTCTCGCGCGCGTAGAAATCGGGATCGGTGTAGCGGCTGGCGGGCAGCGTCAGCCCTGCTTCGCCCTGGCGCGCATCACCATCCGCGATGGACTGTGCCAGCGCCGATTGTCCTGGTGTGGGCTGCGGGCCCTTGCCGGAGCGTGGCTTGTCACCAGCTGTGGTGGCCATATCCATTTCCTATTCACTTGCCTCACGGCTAGTCTGCCAGCAAATCCGCGAAAACAAAAGGAACGCGAATGGCCGATACGGCGATAGAGGATGGAGACGGCAAGGCGAAGAAGCCGGGCTGGGGGACGCTGCTCCGTTCGCTGCGTAATCCGAAAAGCGGCTTCATGGTGCTGTTCGGTTTCGCACAGGGCCTTCCACCAGCCCTGTTTCTCGGCACGCTCTATGCCTGGTTGAGCGAGGCAGAAGTCGATCTCGAAACGATGGGTGTGTTCTCGCTCGTCGGGCTTGCCTACGCGTTCCAGTTCCTATGGTCGCCGCTGCTCGACAAGGTCGATATCCCCGGATTGCGCAAGCTCGGCAAGCGCAAGCAATGGATCGCGCCGATGCAGCTGACGGTGGGCATCGCCTTGCTCATCATGAGTTTTCTCGATCCGCGCAACGCGCTCGGCTGGTTCAGCCTGCTGGCCGCGATCGGCGCTTTCGCCAGCGCGACGCAGGACATTGCGATCAATGCGTGGCGCATCGACGTGGCTGACGAAGAAGCGACGCTGGATATCCTTTCGACCATCACCCAGATGGGCTTTCGCCTCGCCGCGTTGATCGGCGGCGCGTTGGGCCTGATCATCGCCGAGCGGATCGGTTGGCCGCAGACCTATCTGATCATGAGCGGGTTGATGCTCGCGATCGGCATCGCCAGTCTCTTTGCGCCGGATGCCGATGTTGCGAAGCGCTCCGCCGCGACGGTCGCAGCGAACGAGGAAGAGGTCGCCGAACTCTACAATGTCGGCGAAGTGACCGAGAAGGTGCGCAATCGTGCGCTGCTCGCGGTGGGATTGCTCTGGGCATGGGCGATCGGCACGGTGGTGGTCTTCATGGTCCGCAGCATGACAGCCGCTCCCGAAGATCGACCCGACGTCACGCTCTTCACCACCACCTACGGCCCGCTCATCGTTGTCGCGACCGTGGTCCTTCCCGCCTTCATTGCCGCCTGGGTCGCAAAGCAGAAGCGACGCGGAACCAACGTCATCGTCGCATCGACAGGCGATGAGCCGAAACGCACGGTCAAGTTCACCGACCACCTCTACCGCGCTCTCGTCCTCCCGCTGGTCGAGTTCGTCGGTCGTTTGGGATGGTCGCTGGTGCTGATCCTCGCGCTGGTGCTGACCTACCGGATTTGCGATTCGATATGGGGCGTGTTTGCCTATCCCTTCTATCTCGGAGAACTGGAGTACACCGGCGACCAAGTTGCGTTCGCCTCGAAGTTCTTCGGCGTATTCGCGATCATTCTTGGCCTGGCCTTTGGCGGCTGGATCATCACGAAGTTCGGGCGCATGTTCACCTTGACGTTGGGCGCCGCGCTCGCCGCCGCGACGAACCTTCTGTACGCCGACCTCGCCGCAGGCGGGGCGGTGATGCAAGGGGGAAGCGATGCGATCGGCTTCACCGCACTGGTCAACTTCATCGCGGGTGTCTTCCAGATGACCGATATCGATGGGCTGGCGCGGCTGACCTTCACCATTTTCTGGGAAAATCTCGCGATCGGGATTGCCGGGGCGGCCTATATCGCCTGGCTTTCGAGCATCGTCGCAAAGGAATATGCCGCCGTGCAATATGCGCTGCTGGCCTCATTGACGCTGCTGGTGGGCACGATCGGGCGCGGCGCGCTGGGCGAGATGATCGAGGATCGCGGCTATTACTACGTGTTCATTTTTACCGCGATTATCGGGGTGGTTGCCGTGGCGCTGTGCGTGATGGAATGGATCCGCGAAGCGCGCAGCGGCGCGGCGAGCGGCGTCGTCCAGCCGGACAAGCACGTCGCGGGCAGCTAGTCGGGCGCTTCGTCGTTGAGGCGCAGGACTTCGCCTGCAAGGTAAAGCGATCCGGCGATCAACACGGGCAGACCGTCGTCGGGGAGTTCGGCCAGAGCGGCTTTGACCGACGGGAAGGCGCGCGCCCGATCGCCGAACGCTGCGGCGTCATGCCATTCGTGCGCGGGCACTGGAACGGCAGAGATGCTGGCGATGCTCTCCGCCAACGGTTCGACGACGCCGCGAGGGTCCTTGTTCGCCAGCATGCCGAGCACGAGATGCACGCGCCGCCCTGCGAAGTGACGCGCCAGCGCTTCGCCTGCAGAGCGGTTGTGCCCGCCATCGAGCCAGGTCTCGCGCGCGCCGGTGAGGGGGCCAACCGACAATCGCTGCAACCGTGCCGGCCAGCGCGCTTCGAGGATGCCGCGGCCCAGCGCTTCCTCCGACACGCTGACGAAGTCCTGATGCCGCAGCATCGCGACCGCCAGCGCCGCATTCTCGGCTTGGTGCGCACCGGGCAGGGCAGGCAGCGGCAAGGCGAGCCGCCCGTGGCGATCCTCGTATTCTATGCCTGCGCCCACGCTGGCGAACCATTCGCGCCCGCGCATCGCCAGCGGCGCGCCGGCGGCCATGGCGGCGCGTTCGATTTCTAGGGTCGGCCCCTCATCGTAGGACAGAGTCACCAGCGAACAGCCCGGCTTGACGATACCTGCCTTCTCGAAGGCGATCCGGGCCATCGGATCTTCGGGCACGCCTGTTTCGCGCGCGAGCAGGAAGCGCTCATGGTCGATTCCCAGCGCCGCGATCCCGCAGGCTGCCGGATGCTCGATCACATTGGTCGCGTCGAAACGACCGCCAAGACCCACTTCGATCACGCAGGCATCGGCCAGAGTCCGTGCGAAGGCGAGGAAACTCGCCGCGATCGTGACTTCGAAGAAGCTGGGCGCGAGGTCTTCGCCCGCGTCGAGCACTTCTTCGAGAAGATCGGCGAGCGTGTCATCCGAGATCAGCTCTCCGGCGACGCGGATACGCTCATTGTAGCGCACGAGGTGCGGGCTGGTGGCGACATGGACGCGCTTGCCGTCCGCCTCGAGCATGGCGCGCAGGAAGGCACAGGTCGAACCCTTGCCGTTGGTCCCGGCGACATGGAACACGGGCGGCAGCCGCGTCTGCAGATCGCCCAGCCGGGCAAGCAGCGCACGCATCGTATCGAGCCCCAGCCGCCCCTCGGGCAGCGATAACGCAGCGAGCCGATCGAGCTGCGCCTGCACGCGGGCGTCGGACGAAGTGGCGAAGTCACGCATCAGATGCTCCCCGATCGGGGAGGGATCACTAGGCCGCTTCCCTCGGGGCGAGGTAATCCAGCAAGAGGGCGAGTTCATCGCGCAGTTCGTGGCGGTGGACCACCCGGTCGACCATGCCGTGTTCATGCAGGTATTCGGCGCGCTGGAATCCGTCGGGCAGTTGTTCGCGGATCGTGTTCTGGATCACGCGCGCCCCGGCAAAGCCGATCAGCGTGCCCGGCTCGGCGATATGGACGTCGCCCAGCATGCCATAGCTGGCGGTGACGCCGCCGGTGGTCGGATCGGTCAGTACCACGATATAGGGCAGGCCCGCTTCTTTCAGGCGGCGCACGGCGACCGTCGTCTTGGGCATCTGCATCAGCGAGAGGATGCCTTCCTGCATCCGTGCGCCGCCGGCGGCGGTGCAGATGATGTAGGGCACCCGTTCCTTCAGCGCACGATCGACGCCGTGGACGAAGGCGGCGCCCACCGCCATGCCCATCGATCCGCCCATGAAGGCGAAATCCTGCACGCCGACGACGGCGCGGTGACCCTTGATCGCGCCGATCGCATTGGTCAGCGCATCGGGATGCGGGTTCTTGGCGCGCGCCTGCTTGAGGCGGGCCTGATAGGGCTTCGTATCCTTGAACTTGAGCGGGTCTTCCTTGACCTGCGGCGTCGGCAGGATCTCGTAGCCTTCGTCGAGCAGGATCGTGAAGCGCATGTCGGTGCCGATGCGCCCGTGATGGTCGCAATTCGGGCAAACCCGCGCGTTCTCGTCATATTCCTTGGTGAAGACCATCTCGTCGCAAGCGGGACACTTGATCCAGAGATTGTCGGCGGTTTCGCGCTTGGCCCCGAAGGGCAGCGAGTTTCGGACACGTGATAGCCAGCTCATGCGTCGGCCTTTGACGCGGAATGCACCGCCTTGGCAAGGGCCGAGACGGCATCGCGCAAGTGCTGCGGCGCATCCTTCCCATGCTCGCCGACCAGTTCGACCAGCGCCGAGCCGACCACCACGCCATCGGCATGCTGAGCGATATCGGCGGCCTGGTCGGGCGTGCGAACGCCGAAGCCGACCGCGACGGGCAAGTCGGTCTGCCCTTTCAGCCGCGCGACCGCATCGGCGATCGAGGCGCTGGCGGCCTGCTGTTTCCCGGTGATCCCGGCGACCGAGACGTAATAGAGGAAGCCGCCCGCGCCATCGAGCACTTGCGGCAGGCGCTTGTCGTCGGTGGTCGGCGTGGCAAGCCGGATCACCGCGATGCCCTTGTCGCGCAAGGCCGGGCCGAGATCGGGGTCTTCCTCCGGACCGAGATCGACGCAGATCACGCCGTCGACGCCTGCATCTTTCGCCGCACTGGCGAACCATTCCGGCCCACGCCGCACCATCGGATTGGCATAGCCCATCAGCACCAGCGGCACGTCCGGATGGCGCGCGCGGAACCGGGTGGCGATCGCGAGCACATCGGCGGTGCTCGTCCGTTTGCCGAGGCTGCGCAGGTTCGCGGCCTGGATCGCGGGACCATCGGCCATCGGATCGGTGAAGGGCATGCCGAGCTCGATCACATCCGCACCGCCCTCGACCAGCGCATCGAGATTGGCATCGGTGTCGCCATCGCCCGCGGTGACGAAGCAGACGAGGGCAGGGTGCGGCTTGCCAAAAGCGGCGGCGAAGCGATCCGGGGACGTGTCGTTCATACTAGAAGGCTCGAAGCTGAAGCGTGGACCGGGTGTTACACTGTTCAGGAAAACAAAATCCGGCGGGATATGAGGTGGGCCTTAGGGCATGCGAAAAGGAGAGGAAAGCGCGGGTCATCGGTGGATTATGGCATGGTTCGAAGGATGTAGGACAGCCTGATCGATAGAGCGACTCTCAGGCCCCCTCACCTTCAGGGGAGGGGGTTGGGGGAGGGGCATCGCGCATCTCCCCAACGATCGTCGACAATCGCATCAACATGCCGTCCATATTCCCCATCACATCCGAATTGAGAAACCGCACCACACGATAGCCCTCGCGCTCCAGGAACGCGGTGCGATCCGCATCATATGCTTCGCGCCCCGCATGCGTATCTCCATCCAGTTCGATCACGAGTTTCGGATCGTTAGACGCAAAATCGGCGATGTAATTTCCGATCACCTTCTGACGCCGGAACTTGATACCGTGGAACCGGCCAGCCCGCAGTTCGAGCCAGAGCCGTTTCTCCGGCTCAGTCATCTGCTTGCGCATTTGCTTCGCGCGTTCGGTCAATTTGCGATCGCGCATGCCCCTCTCCCAACCCTCTCCCCTGAAGGTGAGAGGGCTTTTTAGATCTCCACCCCCAGCGCATCGGCGACGGTGAAGATGTCCTTGTCGCCGCGTCCGCATAGATTGGCGAGGATGATCGCATCGCGGTCCATTTCGCGCGCGCGATCCGCCACCGCGGCAATCGCGTGGCTCGGCTCGAGCGCGGGGATGATGCCTTCGGTGCGGCACAGCAGCTGAAACGCGTCGAGCGCCTGCTTGTCGGTCACGGCGGTGTAGTCGACGCGGCCCGAATCCTTCAGCCACGCGTGCTCCGGGCCGATGCCGGGGTAATCGAGCCCGGCGCTGATCGAGTGGCCTTCGGTGATCTGGCCGTCCGCGTCCTGCAACAGATAGGTCTTGTTGCCGTGGAGCACGCCCGGCGCGCCGCCGAGCAGGCTGGCGGCGTGCTCGCTGCCGTCGAGCCCGTGGCCCGCAGCCTCGACGCCGAGCATCTTCACGTCGGGATCGTCGAGAAACGGGTGGAACAGGCCGAGCGCGTTGGAGCCACCGCCGATCGCGGCGACCAACAGGTCTGGCAGGCGACCGATGCGGTCCTGCATCTGGGCCTTGGCTTCTTTGCCGATCACGCTCTGGAAATCGCGGACCAGCTCGGGATAGGGGTGCGGCCCGGCGGCGGTGCCGATGATGTAGAAGGTGTCGTGGACATTCGCGACCCAGTCGCGCAGCCCTTCGTTCATGGCGTCCTTCAGCGTGGCGCGACCGCTGGTGACGGGGATTACCTCAGCTCCGAGCAGTTTCATCCGGAATACGTTGGGTTGCTGCCGGGCGACGTCGGTCGCGCCCATGTAGACGGTGCAGGGCAGGCCGAAGCGCGCGCAGACGGTGGCGGTCGCGACGCCGTGCTGGCCCGCACCTGTTTCGGCGATTATCCGCGTCTTGCCCATGCGCCGCGCGAGCAGGATCTGGCCGACGCAATTGTTGATCTTGTGCGCGCCGGTGTGATTGAGCTCGTCGCGCTTGAACCAGACTTGCGCGCCTTTTCCTTCCGGGGCGTCCTGCCGCAGCGCCTCGGTCAGGCTCTCGGCGTAATAGAGCGGGCTGGGGCGGCCGACATAGTTCGCCAGCAAGTCGTCGAATTCGGCATGGAAGGCGGGATCGGCCTGCGCGGCACGGTATTCGCGTTCCAGATCGAGCACCAGCGGCATCAGCGTCTCGGCGACATAACGTCCGCCGAATTGTCCGAAATGCCCGCGTTCGTCGGGCTGGTTGCGATAGGAATTGGGGGTCTGGTCGTTCACGCAAGATCCGTTTGTGCTGAGCCGGTTGGAGCATGGGTAATGCCGCCCATGGGGCCCGGTGGAAGATTTGGCACACGCCTAAAGGCCATTGGCGATCGCCACAAGTTCGCTGCGCGCAAGAGCTTGGAGCGGAAGCTGAACCCGATCCCAGCTCGGGGACGGCAGAAAAACCGGCCAAGATCGAAAGCCCGCCTGCCCACTCTTTCTATGAAGGGGAAGTAAGGTTTTGGCTCGGTCCGGCGCTCCGATGCGTCGTGGCCAATCGGTAGGATGTTTCTATGTGCAAAATTGCTCTGTTTTCTGCTCTCCTCCTCGCCCTTCCGGCGACCCCGGTGTTGGCGGGCGAAGCGACCGGCGGCCCCCGCGCCGAGCTTCGCGGCGGGGTTGCCTGGTCGGAAGATCATACCGATCCCGTCGCGGGCGTTGCGGCCGGGTACGACTTCGACCTCGGCGACCATACGTTCCTGGGCGCTGAAATCTCTGGCGAAAAGATCCTGGCAGAGGATACATTCGTGGAATTGGCGCTCACGGCTCGCCTCGGCACGGCCGTAAGCAAGAAGGGCAGCGTTTTTGCAAATGGCGGCTACACCTTCACCCATCACGGCGACGGTCCGCATGTCGGGCTCGGCTACGAACATCACCTCGGCCACGGCGGGACCTATATTTCTGCCGAATACCGCCACGTGTTCGTGGACCATCACGAAACCAACGCGATCACCATCGGCATCGGCACGTTCTTCTGACCTGCGGGTCCGGGCGGGAGTGCGCACACGCAACCCCGCTCGTCCCGTGAGGGCGGGCTTCAGGCGGCGCGCGCCGCCTTGCAAAAGGCACGGATCTTGTCCAAATCCTTGACGCCGGGCTCGCTTTCGGTGCCGCTCGACGTATCGACCAGCACCGCATCGGTATCGCGGATCGCCTGCGCGACATTGTCCGGATCCAGCCCGCCGGCAAGGCCGTAGGGAATGGCACCGTCATAGCCGGCAAGCAGGCTGTGGTCGAAGGTGACGCCATTGCCTCCGGGCAGTTTCTTTGCCGGCGCATCGAACAGCAGCATGTCGGCGCCGCCCTCATAGGCCTTGGCCCGCTCGAGCGTATCGGCGCTGGACAGACCCAGCGCTTTCCAGAGGCGGCACGGCACGTGCGGGCGCAACGCCTGCAGCCATTGCGGCGCTTCGAGGCCATGAAACTGCACGATGTCCGGCTTCACCGTATCGATCGCGGTCGCGGTTTCCTTGGGCTGCTGGTTGACGAGCAGCAGCACCACTTCGAGCGACGAGGGTGCACGCATCCGCAGTTTGGCCGCCTGGTCGAGCGTCACGTGCCGCGGGCTCGGCTCGTAGTGAACCAGGCCGATATGGGTTGCCCCGGCCTCGGCCGCAGCGTCCATCGCCGCTTCGTCGCGAATGCCGCAAATCTTGATCTGTATCGTCATACGATGCGCGATGGCGCGGATGGGCGCGCGGTGCAACCCCGGGGGTGCTCGACTAGCGCCGCGCCTTTTCCGCCATGCGGATCGTGCGCTCGATCGCCTTGCGGGTAGCGGGTGCCGAATGGCTCATCAGGATCGTGCGCGCATCGGGGAAGGCCTCGGCGAAATTGCGGGCGGCGGTCGCGTAGTAATCGACATCCGCATCGCCGAGATTGCCGAGGCTGGGCGATTTCGCGCCCTTGATCAGGCACCCGCCGAACGCGAACCCCTCGCCGGGCAGGCCCACGGTGATGTTGTCGCGCGTGTGCCCCGGGCCGGGGTAGAAAACGCGTAATGGGCCGAGCGCTTGTGCGGCTTCGCCGGTTGCGAAGCCATCCGATCCGAAGGCGATCGCGTGTCTGGCCGGCTCGAACCCGATCGTGGGCGCAAGTTCGTTGGTCAGCGGATGCGCCCAGGTCTCGATGCCCGCGCGGTGCAGCGCGCCGATCCCGCCCATCTTGTCCTGGTGGAAATGGGTGATGACGGCCGTGCGCACCGGCCTGTCGAGCACGACGGCGGCATAGCGCAGGATGTCTTCGGTCTGCCCGTCGGTCCAGGCCGTGTCGACGAGGATCGCTTCGTCCTCACGCAGAACGATCAGACCGTTGGACGACACCGGCCCGTAGCCGGGCAGGGAAAGCGACGACGTGTGCATCCACACAGTGTCGCTAATCTTGCTGAGCGTGACCTCTCCGAATTCGACCGTGCTCTCGATCACCGCGCTGTCGGTAGCGCGATAGGCGTCCTTCGGCATCGAATAGCAGGCCGAGAGCGCCAGCAGCGCGGCAAGGGCGGCGACGCGCCTCACAGGGTGGCTTCTATCTCGCGCGCGGCGGCGACGGGGTCGCCGGCCTTCGAAATCGGGCGGCCGACCACCAGCACGCTGGCCCCGTCGTCGCGCGCCTGGCGCGGGGTGACGACGCGCTTCTGGTCTCCGCTCGCCTTGCCGCCGGGACGCAGGCCGGGGACGACGAAATAGCCGTCCGACCATTGCTTGTGCACCGCGCCGACTTCGGCACCCGAGCACACGATCCCGTCGAGTCCGGCGCTTTCGGCCAGTTCGGCGAGGCGCATGACCTGGTCGTGCGGCGATCCATCGATCCCGGTGCGCGCCATGTCCCGTTCGTCGAGACTGGTGAGCAGCGTGACGGCGACCACCTTGGTGTTCTCGCCCGCCGCGGCCTTGGCATCTTCCATCATCGCGCGCCCGCCGCTGGCATGCACCGTCACGATCGACGGTTCGAGCACGTGGAGGGAATGCATCGCGCCCGCCACGGTGTTGGGAATGTCGTGCAGTTTCAAATCGAGAAAGATCGGCAGGCCGAGATGCGCAATCTCGTGTACGCCGTGATGGCCGTGCGCGCAGAAGAATTCGAGCCCCAGCTTGAAGCCGCCGACATGTCCCTTGACCTTCTTGGCCAGGGCGGTGGCCGCATCGAGCTGCGGCATGTCGAGCGCGAGGAAGACGGGATTGTGGTTCATCAGATCGGTTCGGTCCTCGGAGGGGAAGGCGGGGTGTGTTCGCCGGTATCGGCGTGGGTGTCGGGCTGGGGATCGACCGAATCGGGGATTCCGTCGCCGTCGCGATCCCGGATCGTCTCGGTGTGCTCGCGCGCGTAGTTGAGCGAATTGGCACGCTGCGCGCTTTCGAGCGCATTGATCCGCCGCTTGAGGCGCCATTTCTCGCCGCGATGGATCAGCCACATCGGGATCAGGCCGAGCGCGAAGGCGATCACCACCACCGCAGGCAGACGCGTATCCCACACGATCCCGTCCCAGATCGTCACGCTGATCTGGTCGCCCGCCATCGTCGTCGTCCAGTTGGCAACCGAAAAGGCGACCAGCAGCACCAGCAGGAGCGCCCAGAGAACCAGTTTTACCACTTGCATCGCATTGCTCTCCGTCGTTTCGGGCCAGCTTAACCGCTACCGCATCATTGCGATAGGGCGGTCAATCGTCGCTGTCGTCCGTGTCGGCGAAGACGCGGTCGAAAATCGTGTCGACATGCTTGAAGTGGTAATCGAGGTCGAACCGTTCCTCGAGCTTTTCGTCGCTGAGCGCCGCCGTGACTTCGTCATCGGCCTTGAGCAGGTCGAGCAGCGAGAGCCTCCCGTCCGATTCCCATACCTTCATCGCGTTGCGCTGGACGAGGCGGTAGGCATCCTCGCGGCTGACGCCGTTCTGGGTGAGGGCGAGCAGCACGCGCTGCGAATGAACGAGGCCTCCCATCCGGTCGAGATTGGCCTGCATGCGCTCGGGATAGACGAGCAGCTTGTCGATCACACCGGTGAGCCGGGCGAGCGCGAAATCGAGCGTGATGCAGGCATCGGGACCGATGAACCGCTCGACCGAGGAGTGCGAGATATCGCGCTCGTGCCACAGCGCCACGTTTTCGAGTGCGGGCAAGGCATAGGCACGGATCATGCGCGCCTGGCCGGTGAGGTTCTCGGTCAGGATCGGGTTGCGCTTGTGCGGCATCGCCGACGAACCCTTCTGTCCGGGGGAGAAATACTCCTCCGCTTCGAGCACTTCGGTGCGCTGCAGATGGCGCACTTCGACCGCGATCCGCTCGATCGATCCGGCGACCACTGCCAGCGTGGCGAAGAACATCGCATGCCGATCGCGCGGGATCACCTGGGTCGAGACCGGCTCGGGCACCAGCCCCATTTCGGCGGCAACATGCGCTTCGACTTGCGGATCGACATTCGCGAAGGTGCCGACCGCCCCCGAAATCGCGCAGGTCGCGATCTCGGCACGGGCATCCCACAGGCGCTCGCGATTGCGCAGCATTTCGGCATAGGCCTGAGCGAGCTTGAGGCCGAAGGTCACCGGCTCTGCGTGGATGCCGTGGCTGCGGCCGATCGTGGGGGTGTACTTGTGTTCCTCGGCACGGCGCTTGATCGCTTCGAGCAGCGCATCCATGTCCTCGATCAACAGATCGGCCGACCGCATCAGCTGCACCGCCAGCGTGGTGTCGAGCACGTCGGAGCTGGTCATGCCCTGATGCATGAAGCGCGCTTCGTCTCCGACATTCTCCGCCACCCAGGTGAGGAAGGCGATGACGTCGTGCTTAGTGACCTGCTCGATCGCGTCGATCGCATCGACATCGATCTTGGGATTGGTGGCCCACCAGTCCCACAGCGCCTTGGCCGCGCTTTCGGGGACCACGCCGAGTTCGGCGAGCTTGGTGGTGGCGTGGGCCTCGATCTCGAACCAGATGCGGTATTTCGCCTCCGGTTCCCAGATCGCGGTCATGTCGGGGCGGGCGTAACGGGGGACCATCGGCAACTCCGGTTGGGGATTCGAGTTAGGCGCGCGACTATGGAGAGCCCGGCCAAATGGCAAGTCGCCAGCGCGTCCCCTCCCGTATGGCGAAGATGAATTCGGTGTTTGCCATGCGCCGGTGGGCCGTGCATCATGCACGACATAAAGATTAGAGGTCGATACCAAGTGAAATTGCACGAACTGCTTTGCGCCACCGCCGTCGTGGCCGTTTGCGCCAGCCCTGCCTACGCCGGTGAAGAGGTGATTTACGAGGCTGCGCCAGCCTGGGTGGAGCCGGTGGATTTCGATGCCGCGCTGGCCAAGGACGAGATGCTCGTGCTGTTCGATCGCCAGGTGCGAATGGAAGACGGTGTCGTCCACGATTATCTCGATATCGCCTACAAGATCGAGACGCCGCAGGCGCTGACCCAGCTGGGTACGGTCCAGGTGCCGTGGCTTCCCGACAAGGGCGATCTGTTCGTCCACAATCTCGAGATCGTGCGCGATGGCGAGGTTATCGACCTGCTTGCGAACGGAGGCGATTTCGACGTCCTGCGGCGCGAGCAGCAACTCGAAAGCCGCTCGCTCGACGGGATGCTGACGGCGACGATGGCGATCCCCGGCCTGCGGGTGGGTGACGTATTGCGGATGCGCCGCTCGACGACGACGCGCGACCAGGCGCTCAATGGCGAGATGCAGGTTCTCCAGGGTGTGTTCGCCGAACCCGCCGAACTCGGGTTCGGTCGCATGGTGGTGACCTGGCCCGAAGGCACCGCCATGCGCTATCAGGTCACGCGCGATGTCGCGCTGGCCGAGCCCGAGACGGTCGATGGCTATCGCAGGCTGGCGATCGAATTCCCGGTCGACGAACTCGATGAAATGCCGGGCGACGCACCGGCGCGGTACCAGCAAGCCTCTCTGCTGCAAGTGGGGACCTATCGCAGCTGGGAAGAAGTCTCGGCCAAGATGGCGCCGCATTTCAGCACCGAAGGTTCGATCACGCCGGGCGGCGATGTCGCGCGCGAAGTCGCCTCGATCGAAGCACAGACCGACGTTCCGCTCGAACGCGCCGCCTTAGCGCTGCAGGTCGTGCAGGACCGTATCGCCTACCTGTTGAACGGGCTCGATGGCGGAAATTACCTGCCGCAACAGCCCGAACAGACCTGGGAGCTGCGCTACGGCGACTGCAAGGCGAAATCGATGCTGCTCCTCGCCATGCTGCGCGAAATGGGCATCAAGAGCGAAGCCGTGCTGGTGCGCAGCCAGGCGGGCGACTGGGTACGCGAAATGCTGCCCATGCCGGGCGATTTCGATCACATGATCGTGCACGCCACGATCGATGGGGAAGATTACTGGCTCGATGGGACCAATGCCGGGATTCGCCTCTCGACGATCGGCGAAGTCCCGCGCTTCTTCTACGCGTTGCCGTTGCGCGAAGGCGGGGCCGAGCTGGTCCGGATGGATCAGCGCTGGCAGGATACGCCCGATCGTGCGACCCGGGTTTCGATCGATCAATCGGCCGGGTTCGATTACCCCGCACTGTTCGATATCGATGTGAAGGTGCAGGGCGCGATGGCAGCGCGATTCCAGAACATCGACGATACCACCGAAGAAGATGAAATCACCGCGTTCGCGTCGCAATATGCCAGCGATATCGTGGGCGACAACATCGTCTTCCAGGCCGATATCGAATATGACGAGGACACCGGCATCGCCCGGGTCATCGCCAAGGGCCTGACTTCGACCTGGTGGGATATCGATCGCAACAGCGCGACGCTGACGCCGTACACATCCAGCAACGGGATGACGTTCTCGCCCGATCGCGCGCGCCGCGAATGGCGCGACATTCCCTATCAGGTCGGTGGGCCGCTGCGGCTGACCGAACAGGTCGAGATTCGCCTACCCGAAGGCAATGCCGATTACGTCCTTCGCGGGACCGATGCCGATGCGCAGATGGTGGGCGGATCGCGGATCACGCGGACCGCCACGCTCGATGGCAACATGCTGCGGGTGCGATCGGACAAAGCGGAAATACCGGTCGAAATCCCGGCCGACGAGTTTGCGGTCAATCGCCGTGCGGCGAACAAGCTTAAAAGCGGCGACTACAAGGTCCGCGCCAATGAAGGCGTCACCCGGTATTGGGAATATTCGCCTGAGGAGGTCGCCAAGCGGATGGAAGGGATCGAGGATGCGCTCGATCAGTATGTCGCGCTCGATCCGGACGATGCCGATCGGCTGAGCCTGCGGGCCGGCATGATCGGTACCTATACCTACGATTACGAAGCGGCGGCGCGCGATCTTACCCGTGCGATCGACGAAAAGCCCAGTGCCGAGCTCTATGCGGTTCGCGCCCAGACCTATGCCAATGCCGGTGAGTGGGAGCGTGCGCTCGACGACGCGCTATACGCCTACGATCTCCAGGGCGATTTCGCGATGGCCGCCCAGCTGGCCGATATCCAGGCGAAGAACGGCGATGTCGAGGGCGCGCTTGCCCTGCTTGAGGAATTCGACCTCGGGGGCGACGATCGGGTCGCGCAAGCCCAGCTTCGCGCCGAGCTCGAAGGAAGTGCGGGTCGCGCCGATGATGGATTCGCGATGATCGAGCAGATCCTGACCGAGCGCCCGGGCGACGCCCAGCTGCTCAACGCGAAGTGCTGGCACATGGGCACCTGGCGCTACAAGCTGGACGAGGCCGAAGCGGTCTGCTCCGAGGCGGTGCAGACGTCGAGCTACGACGCCAGCGTGCTCGATAGCCGGGCGATGGCCTATTACCGGCTTGGTGAATTCGACAAGGCATTGAAGGATATCGATGCCGCGTTGAGCAAGGAGCCGAACATGGCGGCGTCGCGCTATCTCAAGGGCGTTATCCTGTCCGAACAGGGGCGGAAGAAGGAAGGGCGCGAAGAAATCGCCTATGCCAAGCGGCTGGCCCCGCAGGTGGTGCGTCAATACGCGCTCTACGGCATCGAACAGCCTGAATAGACCGAGCAACCGAAGGGGCTAGATCAGCCCCTTCGCGCGCAAGGATGCGTGCCCCTCGCGACCGACGATGACGTGATCGTGCACGGTCACGCCCAATAGCCTTCCGGCTTCGGCGATGCGGCGGGTGATCTCGATGTCGGCGCGGCTTGGCTCGGGGCTGCCCGAGGGGTGGTTGTGCACGAGGATCAACGCGGTCGCGCCCAGTTCGAGCGCGCGCTTGATCACTTCGCGCGGATGGATCGCGGCCTCGTCCACCGATCCGTCCGACACGTGCTGGTCGAGGATCAGGCGATTGCGCGCATCGAGGTGGAGCACCCGGACCCGCTCGTGGGTGAGGTGCGCCATGTCGATATGGAGGTAATCGATCAGCGCCTGCCAGCTGCCAAGCACCGGCTTTTCCGCAATCTGCGCGCGCGCCATGCGACGGGCTGCGAGCGCGACGATTTTCAGCGCGGCGGCGCTCGTCTCGCCCATCTGTGGATGATCGGCGAGCGCCGAGGCATCGGCGTTGAGCACGGCGGCAAGGCTGCCGAAGCGTGCGATCAGCGATTTGGCGATCGGCTTGGTATCGATCCGCGGCCGCGCGGTGGCAAGCAGGTATTCGAGCACTTCGTAATCGGCGAGCGCTTCGGCCCCGCCCTCGAACAGCTTTTGCCGCAATCGCGCGCGATGGCCGCTCCGCCCTGAAGAGCCCGGTGTTGCGTCGTTTTCACCCATCCCGCATCCCGCGCCCCCTGCCGCATCGATCGCCGGATCAGCATTGCCTTTGCACGGGTCCGGGCGCAAGGGGATGGCGATGGCCGAGGGGCAGACAGAAGCGAAAGACGTCAAACCATCGCCATCGGCACGGCGGGGCGGTTTCTGGCGTCGCGTGTTCCCCTGGATCGCAATTGTCGTGTTCGTGGTGATCGGCTTCGCCTGGTCGCAACGTGTCGAGATTGCCGACGATCTGATCGCCGGAGAGCTCGAAAAGCAGGGCATCCCGGCGACCTACGAGATCGAGCGGATCGGCGGGCAGCGGCAGGTTTTGCGCAATGTCGTGATCGGCGATCCCGAACGCCCCGATGCTACGGTCGAACGCGTCGAGGTGCAGCTTGGCTGGAGCTTCGCCGGGCCGAGCGTGCGCTCGGTCACGCTGGAAAAGCCGCGCATTTTCGGGCGGTTCACCGATGCCGGGCTGAGCTTTGGCACGCTCGATCCGATCCTGTTCAAGGAGAGCGCACCCGATGCGCCTCCGTCGCTGCCCGATCTCGACGTCCGCATCGTGGACGGTCGCGCGCGGGTCGCCTCGCCCTACGGTGTGCTGGGGCTGGCGCTCGACGGCAGCGGCAATCCGAGCGACGGGTTCGAAGGGCAAGTCGCGGCGCTGGTGCCGGACCTTCGGTTCGAGGGATGCTTGGCCGATCGCGCAAGCTTCTTCGGCAAGGTTACGACCTCCGACAGCGCCCCGCATCTCGACGGACCGCTGCGCCTGCGCGCGCTCGAGTGCGCGGATCGCGATGTCGCGCTGGCCTCGCTCGACGCCGAACTCGACGCGCAGTTTCCCGCCACGTTCGATGCGGCAGAAGGCACGGTCTCGCTGACCGGCGGCGAGGGGCGCTACGCCGATTACGCAGCCCAGGGGATCGAGGGCGATATCACCTTCACCCTCGACCGCAGTGCAGCAACCGCTGATTACGACCTCGCGCTGGTCGGCCTCGATACGCCGCAGGCAGAGGTCGGCCGGCTCGCGAGCGAAGGCGTCCTTCGCCTGCGCGACGATTATGCGCGAATGGAATGGAGCGGCGAATTCGACGGCAGCAATCTGCGCCCAGGCGCCGCGCTCGATCGGGCGCTGGCGGGCTTCGGGAGCGGTGCCAGCGAAACGCCGATCGCGCCGCTGGCGGCCAAACTGCGCGCGGCCCTGCAGCGTCAGGCACAGGGAAGCAGTCTTGCCGGGGCGTTCACCGTCAGGCGTGCCGATGGCGGCATCCGCGTGATTGTGCCGCAGGCGCGCTGGCGCAATCGCAGCGGCGCGCTGCTGGCCGAAGCGGACCGATTGCGCTGGGCCGATGGTGGAGGGATCGCCGGCTCGTTCCGCACTGGCGGTCCCGATATGCCGCGCATCGCCGGTACGTTGGAAACCACCGGGCGCGGGGCGGCGACATATCGCATCGAGATGGCGCCTTACGAAGCGCGCGGCGCCAGCCTTGCCTTGCCCGATTTGAGGATCGAGCAAGCGGCGTCGGGCCGTCTCGTCGCGCGCGGCGATGTACGCTTGAGCGGGCCGCTGCCCGGCGGACGGGCGGAAAATCTCGCGTTCCCGATCGACGCCGTGGTCTCGCCGGATGGTGCCTTCAGCGCGTTTTCCCGGTGCACGCCGTTCCGGTTCGATAGTCTCGAATACGCCAATCTGGCGCTCGACGGACGCGAGCTGACGCTGTGCCCACCGAGCAGCGGATCGATCGTCCGAGGTGGCGGTGGCGGGCCGTTGCGAATCGTTGCGGGTGCGCCCTCGCTGGCATTGAGCGGGCGGCTCGGCGGCACGCCGATTGCGATCGAATCGGGCCCGGTCGGTCTGGCATGGCCCGGTGTGGTGCGCGCAAGCAGTCTGGCCGTGCATCTCGGCGAGCAAGGCAGCGGCGCGGATTTCGTGCTCTCGGATGTCGATGCGCAGCTGGGCGGAGAAGAGATCGCCGGAACCTTTGCCGATACGGAGGCCAAACTTGTCGCGGTTCCGCTCGACATCGCCAATGCGCGCGGAAACTGGCGCTATGCAGGTGGCCGGTTGATACTCTCCGATGCCACCTTCCTGCTCTCCGATCGCAACGATCCGGAGCGCTTCTACCCGCTCGACGCGACCGAAGGCCAGCTGACGCTCGAGAACAGCACGATCCTCGCCGAAGCGAATCTGCGCGATCGAGATACGCAGCGCGTGGTCGCCGCGCTCGATGTCGTGCACGATCTTACCACTGCCTCGGGCCGCGCCGATCTCGACACCGACGGCTTGCTGTTCGACGGCGAGCTGCAGCCGCAGGACATCACCTATCTCGCCAAGGGCGTGATCAGCCTGGTGGATGGCCGGATCGACGGCGATGGCTGGGTCCTCTGGGGTGAGGGCGGGCTTACCAGCGGCGGCGAATATTCCACCGCCGATCTCGATTTCGCGGCCCCCTTCGGCCCGGTCGAGGGCGCGTCGGGCTCGCTCGTCTTCACCGATTTGCTCGGCTTCGAAACCGCGCCGGGACAGACATTCCAGGTCCGCTCGATCAATCCGGGGATCGAGGTGCGCGACGGGCAGGTCACGCTGGCACTGCGCGAGGGCTTCGAGATCGATATCGAGGAGGGGCGCTGGCCGTTCATGGGCGGATCGCTCGAGCTGATGCCAACGCGTGTGAGCTTCGGTGAAGGCACGGTGCGCAATTTCACGCTGATCGTTACGGGGCTCGAGGCGGCGCAATTCGTCGAACAGTTCGATCTCGCCAATATCAGCGCTACCGGCACCTTCGACGGGGCGATGCCACTGGTCTTCGACAAGGACGGCGGTCGGATCGTCGACGGGCGGCTCACCTCGCGGCCGCCGGGCGGCAATCTCTCCTATGTCGGCGAATTGACCTACGAAGATCTGTCGACGATGGCGAACCTCGCCTTCAATATACTGCGATCGCTCGATTATTCGAAGATGCGGATCACGATGGATGGCGAATTGACCGGCGAAATCGTCACGCGCGTGCAGACCGAAGGCGTCCGCCAGGGCGAAGGCGCCGAACGCAATCTGATCACCAAGAGCCTCGAAGGCGTGCCGATCGAGCTCAACATCAATATCAACGCGCAGTTCTACGGCCTGATCGCGATGCTCAAGAGTTTCTACGACCCGACCCTGATCCGCGATGCGCGGTCGCTCGGCCTGATCGACGAGGATGGCAACATTCTGGCCCGCGAGGTCCGCAACCCGCC